>JBEKTU010000062.1:0-51448 GCA_049515735.1 Bryobacteraceae bacterium
GGCGATGCGCATCAGTCGCTGGATGCGTTTGCGGTTGACCTCCAGCGTGATGGCCATGCGTCGGCTGCCGAAGAACGGGCATTCCAGGTACAGTTCGTCCAACCGCCGGAGCAGCCGCAGGTTCTCGGCGCTCTCCGGCCGCGGCTGGTAGTAGTAGCTGGAGCGCGCCAGACCGAGCAGTTCGCACTGCTGTTGGACGCTCAGGCGCGGATGTTCCGGATCGATCCATAGGCGGCGATCTTCAATCGCTAAGGCCAGTTCCTTTTTTTTAAAAAGTCCAGCTCCACTTTCATTTGGCCGATCTGCTTGTAGAGATCGTCCTTTTCGGCGTCGGCCTGCTGGCGCATCTGCTCGCGGCCGTTACCGAAGACGTCGGGCAAACCGGCCAACGCCTGTTTCTTCCAGCCTCCGACCTGGGTCGGGTGGACGCCGAACATCTGTGCAATCTGGGCGGTTGTCCTGTGCCCCTTGATGGCCTCGACGGCGAGGCCCTGGCCTTCAGGCTGGGCGGGTGACTCTTACGCGTTCGTGGCATCGACTCTCCTTCATTTTCAATGCCGCCCACCATCTAAGAAAAGGCCATTTTTGTGTCCAAGTTTTGGGGTCATAACGGCACTAGCCGTGATTGCTTGCCAACTCTTCTACACCTATCAAGCCCACGTGTCCGCAACCCAAGTTCGGGAGGCCAAAGAGCAGGTCTCCCGAGCAGTGGCCGCACTCGACCAGGAAAAACAGCTTCGGCAGCGATCCGAAGAAAGCCTACAGCGGCAGGTGGACATGCTGCAAAACCAGACGAAGAGGAAGTGATTTACACGTCCAAATTCTTCACGTCCAGCGCGTTGTCTTCGATGAATTTCCGCCGGCTCTCCACATCCTCGCCCATGAGCGTCGAGAAAATCTCTTCGCTCTTGACGGCGTCCTCCAGCCGCACGCACAGCAGCGTGCGCTTCAGGGGGTTCATGGTGGTCTCGGCAAGCTGCTCGGCGTTCATTTCGCCCAGGCCCTTGTAGCGCTGCACGGAGGCGTCCTTCTTGCCTTCGTTCTTGACGTAGTTCAGCAGCTCCACCCAGTCCGGCTGCGTCTCGCGGTGTTCGTTCTTCACCACCACGAAGGGCGGCGCGTTGAAGCGCGCAATGGCGCGGGCCAGCGCGCGGAAGCGCCGGAATTCCGGCTGCGCCACCAGCGCCAGTCCGATGGAACGCTCCGCGTTGGTGGAATCGTGAAAGACCACAGCGTACGACGAGTGCTCTTCGTCCCGCCGCATCTCGGCGTCGAGGCCCCGTTGCTTGAGTGCTTCCAGCACCGGCCTCATGTTGGCCTCCTCCTGGAACTCGGCCTTGTAGTCCACCTTCAGCTCGATCGCGGCCAGCGCCTCGACCGCGCGCGCATCCCTCAGCCGGCGCTCCACCTTGTGGAACATCTGCTCGTACTCGTCCAGGTTCAGCAGGAACGTCCGCAGTTCCACTCCTTCCAGCACTGCCTTGGCGCCCGTCCCGTTGCCGTTCGGCTGGATTTCCAGCTTCAGGTTCTCCGTGGCGCGGCGCATGATCTCCCGCGTGAATTCCTTTTCGTCCTTGATGTACTTCTCGCTCTTGCCCTTCTTGATGCGGTAAAGCGGCGGCTGCGCGATGAACACCTTGCCGTGCGTGATCAGCTCGTTCATGTGCCGGAAGAAAAACGTCAGCAGCAGGGTGCGGATGTGCGACCCGTCCACGTCCGCGTCGGTCATAATGATGATCTTGCCGTAGCGCAGCTTGGCCAGGTCGAAATCGTCCTTGCCGATGCCCGTGCCCAGCGCCGTGATCATGCAGCGGATTTCCTCGTGGGCGAGCATCTTGTCGTAGCGCGCCTTCTCCACGTTCAGGATCTTGCCCTTGAGCGGCAGGATGGCCTGAAACTTTCGTTCGCGCCCCTGCTTGGCCGTGCCGCCGGCCGATTCGCCCTCCACCAGGAACAGCTCGCACAGGTCCGGATCCTTCTCCTGGCAATCCGCCAGCTTGCCGGGCAGCCCGCCGGAATCGAGCGCGCCCTTCCGCCGCGTCAGATCGCGGGCATGGCGCGCCGCCTCGCGGGCCCGCGCCGCTTCGATGGCCTTGCCCACAATCTTGCGGCCCACGGCGGAGTTCTTGTCGAAGTACTCACCCAGCTTGTCGTTGACGAATTGCGTCATGAAGCCGGCAATGTCGCTATTCAGCTTGCCCTTAGTCTGGCCTTCAAACTGCGGCTGAGGAACCTTCACGCTCACCACCGCGGTTAGCCCTTCGCGAACGTCGTCGCCGGTGAGGTTTTCCTTTACATCTTTGAACAGCCCCGCCTGCTGGCCGAAAGCGTTGATAGTGCGGGTAAGTGCGGAGCGGAATCCACTCAGGTGCGTTCCGCCATCCACGGTATTGATATTGTTGGCGAAGCTGAAAACGTTTTCCGAGTACCCATCGTTGTACTGGAGAGCCACTTCCATGGTGAGCGTCCCGTTGTTGGGCATCTCCCGGTCCGCCTCAAAGTGAATCGGTCTATCGTGCAGCACCGTCTTGCCGCGATTCAGGTGCTTGATGAACTCGGAGATGCCGCCCGTGTAGAGAAACTCCGCCTTCTTCTCGGGATCGACGCGTTCGTCGGTCAGCGTAATTCTGAGACCCTTGTTCAAGAACGCCAGCTCGCGCAGCCGTTGCGCCAGCGTGTCGTAATTGAATTCCGTCATCTCCATGATGGTGGCGTCGGGCTTGAAGGTCACGCGCGTTCCCGTTTTCCTCCCCGCTTTGCCGGCCTTTGCCAGTGGCGCTTTTGGCGCGCCACAAGCGTACTCCTGCTGCCAGGTGTAGCCTTCGCGCCAGATTTCCAGCTCCAGCCGCTCGGAGAGCGCATTTACAACGCTCACTCCGACACCGTGTAAACCACCTGAGACCTTGTAGCTCTTGGAATCGAACTTGCCGCCCGCATGCAGCTTGGTCATCACCACCTGCGCGGCTGAGACTCCTTCTTCCTCGTGAAGATCCACTGGGATGCCGCGGCCGTTGTCAATCACCGTAACGGAATTATCATCGTGAATTGTGACCGTAATTTCAGTACAATAGCCCGCCAGCGCCTCGTCTACCGAATTGTCCACCACTTCATACACCAGATGGTGCAGGCCCATCTCACCCGTCGATCCGATGTACATAGCGGGGCGGAGGCGTACTGCTTCCAGGCCCTCGAGCACCTTGATACTAGTGGAATCGTAAACTTCGGCTGTACCGGTATTCACTTCGTTGGCCATATTCTCTAGTGGGGCATGCTTACTTGCCCTAAATTCTCATGGGCATGACGACATAGCGATACTGATCCGTTATGCTTTCACCCGCCGGCCGCATTTCGCCGGCGCTCTTCTGGTCCTTCAACTCGAATGCCATATGGTCCTGAGGAATCACGCGAAGAAAATCGAGGAGGTACTGCGCATTAAAGCCGATCTCAAGGTCGGGACCCTGATACTCAACAGGCACGCTTTCCTCGCTCTCGCCAGTTTCCGTCGAGGAAGAGAAGATGCGCACTTCTTCTTTGGTAAACTGCACCCGAATAGAGCGAGACCGTTCATCCGCAAACTGCGCCACACGCTCAATTGCCGAGCGAATTTCATCCTTTTGCAACTTCGCTACAAACTGGTGGTCTTTGGGCAGGACACGTTCGTAATCCGGGAAGTTGCCGGTAAGCTTGCGCGTCATCAGAAGCCGGTGGCCCATCTGAAAGAACAAATGATTGTCGTCTCCGGCGAAGATAGCCTTGGCATCGGGTCCCGCCTCGTCGGCAAGCTTAATCAGCTCGACCAGCGCCTTCTTTGGAACCAGTGCCCGGAACTGCTTATTGGTTTGACCACTATCGGTAGATGCTGCTTGCACGTATGCCAGCCGGTGCCCATCGGTCGCAACCATGGTGAGACCTTCAGGGCGCAAGAATAACAGAGCTCCGTTCAAAGTGAACCGCGACTCCTCCATCGAGATCGCGAATGACGTGCGCGCAATCATGGATGCCAGCAGCTTTATGGGAATCTCCGCAATCTGCTCGGGCATCTGCGGCAACTCGGGAAAGCTCTCACGCGACATGCCCGCAATTCTTGTCTTGGAGCGCCCACAGGTAATGCTGGCCCAGTGGTTCTCCAGGAACTTCATGTTTACATCGCCTTCCGGCAGCAGTCGCGCATACTCCAGCAACTTTCGGGCGGGCACCGTACTCGCGCCTTCCTTCTTCACGCGCGCCGGACAAGAGCAGCGAATCCCCAGCTCAAGATCCGTCGCCGTCAAGACTACACGGTCACCCTCAGCCTCCAGCAGCACATTCGAGAGAATCGGAATCGTGGTTTTTTTCTCCACAACGCCCTGCGACAAACTCAGTTCTCGGACCAGATCGGATTTGCCAACGGTGAATTCCATGGGACCAGAGCTCCTATTCTCCTCAGATTATATGAATCAGTACTTTAAAGAACCGTATTCATCGGGCCTGTGCAAGCTGTCGAAGACTACCTAAATTATACTAAAATCAGCTACTTTTCTCTACTGGAACTTGAGGAACGCCATCTTGAAAAACCCGGAAAAACAGGCCGTTTGGTAGTTTTGCACATTTTTCCTACAGCCGCTTGGGAGGCAGGTGTGGAAAAAACCATAAAGTTCATTGTAATGAGTCCATTAGACTGTGGAGGAGCCTGTTTAATTCCGGGTCGATATGACGTGCCTGCTCAATCTTGTTTACGGAATGAATCACGGTGGTGTGGTGCTTCCCCCCGAAAGCCCGGCCGATCTCCGGCAGCGAAGCGTCTGTCAGTTCCTTAACCAGGTACATGGCTACTTGCCGTGGGTAGACCACCTTTTTGGTGTTGCTCTTCTCCTTGAGCTGCGACTGCTTGATTTGGAATCTTTCCGCTACTGCCTTCTGAATGGAATCAATCGTCACTTTGCGATCCTGCACATGCACCAGATGCTTCAGCACCTGTTGTGCCATCTGCAAATGGATGGGTGTCCCGGTCAATGAGGAGTACGCAATGAGCTTGATGAGCGTGCCTTCCAACTCACGTACATTGGATTTTGTTTTTGAGGCCATGAATGAGCGCACATCATCCGGCAACTTCACCCCTTCCGCCTCGGCCTTCTTATCGAGAATCGCCATTTTGGTTTCGAGATCGGGTGGTTGGATATCGGCCAGTAACCCCCACTCAAACCGGGACCGCAGCCGGTCAAGCAGGCCCGGGATGTCCTTTGGTGTGGCATCGCTGGAGATCACAATCTGCTTTTGGTGATCGTGCAACTCATTGAAGGTGTGGAAGAACTCTTCCTGCGTACGCTCCTTATTTCCCAGAAGTTGGATGTCGTCAACCAGCAGGACATCCGCCTCGCGGTAGCGCTGGTGAAATTGCGGCATACGCTCCGTCCGAATGCACGCGATCATTTCATTCATGAAGCGCTCGCTGGAAGTGTAGATAACCCGCATCGAGCCGAACTTGTCCATCAGTTCGCGGCCAATGGCGTGCATGAGGTGGGTCTTCCCCATCCCCACGCCACCATAGATGAACAGCGGGTTGTAGCTGTGCGAGGGGTTGGTAGCCACCGACCGCGCTGCGGCATGAGCGAACTGGTTGCAGGCCCCCACTACGAAGGTATCGAACGTGAACTTTGGATTGAGATTCGGAGCGGAGTCCAACTCGCTGCCTTCAACCGCGGCGATCGCCTGATTTCTAGCGCCCCGTATGGGCTGTACTTCATAGGAGACGTGTTCAATGGGCAGCCCAAGCTCCTGAATCCCACCCCGCACCAGGGCGGCGTACTCCTTCTCCAGCCAAGTGCAAGTCTCGCGGTCAGGCACTGAAACAAAGAGAGTAGCTTCTTCCGTGCGAATGTAGGCAGCGCCCTTCAGCCAGTTGTCGTAGCTCTCGGCGCTCACTTTCCTCTGTAAATAATTGCGGATTCGATCCCAGGAATTTATCAACTTTTGCACACCATAAACACACAATTTCCACAATGTTTCCCACAACAGCGTGGGATTAAGCCGGTGTTCAATTCAGAAGAATTGCCAGCCAGGCCGGCCCCCGCCACACCGGAGCCGCCAGTCCGTATGTCTTGGCCAATTGAGAAGTAGTCTACCACAGCGTTAAAGCTTTCCAACAAATTTATAAACCGCTTTATTTCAACAACTTTCCCGTAACGTTTGACAGTTCCAATGTTTGTGAAGGACAATGGAGGTTTCTGGCGGGCGGGAGTAACTCAGTTGGTAGAGTGCGACCTTGCCAAGGTCGATGTCGCGGGTTCGAATCCCGTCTCCCGCTCCAAAGTTCCGCCCTCTTGATTGGCCATGATCAAGCGCTGTTTTCCACTTCTGTGTGGCGCCCTTTTGGGGGCGTCGATGGTCCTCGCCCAAGATTATAAGCTGGAGCCTATTACCATGGCAGCGCCCGGCCTGCCGGCAGCGTATGCCGCTCTGATCCAGACCGAGGGATACCGTATTACCGGCCCCGGCGGACCTTGGTGCGAAATCTGGTTCCGCAACTCCATAGCGACGGGCGCCAAATCCGCCGATGAGGCGATCGTTTTCCCGATTGCGCAGGGCACTCTGGTCGGCATCCTGCGTTTCCCAGCGACCGGCGCGGACCGCCGAGGCCAGACCATCAAGCCTGGCGTTTATACGCTTCGCTACAGCCTCCAGCCCGTGGACGGTTCCCACGTCGGCGTCGCTCCACAGCGCGACTTTCTGTTGCTCACGCCCATCGGCAACGATGCCGACCCCAGCGCTATGCCGGCTTTTGACGCTTTGATTCAGATGAGCACCAAAGCGTCGGGTACGCCGCATCCGGCAGTGATCTCGATTGAGCCTCCTTCCGGCTCGACGTTCCCGGCGGTCACCAAGGAAGGCGACCACGATTGGGTGCTCAACGTGAAGATCGGCAATCTGCCAGTAGCCATCATTGTGGCCGGCAAGGTCGAAGCGTAGGAGCCAGGCCACACAAGCCCTATCCGCGCGCTGGAAGGAGTGATGCGAAGTGTCCGACCTGTACGAGGCGATTCTGAACGGCAACGCTCCCGCAGCGGCTGAGGCGGCGCGCAAGGCATTGGAAGGAGGCACCGCCGCGCTCGAGCTGGTGCAAGGCCACATGGTACCCGCCATGGATGAAGTGGGCCGCCGCTTCGAATGCGAGGACTACTTCGTGCCCGAGCTTCTGCTCGCGGCCCGCGCCATGAAGGCCGCGCTGGCACTGATCCGGCCGCATCTGGCCTCGAGCGGCGCACAGCCCGCCGGCCGCGTGGTCATCGGCACGGTGAAGGGCGACCTTCACGATATCGGCAAGAATATCGTCGCCTCCATGCTGGAGGGCGGCGGGTTCGAGATCACCGACCTGGGCGCCGACGTGGCGCCGGAGAAGTTCGTGGACGCGGTTCGGGCCCACCGCGCCAACCTGGTGTGCCTGTCGGCGCTGCTCACCGTGACCATGTCCTCCATGAAAACCACGATTGAAGCGCTCACCGCCGCCGGCTTGCGCGGGCAGGCCAAGATCATGGTGGGAGGCGCTCCCGTGACGCAGCGTTTCGCCGATGAGATCGGGGCCGACGGCTACGGCGAGAATGCCGCGGTGGCCGTGGCCCTGGCCCGTAAGCTGGTGACCGCTGGCGCGCCTGCCTGACCCGGCGGATTTGTGCGGCTGAAGCTGATTTCCTGCGAGGTGCTGTACCGCGAGATGTGCGCCGCGGTGGCCCGCTCGCCGCACCAGGTGGACATCGAGTTTCTGCCCAAGGGTCTCCACGATCTGGGCGGTTCCTCCATGCGCGCCCGGCTTCAGGAAGCCGCCGATCGCGTGGATCCGACTCAGTACGAAGCAGTTCTCCTGGGCTACGCCCTGTGCGGCAACGGCGTTGCCGGACTGGTGAGCCACGCTCTGCCCCTGGTGATTCCGCGCGCTCACGATTGCATCGCGCTCCTGATGGGCGGGCGGAACCGGTACCAGAGTTACTTCGAGAACCACCCGGGTGTCTATTTTCGCTCGACTGGCTGGTTGGAGCGCGGCGAGAACCTGGACCAGGCGACGCTTGGCGTGGTACGGGACAAAACCGGCGCGGGCTACACGCTTGAGGATCTCATCGCGCGCTACGGCGAAGACAACGGCCGCTACCTGTTCGAGCAGTTCAATGGATATCAGCGGAACTACCGGCAACTGGCATACATCGCCACCGGGCTGGAGCCGGACGGCAGTTTTGAACAACGGGCGCGCGAGGAAGCCACTCGCCGCGGATGGCAGTTCGAAACCATTCGCGGCGATTTACGCCTCTTCGAGCGCCTCGTGGCTGGCGACTGGGACGAAAGCGATTTTCTGGTGGTTCCGCCGGGCTGGCGCGTGAAGCCCACTTACGACGCCGGCATCATCGAAAAGGAACAAGTGCCGTGAGAAAGCGCCCTGTCACGTCTTTCTCCTTTCCTGGCCTTTCCGCCTTATTTTGTCTGTTGGCAGCCCTGATCCCTTCAGCGCCCGCCAGCCGCCGTCCAGCGAAATGACGTTGCTGTAGCCCATCCTCTGAAGATTGTCGGCCGCCAGCGCCGAGCGGAAGCCGCCGCCGCAATACAGCACCAGCCTGGTGGCTTTGTCGGGATAAATGGCTTCGATATCGCGCTCGATGATCCCCTTGCCCAGGTGCACCGCGCCCGCCACATGGCCGTCGGCCCACTCGCTGTCCTCGCGCGTGTCCATCAGCACGTGCGGCTCCCTGGCGGCAACCATCTTCTTATAGCCTTCGACATCGATTTGCCGGATGCGCGACTTGGCGTCATTCACCAGTCTCAGGAAACCGGGGTTATGTTTCATGCTTTGATCGCTGTCCTTATTCCACCCGCCGAATCCTGGCGCCTACCGCCGCGAGTTTCGTTTCGATTCTCTCATAGCCGCGGTCGATGTGATAAACGCGGTCGATTACGGTCTCGCCCCTGGCTACCAGCGCCGCCAGCACCAGCGAGGCGCTCGCCCGCAGGTCCGATGCGATCACCCCGGCGCCGGTCAGCTCGCGCGGCCCGGCCACGATGGCCTGCTTGCCGTCCAGGCGGATGTTAGCCCCCATGCGCGCCAACTCCTGGGCGTGCATGAAGCGGTTCTCGAAAATCGTCTCGACGATGATTGCGATCCCCTCGGCCTGCGTCATCAGCGCCATGTACTGCGCCTGAAGATCGGTTGCGAAGCCGGGATACTCTTCCGTGGTCATGTCCACCGAGCGCAGCCGGCTGCCGCCCCGGACCCGCAGCGTGGTGGCATCCGGCTGTGTCACCTCCGCCCCGGCCTGTTGCAGCTTGGACACCAGCGCGCCCAGGTGCTCCGGGTTGCAGCCCGTCACGGCAACGTCGCCGCCGGTGATGGCCCCGGCGAGCAGGAACGTTCCCGTCTCGATGCGGTCCGGAATGATGGTGTGCTCGGCGCCGTGCAGTTGCTCCACGCCCTGAATCCGGATGGTGGAAGTGCCCGCGCCTTCGATCTTCGCCCCCATCTTGCCGAGCAACTCAGCCAGGTCGGCCACCTCCGGCTCGCGCGCCGCGTTGCGCAGCGTGGTCTCGCCCTTGGCCAGCACGGCCGCCATCATGAGGTCCTCAGTGCCAGTGACGGTGATCCGGTCAAAGTGGACCAGCGCGCCCTGAAGGCCTTCCGGGGCCTCGGCTTGAATGTAGCCGTGCGACTGGCTGATGCGCGCGCCAAGCTGTTCCAGTCCGAAGATGTGCAGGTTGATGGGCCGCGCACCGATGGCGCAGCCGCCCGGCAGCGAAACACGAGCGCGCCCGCAGCGGGCTACCAGCGGCCCCAGCACCAGGCTCGAGGCGCGCATAGTCTTCACCAATTCGTACGGCGCCTCGGGACAAACGATCTTGGGCGTTTGGAGCCGCACCGTCTCACCTTGCGCCTCCACCGTCGATCCGATATCCACCAGCAACCGCTTGATAGTCCGGATATCCCGCACGTGCGGAATACGCTTCAGGATGACCGGTTCTTCAGTCAGCAGCGCTGCGGCCAGCGCGGGCAGAGCCGAATTCTTCGACCCGCTGGCGGGGATCTCCCCTTGGAGAGTGGTTCCACCGGTAATCGCGAACTTATCCATTTAAGACCCTCGAAACGCTTCCGCCGGCTGCGGCCAGCCTCCGCTCAGCATCTTCGCGCGTGGCGCCCGTCTTGCCCATCACAATGGCCGCGCGCACGCTATTCCCGGCTGCGTCCAGCAGTTCGCCCGCACGCTCGCAGGTAACGCCGGCGGCCTGCGCGACAATGCGGCGGGCGCGGTCCGCCAGCTTCGCGTTTTTCGGCTGGACGTTCACCATCAGGTTGCCGTAAACGTATCCCAACCGTATGAACGCCCCCGTAGTGAGCATATTGAGTGCCAGTTTTTGCGCCGTCCCCGCCTTCATGCGGGTTGAGCCGGCGATCACCTCCGGTCCCACCAGCGGCGTGATGGCAATCGCCGCCGCGCGCGCCAGCTCCGAATCGGGCGTGCAACTGATTCCCACGGTGACGGCGCCCAGGCGCCGGGCTTCCGCAACCGCTCCCAGCACGTACGGCGTCCGCCCGCTGGCTGCGATTCCCACCAGCACATCGCGCGCCGTGAATCCGCGCTCCATCAGGTCGCGCGCGCCGATGGCCGGGTCATCCTCGGTGGTTTCGGTCGCGCGGCTCAAGGCGGCCGGGCCGCCGGCGATGATTCCCTGCACCATCTCCGGCGGAACGCTAAACGTGGGCGGGCATTCCGAAGCGTCGAGCACGCCCAACCGCCCGCTGGTCCCCGCGCCAATGTAGAACAGCCGCCCGCCACGCTGGAACGCCTGGACAATGGCATCCACCGCGCGCGCGATGGCTGGAATCTCGCGCCCCACCGCGTCCGCCACCTTGTGGTCCTCGGCGTTGACGATGCGCAACACTTCTTCGGTGGGCAGCGTGTCGATCGCCGCCGAAGCCGGATTCTGCTGTTCGGTGAGAAGTTTCTCGAGCTCCGGCATGGCTCCATCTTAACAACCCGTCTGGAAGCGCTGGCCAAACACATTCAACCGGGAATGACGGCGGAATAACCTTCTTTGCCGGCTAGATCGTATAGTGCCCTGTCGAATGTGGCGAGGGCGGCATGGCTATGTTTCGCGTACGCGAGCAGGTAGCAGTCGCCGACCCATTTGGACGCCGGCTTGCCCGCGAAAGGCGCCGTCGCTTCCCGGAATCCAGCCTCGAGGCCTCGTGGTTCCGGATAGAACTCGACGCGCGGGTCGTTCAGCCATCGGTCGTAGACGCCCCACGCTCTTCGCAGAGTGAGCGTTTGTTCGCCCATGGCGAACTGGTTCGTAAGCAGGCGCAGCAAACCGACGTGCGTATAGCGCGAGAAGACCAGTCTCGCCTCCGGGGGCAGTGAGTTGAGCCAGTTCCAGGCCTCGACATTGTGCCGATGGGCGCGCACGGACAGAGCCAGCCAGACGTTCAGGTCAGGAAAAAACGAGATCATGGGGGTTCTCGTCTTCGGGGAAGGCGGGGCCAAGCTTGCCCGGACCCGTAACCAGAGGGCCCGTCACGTATTGGCCTTTCCTGGGCTCGTCGTAGACCTGCTCGATGGCCCGGACAATCAGTGAACGGATCGAGGCGCCAGACCGCTCCGCCCTGTAACGGAGCCTGTCATGCAACGGCTCCGGGATATCGATGGTTGTTCGCACTGCCATGACATCATTATGTCACAGCAAACATGAATCTGTCATATGTCCCCAAGGATTACACGCCACGGGCCACGAACACCCGGCGCGCGGCCAAATTCCTGCCCGTCCCTCACGCTATATTCAGATTAGTGCGCCACTTCTTCACCGGGCGGCAACTTCCCGTCAACGCCATTCTTCTGGTCGAAAGCGGATCGCGCGCGCTTCTGGAAGGTCTCATCCCCAGTCTCCGCCAAACCTGGGGCAGCGATGTCCCAATCGACCTGGTCACTTGCTATTCCAGCCTCCCGCGGGGTTTTCACCCGGAGACCACGCGCGTCTACCGCGTCACCGATTATCGCAGGCGCCGCGGCCGCCGCAAACTCTACCGTGAGCTCGCCCGGAATCACTATTCTTTGCTGGGGATCATCTGCTCCGAAGAGCCGGTGATGACCAAGTGGAAGTGGGTGCTGGCCCTTCGTATCCCCGCCAAGGTTTTTGTCATCAACGAGAACGGCGATTACTTCTGGCTCGACCGCCGGCACCTGGGCGTCATCCGCCAGTTTGTGCTGCTCCGCTGCGGCCTGGCGGGCGCCGGAGCCGTTCGCACCCTGGCACGCCTGTTCTTGTTTCCGTTCACTCTGCTCTATCTGTTGCTGTATGCTATGACTGTTCATGCCCGGAGGGCTCTCCGTCATTGACTAAGGAGGTTGTTTAATGAAATCCATTCAAGTGAAAGTGCCCGGTGGTCCCGAAAAGATGGAATTGGTGGAAGTCCCCAAGCCCACACCGGGTCCCAAGGAGGCGCTGGTGCGCATCGCCGCCAGTGGCGTGAACTTCATCGACGTCTATTTCCGCACCGGCCTCTATAAAGCGGATATCCCCATCACCCTCGGGAGCGAAGGCGCGGGCACGGTAGAGGCGGTCGGCGAGGATGTCGGCGAAGTCGCCGCCGGCGACCGCGTAGCCTACGCCATGGCGCGCGGCTCCTATGCCGAATATGCGCTGGTTCCAGCCGCGCTGCTGGTCAAGATCCCCGATGGTCTCGAC
The DNA here is from genome assembly GCA_049515735.1 of Bryobacteraceae bacterium. Taxonomy (GTDB): domain Bacteria; phylum Acidobacteriota; class Terriglobia; order Bryobacterales; family Bryobacteraceae; genus Fen-178. The sequence goes on from JBEKTU010000062.1 coordinate 12,691, forward strand.
TTCCAGACCGCCGCGGCCGCCCTGCTCCAGGGCATGACCGCTCACTACCTCACGCACTCCACCTATGCGCTCAAGAGCGGTGATACCTGCCTGGTTCACGCCGCGGCGGGCGGCGCCGGCGGCCTGACGGTCCAAATGGCCAAGATGCTGGGCGCCCGCGTGTTCGGCACCGTCTCCACCGAGGAGAAAGCCCGCATCGCGCGCGAGGCCGGCGCGGACGAAGCCATCCTCTACACCGAGCGGGATTTCGAAGCCGAAGTGAAGCGTTTCACCGGCGGCCGCGGGGTCGACGTGGTGTACGACTCGGTGGGCAAAACCACTTTCGAGAAAAGTCTGAATTGTCTACGCCCGCGCGGCCTGATGGCGCTCTTCGGACAATCCAGCGGACCGGTTCCGCCTTTCGACCCCACCATTCTCAACGGTAAAGGGTCGCTCTTTCTCACGCGCCCGACCCTGGTCCACTACGCGCTCACGCGCGACGAACTGCTCTGGCGCGCGGGCGACGTGCTGAGCTGGGTGGCCTCCGGCAAGCTCAAGCTGCGCATCGACCGCACCTACCTGCTCGAGGAAGCGGCCGCGGCCCATCGCGACCTCGAAAGCCGCAAAACCGCCGGCAAACTGGTGCTGCTTGTCCCGTAGCAACCCATTCGACCAGCGCAGGCAAGCCATTGCCTCCGGCCTCGCGGAACGCAAACTGGACGGCCTGTTGGTCGCGTTCGGCCCCAACCTCCGATATCTCACCGGCTTCACCGGCAGCAACGGCAGCCTGCTGGTGCTCGGCGGCAGATCCATCCTTTTCACCGACCCGCGCTACCAGATACAGGCCGCCCAGGAGGTCACGTGCCGGGTGAAGACCGCCAAGGGTCCGTTGCTGGCGGATGTCGCCGCGGCCATCGCCAGGCTGGGGCTGAAACGCATCGGGTACGAGCCCGGCCGCATGACGTGCGATTCCTACGAGTTGCTGAAATCGTGTATTCCAATGCGGGCTTCGCTCGAGCCCGTGAAGGGGTGGATCGAGGAACTGCGGATGGTGAAGTCGCTGGCTGAGATTGCGCTCATTCGCCGCTCGGTCCAGACCAATTCCCACGCCTTCGAGCAAGCCGTGGCGCGTGTCCGCCCCGGCATGACGGAGCAGGACCTGGCGGCCGAACTGGAATACCGCATGCGCCGCCTGGGCGCCGAAAAACCGGCGTTCGAAACCATCGTGGCCGCGGGCGTCCGCTCCGCGCTACCGCACGCCCAACCGACCGCCGCGCGCCTCCAGCCGCGCGACCTCGTATTGGTGGACATGGGCGCGCAGCAGGACGGTTACTCGAGCGACATGACGCGCATGTTGTTCCTTGGCGCTCCCACAGCCAAGGTGAAGCGCGTCTACCGCGCGGTGCTCGAAGCGCAGCTTGCGGCCATTTCGACGGTCCGCGCCGGCGCCTCCACTGCGGCCGTGGACCGTGTTGCGCGCCGTGTGTTACGAGGCTACGGACTGGACCGCGACTTTGTGCACTCCACCGGCCACGGCCTCGGCCTGGAGATCCACGAACCCCCGCGCCTCGGCAAGCGCGACAAGGCCCGCCTGCAAGCCGGCATGGCAATCACCATCGAACCCGGCGTCTACCTGGAGGGTTTCGGCGGCATCCGCATCGAAGACACGGTAGTGGTGACCGAGAACGGGTGCGAAATCCTGACGCCGACGGACAAAGAGCTGAGAGTGATCTGAGACCAGCGCCAGCAACAGTGTCGGGAATCCCCGCCTTGACATCTCGTCTCTTCGGGCGCATAGTGTAACTGGGGACGGTCTGATGCCGTTCTCCAGACCTCTTTCTCGGAAAGGGGTGATCGCGATCCCCTTCACGGGGGAGCCACTGATAAGGAGGAAGTGCATAGAACCAGTCCACTACAAGGGCGGCTTCCGGCTTCCTCGGCTGACCGGCTGCAAACCCTGACGCGCCGTAAGACTAACGACTTGGCGCCGCGGTTTATGCACCGCTGTCTGAGCGGTTTGCAGGCATGGCGATGACAGGAGGTGTCGGCGGCCGCCCTTTCTGTTGCTTCCCGCACGTCCCACCCCCGCCGGCTTTCCGTTACACTGGTCTTTCCTTCTGCAACCGTGAACGCCGTTGAGTTTCAGGGTGTTTCCAAGAGCTACGCGATCTACGACTCTCCGGGCGACCGGCTCAAGGAATTGGTGTCCCTGAATCGCTTCAAGCGTCACCGGGATTTCTGGGCGCTGCACGATGTCACCTTCGAGGTGCGGCGCGGCGAAACCTTCTGCATCGTCGGGGAGAACGGTTCGGGCAAGAGCACGCTGCTCCAGATGGTGGCCGGAATCCTCCAGCCCAGCTCGGGAACCATCGCGGTGGATGGCCGCGTCTCGGCGCTGCTCGAATTGGGCGCGGGATTCAATCCGGAATTCACCGGACGCGACAACGTCTACCTCAACGGCTCCATCCTCGGCCTGACCACGCGGCAGATCGACGAGCGCTACCAGAACATCGAAACCTTCGCCGAGATCGGCGACTTCATCGACCAGCCGGTAAAGACCTATTCGAGCGGCATGGTGGTGCGGCTGGCCTTCGCCGTGGCCATCAATGTGGACCCCGAAATCCTGCTGGTGGACGAGGCGCTGGCCGTTGGCGACATCTATTTCCGCCAGCGCTGCATGCGCAAGGTCCACGAACTGCGCTCGCGCGGCATCACCATCCTGTTCGTTTCGCACGCGGTGGCCGATGTCAAAGCTATCGGCGACCGGGCTCTTTGGCTGGAGCACGGCCGCGTGGTCGAACTCGGCGACCCGGACCACGTCGTGGCCAGGTACCTGGCCGCCATGGTCGAGAAGGACTCCGCCTACCTTCAGATCAAAGCTGGGACCGAAGCTAAGCGCCAGAGCGCCGGGCCGGTGCGGGCGCCGGAGGTGGTGGAATCCATTCCGAACATCGACCACCGTTATGGCGATGGCCGCGCCGAGGTGCTGGGCATCGCGGTTCTCGATGAGCAGGGCCGGCCGCTCCACCTGCTCGACCCCTCCTCCCGCATCCTGGTGCGCATCAGCGTGCGCGCCAAGGAAGACGTGCCCCTGCCCATGGTCGGGTTCATGCTGCGCAACCAGTTGGGCATGGATTTCTCGGGCACCAACACGGCGCGGGAAGGTCACGAGCTGGCGCCCATGCAGCCCGGCGACATCTATACGGTGGATTTCTATCTCGACCTGCCGGAGCTGTATCCGGCGTCGTTTTCCTTTTCGCCGGCCATCGCCGACGGCACGCTGCGCGGCTACCGGATGTGCGACTGGATCGACAACGCCGTGGTGTTGCAGATGGGCCCCTCCGAGACCCAGATCTACGGTTATATCCATCTCCCCTGCCGCGTGGAAGTCAACTCCCGCGTGAAGCGGGAACCGCTTCTGGAGAAACGCATTGGCTGAGTTTACGGGCGAACGGATCATCCCCGGCCAGGTGGACGTCGATCTGCTGAATGAACACGTGGCGCGCTACACCTTCGCGGCGCGCCTGGCCCGGGGCAAACGCGTGCTGGACGCGGGCTGCGGCGCCGGTTACGGCTCGGCGGAACTGGCGCAGGCGGCCGATTCCGTGGTGGGCGTGGACCGCGCTGCGGAAGCCATCGCCTTCGCGCGGGCCAACTATTGCCTCCCCAACCTGCGGTTCGAGCAGGCATCCTGCGACGCCCTGCCCCACCCCAGCGGCAGCTTCGACCTGGTGGTGGCCTTCGAAGTCATCGAGCACCTCGACCACTGGCGCGAATTCCTGCTGGAAGTGCGGCGCGTGCTGGCGCCCGCCGGACAGCTCATCATTTCCACGCCCAACAAGCTCTATTACACCGAATCGCGCGGGCTCACCGGGGCCAACCCGTTCCACGTGCACGAGTTCGATTTCGAGGAGTTCCAAAGCGAGTTGCAGGCTGTGTTTCCACACGTTTCCATGTACCTGGAAAATCACGTCGAAGGCGTCACGTTTCAACCGGACGAAGCCGGCCACACGGTGGAAGTGCGGGTGGATGCGGGCGACCCCGCGCCGGACGAGTCGCATTTCTTCGTGGCGGTCTGCGCGCATCGCCGCCAGCTCGGCAATCCCACATACGTCTACGTGCCGCGGGCCGCCAACGTGCTTCGCGAGCGGGAGCGCCACATTGCGCTGCTCGAGGGGGAACTGGCCACCAAGAACGAATGGCTCAACAGGGCCCAGCAGGATCTCGCCGAGTTCGATCGCCTCTCCCGCCAGCAAAAGGAGGAACTGGAACGCAGCAACCAGTGGGCCGCCACTCTGAACCAGGAACTCGAAGAGCGGCGCGCGCGCATCGTCGAGCTCCAGAAGGAGTTCGCGCGCGAGCAGGAGAGCGCGCGGAAGGTGGCCGAGGGCTACGCCGCCAGGTTTCGCGAGCAGGAGGAGGAACTGGAGCGCAGCAACCGGTGGGCCGAGGCGCTCGACCGCGAGTTGGGAGAGCGGCGCGCGCGCATCGTCGAGCTGCAGGAGGAATTCGCGCGCGAGCAGGAGAACGCGCGACGAGTGGCGGAAGGCTACGCCGCCAAAGTGGCCGCCCTGGAGCAGGATATTCAAGACAGGACGCGATGGGCCATCGACACCGAGACCAGCCTGACCGCCGTGATACGCGACCAGACGGAACGGCTCTCTCACGCGGTGGCCGATCTGAGCACTGCGGTGGAGGCGCTGCACCACACCGAAAAGGAACTCGAGGAGCGCACCGCGTGGGCGCTCCGTTTACAGGACGAGGCGCGCCGGCTCGAAGAGCAGGTCGCCTTGTTCCGCGCTTCCCGTTGGGTGAAGCTGGGCCGCACGGTCGGTTTAGGCCCCAGTTGACATGCTCCTGCTAAAACGCCTGTTCCGTGCTTTCCCGCTGCTGCTGCTGTCGCCGTTTCTGATGGCAATCGGCTTCGTGGCGCTGCTGGTGACGGATGTCCTAAGAAAGCTGTGGGGAGGAGCACCTGGTCTGACTGGGCAGGCTAAAGCGTGCCCCACCAGAGCCGCCTCCGTCGTAATCCCCAACTGGAACGGAAAAGACCTCTTGGAGAAATACCTTCCCTCGGTGGTCGAAGCCCTGGCCGGCAATCCTGAAAACGAAATCGTGGTAGTAGACAACGGCTCTACTGACGGCAGCGCCGATTTCGTCCGAACCGCGTTCCCGCAAGTCACGCTCATCGCGCTTCCGCGGAATTTGGGCTTCGGCGGTGGTTCTAATGCGGGTATTCGCGCCGCCCGGAACGACATCGTGGTGCTGCTGAACAGCGACATGCGCGTGGCCCCCGGCTTTCTCGCTCCCTTGCTCGAAGGCTTCCGCGATCCGCAGGTCTTCTCCGTCGCCTGTCAGATTTTCTTTGCGGATCCGAACAAAGTTCGCGAGGAGACCGGTCTGACCCAGGGCTGGTGGCAGGACGGCGGCCTGCGCGTGCGGCATCGCATCGACCCCGCCATCGACGATCTCTTCCCCTGTTTCTACGGCGGCGGCGGGTCCTGCGCCTTCGACCGCCGGAAGTTTCTCGAGCTGGGCGGCTTCGATCCGCTGCTCCATCCGTTCTATCTGGAAGACACGGACCTCGGCTATCTTGCCTGGAAACGCGGCTGGAAGGTGTTGTACCAGCCTCGCAGCGCGGTCTACCACGAGCACCGCGGCACCATCGGCAAGGTCTTCAGCGAGGAGCGTATCCAGGCTGTGTTGAAGAAGAACTACGTGCTCTTCTGCTGGAAGAACATTCACGAGTGGCCGCGGCTGGCATCGCATTTCTTCTTCTCCTGGACGGGCGCGTTTCTCAGCGTCATTTTCGGCGACGCTCCCGGCCGGCCGAACTTCTACGCGCTGTGGCGCTCGTTCCTCCAATTGCCGCAAGCGGCGCGCTCGCGATGGCGCGCCCTCGCCCTCGCCCGCGTGAGCGACAGCGAAGCTTTCCTGCGCCCGCTCGGCGGCTATTTCCGCGACCGTTTCGAGCCTATGCCCCCCGCTCCGGAGAGATTGCGCGTGCTCTTTGTTTCTCCGTACGCCATCTGCCCCCCGATTCACGGTGGTGGTGTCTTTATGTACCAGACGCTCGGCGAACTGGCCAAACTCGCGGAAGTGCATGTTGTCGAACTGCTCGACTGGCCCTGGCAGGAGCAAGCCAACCAGGAACTGCGCCAGTTCTGCGCCTCCGCCGAGTGGATTGTTCATCGCGGAAGGCCCAAGGGCATTGGATCTCTCGAGCCGCACGCCGTCCGGGAATTTGCCAACGAGGATCTGGACTGGCTCATCCACCGCCAGCTCTATCGCCAGCGGATCGATGTCCTCCAGCTCGAATACACGCCCATGGCGCAGTATCGCGGCGCGTATCGCCGCATCGCCAGCGCACTGTTCGAGCACGATGTGCACTTTCAATCGATCGCCCGCGGCCTGGGCCACATGGCCGGCCTGCTGGGAGAGGTGAAGGCGCGTATCGAGTATCTCCGCGCGCTGCGCTTTGAGCTGCGCACGCTTCCTTTATGCGACCAGGTGCAAGTCTGCACGCCGGCCAACCGCGACTACCTGCTTTCTTTTGTTCCCAAGCTGGCGCCCAAGCTGCGGTGCAGGCTGCGCGCCGGCATCGACGCTTCGCGTTACCAGTTCCGCTCCAGTGGCCGCGAACCCCTGACCATGCTGTTTCTGGGAAGCTTCCGGCACGGACCCAACCGCGCCGCGCTGGACTGGTTCGTCGAGCGCGTCCTGCCGCTGGTTCTGGCGGGCCAGCCGGCGGCCAGGCTGGTGGTGGTCGGATCCGAAGATCCCCCGCCGGCGCACACCTATGCCGATTACTCGGCGTCTCTCGAAATGCTGGGATACGTGGAGGACGTGCGCCAGCCGCTGGCGCGCTATGCCGTATTCGTCTGCCCCATCCTGAGCGGCTCCGGCGTGCGGGTGAAGCTGCTCGAGGCGTTCGCGGCGGGCATCCCGGTGGTCTCCACCACCCTGGGGGCCGAAGGATTGGCGCGCGTGGACGGCCAGGTCTGCGCGCTGGCGGACCAACCGGCGGCTTTCGCGGAGCGGGTGCTGGCGCTGTTCGATAATCCCGAGACTGCCGCTCGAATGGCGGCTCGCGCACGGGCCGAAGTGGAGGCCAACTGGGACATGGCGGCCATCACCCGCAAGCTGGTGGATGGCTACCGCGAAATGGTGAGAGGGAAACGGTCTACTTCCCGTTCAGATCCCGCTTGAGGCGGCTTACAATGTCGGAGGCTGTGCGATCTAATTCTTTGGCGCTCGAACCCTTAGGGAGCTGGTATGCCGACCAGACCACCTGGCGCGACTTGGCGTCCACCAGGAACACCGTGCCTTTGCCGCGGCCGAACGAGTTCGACCCGGGGCTAGCCAGCTTATTCACCGTCTCGGTGAGCAGGGGATTGGTTGGAGGCTCCTTGTCTTTGTCGGCTTTTGGCGCTTTCTCTGCGGCCGGTGCCGGCTTCTCGGCTGGAGCCGCCTTCTCAGGCGCGGGAGGGGGGAAAATCTCCTCCAGCTTCGATTGCAGGCTTTCTCCGATTCGGTCCGTGAGAAATGCGTCAGCCCGCTTGGGGTCCGTCACCACCTGGAACACGTGGTCATTGATCAGCCGGTTCGCCAGGTACTGGTCGAGACCTTTGGACATCGACAGCACGTACACCGTATGCACGCCCGAAAGTTCCGCGCCGCCGAGCAACACGCCGGAACACGACAGGAGGAGCAGAAGCCGCTTCATTACTTCCATGATATCCAGACGCCGGGGAAATTCAAAAAGACGGAGGGTGGGGCATGCTTTAGCTTGCCAGGGGTTTGCTTTCCATGTATAAAGGCCAATCCATCACGGTCATAATCCCCTGCCTCAACGAGGAGCAGGGCATCGAGAAAATCCTCCGCGCCATGCCGGACTTCGTCGATGAAACCATCGTTGTCGATAACAACTCCACCGACCGCACTTCCGAAGTTGCCGCCTCTCTCGGCGCCAAGGTGATTCGCGAGGACGTTCGCGGCTACGGCCGCAGCTACAAGCGCGGTTTCGCCGCTGCCACCAGCGACCTCATCGTGACGCTCGACGGCGACCAGAGCTATCCCGTGGATGCGCTCTCCTACCTGCTGGAGGCCTTTCTGCACCTGAATGTCGATTTCCTGAACGCCTCGCGTTTCCCCGTGCGCGACCGGAGCGCCATGAGTTTCAAGCACGAATTCGGGAACCTGGTGCTATCGCTCGCCATGTCGATCCTGTTTTTCCGCTGGGTGCGCGATTCGCAATCCGGAATGTGGGTGTTGCGCCGCGCGATCCTGAAAGACATGAAGGTGGAGTCCGACGGCATGGCCTTCTCCGAGGAGATCAAGATCGAAGCCCTGCGCGACCCGCGCATCCGTTTTGGCGAGATCTCGATCCTGTATTCGTCCCGCCTGGGTGAAACCAAACTGAACCCCTGGGGCGATGGTTTTCACAACCTCGCTTTTCTGCTGAAGAAACGCCTCTTCCGATGAGTATCACCGCCATAGTGCCGGTGTGGAATGGCCGCGATCTTCTCGAAAGGTTGCTCGCCAGCCTGGAGGCCCAGACCGAGGCCGCCGCGGAGTTGCTGGTGGTGGACAACGGCTCGACGGACGGCGCGCCCGAGTTGGCCCGCGCACGTGGAGCGCGCGTCATTCCGATGGGCCGCAACGCTGGTTTCGCCGCAGCCGTGAACCGCGGCATTCGCGAGAGCCGCGGCGAATGGATTGCGGTGCTGAACAGCGATGTCGAGCTGGCGCCGGATTATTTCGCCAGACTTCGCGCCGCGGACGCCTGGTTCGCCACCGGCAAGATCCTGGCTGCGGGATCGGGCAATCGCATCGACGCCACTTTCGACGTTCTCTGCCGCGGCGGCGCCGCGTGGCGTGCGGGCAACGGCCGCGCCGACGGTCCGGAATTTTCGCTGGCCCGCCCGATCTGGTCGGCGCCGTGGACCGCGGCCTTGTTTCGCGCGGAACTGTTCCAACAGGTGGGGCTGCTGGAAGAGAGCTTTGAATCGTACCTGGAAGATGTGGACTTCGGTCTGCGCTGCGCCGCGCGGGGACTCGCCGGCCAGTACGTCCCCGAGGCTCTCGCATGGCATCGCGGAAGTGCCACGCTCGGCCGGTGGCATCCCGAAACCGTGCGGCGTATCGCCCGCAATCAACTCTTGCTGCTGGCTCGCCACTATCCCCGGCGGCTTTTGGTTCGCTGGTGCTGGCCGATCTTTGTGGCGCAATTCTCGTGGGGCGCGGTGGCCTTTCGGCATCGTGCTGGCTTCGCGTGGCTGCGCGGCGTATGGCAGGGTCTTCGTGGTTTCTTCGCCGCGCGCGGCCAGACTCTCGACGCAAAAGTACTAAGCAGCGTACTCCGTACGAATGAGGACCTGATTCGCCGCGTGCAGGCGTCCACCGGCTTCGACCTTTACTGGAGGTTGTACTTCTTTTTGACCCGTGGCGGGGCAAAGTGACACATGGCTGAGATCGGCATCATCATCGTCACTTATAATTCGGAGGCCGAAATCGGCGCTTCGCTGGACGCTGCCCTGCTCACCGGCGCCGACGTGGTGGTGGTCGACAACGGTTCCCATGACCGGACCATCGCGGAGGTGGCCCGCCGCGGCGTCAGGCTGATCGCTAACCCGTCCAACCAAGGCTTTGCAGCGGCGGTAAATCAAGGGTTTGCGGTGTTGGACTCCCCTTATGTCCTGCTGTTGAACCCGGATGCCGTTCTCCTGAGCGGCTTGGAACCGCTTCGGGAGGCCTGCGATCTTCCCGGCTCCGCCGGCGCCGGCGGCCGGCTCTTAGATACCGATGGACGCCCGCAGATCGGCTTCATGGTGCGCCGACTGCCCACACCGGCTACCCTGATTTTGGAAGCCGTATTGCTTAATCGAATGTGGCCGGATAATCCGGTTAACCGGCGGTACCGTGGTTTGGCGCTGGACTACTCCACGCGTTTGGCGGTGGACCAACCGGCGGGGGCGTTCTTCATGGTCCGCCGGGCGGTGTGGCGGGAACTGGGCGGCTTCGACGAAGGTTTTTTCCCGCTCTGGTTCGAGGACGTGGATTTTTGCCGGCGGGCGGTGGATCGGGGGTACTATCTGTATTACGTTCCCGAGGCTGTGGCGAAACACACCGGGGCGCATTCCATTCGGCGCTTGACAGTGGAGATGCGCCGCGTTTACTGGTATTGTGGTTTACTTAGGTATTCAGCCAGGCATTTCCGTCCGAGAGCCTTCCGGGGGGTGTGTCTGGCGGTGGTAACGGGCTCCTTCCTGCGCAGCATTGCGGAATCGATCCTTGATCGGAGCCTGAAGCCTTGGGTAGCGTACGGGAAAGTCGTGCGGGTGGCCAGCCGCTGTTTTCTATTCGGCTGGGGGGACTGGGCGGTTTTGTCCGGCCCCAAGATTTAGGGTACAGGGTGAAAAAAAAGATCGGCCTCTCTGGTTCTGGTTAATGGCGCAAAACGACTTCGTCTCCGTCACGATAGTTACGTACAACAGCGGCCGGTTTATCAAGCGCTGCCTCGAGTCGGTGCTGTCCCAAAGGTATCCTCTCAAAGAGGTCATCGTTGTCGATAACGCCTCCACCGACGGCACCATCGACATCCTCGAACAGTTTGAGGGCCGGTGCCACATTTACTACAACGAGGAAAACATGGGTTTTGCGGCGGCGCAAAACCAGGCCATCAAGCTTTCGAACGGCGACTTTGTGCTCACGCTGAATCCCGACGTGCTGCTGCTGCCCAATTTCATTCAGGCGTTGGTGGATGCCGCCCAGTTCGATTCCCGGATCGGGTCGGTCTGCGGCAAGCTGCTCACCATGACGTCGCATTTCGAGATTCCCCAGAGGCCGGTAGTGGATTCCACGGGTATTTATTTCAATCCCATGCTGCGGCACCTGGACCGCGGCAGCCAGGAAGTCGATAACGGCCACTACCTGCAATACGAGTTCGTCTTCGGCGCCACCGCCGCGGCCGCCCTGTACCGCCGCTCCATGATCGAGGAGATTTCGCTCGACGGAGAATTCTTCGATTCCGATTTCTTCGTCTACCGCGAAGACGCCGATGTCGCGTGGCGCGCGCAGTTGATGGGCTGGAAGTGCCTCTACGCTCCCTATGCCCGCGGCTACCATGTGCGCAAAGTCCTGCCCGGCAACCGGCGCGCACTGCCTCCCGAGATCAACATGCACTCGGTGAAGAACCGCTTCCTGATGCGCATCAAGAACATCTCCGGGAACCTGTACTGGCGCAACTGGTTCTCCATCACCGCGCGCGACCTGATGGTGGTCATGTGCTGCATGTTTTGGGAACACACCTCGCTCAAAGCCTTCTGGTATTTGGCGAGGAACCTGACGCGGGTGCTGGCGAAGCGCCGCCAGATCCAGGTCCGCCGGCGGGTGGACGACGAGTACATGGCGAGCTGGTTCCAGTACGCGCCGGTGAGCAAGAAGGCGTCCAAGAAGATGGTTCGCGTGCTTTCGCGCTCCGCCACGGCGAAGACGTAGGGCCCGGCCCGCTCATGCGGATCGCCCTCCTCGGCACCCGTGGCATACCGGCCAATTACGGCGGCTTCGAGACTTTTGCCGAAGAACTGTCGGTCCGCCTGGCGGCGCGCGGCTCCGAAGTGACCGTCTATTGCCGGGAGCGGTTTCCCCAACCGCGTTATCGCGGCGTCCAGCTTCAGTATCTCCCCACCGTTCGCCATAAGTACCTCGATACTCTTGCCCATGCCTTCCTTTCGACGCTCCACCTGCTGAGGCATCGCTCGGACGTGGCGCTCTACTGCAATGGCGCCAACGCCATCTTCACCGCGTTGCCGCGAATCTTCGGCGTGCCGGTAGCGCTGAATGTGGACGGCATCGAGCGCCAGCGCAGGAAGTGGAACCGGCTCGCCAAGACCTGGTACCTGGTTTCCGAATGGCTGGCTACGTTCTGCCCCACGGTGGTGGTCACCGATGCGCTGTCGATACAGGACTACTACCGCCGGCGCTACGGCAAAAAGACCGTCTTCATTCCATACGGCGCGGAGGCGGGCCGGGTTGAAGATTCCGGGGAGCTGGCGAAACTGGGACTCGAGCCCGGCGCGTATTTCCTTTACGTGAGCCGCCTGGAGCCCGAGAACCATCCACTCGAAGTGCGCCAGGCGTTCGAGCGCGTGAGCACGCCGCTGAAGCTGGCGCTGGTCGGCGACGCTCCCTACGCCCGCGATTACATCCGCCGCGTGCGCGATACCCGGGACCCGCGCATCGTCATGCCCGGCGCCATCTACGGCGCGGGCTACCGCCAACTGGGCTCGCATTGCTTCGCGTACATTCACGCCACCGAGGTGGGTGGAACGCACCCCGCGCTGATCGAAGCCATGGGACGCGGCGCGTTGGTGCTATACCGCAACACGCCGGAAAACGCCGAAGTCGCGGGCGGCGCCGGGATTCCGTTTGAGCCGGATGACCTGGCGGCGAAGCTGCGCATGGTCCTGGAAATGAGCGAAGCGGATCGCGCGGCTCTCGGGCAGCGTGCCATGGACCGCGTGCGTGAGCGGTATTCCTGGGAAGCGGTGACGGACGCTTACGAGAAGGTACTGCGCGAGCTCAGTTTAAAATAGAAGCAGTGTCCCCTCCTTACCGCTGCTACGTAGCCGTCTCGCGCGAGCAGATCGCTCTCAACTACCGCAACGTCCGCTCCGTCGTGGGCCCCGATGTCGAGGTCGCCGGCGTGGTCAAGGCGGATGCCTACGGCCACGGCGCAATCGAGGTCTCGCGCGTGCTGGTTGCCGAAGGCGCAAAATGGCTGGCGGTCAGCTCCGTCGAGGAAGGCGCCGGCCTGCGCCGCGGAGGCATCCAGCAGGCCCGCATCCTGGTGATGGGCGGCTTCCTGCCCTATGAGGGCGATGCACTGGTGGAGCACTATCTCACACCGGTGGTTCATTCGCTCGACCAAATGGGCGTGCTGGACCAGTGCGGGCGCGCTTCGGGGAAGCCGATTCCTTTTCATCTGAAGATCGATTCCGGCATGAACCGCCTGGGCACGCACGCCGGGGCGGTCGAAATCCTTGCCGCTCTCGCAGAAAACCGCTACGCGCGGCTGGAGGGCCTGATGACCCACTTCGCGTCAGCCGCCGATTACACCACCAGCCAGACCGGCGACCAGCTTGCGTACTTCGACGCCATCTGCGCCCGGTTGCGGGAGGCTGGCGTGAACACGGCGTACCTGCATACGTCGAGCACCAATGCCATCGGTTATGGGCGCGTGGAAGGCTGGCACAACATGGTGCGCGCCGGCCACGCGTTGTACGGCTACGTCTCTCCGGCGCGCGGCGACGCACCCCCTCAACTCCTCGAAGTGCAGCCCGCGCTCACCTGGAAGGCCAAGCTGCTCGCCGTGAAGGACGTGCCCGAAGGGGCGCTGATCGGCTACGGCGGAACATTCCGCGCACCCCGCCCCATGCGCATCGGCATTCTGGGCGCCGGCTACGCCGACGGCGTGTTTCACCGGCTGTCCAATCGCGGCAAGGTCATCGCCGGCGGCCGGCTGACCTCCATCCTCGGCACCATTTCGATGGACCTGACCACCATCGACCTGAGCCACACCACGGCCCTGGCGCCGGGCGATGAAGTGACCCTGCTGGGAGTTGAAGGCGACACACGCCTGGACGCGCAGCAGATCGCCAAAGTGGCGGGCACCATTTCCTACAACATTCTTTGCAGCATCAGCGCACGCGTCCGGCGGGTGTACGTGTAGGCAGCCGGGGATGCATTATTGGAGTGATATTATGGATGCAGATGGGCTTACTGTCGCCAAGATTGCAACTCAAGGTCGCACAGAAGCAGATTCTGACCCCCGGCCTGGTGCAGATGGTCACCGTTCTTCAGCTCAACCGGCTGGAGCTGAAGGAGATGATCACCCAGGAGATCGTCAAGAATCCGGTCTTGGAGGAAGCCACCGAAGAGGCCGGCGAAGAGGTCACCCCGGAAGAGTTGCTGCCGCTGCTCGAGGCCGAGGCGGAGACCGTAACCGACCCCGCCGACAGGCAGATCCTGGAAGCAGCCGTATTGAACGATGCCAATTCGCTCGACGGCTCGGTGGGCGATGTCGCCATCAACGGCAACCTCTTTCCCGACGCCGAAGAGACCGCGGGGGCGGTGGCGGAACCGGAACCGGGAGCCGCCGCCGCGGAACCGGAAACGCCTGCTGCCACGGACCCGTTCGACGAAATCGATTTCGGCTCGTTTTTTGACGACTACCTCGATCCCGGCTACAAGAGTCCCGCCTCGGAATCGGTGGAAAAGCCTTCCTTCGAGACCTTCCTTTCCGCGCCCGTCACGCTGGGCGACCACTTGCGCTCGCAATTGAGCGTCAGCTTGATTTCGGACGAGGTTCGCAACGCCGCCGAGTCCATCATTGGCAACCTGGACGAGGATGGCTACCTTTCCGCGTCTCTCGAGGAGATCGCATCGGTCGGAGAGCACCGCCAGCAGGACGTGGACGAGGCTCTGAAGGTGGTGCAGGCGCTCGATCCAGCGGGTGTGGGCGCACGCAGCTTGCAGGAATGCCTGCTGTTGCAGATCGAGAGCCTCAATGGCCGGGGCGGTGTCGCCTGGCAGATCGTGTCCGACCATATGCGGCTGCTCGAGATGCGGCAGTACAAGGAGATCGCCCGGTTGTTGGGGCGGCCCATGGAACATATCGAAATCGCCGTCCACATGATTCATCACCTCAACCCGCGGCCGGGCCTGCGGTATTCCGGCCCGGGCGCGCGCGTGGTCGAGCCGGACGTCACCTTCATCAAGGACGGTGACGATTACATCATCCAGATGAACGATGAGGATGTGCCGCAGCTTCGGCTCAATCCGCAGTACCGCAAAATGCTGGATCGGGAGAATAGCGCCACCAAAGAGGTTCGCGACTACGTGCGCGAGCGCTATACCTCCGCCATTCAGCTCATGAAGAACATCGAGCAGCGCAAGCAGACCATCCTGAAAGTCTGCCAGGCCATCGTTCGCCGCCAGACGGAGTTCCTCACTCACGGGCTGGACCAGCTCAAGCCCATGATGATCAAAGAGGTGGCTGAGGAGGTGGGGGTGCATCCCTCCACCGTCAGCCGCGCCGTCGCCGGCAAGTACGTCCATACGCCGCAGGGGGTGTTCGAGCTGCGCTATTTCTTCTCGGAAGCCGTGCAGGGCCCGTTGGGCGGCTCCACCCCGCTGCTCCTGTTGAAACGGATGGTGAAGAAGATGATTGCGGAAGAGGACCGTGCCAAGCCTCTGACGGACGAGCAGATCACCGCCATGTTGCAGGCCCAGGGGATCAACGTCACACGGCGCACGGTGGCGAAATACCGCGAGGATATGAAGATCCCGTCCACCCACCAGCGGCGCGTCCGGAACTGAGGAGGAAGCCATGAAGATCACATACACGGGCAGACAGGTGGAACTGGCGCCGGCTCAGGCAAGGAAGCTCGAGGCGCGCTTCGCCAAGATCGGCAAAATCCTGGACGGCAGGCGCGAGTGCGAAGCCCACGTGATTCTATCGCTCGAGCGCCACCTGCATCACGCCGAAGCCACCATCAACTACTTCAACCGCCAGCTCGTGGGTTTGGGATCCAGCAACGATCTGTTTACGGCCGTCCATTCCGCGGTCGAAAAACTGGAGAAGCAGGCCGTCAAGGCCCGCACCAAGTGGCGCGACACCAAGCGCACGCCGCATAAAGCCAGCCCCGAGGTGGAGGCCGAGCCTCCCACGGAAACGGACGCCGAAACCGGGACCGAACGCCGCATTTACCGCGTCAGCCACCAGAAGCGCAAACCCATAACGCTGGATGAGGCGCTGATGGAGATGGAAAAGAACCGCGACTACCTGGTATACCGGGATGCCGAAACCGACCGCGTCTCCGTGCTGGTCCGCAGGCGCGACGGGCACTTCGACCTGGTCGAGGCGTAACAGCGAGCGATGCCGCGAGAGATTCCGCGCAAGACTTCTTCCGCCGTAGTGCGCCCCAAACCAGCTTCCGGCAAGCCGGATCTCGTCGTGATTACGGGCCTGAGTGGATCGGGCAAGGGATCGGTGCTCAGAGCTCTCGAGGATCTGGGTTTCTACTCCGTCGACAACCTGCCCGTCGAACTGATTCCCAAGTTCGCGGAACTGGCGCTCGACAACCCCAGCATTCGGGCGGCCGCCCTGGTGGTGGACATTCGCGAGGGTGAGGGACTGAAGCGGTTTCCCAAAGTGTTCTCCGGCATTCGCAAGTCGGTGAATGCCAGGCTGATTTTTCTGGAGGCCGACAACGAGGCCATCGTCCGCAGGTTCAGCGAAACCCGCCGCCCTCACCCCCTCGGCACCAACAAGTCGATCACCCGGAGCATCCTCTCGGAACGGGCCCAGCTTGCGCCCATCCGCGCCATGGCGGATCTCACCATCAACACCTCCAAGTTCACCGTGCACGAGCTTCGGGAGTTCATCGGGGAGCGGTTCGGGAGCCAGCGGGACGAGTCCAAGATCATGATCTACGTCACCAGTTTCGGCTATCGCAACGGCGTGCCGCCCGACAGCGACCTGGTGTTCGACGTTCGGTTTCTGCCGAATCCAAATTACATTCCGCGCTTCAAGAACCTGACCGGCCGGCATCCCAAGGTGGCCCGTTACATCCGGTCTTTTCCGCAGACCGTGGAATTTGTGCAGCGAATTTCGGACTTATTGATCTATTTATTGCCGCACTATATTCAAGAGGGAAAGAGCTACCTTACGATCGCATTCGGGTGCACCGGAGGGCAGCACCGCTCGGTGATGATGGCCGATCAGATCCGCAATTATCTGGTGCAAGCCGGATTCAAGGCCAAAGTGAACCATCGGGACATCGTCAAGTGATGCCCGGAACGGCGACACCCGAGTCATACAGGCATAAAATTTGTTTATCGATCGCCCCACTTGCATTTGCAAGACTGGCAGGCTAAACTTGAGGTTGAGTTCAGCGATGCTCAACGGCGTTCGAGACCGGCTGGTTTGTTCCAATCCCTCCAACCCTATCGCTATTTCCGTAAGCATTATTATTGTGGTCATCGTAGCCGGCCCCGCTTGAAGGCCAGCCGGAGCAAGCTCCAAGGCCATCGGCGGGGAAAGCAGCCCGGCTGATGGCCTTTTTTGTTAGGTACCGACTTTTTGAGGGCTATCCCGGCGGAGTCACCATCCCGTTTTACGATGTCCTCTACGACCACCCCATGCGTCACGTGCTGGTGCGCCACGAGGAGAATGCGGCGTTCGCCGCGGAGGGTTACGCTCGCTCCACGGGCAAGGTGGGGGTCTGCTGCGCCACCTCCGGTCCCGGCGCCACCAACCTGACCACCGGGCTGGTGGACGCCATGATGGATTCCATCCCCCTGGTCGCCATCACCGGCCAGGTTACGTCCAAGCTGATTGGCAGCGACGCCTTCCAGGAGGCCGATACCTTCGGCATCACGCGTCCCTGCACCAAGCACAATTACCTCGTGAAGAAACTGGAAGACCTGGCGCAGACTATCCACGAAGCGTTCTACGTGGCGTCCAGCGGGCGCCCCGGTCCGGTGCTGGTGGATGTCACCAAGGATGCCCTTCAAGCCCAGGGCCACTATCAACAGGTGACGGCGATTCACCTGCCCGGCTACCGGGTCTTCACCGAAGGCCACGCCGGCCAGGTTCGCCGCGCGGCGCAACTTATCCAGGAAGCCCAGCGGCCGCTGGTGTATGGCGGCGGCGGCGTCATTGCGGCGGGCGCGGCAAGAGAACTGCGCGAGTTCGTCGAGCTGGCCGATTTGCCGGCGGTGCTCACCCTTATGGGTCTGGGTGGGTTGCCTTCCGAACACCCCAATTTCATCAGCATGCCGGGTATGCACGGCAGCTACGCGGCCAACAAGGCTTTGACCGACAGCGACCTGCTGATCGCCTTGGGCGTGCGGTTCGACGACCGGGTTACCGGGCGCCTGGCGGCATTTGCGCCGCACGCCAAGGTCATCCATGTGGATATCGACCCCGCCGAAATCGGCAAGAACCGCGCTCCCGACGTGCCCATTGTGGGCGATGTCAAGCGCGTCCTCGTCAAGCTGAACAAATTGCTGGCGGAGAACCAGAACGCGCCCGATGAAACGCTCCGGGCCGCCCGGCGGGCCTGGTGGCATCGCATCCGGCAGTGGAAACAGGAGCATCCGTTCGAGGTGGCGACGTCCGATACCGAGATCAAGCCGCAACACCTGATGGCCGCGATCGACCGGCTCTCGGGCGGCCGGGCCATCATCGCTACCGACGTCGGGCAGCACCAGATGTGGGCGGCGCAGCTTATCCGGTTCAACGAGCCTCGTCTTTGGATCACCTCCGGCGGTCTCGGCTCGATGGGCTTCGGACTTCCCGCGGCCATGGGCGCGCAGTTCGCTCATCCCGACAAGCTCGTCTTTGCCATCGTGGGCGACGGCGGGTTCCAGATGTCCATCCCCGAGTTGGCCACCATCGCCAGCCATGGGCTGCCCATCAAAATCGTGGTGATGAACAACGGCTACCTTGGAATGGTGCGGCAGTGGCAGACGCTGTTCTTCAACAACCGGCTGAGCGCGGTCGAGCTGGATGGTTTCCCCGACGCGGAAAAGCTGGCGGCCGCCTATGGTTTCAAGGGCCGAACCATCGACAAGCCGTGGGAACTGGCGTCGGCGCTGGAAGAGGCCGTGGCGGAAGCGGGCCCATATTTGTTGAACGTGAAAGTCACGCCGTGCGAGTGCGTGTACCCCATGGTGCCCTCCGGCGCCGGGCTTGAGGAAATGGTGCTGGGGCCGCCGCAACCCGTGGCCGTGCCGGCGAAATAGCGAGGAATGGATTATGCTGCAAGTGATCTCCCTACTTCTGGAAAACAAGCCGGGGGCCCTGATGCGGGTCACCGGGCTGCTTAGCCAGCGCGGCTACAACATCGAGAGTTTGACGGTGGCGCGCACGCTCGACCCGGAAATCTCGCGCATGACCATCGCGGTGGATGTGGACGCCGCGCAGCGCCAGCAAGTGATCAAGCAGATGAACAAGCTGATCAACGTGCTGCAAGCCACCGACCTGACCGATTTGCCTTCGGTAGTGCGCGAGTTGGTGCTGGTGCGCATCCACATGCCGCAGGAGTCGCGCACGGCGGTATTGAAAGAGGCCGAAATCTTCGGCGGGCGCGTAGTGGATTCCTCCACCGAGGGCTTTGCCATCGAGGCCACCGGCGATCCGGAGAAGTTGGGCGAGTTCATCGATGTGATGAGCAGCTATGGCGAGATCGAAGTGACGCGCTCGGGCGCGCTGGCGATCAGCCTGGAAGCCAAGAAACTGCGGCTGCAGCCGCCCGTGCCCACCAAGACAGGGACCAAGATGGAAGAGACAGTTTACTGAAAGCATCCGGAGCACACAATGTCGAGACGATTCTACGAAAAAGACGGAAATTTGGAATACTTGAACGGGCGCACAGTCGCCATTGTCGGATATGGGAGCCAGGGCCACGCCCACGCACTGAACCTGCGTGATTCCGGCGTGGACGTCGTGGTGAGCGAAGCCCCCGGCAGCCCTTCCTGGTCGAAGGCCGAAGCCGCCGGGCTGAAAATCATGACCACCGACAAAGCCGCCCAGGCGGCCAACGTGATCATGATCCTGGTGCCCGATCACCTTCAGGCGGACGTGTACCACAAGGACATTGCGCCGCACATGACGGAGGGCAAAACCCTCATGTTCGCCCACGGCTTCAATATCCACTTCAAACAGATCGCGCCGCCGCCGGGCGTGGACGTGTCCATGATCGCGCCCAAAGCGCCGGGACATCGCGTGCGCGAGCTATACACCGAGGGTGTGGGCGTGCCGGCGCTGGTGGCCGTCTATCAGAACGCCTCGGGGCAGGCGCTCGAGCGCGCGCTGGCCTACGCGCTGGCGCTCGGCTGCCTCAAGGCGGGCGTCATCGAAACCACCTTTCGGGAAGAGACGGAGAGCGACCTCTTCGGCGAGCAGACGGTGCTGTGCGGGGGCGCCAGCGAGCTGATCCGCGCGGGTTTTGAAACACTGGTGGCCGCCGGCTACGCTCCCGAAATCGCCTACTTCGAGTGCCTCCACGAGCTCAAGCTGATTGTCGACCTCATTCAGGAAGGCGGCCTCGGCTACATGCGCTTCTCGGTCTCCGACACGGCCGAGTACGGCGACTACACGCGCGGCCCGCGCGTGGTCAATGAGCAGACGCGCGCCGAAATGCGGAATATCCTCTCAGAGATCCAGTCCGGCGAGTTCGCGCGCCAGTGGATCGAAGAGAACCGGACCGGACGGAAGAACTTTCTGGCCATGCGCGAAGCGGCCCGCAACCAGCCCATCGAACAGGTGGGGCGTGAGTTGCGTGAGATGATGACGTTCCTGAAGAAGAAGAAGGAAGCCGGCGTGCCGACCGAAACGGCGTAAGGCTCCGTGACCCGTGAAGATCTTTACGTTCGATACAACACTCCGGGACGGCACGCAAGGCGAATCCATCTCTTTCTCCGTGGATGACAAGATCGTCATTGCGCAAAAACTGGATGAGGTTGGCATCGACTACATCGAGGGCGGCTGGCCCGGGTCCAATCCCAAGGACAAGGAGTTCTTCAGCCGCGCCGTAGTGGAGCTGAAGCTCAAGCACGCCAGGCTCACGGCCTTCGGCTCCACGCGGTTTGCCAGGAATCCCGTCGAGGAGGATCGCAACGTGCGCGCGCTGGTGGAAGCCGGCACGCCGGTGGTATCGATCTTCGGGAAGACGTGGAACCTTCACGTGAAGCGCGCCCTGGGCATCACCCCGGAGGAAAACCTCAAGCTGATTTCCGAAACCGTGAAGCACCTCAAGGACCACGGCAAGGAAGTAGTCTACGACGCCGAGCATTTCTTCGACGGCTATGCCGCCAACCCGGACTACGCGCTCGAAACGCTGGCAGCCGCGCACCAGGCCGGCGCGGACGTGCTGTGCCTGTGCGACACCAACGGCGGCATGCTCACCGGGCGGGTGGCGGAGATCGTCGCCGAAGTGCGCCGGCGGTTCGATGGCGTCATCGGAATCCACACGCACAACGATTCGGACATGGCGGTGGCCAACACCATCGCCGCGGTGGAGGCGGGCGCGACGCACGTGCAGGGCTGCATGAACGGCTACGGCGAGCGCTGCGGCAACGCCAACCTGGCCTCCATCATCGCCAACCTCGAGATCAAGATGGGGCACACCGCCGTGGGGCCGGACAAACTGGCCAGCCTTTCTGCGGTGTGCCGGTTCATCGCGGAGCGGGCCAACCTGCCGATGCGCAACGATCAGCCGTTCGTCGGGAAGAGCGCGTTTGCCCACAAAGGCGGCGTGCACGTGAGCGCGGTCTTGAAAGATTCCGCGACTTACGAGCACGTCTCTCCGGAGACGGTGGGCAACCTTCAGCGCGTGCTGGTCAGCGATCTGTCGGGCCGCGGCAATATTCTGTACAAGCTGAAGCAGCTTGGCCTGGCGGACCGCCTGAACGAAGACGCGCGCGGCAAGTTGCTCGAGCGCATCAAGCAGATGGAACACGAAGGCTACGAGCTGGAGGCTGCCGAAGGCACGTTCGAGCTGCTGGCGCGCGAGGCGTTGCACCCGGAGCTGCGCTTCTTTGAAGTGGAGAGCTACGACGTGGCCACGCGCGCCTTTGGTGCGGCTGCCTCCCGCACCACCGCGGCCGTCACCTTGCTCGCCCGGGACGAAGTGTTATCCGAGACCGCCATGGGGCACGGACCCTTCAACGCGCTGCACCTGTGCCTGCGAAAGTGCCTGGCGAAGTTCTATCCGGAGATCGCGGAGGTGCACCTCAAGGATTACAAAGTGCGGGTGCTCGATTCGCATAAGGGCACCGCGGCCAACGTGCGGGTGCTCATCGAGTGGAGCGATCATCGCAAGAGTTGGTCGACGGTGGGGGTGTCGGACAACGTCATCGAGGCCAGTTGGAAGGCGCTGGTGGACGCCATCCGGCTCGAGCTGATGCGGCTGACGGAGAAGAACGGCGCCGGGGTGTAGAAAGCAGGCTACCCTCCGTACTCCGGTGGCGTCAGCAGCGTCAGGGCGTCGGGCACGATGCGGATCTCCGCCGGCAGGCACCCGGCGGACTCGCCGTCGATCTGCACATAGACGCGGCGGTCCGCGAGGCCGGATAGCGTCGCCCAATCGGCCCGGAGCACCGTCGCGCCTTTCATCCCGCTCAGGCGGTTGAGCACCATCCCCGTGAAGTACTTCACGTAACGCGCGCAAGCCCGGCCTTCGAAGAGTACCACCTCGAACCGGTCGTCAAACAGGCGCACACTGCGCGCGATTTCGAAATCGCCGCCGTAGTTCCGCACTTTGCTCACCAGCGCAAAGGAGCACTGCCGCTTTTGGCCCCCGGTATCCACGTGAAACTCCTCCAGGCGGCGGCCCAGCAGCCTCAAGCCGGCCACCCAGTACGCGAACTTGCCGGTCCGCAATTTGAGCTCGCCGTCCACGTGGTGCACGATGTAGGCGTCGAAGCCGATCCCGGCCATGAGCAGGAAATGCCGTGAAACGCGGCCGCCGTCGCACGTCAAATGGCCCACGGAAATACGCCGCGGGCGGCACTCCTCGATGCGCCTGGCGGCACGCTCGATATTCGATCCGAGTTTTATCTCGTTGGCCAGCACGTTGGCGGTGCCGCCGGGGAGAATGGCCAGGGGCACGTCGGAATCGAACATGCCTTCGGCCGCTTCATTGATGGTGCCGTCGCCGCCCGCGGCCACGATCAGGTCGGCGCCGCGGCCAATGTGCTCGCGCGCAATGGCGCCCGCGGTTCCCCGGCCCCTGGTGGGGACCACTGTCACCTGATGGCCATTGGCCTGGAGGATTTCGACAACGCGCCTGAGCAGCGAGTCCCCGTTCCGTCCGAACTTGCCTGCGTAGGAGTTGTAGATCAGGACGGTGTTCTTGAAAATGGTTATGGCGTGTTCTCCGGGTTCCTCGTTAAATTATAGATGAGAAGCCGATGAAAGATCCCGCGCGCGAAATCGAGAAGCTCCGCGACGAGCTCCGCCGCCACGAGCGTTTGTACTATGTGCTCGACCAGCCCGAGATCACCGACGCCGAATACGACGCGCTCATGCGCCAGCTCCGGGACCTGGAAGCTCAGCACCCGGAGTTGGCCACACCCGATTCGCCCACACAACGCGTGGGCGGCAAGCCGCGGGAGGGGTTCGTCAAAGTCCCGCACAGCTCTCCCATGCTGAGTCTGGATAATGCCTTGAACGAAGGCGAACTGCGCGATTTCGACCGCCGCGTGCGCGAGCTGCTGGACGGCGCGGAATACCGCTACGCGACCGAACTGAAACTGGACGGGCTTTCCATGGCGGCGCACTTCCGCGAGGGCCGGCTGGTGCAGGCGGTGACGCGCGGCGATGGCTCGGTGGGAGAAGACGTCACCGAAAACGCGCGCACCATCCGGTCTCTCCCTCTGCGCGTCGAAACGGAGCTCGGCGCTTTCGAAGTGCGCGGCGAGACGGTCATGAACCGGCGCGCCTTCGAACGCCTGAACGCGGAGCGCGACGAGCGCGGGCTTTCCCGCTTCGCCAACCCGCGCAACGCCGCGGCCGGTTCGCTGCGGGTGCTGGAGCCCCAGATCACCGCCTCGCGCCGCCTGGATTACTACACCTACTTCCTGCTGGTGGATGGGCAGCCGGCGCTCGAGAGCCAGTGGACGGCGCTTGAAGAACTGTCTCGCATGGGATTTAAGGTGAACCCGCACCGCCAGCTCTGCCGGAGCGTGGACGAAGTGCTGGCGTTCTGCGCCGGGTGGGAAGCGCGGCGCGAGGAATTGCCGTACGAAATCGACGGCGTAGTGGTGAAGGTGGATTCCGTGGAGCAGCAGCGCCTGCTCGGATTCACCGCCAAGTCGCCGCGCTGGGCCATCGCCTATAAGTACCCCGCTCGGCAAGCGGTCACCACCGTCGAGGGCATCGAGGTTCAGGTGGGCCGCACCGGCGCCCTGACCCCGGTGGCGCACCTCAAGCCGGTGGAGGTGAGTGGCGTGACCGTCTCTCGCGCCACGCTGCATAACGAGGACGAAATCGGGCGGCTGGGCCTCGAGATCGGCGACGAGGTGGTCATTGAGCGCTCGGGCGACGTAATCCCCAAAGTAGTGCGCGTACATTCCCAGGGGCCGCATCGTAAAGAGTTCCGCATGCCCGCGGTTTGCCCCGTTTGCGGCGGCAACGTAGTGCGCGAAGAGGGCGAGGCGGCCACCCGCTGCATCAACACGGACTGCCCCGCGCGGCTGAAAGAATCGATTCTGCACTTCGCCTCGCGCGGCGTCATGAATATCGACGGCGTGGGCGATGCGCTGGTGGATCAACTGGTGGTCCGCGGGATGGTGGAGAGCGTGGCCGACCTTTACGATCTGAAAGCCGAAGACCTCGCGTCGCTGGAGCGCATGGGCGCGAAGTCCGCCGGGAACGTCATCCGCAACATCGAGAACTCGAAGAAGAACCCGCTGCCGCGCGTGCTGACCGCGCTGGGTATCCGCTTCGTGGGGGAGCGCACGGCGGTGTTTCTGGCGGAGGCGTTCGGCAGCATGGACAGGGTCGCCTCGGCCAGCCTCGAGGAGTTGCAGCAGGCCGAAGAAGTGGGGCCGAAGGTGGCCCTCAGCATCTCCCGGTTTTTCTCGGAGCCTCGCAACCGGGAACTGGTCGAGCGCCTGCGCGTCGCCGGGCTTCAGTTCACCGGCGAATCGGCGCGGCCCAAGGGCGGGCCGCTCCAGGGTCTTACGTTCGTATTGACCGGCACGCTTCCCTTTCTTAGCCGCGACGAGGCCAAACGGCTTATCGAGTCCGCGGGCGGAAAAGTGAGCGGCTCGGTCAGCGGCAAGACCAGCTATGTCGTGGCCGGCGAGGATCCTGGTTCCAAGCTCGCCAAGGCGCAGGAACTCGGCGTCGCAGTGCTCAGTCCACGCGAACTGCTCGAACTCATCGGGACCCGCTGACGGTGGGGCAGACGGTGCTCGCCTGCCCTTCCCCACCTGGCCGCTACTGCTCTTTGTCGAGCTTCTGGATGTGTTTGAGGCTGCTCTTGATCTCGTCGGTGGCGTCCGAAATCTGGTTGGTGTCGTAGATGACGCGCGGCGTGAGGAAGACGACCAGCTCGGTCCGGGCTTTGCTGATGCTTTTCGAGCCGAACGCGGCTCCTAGTAGGGGAATGCGCTGCAGAAAGGGCACGCCGCTGGAGGTCTGCGAGTAGGTTTCCTGTATGAAGCCGCCGATGGCTACCGTATCGCCGTCCTGCACCGTGAGCTGGGTGTCGAAAGACCGGTTCTGGAAGGACGGCGATTGAATGCCGGTCGTGGAAGGCGCTATCGGCGAGCTCACCTGCTGGTTGATGATCATCGTGACCACGCCGCTCGAATTAACCCGCGCGGTAATGGAAAGCGTCACCCCCGTGCTGATGTTGTTCACCGTGTTCGCGAAGGGGCTCGTGCCGCCCGTCGTGACGCCGCTGACGACCGCCTGCGAAGTGAGCACGGGGACGGACTGGCCTACGTTCATGGTGGCCGGAATGCTGTCGGTGGCGATGATGCTGGGAGCGGATATGACGCGCGCGTTCTGAGTGGCCTCGCTCATTTGCAGCACGCCCAGCAACTGCTGGCTGTGCAGGACGAGCGCACCCACGGAGAGGCCCAAGCCGGCCGCGCCGGCGGTCACATTCAGCGCGTTGGAGACCGTACTCGTGTTGCTCTGCTGCAGGTACGAACTGACGCCGGCCGAGAACGCGCCGGTCAGGTCCACCTCGTAGATCTTGGCGTCGATGAGAACCTGGCGGGGCGGCACATCGAGCTGCCGCAGCAGGGAGTTGATCTGCTCGTACTCTTGGGGCGTGCCTTGAATGAGCAGGGTGTTATCGAAAGGATTGGGTATGACGTGCGGAATCCGGGCTCCGGACGCTCCCGGAGTATTTCCCAGGTAGCTTCCCGTGAGGTCGGTGTTGGCCCCTGCCGCCCCGTTTGGGTTGGCGCCCACCGCGGCCGCGGCCGGGTAATTCATCCCATTGAAATTGGCTGCGCTTGTGCCCATGGGAGTGTTACCGGCGCCTCCGTATGCGCCGCCCATTGCGCCGTATGCGCCCATCGCGCCGTATCCGCCCATGCCGCTATATCCCATGCCGCCGCCCATCCCGGAATATCCCATACCGCCGCCCATGCCGCCATATCCCATGCCGCCGCCCATCCCGCCATACCCCATGCCGCCGCCCATTGCACCGCTCATCGCGGCCATACTCATAAGCGCCGAGACGTTGCCGGTATACAGCGCCATGATGGCCATAGCCACGGTTTCGGCCCGGCCGTACTTCAAGCGGTAAACGTAATTGTTGACTGCGCCGGCCGTGGTCTTGGCGGGAATATCGAGCTTCTCGATCCAGTCCTTCACCTGAACAAAGACTCCGGGGTTAGGCGCCACCGCGATGATCGTATTGATGCGATCCACTGGAAGAAACCTCACGGCGGTGCTCTTGTCGGAGAACGCGTACGCCTTGAAGACCGACTCGAGATCTTTCACCAGGTCGGATGGGCGGCTGCTGGCGACGTCGAAGAGACGCACCCGCTGGCCGGCGAAGGTGTCGCTGTCGAACATCGCGATCAGCTCCATGCTGCGCTTCATACTGCGGCTGTTATCCTGGATCACCAGCAGGTTGGCGGGATCGTAAGTCGACATCGAGGCGCCTTCGCCCAGAAACGGCTGGATGAGCTTGGCCAGCTCCGCGACGCTGGCGTACTTGAGAAACACCAGGTTCAGGATCATGCGTTCGTCGTCGGGGAGGGTTTTGGGGTCCGCCGCCACCGTCGGCGGGAGCGGAAGCTGTGAAACTCTGTTGATCGGTATGATGCGGTAGAGGTCGCCTACCTGCACGATGGTGGCGCTGTTTACGCGCAGGATCGTCTCCAACAGCGGCATCAGGTCCACCGCTTTCACTTCGCCGTAGGTGTAGATGGTCACCGATCCTTTGACGCCGGGATCGAGAATGTAGTTGATCTTCATCCGCTTGGCGAGAATGTCGATCATCTCGGTGAGAGACACGTTGGGAAGCAGGAATCCGCCGTTCTCGGTGAGGCGCCCCGGCGGAGGGCCGCTGGGGGCCGGCGCATTCGGCTGTTGCGGCGTCGCCTGCTGCGGCGTTGGCTGCGGCTCTTCCTGTTGCGGCGCCTGGAAGATGCGCGGCGTGGCTTGGCCGGAAAGCACGGCGGCCGCGGCGCACATAGCCAGAATCAATCGAACATACGTTAAGGGGCGCATTTCGTTAGTCCTTGAGAGCATTACCGTGCCACCGGGTCCCACCGGCACCCGTTGCCGAACGGCGTCGGGACGGATATCTTCCGGTAGCCGTCCACTACGGAGCCGTCGGGCGTGCTGTCGTTCACCTGACAAGTCTTAAAACCCCGGCCGGTATCCTCACCCGGACCGAGGGGTGTCTTGATGACCGGAAGCACCGGAGGCGGAGGTCCCGCGGGCGCCGGAGCGTCCGCAACCGCCTGCCGCGTCGTGCGGTCGAGTATTTCGTCCACCGTCTTGTGGATGACCTTGCCGTCCCACTCCAGGGAGATCTCTTGAGTATTGACGTCCACCAGCTTGAATGGGCCAATCGGCTCGCCCGGATGGATTTCCATCTGCGCCGAGGTGGCATTCACGCTGAGGATGGCGGCCGGACCGTCGCCGATATTCATCATCCCGTGATACACCGGCAGCGGCGGCATGGGCTTGGGAGGAGGAGGCGGAGGCACCTCGACCACCACCGTGGAGTTCCGCGATCGGTCGAAAAGCAGCTTCTGCGCGATCTCGGCATAGCCCGCGGAAAGCACCGGAGGCGCGGTGGCCAGCGGAGTGAACTGCGGCGGCGGCAGCGGGTTCAGCTTGCGATTCAGGATGGCGGCTTCACGCGTCTTGGCCACCAGCCACTGGCTGTGAAACTGGAAGCCGGCGTAGACCGCCACGGCCGCCAGCGCCACGTCGAGGATCAGCAGTTTGCGGTTCAAAACGCTAGTCCTTTCTTCTCCGGCACCAGCTTCTTGGGCACTACTCCCGACAGGGTGAGCCGCACCTGCACGTTCTTCTTCTTGTCGTTGCCCCCAGTGACTTGAATCTCATTGGTGGCCAGGATTTCAGGCTCGTTGGCGATAGCCGCCAGAAAGTTCACAAACTGGTCGATCCCGCAGGTGAAGGTCACGGGAACGGAAACCTCGCCGTAATCGGTAGCCAGGGGCCTGGGAGCCGGAAACCCTTCGGCGCCTCGCGCATCGATTCCGTTGGCGGCGGCCACAGTGTGAATCACGTTGAGAAGCAGGGCTTGCGCTTGTGGCGCCGTATCAGCCTTGAGGATGCCCTTCTCGCGGGATTCGAGTTCGGCGGAGGCCTGTTTGAGCACCGCTTCCCTGCCGGGAACCGTGGCGGCGACCTGGCGCAGACGCTCGAGGCGGTTTTCGGCGGCCGGTACGGATTCCGAAGGCGCTACCACCGGTGTTGGCCGGTCCCCGTAGACGCCGAATCTCAGCACTGCGATCAGCAGCAGCCCGCCTAGCAGGACCAGGAGCGTGCGCCGGTCCAGTGTTCCGACAGTCATCGGCTGCTCCTGCGGGCGGTGTGGATCTGGAACAGCTCCCCGGCGGCGCCGCGGTTGACCATGTCCAGCGCGGAATTCTCGAAAAGCGGCGAGGCGTCCAGGATTTTCGGAAGCAGCGCGGCCTGCGGGGCTTCGCCCGTAATGCGCACGGAATCGCGCGCGAGGTTGATGGAGTTGGTCCAGGCCGGCGGTTCAACCAGCTTGGTCAGCTCGTTCAAGACATCCAGATCGCTGCGCGTCTGGCTGCGCAGTTGATCCAGCAATTGAGCGCGCGCGCGCGCGTGAGCGATATCGCGGTCGAGCGCCGCGGCGCGCCGCGCCAATGGTTCCAGTTGGGCGATTTCGGCATCGATCCTGCGCAAGTACTGCCGTTCCGCCAGTCTGGAGTAGACCATCACAGCGCCGGCCACCAGCAGCACCAGCGCCGCCAGCACCAGCGTAGGGATGAAGACCGCGCGGGAACTGAGGCGCCGGTGCTCCGGGGGGAGCAGGTTCGCCGACGGCGCGAGCCGGGGACAAGCCCCAGCCAGCGCCGTTGCGTACGGCAGTGCGTTGCGGGAAAGATCGTTCTCCACCGGATTCACGTCCGGCTGGGGAAGCACTTCTTCGAGCTTGCAGGGGGCGGTTTCGGGAGGCAGCCGCAACTCTGCGAGCGCCAGCCCCACGGCGCGTTCCGGGGCCAACTCGAATTCCGCCGAGAAAACCGGGTGCGCGGCGCTTTCCCCGTACACCTCCACGGCGCCCGAAGCGGACCGGCTAAGGGCGATGAATCCATCCCCGGGACGCCCTTTGAGTCCCCCGCCGTTCAGCCGGATGGCGGCGTGCACGGCGGCGGCCGAGAAGGTAAAACTGCACACCGCGATGCCGGCTTCGGTGAAGAGCTGGACGTATTGCTCGACCGTGTCGCGCCGGACAATCCCCACCAGAACCGCGCCGTAGGCCAGCCGGGACCATCCCCATGAGACCTCGTCTTCGCCGTAAGGATGCAGCGAGTCCAACTGGAAGCGGATGGCGCCTTCCATGTCCTTGCCGGCAACGCCGGGAAGCGTCATCTGGCGCACGATCACTTCGCGCCGCGGCAGCAGCACCGTGGCGCTCATGTGGCCCGCCCCCAACGATTTCAGGAACCGGGCGTACTCCGCGCCCCATTCGGCCGCCGGCCGCCCGCCGAAGTTGTGTATGGTGACGCGGCCGAGCACGCGGATCCGCGTGGGGCGCACCCGGGCGGTGGCCACTTCCAGGTCCGTGGCGCCGATCTCGATGCCCACGCCCGAGCCGAATGCCAGCAGCTTGCGAAGGTCCTTGGAAATGGGAATCTGGAAGGCCATGGCGGGGTCAATTGCTCCAAGCCGTGTCGTACCACCGCAGGATGTGGATGGGGGAATCGTATCCCACCGGCATGTACTTCACCTGCGCCCCTACCGTGCGCCTGAGGTCCGAAAGTTGTCCGTTGGCCAGCCGCAACCGCGCCGTGGCGCGCAGGGTGACGATGGAGTTGCCTTCCACCCGCAAACGGTTCGAGGCGACGCCCATGGATTGCAGGAAGTTAGTGAGTTGCTGCGGCGTAAAAGGCGCGATGCGCCGGCGCTCCACCAGTGCCTGGATGGCGAAGGGAGGGAGGCCAATGGCAGCCAGAACAGCGGGAGCGGCGGTATTGGCGTCCACCCGCTGCACTGTGCCGAAAACCGAGAGGCAGTCCGCCAGGCCGGCGCGTGGCGCCAGGCGCGGTCCGCCGCCCAACTCCGCGTCCGGCACGGGGATGTAGGTTCCGTAGAAGATATCGGGCGTAACGCCTTTCACCAGAAGTAACTCCTCGATCTCTTCAATGGACGCGTGGCGCCCCCGAAAAGACGGGGTGAGCGACAGATAATACTGGTCGACCGCGCTGGCCCCCTGCGAAAGGGGGCTCCTCCAGTCGGCAATGCCGAGGGTGATCTCCTGAGCCCGCTCGGGCTCGATGCCAAGCGCCACTACCAGGCGGTATAGCTCCTCCGGCAGAACCTTGTTGACGTCCAGTTTGGCGGTTTCGGGGATGATCTCAACGTGTGCTACGCCGCTGGGGAAGTTGTAGTCCACGGCCGCGGAGCCTCGCGGAATCCTGCGCTTAGCCGGCGTGGTGACGGTCCAGAGCAGTTCCAGAGAAGCCCGCTCGATGGCGCCCGCAGCCAGGTAGTAGCTGCGCAACCCATCGACTGCGGTGGAGGTGCGCTCGGTCTCGCCGCGAACCGTACTGGAGAGCGAGAAGGCGATCGCCGCCAGGGCCGCCGAGAGCCACAGAACCGCCAGCAATGCGCTGCCGCGGCTGCCCAGGCCCCGCTTAGTAGTCCACATACTGAATCCCCGGGGAGCGATGCAGGTGGATCGGCGCGGTGACGGTGATCGGCTGCAACCGCGAAGGGTCGGGATCTAGAGGCGCCATTTCGATGCGCACCGCAAAAGGCCAGCCCGAAATGTCCCAGTTCGGCGTCCAGTGCGGCGGCAGCTTGCTGTCAATGGGGATGGTGAAGTAGGAGAACCGGCAGTAAGCCAGCTTATCCGCCAGCACGAAGGAGTTTGGCCCCGCCTGGACCGGAGCGAACATCGCGATGGTGCCGCCGGTTTGCGGGTCCCGCGTGCGGCCCATGCAAAGCCGTGCCGTGCCGGCCGGGCCGGTATACGGGATTTCATTGACCACCAGGCGGACGCCGCGGTCCTCTTCTCCGGGAATCACGAAGAGTTCCAGAATCTGCGGCTGGCCGCGCCATCCCTGTTGCAGCGAGAAGGTGGACACCAGCCGTATGGTCTGCGGCTGTCCCTCGAAGAAGGCGGTCTTCGCGGGGGTAGCTCCGGGAGCGTCTCCGCAAGCCGCCACCACCGGCATCATGCCCTCCAGTTGCTCTTCAAGAATGCGTTGTGCGCCGGCCACGCGGCGATTCTCCATGAGCTTGTTGTCGGTCTTGGAGAAAGCCAGGAGGCCGACTCGCATGGCGGTGACCATGCCAACCGAGAGCAGGCTCAGCAAGGTGACGGCGATCAGGACTTCAATCAGAGTCGTGCCGGCTTCGCGTCTCATTGGGGCGCCCCCTGGGCGATGTCCCCGGGCCTCAAGACGCGCGAGCGGAATGCATCCAGCGTAAGGGTGCGGTGGTCGCTGCCGGAAGCCCACCAGATTTCCAACTCGATGCGGTCCAGGGCAAGCTGGCCGGCCGCGGGCGCAGGCGGCATCTCGAAGTTGGCGAGACGCGCGCGCCAGCCGCTTTCGATGCCGCCGGTCAGCGCGGGGTCGAACGTGCCGCTCACCAGCGTATCGCGCGGCATGGCGTAATCCATCAGCAGATCGTTCATGCGCAGCCGCGCCAGTTGCACCGCCCGGTCGTAGTCGCGCAGCCGGGCGGCGTTGCGCGTGGCGCCCGAAATGCCGGAAAGCAGGCCCACCACCGCGATTGCCATGATCAGGGTGGCTACCACCATCTCCAGCAACGTGAATCCGCGCTTGCCCGTCACTCTGTATTGACGCTTTCCACGTGCGGAAAGCCGGTCATGGGGTCCAGCCGTACGATCCGGCGCGCACCGCGGCGGTTGGCAATCTGAATCCCGATGCCCGGGACCGTGGCGCCCGGCATCAGAATGAGGCGGCGCGCGGCTTGGGGATCGTCCGGATTTGGCGGCAGCACGGCTTCGATCGCGATGCCCTGCGGGAGCTTCAGCTCGCGCGTGAATCCCGGCTCGTTGGAGTACAGCGTGAGGAGGTTGTCCTTGGGGGAAATAATCAGCTCCAGGGCCTGCTGGCGGCGCTCGGCCCGATTCACCGCGGCGTTGAGGAAGCTGGCCAGCGAATCGGTGGCGGAGGCCAGGCGCACGCTGTCCAGGCCGGCCGAAATCGCGGGAAAGGAGATGCCCGCAATCAGCCCGACGATCGCCACCACAATCATCATCTCGACCAGGGTGACGCCCCGGGCTTTACTGGCTCTTCCAACTGACAATGTCGGCATTCAACCCTTCGCCGCCGGGCTGTCCGTCGGCGCCCAGGCAGACGATGTCCGGCTCGTCGCCGTGCTCGCCCGGATACTTGTACACGTAATCGTGGCCCCACGGATCTTTGGGGATCTCCTGGGGCATGTACGGTCCGGCCCACTGGTTCGTATCCGGCGGCCTTACGCGCAGCGCCAGCAGGCCCTGCTCGGTGGTGGGGAACGTGCCGGTGTCCAGTTTGTAAGCGCCCAGCGCGGTCATGAAGTTGTAGATCTGGGCGCGCGCCGCGGTGATTCGGGCCGTGTCGCCGTGCTTCAGAATTGAGGGTCCGACCAGCGCCGCAAACAGCGCGATAATGGTCATCACCACGAGCATTTCGATCAGGGTGATGCCCGCCTGACCGCGTTTCCCGTTTCTTCGTTTTCGTTGGAACATGGTTACACCGCCACGTCGTTGATGCTGGTAATCGCGAGCAGCATACTCAAAATCAGGGCTCCTACCATCACGCCCATCACCAGGATCACGAGCGGCTCGAAGATCGCGGTGAAACGCTTGATGGAGGCCCGAGTATCATTTTCGTATATATCCGCCATCCGGGCGAACATCTGGTCCAGCCGGCCGGTCTCTTCCCCAACCGTCAGCAGGTGCGACGCCAGCGGAGGGAAGACCCCGGACTTGCGGACCGGGACGGCGATTCCCTCGCCGCGCTTGACGCCCTGGGCCACGCCCTCCAGCGCCCCGGAAATAATCTTATTGTTCAGGGTGGCGGCGGCGATGGCGATGGATTGCACCAGCGGCACGGTGTTGGCCACCAGGGTCGCCATGGCGCGCGCGAACCGCGCGGTCTCGGCCTTGAGGAGGGTCTCGCCCAGCATGGGAATCTTGAGGCGCGCCCCATCCCACCACAGGCGGCCGGCGGCGGTGCGGGTGTACGTGGTCCAGAGGACGATGGATGCCACCAGGGCGGCCACGCCGATCCACCAGTATGCCTGAATAAACGCGCTGGCCTCGAGCATCATTTTAGTGGGCACGGGGATCTTCAAGTGGGAATCGGCGAAGACCGCGGCGAAACGCGGCACCACGAAGGTGAGCAGAACCAAAATCGAGCTGAGCCCCACCATGGCCAGCAGCGCCGGGTAAATCATCGAGGAGACGATGTAGTTGCGCAGATCGTCGCGCGAGCGCTCGAACTCGGCCAGCCGCTCGAAAATTGGGGCCAGTGCGCCGGAGGCTTCGCCCGCCCGCACCATGTTGATGTAGAGGTCCGAGAAGTGGTCCGGATGAGTGGCCAGGCTGTCGGCCAGGGACTTGCCGCCCTTGAGCACGCGCAGCACGTCCAGCACGACAAAGCGGAAGGCGGCCTTCTCGGTTAACTCGCCAGTGATGGAAAGAGCGCGGTCCAGTGGAACCCCCGCGGTGAGCAGCGTGGCCAGCTCCTGGGTGAAGAACAGAACGTCGCGCCGGCCCTTGCCGAATGAGGGCAGTTTGATCTCGAAAGACGTTCCCTTGGGAGCCACTCCCACGTAAACCGGAGTGAGCCCCTGCTTGCGCAGTTCGCGGGCAATGAGTTTCTCGTTGTCGCCCGTGAGCCTGCCGCTGCGGACCTTGCCATCCGAAGCCACCGCCCTGAAGAAGAACGTCGCCATCAGAATTCCTGCGTCACGCGCATGGCTTCCTGCACCGTGGTGACGCCCTCGCGGATCTTCTTCCAGCCGTCTTCGCGCAGGTTGCGCATGCCGTGGCGGCGCGCGGCCCTGGTGAGCACGGAGGCGTCTTCGTTGTTCATGATGAGCTTGCGGATTTCATCGTCCACATCCATCATCTCGAAAATGCCCATGCGCCCGCTGTAGCCCGTGCCGTTGCACTCGGGGCATCCGGCGCCGCGGAACGTCTCGACCGTTTCGCCTTCCGGCGACATGGCCGGACCCGCCGGCACTTTGCAGTGCGGGCAGATCACCCGCACCAGGCGCTGCGCCAGCACCGCCACCAGCGACGAAGTAATCAAGTAGTTCTCCACGCCCATGTCGGTGAGACGCGTGATGGCGCTGGGAGCGTCGTTGGTGTGGAGCGTGGAAAAAACCAGGTGGCCGGTGAGCGCGGCGCGGATGGCGATATCGGCGGTTTCGCGGTCGCGGATTTCACCCACCATGATGACGTCCGGGTCCTGGCGCACGATGTGGCGCAGGCCCGCGGCGAAGGTCAAGCCGATCTGCGGGTTGACGTGGATCTGGTTGATCCCGTCCATTTGATACTCCACCGGATCTTCGATGGTGATGATCTTCTTGTCGGGAAGGTTGATGCGTTTCAGCGCCGAATAGAGGGTGGTGGATTTGCCGCTGCCGGTGGGCCCGGTGACCAGGAAGATGCCGTGGGGCAGGCTGGTGAAATGCTCCATGCGCGCCAGCATGCGGTTGTCGAAGCCCAGGCGGTGAAGGTCGTAGAAATCGCCGGCCGAGCGGTCCAGCAGGCGCATGACTACGCTCTCGCCGTACAGCGTGGGCAAGGTGGAGACGCGCAGATCCACTTCGCGGCCCACGACCTTGATCTTGATGCGCCCGTCCTGCGGCAGGCGGCGCTCGGCGATGTTGAGCTTGGCCATCAGCTTGAGGCGCGAAATAATGGCGGCCTTCAGCTCGCGCGGCGGCGGTTCCTGGTTGAACAGCACGCCATCCACCCGGAAGCGTACGCGGAATTCCTTCTCGAACGGCTCGATGTGAATATCGCTCGAGCGCTTTTCAAGGGCGTCCGTGATCATGGCGTTGACCAGGCGGATGACCGGCGCTTCGCTGGCCATATCGCGCAGGTGTTCCAGGTCCGCCATGGCCTGCTCGTCTTCGCCTTCGCCCAACTGCGCGTGCCGCTCGCCTTCTCCGTAGTGCTTCTCGATGGCGTCCAGGATTTCCTGCTCCGCGGCCAGCACCGTCTGGATTTGCAGCCCGGAGAAGGCGCGCACGGCGGCGATGGTTTCGAAGTCCAGCGGGTCGGCCATGGCGATGGTCAGCGTGGAATCGACCAGCGCCACCGGGAAGGCCCGGCACTGCCGCAGGAAACGGTGCGAAAGGCCGTCGATCTCGGGTGCCGACGGCGGGGGGTTGTCCAGCGCCACCACCGGCACGCCGAGCTGATCGGAAAGCGCCGCCAGCACGTCGCGCTGGGCGATGAGGCCCATATCGACCAGAATCTTGCCCAGCTTGTCGCCCCGCTCTTTTTGGATTTCCAGGGCGCGCTCCAGGTCTTCGGCCTCGATCTTTTTGCGATCCACCAGGATTTCGCCCAGGCGCATCGAGCGAGGGCCGGGCCCAGGGGTCGCCCCGGAGACCGCCGCGGCGGACTCATTCTCGGAATCGGAGGGAAGCGTGGGAATCACTTATTGCTCTTCCACCTGGACCGCTCCGGTGACGGCAGCCCGGCGGTCGCCCCTCATCACGATCTCACCCGGCAGCCCCCGCGTGTCTTCCCAGGGAAGGTACAGCAGGCGGACTGCGATCACCACCTGCTGATCGTCCGGGATGGCCGTGAGCGACGTGGCCGAGTCCCGCCACATGTCGCGCATCAACTGCTTCAGCATCGGCAGCCGGTCCAGTTTTCGCTGGCGCACTTTTTCTTTCTCCGGTTCGGTCATCACCGGACGGAAGGGGTTGATGTTGGGAGTGACGATGAGGCTGGCTTCAGCCGTAAAGACCGCGCCGTAACCGTCGAGATAGATGCCGCGCGCGGCGCCCAACAGGTCGATGGGATCGTTCACGCCTCCCAGACTGGCGAGCTTGGTGTCGAGGCGTTTTTCGACATCGGCCAGAGCCTGCCGGGGTACGCGGGGCTTATCCGTGGGGGTTACCCCCGCCGGCGGCGCTGCGGCCCGTGCTGCGGCCTGTGGCCTGGGAAGCTGGGCCCACGCCAGAGCCAGGGACAGTGTCAACAAAACGGCTGCGTACTTCATTTCAATTCTCCGTTGTCCGCGCGCGGCGGACCGTAATTACTGGCGGATATCCTGATCGCGTTGGCGCGCCGCTGGGAATAATCCCATTCCTCGGCTGCCAGCAGGAGGCGCTGGCGGGCGCTGTCGAGATCGGCCAGCAGTTGTTTGGTCTTTTCGGTCTGACGGGCATCCACCTGGGCCACCGCTTTGGCGACCGCAGTATCGATGCGGGTTTGGATTTCAGTGTCGGAGATGGCCTTCACTACCTGCGAAGCGCCGGGCCGAAGGGCGATCTGCCCCGCCGGGCGCAACGCGGCGACCAGAATCGCGATGGAAAGCATGGCCGCCGAGGCGAAGGCCAGCCGCGCGGTGGATCCCCACAACGCGGCCCACCAGCGCCGCCAGGGCGACGGTTCGAAAATTTTGTCGGAGACGAAACCGATGCGCTGCGGAATCTCTTCTTCGCGCAGCGCAAACAAGGCGGCCTCCGTGACCCGCAACCGGTCCAGTTCTTCGAAGCACGGCTGGCAGTTCCTGACGTGGGCTTCCACCTGGCGCTGCTCGGATTCGGGCAGCTCCTTGAGGAAGTAATCCCTCAAATCGAACGGTGAGCAACTCATGAGACACCTCGTGTCTTAATCGGAGCCAGTTCCATTTTGAGGAGTTCGAGGGCCGTATACAGACGGGACTTGATGGTGGAAACCGGACAGGACAGGATTTCGGCCATCTCTTCGAACTTGAATCCCTGGTAGATCTTGAGCACCACCGACTCGCGCTGTTCCGGCGACAGCCGTTCCAGCGCGCTCGCGACGGCCAGGCTCAACTCGATAGGGAAGACCGGGCTTCCGCCCACTGTGATTCCGGTTCCGGTGGCCTCCGGCTGCACTTCTTCCACATCGGTTTCGGGCCTGCGTTTCCGGAACATCGAGTAGGCCTCGTTATGCGCGATGCGGTAGAGCCACGGTGCGAACCGCCCTGGCTGGTCGAGCTTGCGAAGGTTCTGATAAGCTTTCAAAAAAACGTCCTGCGTCAAGTCCAGAGCGTCTTCACGGTTGCCGGTGATGCGCAGGAGGTAGTTGTACACACGTTTCTCCCACCGGGACACGAGGAGGTTGTAAGCCTCCACGCCGCCCCGGGCAGCCTGCTGAATCAGGTCGGCATCTTCAACCGCCCGAAAGATCAAATCTGGCTCCTTGTGAGAAGACGCACTGCGCCCCCAAAAAGTTGGACGCGGTATACAACCAGTTTAGCGGGGATCGGAAGGTGGCATGCAGGCGGCCGGGGGAGGTGTCGATGACGGCCAAATGCAGCGCGGTTCCGAGGGGAATTGACCGGCGTGACAACGCGCACACAGATAGTAGGGACGCGAAACCTGCACCTGACCCACGGCGGTCAGTAGGGGTTTCGCGCGCAGTTCACGGTACCGAGCTGGCTGGCCGCACTGGCAAGCCACAGCGCGTTTTTAGTTGGCCGGCGCGGGGAAGCGCAGCAGTTCGGTCAAGGCGGCTGCGCCCGCACGGTGCATGGCTGAGCGCACCGCCATCTCAACGGCTTCCAGATCGAGACGGCCGGCCTTGCGCCGTCCACTGAAAATGACGCGCAAGAGTTGGTCTATTTCGCGCGCGACTTCCTGGCGGATCGCCTCCGCCGTTTTTTTTCCTGGTCCGTCTGCGGCTCCTCTTCGGTCGGCCGCAACTGGCACCACTTGGCATATCACGCCCGTTGCTGACGTGTGGCAGTTGTGATCCGCCGCCTGAAATCTCCTGCGTTGCCCCCTGAAACTCTCAGGCGGCCCCTGCACGTTGAGATCTGCCTTTGGACAGTAGCCCTTCCCCTACAGCGCCGCCAGCGCTCTCTCCACGTCCCGCCCCGGATACTCGTAATCCTGCAACTTTCCCGTGAGGTAGTTCTCGTAGGCCGCCAGGTCGAAATGGCCGTGGCCGCTGAGATTGAACAGAATCACTTTGGCTTTGCCTTCTTCGCGTGCGGCCAGGGCTTCGTCCACCGCGGCGCGAATGGCGTGCGCCGATTCCGGCGCCGGCAGAATCCCTTCGGTGCGCGTGAACTGGATGGCCGCCTCGAACACGGGTAGCTGCAAGTAAGCCCGGGCTTCGATGTAGCCGAGCTTCAACAGGTGGCTGAGCAGCGGCGAGGCGCCGTGATAGCGCAGGCCGCCGGCGTGGATGCCGGGTGGCACGAAATCGTGCCCCAGCGTGAACATCTTGATGAGCGGCGTCAGCTTGGCGGTGTCGCCGAAGTCGTAAGTGAAGGTGCCCTTGGTCAGGCTGGGACAGGCCGAAGGCTCGACCGCCAGGAG
>JBEKTU010000063.1:0-49138 GCA_049515735.1 Bryobacteraceae bacterium
GAGCGTGACGCTTTTCGAGAAAACGCCCATTTTACGGGCACTTCAAGCGTCGGACTTCGAGAATGACCTAGGCGATCCAGGCAACCAATTGATTCTATTCGACTTTTAGCCGGACACTAGTGAACCCCGACAAGGGCACCCATTGGTACTGCGACGCTGTTGTTGCAGACTTCCGCTCAGAGACCGTGTTTCTGTGCGAAATCTCTTACAGTGTCCAGTTGGCTGCTCTCATTAAACGCCTCAAGACCTGGCACGATAAGTGGGACGGTATTCGCGATGCTTTGGCGCGTGAAAGCTTTCTCCCGAAAGATTGGCTAGCACGTTTACGTCCTTGGTTGTTTGTACCAGCGAAATGCGTTCCTAACCTAGTCACAAAGCTGTCCCAGATAGGAAACGGGTCCCCGGAGTTTGCTCCAAGGATTACGCCCTTATAGATGGTACAGCCGTGGCTCTATTGCTCATGGGATAGGGTTGGGGAAATAACGTGCTGCCTCGGACATACTTGTTCCAAGCCCACGAGCATTCCCGAAGCGATGGCGAAGTAGCGATCAACGCACATTTCGGACACCACCCGATTTCCCAACGCCCCTCCGCAGTTGCTGACTCTGGACGGGCAGAAAGGCCGAACAATGCCCGGGAAACGGGCTTACCAAAAACTGATCAGGGCGCTTGCGGTTCATGCCGCCGACCGGCAGAGCGCGCCGGCGCCCGCGATGCCGGCGTCGGCGCCGAACCGGGCCATCACCAAGGGAATCTCGCCGGCCCGCTGATTGATGGCCCAGTGCGACAAGTTATCGGAGATAGTTTCGAAGAA
Organism: Bryobacteraceae bacterium; assembly: GCA_049515735.1. Lineage (GTDB taxonomy): Bacteria > Acidobacteriota > Terriglobia > Bryobacterales > Bryobacteraceae > Fen-178. Next base: position 815 of record JBEKTU010000063.1, read on the forward strand.
CGAGCTCATCAGCTCGGAGACCCCGCCGCCCACCACCATGACGTCCGGCTCGAGGAGGTCCACGATGTTGCCGAGCCACACCGTCAGAAGGTGAGCGGTTTTGGCAAGAACCTCCGTGGCCACGGGATCGCCCTCGCGAAAGGCCTGGCCTACGTGTTCGGCGCGAACCTGCTCCAGGCTTCCGGCCAGTTCCACAATTCTCGACTTGCCGCCGCCGCGCAGCTTGGCCCGCGCCCTGCGGGCGATGTTCGGACCGGAAGCCAGCGCCTCGATGCAACCGCGCTTCCCGCACCCGCAACGGTGCCCGTGAAAGTCGATGGTCATGTGCCCACCCTCGGCGGCGCTGCCGGTGCGGCCGTGGTAGATCTTCCTGTCGAAGACGATTCCCGTGCCGATGCCGGTGCCGATGGTAGCGTAAAAGACGTTGGTGTAACCGACCGCCGCGCCCCAAAGCGCTTCCGCCAGGCCGGCGGCGTTGGCATCGTTATCGACGCGCGCGGGAACGCCGAATACGCGCTCCACCTCGGCGGCCAGAGGGAAGTCGCGCCAGCAGGGCAGGTTGGGCGGATTGAGCACCACCCCGGTATTGGGGTCGAGCGGCCCGGGCGCGCAGATTCCAATCCCAGTCACCGCGGCCCGCGCCTCGGGGAATTCGGAGAAGACCGCATCCACGGCCTCCTTCACCGCCGCAAAACCGGTGGCCGCATCGCCCGTGGCGACCATGGGCGCGCGCGTCTTATGGGTGATCCCGCCGCTCGAATCCACCAGGCCGGCGGCCACTTTGGTGCCGCCGATGTCAACGCCAATCGTCATTGCTTCCGGCATGGGTCGGTATCCTTAGGATGTGGCCAAGGATAGCACCACAATGGAGAGCACGAGCACGGCGAGGCCGGCGAACATCACCTGAAGCGGCTTCCTGCCGCTGCCCTTCCATTCGCCCGTGCCCACTCCCAAAACCATGGCCGTGATGACGATCAGCGACATGTAGGCGGGCCACGCCACCACGGTGCCCAATATGTTCTTGGACACACCGTACATCACGGTACTGCCGAACCAGCATACGGCCATGATGGCAGCCAGGAACCAATAGCCGCCGGTCCCACTGGCGCCCAGGCGGCTGCCGGTCTTGTTCCTGATCATCAGGTAAATGCAATAGATGAGATTGGGAACGGCGCCCGCGACCATCAGCGGCAGCCAGATGGCGTTGTTCTTCCAGGTCTCGGAGGCGCCGGCGGCTTTGGCCACATCGGCCAGGCGGCTGCCATATTGCAAGCCCAATCCGACCAGCGCCGATCCGAAACCGCTGAACGTGCAAAACAGGAGACCCTTGGCTAACGACGGCTTCCCCGCGGGACCCTTGCCCAGAGCAGCTTCGCGGCTGCGGCCGGCTTTGGCGCAGACGAGCACACCGACGATCACCAGCGCCACCCCTCCCACGACCGCGATACCCTGCGAGGTGAACGCCCCGGCCGTAGTGAAGAGCGGGATGAGCGCGCCGACCGCCGCCGAAATGCCCAGGATGACGGAGAAGGCCAGAGCAATTCCGATGGCATCCACGGCCAGGCCGAAGAACACCTGGGAAACTCCCCATCCGGCGCCGCAGCCGGCGGCGATGGCAATCGGTCCCGAGCCCGCATCGGCGTAGACCCGGCCAAGAGACGGCACCGTGAGCACCGCGAGCACGGAGGGAAAGACGCAGAGCGCGAAGATGGTCCAGACATGCCAGGTATTCTCCCACGCCCACTTGCGGGTGAATTTCATGGGCAGGGTGAAGCTGCCATTCATGGCTCCGGCCAGGATAAGCAGCAAAATACCTATAACGCTCTGGTTCACAAGTTCCGTCCTTTCGCCGTGATTCCTATGCATCATACCACCGGACCCGAATAAAGCGGGGTAAACTCAACCTCATGAAGTCACGACGGATGCATGTGCCGGTGCTGGTTCTGCTGGCAGCGTTGTCTCACTGGCCGTTAGCGGCCCAGACCGCTCCGAAGGTCACCACTCCCAAAGAAGCGCTGGGATTCAACCTGGGCGACGACTACCAGGTGGCCAACTACACCCAGCTCGAAGCCTGGTGGAAAAAACTCGCCGGCGAGTCGGATCGCATGAAACTGGTGGACATAGGCCCCACGGCGGAAGGCCGGCGCCAGTACATGGCGATTATCAGCTCGCCGGAGAACATGCAGAAGCTGGATCACTACCAGGACATCTCGCGCCGGCTGGCGCTGGCGGAAGGGTTAACGGAGGACCAAGCTCACGCGCTGGCCCGCGAGGGCAAAGCGGTGGTGTGGATCGACGGCGGGCTGCACGCCAGCGAATCGGTGGGGTCGCAGCAGGAAATGGAGATGGTCTACCAGATGGTGAGCCGCACGGATCCGGAAACCATGCGTTTTCTAAACGACGCGATTCTGCTGTGCGTGCCGGCCAACCCGGACGGGCAGGAACTGGTCGCCAACTGGTACATGCGCGGGTCGGAGAACCCGGACGCGCCCCTGAAGGACCCGCTCAAGCGCACCATGGGCGGTCTGCCGAGGCTGTGGGCCAAGTACATCGGCCACGACGACAACCGCGACTTCTACATGTCCAACATGCCGGAGACCACCAACATGAACCACCAGCTTTTCCTGGAGTGGTTTCCGCAGATGATGTACAACCACCACCAGACGGGACCGGCCGGCGCGGTGATATTCATGCCACCGTTCCGCGACCCGTTCAACTACAACTTCGATCCGCTGATTCCGCTGGGAATCGAGCTGGTGGGCACGGCCATGCACAGCCGCCTGGTGGCGGAAGGCAAGGGCGGCAGCGCCATGCGCAGCGGAGCCAATTACTCCACCTGGTGGAACGGCGGCCTGCGCACCATCACGTACTTCCACAACATGATCGGCATCCTCACCGAGATCATCGGCAGTCCCACGCCCATGACCATCCCGGTGGTGCCCAGCAAGCAGTTGCCGCAGGGGGACTGGCCAATGCCGGTGGTTCCGCAACAGTGGCACTACCGGCAATCCATCGACTACGACATCACCAACAACCGGGCCATGCTCGATCTGGCGTCGCGCTATCGCGAGACCTTCCTTTTCAACATCTGGCGCATGGGAATGAATTCGATTGAGAAAGGCAGCAAGGATTACTGGACGGTCACGCCCAAGCGCATTGCGGCGCTGGAAGCGGCGGCGGCGGCCAATCCGCAGCCGCAGGGCGGCGGGCGGGGCGGACGGGGAGGACGAGGCGGCGCAGCCGCGGGCGGAGACACGGCCAGCGGAGCTGGATTCAACGTCAGCACGGTTCCCATGGAGCTTTACAACACCGTCCTGCACGACCCCAAGATGCGCGATCCGCGCGGTTACATTATTCCATCGGACCAGGCGGATTTCGCCACTGCGACGGAATTCGTCAACGCTCTCCTCAAGACCGGCATTACAGTCCTGAGAGCCACCTCGGCATTTCAAGTGGCCGGCAAGAGCTATCCGGCCGGCTCGTACGTGGTGAAGACCGCGCAGGCATTCCGCCCGCACGTCATGGATATGTTCGAGCCGCAGGACCACCCCAACGATTTTGCGTATCCCGGCGGCCCTCCCAATCCGCCGTACGACATCACCGGCTGGACGCTGGCGTACCAGATGGGCGTGGAGTTTGATCGCGTGCGCGACGGCTTCGACGGTCCGTTCACGAAGATCAGCGGGCTTCTGCCTGCGCCGGCGAGCTCGGTTAGCGGGCCCTCGAACCCGGCCGGTTACCTGATCAGCCACCGCATCAACAACTCCTTCGTGCTGATCAACCGGATTTTGAGAGCCAACGCCGACGTCTACTGGCTGAAGAAGCAGGAGACGGCTGACGGTCAGGATCTGGGCACGGGCGCCATTTGGGTTCCCGCTTCGGCAGCCGCCCGCCCGGTGCTGGAGCGCGGCGCGAAGGAGTTGGGGGTGGCCGTTCATGGTGTGGCCAAAGCGCCCGACGGCGAAGCGCTGAAGCTCAAGCCCATACGCATCGGCCTGTCGGACCAGTATGGCGGATCGATGCCTTCCGGCTGGACGCGCTGGCTCTTCGAGCAGTATGAGTTTCCGTTCGAGGTGGTTTACCCGCCGGCGCTCGATGCCGGCGACTTGAAGAGCAAGTTCGATGTGCTGGTGTTCACCGATGGGGCGATTCGCCTTGGCGGCGCCGTCTTTGGGCGCGGCGGCGGCATGTACGGCGCTCCCGAGCCCGAGAGCATCCCCGAGGAGTATCGCGGCCGAGTGGGGAGAATCACGGAAGACAAGACCGTTCCGCAGCTCAAGAAATTCGTCGAGGCGGGCGGGTCCATCGTGACTATAGGAAGCTCCACCAGCGTGGCGGAGCTGTTCGGCGTCCCCGTGAAGAATTACCTCACGGAGAAGGGCCCGGACGGCAAGGACCGACCGCTGCCGCGCGAGAAGTTTTATATTCCGGGATCGCTGTTGAAGACCAATGTCGACAACACCAACCCGCTGGCCTATGGCATGCCGCGGCAACTGGATGTTTTCTTCGACAGCAGCCCGGTGTTCCGCCTGGAGCCCGACGCGGAGTTGAAGCACACTGCGGCGGTGGCGTGGTTCTCCGGCGCGGAGGTTCTGGACAGCGGCTGGGCCTGGGGCCAGCAGTATCTGGATGGCGGAACGGCGGTGGCCGAAGCATCCGTGGGTGAAGGCAAAGTGGTGCTGCTCGGTCCGGAAGTGAATTTCCGCGACCAGCCGCACGGGACATACAAACTGCTGTTCAACGGGCTGTATTACGGGAGCGCGAAGGCGGCGGAGGTGCGGTAGGGGCTCATTCCTCGCGCCGCGCAGCTATCGCCGCAAACACGCCGATGAGCGACAATTGGCATCAAAGGAGTTCTCTTATATGAGGCAGTTCGCAGCACAGAAGAGTGATTCCAGCAACAGGCCGCCGCGGACGGCCATCCGGGTTCTCGGCATAACCGTGATAGCCGGCATGATGTGCGCGGGCATCGCGTATTCACAGACCCCCCCAGCCCCGAATGCCGACAAGGATGCGATGTATGAGCACCTAAAGAAAGCGCAGAAGATCGCCGGATTGGATCTTTATCCGGCCTTTTCCCGCCGGTGTCTGGTGGATCAAAGCTATCGCAACACCATATCGCAGTCCAATCAAGCGTTCGCCGCAATGGAGCCACTGAAAGTCTTCGACAATCTCTATTTTCTGGGCCACAACGCAGTCTCCGCTTGGGCACTCACGACGAGCCATGGCATTATCCTTTTTGACTCCTTGGACAACCCCGAGGAAGCCAAGACATTTATCGTGGGCGGCATGGCGAAGGTTGGCCTGAATCCTACCGATATTAAATACCTCGTTATTACCCACGGTCACGGAGACCACTTCGGCGGTGCAAAGTATCTGAAGGAGACGTACCCCGGCATGCGGCTCATGGCGTCCAAGATCGACTGGGACTTCATGGCAAAATCCCAATCTGCTCCAGCTCGACCTCCACGTGCGGATGACGGTAAGAATGCGGCTGGCGGCCGTGGCGGCCCTCCCGCCGAGTGGGCCAAGCTCGTGCCGGATCACGACCTCGACATTGAAGACGCGCAGAAGCTGACATTGGGCGATGCCACGGTGACTTTCTATATCACTCCCCCCCATACGCCGGGCGCGGTTACGACCGTTTTCAAGGTTACCGACCAGGGACAGCCGCACGTCGCCGCAATTTATGGGAGCTTTAGCATACCGGCCAGCCTTGAAGACAAGAAAGTGCATCTCGCGACGCTGGCGCGGTGGCGCGGGATTGCGCAGGCCGCGGGAGTGGATACGTTGATCGCAAACCACCAGACTCAAGACCAGTCGGTCGACAAACTGGAACTGTTGCGCCTGCGTCGCGCGGGCGATCCGAACCCATACGTGATCGGCAAAGAAGCTTACCTTCGTTTACTCGACGTCATGAGCGAGTGTACGCTCTTTGCGGAGGCGCGGGCTGGCCAGAAATAGAGGCAGCGCGAAGGCGGCGGCGTTGCCGTAGGGCGGGGCATGCCAAGCCCCAGGCCCGGCTCAGCGCTCCGCCAACCGGCCGATGGCCGGCGCGGTGAGCCGGAAAATGGTCCACTCGTCCATGGGGACCGCTCCCAAGCTCCTGTAAAAGTCGATGGCGGGCGTGTTCCAATCGAGCACGGCCCATTCCATACGGGCGCAGCCGCGCTCGATGGCGATGCGCGCCAGTTCGCACAGCAGCGCCTTGCCGATGCCGCGGCCGCGCAAGGCGGGGCGAACGAACAAGTCTTCCAGATATAACCCGCGCCGGCCTTGCCAGGTGGAGAAGTTGTGAAAAAAGAGAGCGAATCCGGCGGCCTCGCCGTCCACCTCCGCCAACAGCACCTCGGCGGCGGGCCGCGCGCCGAACAGCGACTGGCGGAGGACCGCCTGGTCTACGGGCACCTCTTCGGGGCGCGCCTTCTCATATTCGGCAAGCGCTTGGATGAGCGCCAGAATGACCGGGATATCGTCTTCCACGCCCGGTCTGATGTGTATGTCGGACATTTGGCTGGTGGTGCCATTCTAACCGATGGGAAATCGGGAGGGGTGGGCGGCTACACGCGGCGCTTGAGGGCCTTGCGCGGCTTGACCTTCGCGGCTTTGGACTGCCTGGCCCGCTTGGACTGCCTGGACTTGGCAGCCTTCCGGGCCTTCTTGGCCGCCTTCTTCATGGCCTTCGAGCGCTGCGCGGCCGTCGCCGGCCTGGCTTCCATGCCGGCCGTCAAGCCGAAGCTCAAGGCCAGCGCCAGCGCCAGTGTGCGCAATCTCATACCCCTATGCTACTGCGCCACGCGGGCAAACCACAAATACATCTTTAGGAAGCTTACGGCTGTTAACAAAATGCAAACCCAGGAAGCGGCGCGCCAGAGTTTCTCGGTCCAGGAGCCTTCCAAGCGGGGCAAGCCTGCCAGGTACGCAATTCCGAAGCCGGCCGCCAGCCCCCCGATGTGGGCGGCGTTGTCCACGCGAAGACCGGGCAACAGCCCGAACAGGATGATGTAGACCGCCCAGCGGATGTAGGTCCCGCGAATGGCGCTGCCAACAGGGTTATTGTGGCGCACGCCCAGCGCGATCATGGCGCCGATCAAACCCATCAACGCGGCCGAAGCGCCCACGGAAGGAGCCGCACTCCAGACCGCGCTCAGGTAGAAGCCAAAGACGTTGGAGACGAAATAGACCACCAACATACGGGCCGCGCCGTAGATTTCCTCCACCTGGGCGCCAAGGTCGAACAGCACCCAGGAGTTCATGAGGATATGGAAAAGGCCGCCGTGCAGGAAGCCGGCCGTGACCAGGCGCCACCACTGGCCGGCGGCCAGCCCGGCGTTGTACTTGGCGCCGAACGCCACCAGCGTTCCAACGTCGATATTCCACACGGCATCTGCGTTGCCGGCCCCCATGCTGTAAAGCACGGTGGCGAGGAAGAGTCCGAAATTGACGAGCAGGATGACGACCGTGTTGAAACGCGCATGGGGGATCATGCCGAGGATGGGGGAAGGGTTGCGGCGATCAATGGCGCGGGCGCCCACCGGCTCGTTGCAATAGGGGCAGGTGCGATCCCTGGAGGTGATGAATGCCCGGCAATGCGGGCACATGCGGCGTTGATCCATCTGCACCATTCTACAACCATGCCGAAGAAGCCCTGTGGCGGGCGGATTCTGCTACAATCTAAGATCTCGCATGGCCAAGACGGAGCGCGAATATCGCGAAGATATCGTTCAAATCGGGCGACTGGTATTTCAAAAGGGCTGGGTGGCGGCCAACGACGGCAATATTACCATCCGGCTGGATGCCGAGCGTATCCTGGCCACTCCCACCGGCGTGTGCAAGGGGATGATGCACCCGGACGATCTGATCATCATGGATATGCAGGGCAACAAGATCTCGGGCCGCCTCCAAGGCACAAGTGAGATCGGCATGCACCTGACGGTTTACAAGATGCGGCCGGACGTCAAAGCGGTGGTGCACGCTCACCCTCCGGTGGCGACGGGCTACGCGTCGGCCGGAAGGTCGCTGAACCAGGCGCTGCTGCCGGAGGTGATCATCTCGCTGGGCTGCGTGCCGCTGGCGGACTACGGGCTGCCGGGAACGCCGGCGCTGACCGAGGGCATGCTCCCGCTGATCCCCAAGTACGATGCCGTGCTGATGGCCAATCACGGCGCGGTAACCTACGGCGAGGACGTCTACAAGGCGTACTTCCGCATGGAAACCATGGAACACTACGCGCGGATCGCGCTGGTGGCGGAGTTGCTGGGCGGCGCCACGGCGCTGCCGCGGCGGGAAGTCGACAAGCTGCTGGATGCGCGCACGCGTTATGGCGTGAAGGCCAGGAACACGGGGGAGCCGGGATGCCCGGTGGCCTCCGACGATGCGAGTGCAGGCGGCGAATCGAGGTTTTACGTGACACGCGCGGAGCTGATCGACCTGGTGGATGAGGCGCTCAAGGCGCGCGGTGTAGCTTGACGGTATTTTGGGAGAGCATAGATGGGTGAAGCGTTAGGAATGATCGAGACGCGCGGCCTGGTGGCTATGATCGAGGCCGCCGACGCCATGGTGAAGGCCGCCAAGGTAAACCTGGTCGGCTGGGAAAAGATCGGTTCGGGCTATGTGACGGCGATGGTGCGCGGGGACGTGGCGGCGGTTCGCGCGGCCACCGACGCCGGGGCCGCGGCGGCGCGACGGGTAGGGGAACTCATCGCGGTGCATGTGATCCCGCGCCCGCACCAGAGCCTGGAAGACGTTCTGCCGATCGGCAAATCTCAGGCGCAGAACGCCGGCAAGTAGCCGGCGGCAGAGGTTTCATGATTCTCGCCCGCGTGGTGGGCACCGTGGTTGCCACACGGAAAGACCCTCGCTTGGAAGGCTTTAAACTGCTGGTTCTGAAACCGGTTTCTCCGGAAGGGAAGGACGAGGCCGGCTATGTGGTGGCCGTGGATACCGTGAGCGCGGGGACCGGCGAGCGCGTGATCGCGGTCTCCGGAAGCTCGGCCCGCATGGCCGAGGGCTGCAAAGATAAGCCCGTCGACACCGCCATCGTGGGCATTGTCGACGAGGTGCGCCTGGACTAGCTCATGTATTTTGGCCGCGTGGTAGGTTGCGTCTGGTCAACCGTCAAGAATAGCAACCTGGAGGGTCAGCGGATGCTGGTGATTCAGCCGCTGACTCCGGAACTGGCCAACACCGGCCAGCGGCTGATCTGCACCGATTGCACCGGGGCGGGCGCCGGCGAACTGATCTACTGGGTGCGCGGCCGCGAAGCCAGCTACGCTCTTCTGCCGAAAGAGCCGGCCACCGACACCACGGTGGTGGCGATCGTGGATTCGGTCCACCTGAAATCGGCGGCCGCGCTGGATCCGCCTCCCGCGCCTGCGCCTGCGCCACCAACCAGGGGCCGCAAGCCGTCGCGAAAAGGCTAGCTCATGCTGATCGGGCGAGTCATTGGAGAATTGGTGGCCACCTATAAGCACCCCAGCCACGAGGGGCGCAAGATCCTGCTGGTTCAGCCGCTCAATCTGGATGGCACCAACCGCGGGGTGGCGGTGGTGGCGCTGGACGCGGTGGATGCGGGCGTCGGCGACCAGGTACTGGTGGCCACCGAGGGTTTCGCCGCATGCACTTCCGTGGGCCGGTATCTACAACCCATCGACATGGCGGTGATTGGCTTTATCGACCATATTGAACTCCTGCCGGGCGTTTCCTGAGCGCGCGCTGTGGTGCGAGATCAGCCGCGCGGCCAGCACCAGTCCCAGGGCCGACTTTCCCAGCTCCACTGCCCCATACCAACTGTGCAGCACCCAAAACTGGGTGCGCTCCCCGGAGGGCGCTTCGGGAGGAACAAAGTCGATCAACCGGCCGAGGGAAATCATGCCCGGCGTGAGCATGAAGCGCTGGACCAGGACTGCGCCAATCATCAGTAGGACCAGAGAGAGCGCGAGCTTCTTCTCCCTGGTTGCGAACAGCATGAAAAAGAAAAACAGCGCTCCCAGGACGATCTGCATCACTTCCCAATTCTCGAAATACCAGCGGTTCTGCTCGGAGACCTGGTAGCGAAGCAGCAGGCGCGCGTCGGCTTGGCCGAGCGCCTTGAACTGCGCCGTGGCCACCGGATGGGGCCGGGCCAGCAGGCGGTCCACCGAGCTAAAGCTTTCGGCGGCCACCCAGACCATGAGCAGTCCACCCCCTATCCAAAAGCCCAGCAGGAAACACGCTAATCGGCGGGTATTCATGATAATTACCTGATTCTATCGCAGGCGACCCGCAGACTTTCCGCGTTCCCTGCCCTAAAGGTTTTCCAGGAACTGCCGATAGTCGTTCAGAACGAGGTGGTATGCCGGATTTTGAAACGACTAGTTTTGGCCGGATCTCCTACGAACCGGAATGGGCCATCGAATTTCCGTCCGGGCTTCCCGGGTTTGAAGACCGCCGCCGGTTTGCGGCCGTGAAGTTCGAGAAGAGCGCTCCCCTGGTGTTTCTGCAGAGCCTGGAAGACCCGGCCTTGTGCTTCATCACCTTGCCCGTCCTGGTGGTGGATCCGCAATACCGGTTGGAGGTTAGCGGCGAGGATCTCGGACAGATCGGTCTCGCGCCCGGAAAGCAACCGCGCATTGGCACAGACGTGCTGTGCCTGACGGTGATCTCGATTCGGGAAAGCGGCCCCACGGCCAACCTGCTGGCGCCGATTATCGTCAACCTGCGCAACCTCAAGGCGGTGCAGGCGGTGGCGCCGGAGTCGGAATACTCGTTGCAGCATGTTCTGCTGCCGGAAGAGGCGCCGGTGTGCTCGTAATGTCGCGCCGCGCGGGAGAAACCATCCTGATCGGCGACGATATTGAAATTGTCATTACGCACATCGGCCGGTCGCGCGTGAAGGTGGGAATTCGCGCGCCGCGCGAGACGCTGGTGATCGCCCGCGAAGTGAAGCTGGTTCGGGAGGAGAACCTGGCGGCGGCGGTTACGACTCCTCCGGCGGCCCTGTCCAATCTAGTGGCCCGGCTGCAACCGGCGCGCACGCCCCATTCAAGTCTTCAGATCCCGCGCCGATAAGAGCGTTGACCGGCAAGATGCCGGTACAAAACTCGAAAGGATTTCACAGTGCTTTCCATCCAAACGAACGTAAACTCCCTTGTCGCTCAGCAAAATCTGAACGTCAACAACACATTTCAAAGCAAAACCATTACCCAGTTGACCTCCGGCTACCGGATCAACGAGTCCGGCGACGACGCCGCGGGCCTGGCAGTAGCCAACAAGTTCCGCAACAGCGAAGCGGAGCTGACCCAGGGCGTGGCCAACGGTAACGACGCCACCGCCCAGCTCCAGATCATGGACGGTGGGATCAGCAACATTTCTCAAATCCTGGACCGGCTGCAAACGCTGGCCACGCAATCCGCGTCCGGCACCTTCACCGGCAGCCGCACCACCCTGAACCAGGAGTTCCAGACGGACTTGGGCGAAGTCGACCGGCAGGCGCAGTCCATCGGGCTGAACGCCGGCGGCCTCTTCAACAAGAGCCTGAATGTTTACCTGGGCACCGGCAGCGGCAGTCAGAGCCTGAATAACGGGATCGTGACGCTCAACCTGACCGGGTCGGCCGTGGACTCGCAGAGCCTGGGCCTCAAAGGCATGGAGGCCGTGAACCTCACCAGCGGCAGCCTGGCCGGGACCAACGCCGGCACCAACATCGGCGCCAGTTCCACCACTTCCGTGCAAGCCATCGTCGGCAACACCACCGGCGCCAACCCTAACCAGGAAGCCATCGCGGGCTATGCCGCCTTCAGCTTTTCGGGAGCCGGTTTCTCGGATGCCAACAATGTGGGGATATCGGTGAACCTGGCCGGCGTGACCGATACCACCACCCTGGCCGCGGCCGTCAATGCCGCCATCCAGACCGCCGGCAACGGCACCACCGCGGCGGCCACGGCGTTCAAAAACGCCAACATCGTCGCCAGCGTTCACACCGATAGCAATGGCGGCCAGGAGCTGGCGTTCAGTTCCAGCACGGCGGCCTTCCAGGTGCAAGCCGGCGACCAGATGGCCAACGCCCTGTTGGGCAATGTGGCCATGGTGGGCGGCGTAGCTCAGGGCACCGCCGTAGCCGCGACCGCCGCCACTACCGTGACCGGCGTCGCCACGACCAACGGCACTTTCGCCCAGAACCAGGCCGTGCAACTCGTCGTTAACGGCGGCGGCCTGGCCAGCCCCGTGAGCTTGACGTTCAGCACTACCGCCGGCACTGTGTCCACTGCCACCGCTATCGCCAACCTGGAGACCGCCTTCTCCGCCAACTCATCCCTGCAAGCCGCGGGCCTGAGCATGAGCGAAAACGTCTCCAACCAGTTGGTCTTCACCAGCGCCACCGGCCAGGCCTTCAATGTTCAGGTGACCGGCGACACCGCCAATCTGCTGGGTCTGGGCTCGTTCCTGGACGGCACCACCAACGGCGTCGATTACCTTGGCGTTACCGCGGCCGCCGCATACGCGCCCACCACCGCCAACGGCACGGCGAACCTTCAGGTCTCCCTCAATGGCGCGGCTGCCACCGCGCTCACGGGCATCGACCTGACGGCAGGGGCCCACGCTACCGGGGCTATCTTGACTGGTACCACGGTTGGAAGCCCTGACTCGATCAACCTCACGGGCGCCGATACCGTAACTCTCGGCGGGACCGCGATGAACATAGGCGCCGGAGGCCCCACAACACAGGTGGTCAGTCTGACCGCTACCCAGGGACCCATTGCCGCCGCGCTGACCGCAACCTCAGCCCTCACCGCCGGCGATTACACCGCCTTTGGGACGGCGGGGGTCGCCATCAATATTCTCGTCGACGGTACTCACGCGCAGGCCGTGGTCCTTGCCGCCGACGCCAACGAGCCCGCCTTCCTAGCCGACCTCAACACAAAGCTCGGAGGTTTCGCAACCGCAAGCATCAACGGCGCCGGCGATTTGGTCGTCACGTCGGCCACCACCGGAGCCGGCTCCAGTGTCGCCGTCACCGGAGGCGCAGGCGAGGCCGATTTTGGCTTCTCCGGAACCCCCAGCGCAACCGGAAACAACGGCACCGTCTCGCTGTCGGATGTCGCTTCGCAGATCCAGGCCCAAACCTACGGGCAAGTTGCAGGAGCGGTGGTAAACAGCCAACTCGTGCTCACCACCGTCGGCAGTAACGGCCAGGTGGCCGGGACCCTGGCAACGGGCGGAATCACCTATGGCGCCGGACTGAACGGTTTGGCCTTCGGTGTTAACGTCAACGGTACCGGCAATCACACCATCACGCTGGCTGGCGGCGGGGCCGACTCCAGCGGCGCCGCTTTGCTGACCGACCTGAACGGGGCCGGCAAACTGGGCGCTATCGGCGCACGTGCGTACTTCGACGCCAACAACGGCGGCGTATTGACGATCGCGTCGAATACCGCCGGCCTTGGTTCTTCTATCGCACTCACCGCCGGGACAGCATCGGCGGCCTTAGGCCTCAGCACCGTCACGGCAACCGCGGGTGTCAACACCAAGGGCGCCGGCTACACACTCGCTGTCACCGCCCTGGGCGCCGGCGCCCCCACCACCGCGGGTCTCTCAGTCAGTTCCGCTACCGGCGTAAGCAGCTCAGCCCAGGACGTCGTAAACAACCTCAACGCGCAGTTCTCCGCTGGAACCCTGGCTCCGGCCGATCTGGTGGCCAGCCAGGCCGGCGGCATCATCAGCATTAATTCGACCAATGGCACGCAGTTCCGCCTGAATGCCGTGGGGCCCGCGACCGCGAACCTCGGATTCGGCACGGCCGGGGCTAGCTTCACGGCCGCCGCGCTCACCGCCGCCCACCTCCCGTCGTCCAGCGGCACTTCCATGAGCACGCTGAATGCCTACGGCATCTCCAATTCAGCGGCACTCTCGTTCACGGCCTTACAGTACGGGGACGACAAACAAGCCATCACGTTTTCGGCCACCAACAGCAGCGGGGCGCTGGAAACACAGACCATCTCGCTGCAAGACAACGCGGCCAGCAATCGCGCCGGCGCCAACATCGACAGCGCGATAGACTACATCAACCAACAGCTCCAACAGAGCACCACCACCCCAGCCTTGCAGAGCATCGTGGCGGTGAAACAAGCAAATGCCGGGGACACCGCGGAGCAAATCAACTTCGTCAGCTCGCTGAGCGGCTTCACCGTCAGCGTGGGCGGCACCGCCAATGGCGACGGGGTCAATGCCGGCGTGGCCACCGCAGTCACCGCGACGCCGTACGGCAGTAGCGCGAACATGGCCATTGACACCCAGGCCGGCGCCGAAGCGGCCGTTACCGCGGTGGGCAACGCGGTCACCGCGCTGGGCGCGGCTCAAGCCGCGGTCGGCATCGGTGAGAACCAGTTGGCGTACGGCATCAACCTGGCACAGTCCCAGGTCACTAACGAGGCTGCCGCCGAATCCAATATCCGCGACGCCAATGTGGCGCAGCAAGCGGCCAACCTCACCAAGGCCCAGGTCCTGCAGCAAGCTTCCATCGCTGCCATGGCCCAGGCTAATTCCGCGCCCCAGGCGGTACTCGCACTCCTGAGGACGTAGTTGTAAACCACTAACCCGGCGAAGCGCCCCACAAAGGCGCTTTCGCCGGCCTAAACCTTCGGGCCGGATAGGACGATCTCTTCTCTCCGGCCCTGGAGTTTTTAGATGGGAACCGTCGGCAACTCCTTAACCAGCACCGCCAGCACACCGGTCACGGCCAGTGCCGCCAGCAGCAGCACCATGTTCACCGGGACCAGCCAATATTCCCAGGATTTCCAGAACGTAATCACGCGCGCGGTAGCTATCGCCTCTTTGCCCATCACGCTGCTGACCAACCAACAGACCACGCTGACCAACGAATCCACCGCGCTGACCAAGCTCGATACCGATTTCACCGCTCTCCAGACGGCGGTTCAGGGCATCCAGAGTGCGCTCGACGGGTCCTCGTACCAGACCACCATCTCGGACCCGGCCGTGTGCAGCGCCACCGTAGCCGATGGCGCCCAGGAGGGCAATTACTCCATCAACGTGACCAGCCCCGGCGCCTATCAATCCAGCCTGACCACCACCACCTGGGCCTCCACCGGCGGTGCGGCGTCGTATACACTGGTCGTCAACGGCGCCGATTACACCGTTACGGCCACCGACGACAGCGCCGCCACCGTGGCTGCCGCCATCAATTCGCAGTACGGCAACCTGGTCAACGCCTCGGCGGTGAACGTGGGCACGAGCACCACCCCCGACTACCGCATCTCGCTCCAAAGCGCCACGCTGGGCCCCGTGAGTGTGGATATTCAGAAAACCCTCGGGACCAGTCTTCAGACGCAGCAGAGCCCCCCGGGGTCGCTGGCTGAATATGAGGTCGACGGCTCCGGGCAGGACGAATACAGCGATTCCGACACGATTAGTATCGCCAACGGGTTGACGCTGAGCCTGCTGGGAACCGGATCCACGAATGTCACCGTTACGCGGTCCACCTCCGCGCTCAGCGACGCCCTTTCCGCGTTCGCCAATGCCTATAACACGGCGGCCACCGACGTCGCCGCCCAACGAGGCACCTCCACCAGCACCGGGGCCGGCGCGCTGCAAGGGCAATCCATCGTCTTCGACCTCTCCAACGCCCTCAGCAGCATGGGGATTTACAATTCGTCCAGCGGGCAGGTCACCAACCTGGAACAACTGGGGCTGGACCTGGGCGTCAACGGCCAGTTCACTTACACTCCCTTGACGATGGAGGGCACCGATCTGACCAACTCTTCGGACGTGAATTCGTTTCTGGGCTCCTCGACTGCCAGCGCCAGCAGCCTGACCACCAGCACCTGGGTCTCCACGGGGAATCCGGCGACGTATACACTGGTGGTCGGCAGCAACGATTACAGCATTTCGGCCGCCGACGACAGCGCCGCCACCGTGGCTGGCGCCATCGACGCGCAGTACGGCAGTCTGGTCCAAGCCACGGTAGTGAACGAGGGCACGACCGACACCCCCGATTACCGCATCTCGCTCCAAAGCGCCACCCCGGGCAACGTTAATTTGGATATTCAGAATTCCTCCGGGACCAGTCTGCAGACGCAGCAGACCACCAACGGCGGCGGATTCCTGGGGGTCGCCACCAATGCTCTCAATAACCTGGAAGACCCAACCACCGGCGAGATCAAGACCACCGAGACCGACCTGACGACCGAGATTTCCGACATCGGCGCGCAGATTTCGACCAAGCAGACCCAGGTGGATACTCTCCAGACGAATATGGAGAACCAGATGACCGCGGCCGATGCCATGATCGCCAACATGGAACAGCAATATACCTACATGACCGATATGTTCCAGGCCGAGCAAACGGAGGCTTTGCAGTACGCCAACGAATGAGAATGAACATGGATGGCCATCTGACCGAACCGATTCGCCAGGCGATAGCCTGCAGAGAGTTCCAAAAGGCCCAACTCCTCTGGGACGGCTACGCGGCCCTGCTCCGCGAGGAGATGCCCAAGGGCTCGGTTACCGCAGCCCGGATGGCGGAAATGCGCGAGCTGGTGGAGTGGTCCCGCCGAGCGGTGCTGTGCTTCCGCGCCCATACCCAGAGCCGCATCGACTCGATGCGCGGCTCCCTGCGCGTGGCGCAGGCCTACGGCGGCCCTCGTTCACAGCGGACGGCCCGCGTTCGAACCAGCTTGTAAGACTCCGCCGAATCATGGGTGTTTTGCGGCGGGCGCCGCCGGGGGCGTGGCCGGAGGAGTCGTCGGGGAAGGTCTCTGCGAGGTGTCTTGCGGCTCGACCTTCAGCCCTTCAGCCGAGAGGATCACTACGTCCACGCGGCGATTGTGCGCGCGGCCTTGCTCGGTCTCGTTGCTGTCCGACGGGGCGTTTTCGGCGTAACCCGCCACACACATGCGCTCGGGCGGAATCTTGTAGCGCTGGCGCAGCACCTCCAGCATGGCTACGCTGCGGGCCGCGGAAAGTTCCCAGTTGCTGCGAAAACGCGAGTTGTGGATGGGAATCGAATCCGTGTAGCCCTCCAGCCGCAGAGGGTTGGGCAAGTCCTCTATAACGGCGGCGATCTTGGCTAGTATGGGGAAGCTGGCTGGCGCCACGGCGTCGTCCCCGGAGCCGAAAAAGGCCGCTTCCCGCAGGCTGATGACTAATCCGCGCCCCTCCAGTGTCAGTTGAACTTTGCCGCTCTTCAGCTCGGAGTCCAGCCCGTGCTGGAGCGTGTCGAGCGACTTTACCAGGTCCGCGGGATGAGGTACCGCAGTTTTCGGAGGCGGAGGAGGAGGTGCAGGTGGAGACACATTGTCCTTGGCATTCGGGCGTGGCTGAAGTTTGGTGGCCGAGGCCGCCTCGTGCTTTCCCCGCCCCAGCACAACCGAGATGGCGGTGCTGAACTCGCCGTGCTCGAGGGCTTCGCGCACCGACTCGGAAACCTCCTTGGCCTTGCCTTTGTCCGACTGGGCAGAGGCGAACATCACCACGAAAAACGCGAACATCAGAGTGATGAAATCGGCGTAAGACACCAGCCAGCGTTCGTGGTTTGCGTGGGCCGCAGTCTTCTTCCGTTTCATGGCGGTCTCTCTTAGCCTCTTACCGCGGCGGGCTGCGGCGATGTTCCGGGCTTGCCGGCCGGAGCGGGTGCTTTAGCGCTCTTGGTCGCTTTGGCCTCCTGGCCCGCTTTGGGCGTCTTGGGTGGTTGCGGCTTGGGGTCGTAGGCGCTCAGCTTCAGGCGGATCAGCGTGGGGTTGAGGCCTTCCACAATCCCGATAATGCCCTCCAGCGTCATGTCCTTGAGCAGCGAGGCGTCGTGCATGCGCGCGCGCAGTTTGGCGGCGGCGGGCAGAAAGAAAAGGTTGGCGGACGCCACCCCGTACACCGTGGCAACGAAGGCCACGGCGATGCCGTGTCCCACCTCTTTGATATCCTCCAGATGCTTCATCACCTGGATCAGCCCCATTACCGCGCCGATGATCCCGACGGTGGGCGAGTAGCCGCCCGCGGCTTCCCATACCCTGGCTTCGGCCTCGGCCGCGTTTTCGCTCAAGGCGATATCGATCTCCATCATCTTGCGGATCTCCTGGAGATCGGTGCCGTCCACGGCCAGGTTGAGGGATTTGCGCAAGAACGGATCGGCAATCTTAGCGGCCTCGGTTTCCAGGCTGACGATGCCGTTCTTGCGGGCCGCGGTGGCGTACTGGACGAGGGCCTGAATGGTTTCCGAAGTGGAGCTGGCTTTCTCGAAAAAGACGCTTTTGAGGCCTTTCATGGCGCTCAGGAAGATGGGCAGCGGGGTGGTCACCAGCACCGCCCCGAAGGTCCCACCGAAAACGATCATGGCGGCGGTGAATTGGGCGACATCCATGATGCTGCCCTTTTCCAGAAGTAGCCCGCCGATGAGTCCGGTCAGGGCAACGGCAAGCCCCCCCAAGGTCGCCAGGTCCGGCCGGGCGCCGGCGCGTTTGGGCGCTGCTGCGGGCGTCTTTTTCTTTGGATCCGCGGCTTCAGCCATGGGGTTTCAATCCAGGTTCTCCGGCCGGTCCAGATGGTCGATGGATTCCAGGTTGCCCCTTTCTTCGCGAAGTTCGGCAAGCTGCCCATCCGGCCCGTAGACCTTTCTGCGAAAATCCAGAATGCGCTGGACGACCTCATCGGCGGTCTCACGAACTCGCAGAATCTGCCCGTTGGTGAGGGTAATCACGGTATCCGGCGTAACATCAATGTGCTCAATCAGATCGGAATTGAGAACGAGCGGTATTCGATTGAGCCGGGTCAACCGGATCATTTAGGACTCCTCGCATCTTATCGGCCGCAGCGGAGGAAACCATTAGTTCACAGGCCCGGACCGGCGGCCGATAAGATTTTCAGGCTATGCGAACCCTGGCACGCTGGGAGAAAACTCCGGACCACCCTTGGCAGCTCAACCGCGGGTCGCCTTTGGAAGAGGAGCGCCGGGAAGCGTTGGAGAGCGTGATCCAGGCGATGGCCACGACGGAACCGGATCCCGATCGGACCGCGGCCTGCCGCTATCTGTTGCGGCACTTGGCACTCGGCTCGGCACGGGGAGGCGGAACGGCGCGCGGCTGACGTTCAACCGGAAATCATTGCCTACCGATCTTTGTGCCGATGACTTCTCCCGAGACGATGATTTCCACCCGCCGATTCTGCTGGCGGCCCGCGGCGGTGCTATT
This sequence comes from Bryobacteraceae bacterium, assembly GCA_049515735.1. Lineage (GTDB taxonomy): Bacteria > Acidobacteriota > Terriglobia > Bryobacterales > Bryobacteraceae > Fen-178. Next base: position 19,990 of record JBEKTU010000063.1, read on the forward strand.
GTCGGCCACCGGCATCGAACTGCCGAACCCCACGGCGATCAAACTGGTTTCCGGCAATCCCTGTTCGATCAGGTACTTTCGAACCGCATTCGCGCGCTGGTCCGAGAGTTTCTGATTTAACGACTCGCCGCCGGTGCTATCCGTGTGTCCTTCAATGTCGAGATTCAACCCGGGATGAGCGAGCACGATACCGGCCAACCTGGCCAGCTTTTCCCGGGCGATCGGACGAAGGTCGAACTTACCGCTATCGAAGAGCACATCGGCCATGTTGATGACCAGCCCGCGCGGGGTGTCCCGAGTATCGAGGATACGATTGAACTGCTCCAGCAACTGCGCCCGGAGAGCCTCGGCGGCCTGGCGGGCTTGTTCCGCTTCGGCCAGGGCTTTGGCCTCCCGCGCGTCGGCCTCGGCCTTGGTTCTGGCCGCCAACGCCTCCGCATCGGCCTTGGTTTTTGCGGCCAACGCTTCCGCATCGGCTTTGGCTTGGGCCAGCGCGTCAGCCTCGGCCTTAGCCTTGGCCGCCTGAGCCTCAGCTTCCATCTTGGCTTTTACGGCGGCGAGTTCGGCTTCCGCTTTAATCTTGGCCTCGCGGGCGGCCGCCAGCTCAGCCTGCCGCCGGGCTTCTTCATCGGCCTGCCGCCGGGCCTCGGCCGCCGCGGCGGCCGCTTTGGCCTCGGCCTCGGCCTTGGCTTGGGCCGCGGCGGCCTCGCGCTCCTGCGCGATACGCTCTTCCTCCTGGCGTTGAGCGGCCAACGCGCGTGCGTCTTCGTCGAATTGCACCGCCTGTCTCGCGGCCGAGACGATCACCTGATTGCCGGCCTTCCGCGCCAGGGCGGCTTCAGCCTTCTTCAAACTCTCCTCCGCCTTGGCGAAAATGTCGGCCGCGTATCGATCCGCGCCGCGCGACCGGGCAATTTCCGCGGCGTTGCGGGCTTCATACATTTCGAGCGGGACATGCTTGAGGTCCAGCGACAGCGCCAGGGGATTTCCCAGTCGCTGGTACTGGGCGCGCGCCATCAGCTTGTACTCGTGGACCAGGAAAACCTCGCCTTTGGTGTTTTTGGCGATCTCATTTTCCAGCACCAGAACCTCGCTGGGCTGACGTACCGAAAAGTACGGTTCCGCGGTGACAAACAGGGAGAAGGCCTGCAACTGGGTGCTGGTTTTCAGCTTGCCTTCCCCGGCGGCGCCGATGCGAATTTCGCCGAGGTTGTAAGTGCTGCCCTCCGGGGATACGGCCCACAGCACATAGGTAAGAAACTCCGCGCCGAATCTGGTTGGTTGCTCCAGGCCGTTAACTGCCGCCTCGATGTATGTCGCCCCCGTCTTGGCCTCCACCTTGGCTTCGCCGTGGGCCTGTGAGGCGGCGCCCGTGGCGATCAGGGCGATTCTTGTCGCGCCTGCGCCAATCCGGTAACCGATGGCCTTGACCGGCTTATCGACTCGATTGGCGGGGGGTGCTTCGGGCTGGGTTTGTCCAGCGGCGAGGCCCGCCGATAAGCCCACAACCAAGAGTTGAAGCAATGCCGCAATAGGACTCTTCATGGTCGCCTCCGTTTCCATGATAAGCTGTCCAGCATGAAGACGATCACTCGATCTGCCATTGTTGCGCGCTTCAGAAGCGCCTGTCTAATCGAAGTCGTGTGCAGCCTGGTGCTGGCCTCAGTACCGCTGGCCGCCCAAGAGGGAGACGTCCACCGGGACGTTCCCTACGTTCCTACTCCGCCGGACGTGGTGGAGGCCATGCTGAAGCTGGGCGGAGTCAAAAAGGGAGACGTCCTGTATGACCTCGGCTGCGGAGACGGCCGGATCGTGATTATGGCGGCGCAGAAGTTCGGCGCCACCGGCACCGGGGTGGACATAGACCCGGAGCGGATCAGGGAAGCGGAGGCCAATGCGAAGCAGGCCGGGGTGACCGACCGGGTGCGCTTCCTGCAGAAGAATCTCTTCGACGCCGATTTCCATGAGGCCACGGTGGTTACGCTGTACCTGCTGCCGGAGGTCAACATCAGGCTCCGCCCGAAATTGCTGAAGGAGTTGAAGGTGGGGACGCGCATCGTCTCGCACCAGTTCGACATGGGCGAATGGAAGCCCGACAAGCAGATCAACATGGACTGGCGTACGGTGTACCTTTATACCGTGACGGCACAGGCCAAAGCGCAGTTCGGCGACAAGTGAAGCTGCCGCGGGGCGTGGACGTGAGTCAGGCCTGGGGGTGGTGGCGGAGGAATTTCGTCAGGCGCTCCATGGCGGGTTCGAGAATGGAACGCTCGGCGGCATAACAGATCCGGACCGAACCCTCCCCGCCGGCGCCGAAGGCCACGCCTGGGGCGAGACCGACCTTGGTTTCCTCGAGGAGGCGCTTGCAGAAGGCGAAGGAATCGGCCAATCCCTGGATGCGCGGGAAGAGGTAAAACGCGCCGTCGGGCTTGGGGACGGTCACGCCGGGGATGCAGTTCAGGGCCTCCAGGCAGAGATTGCGGTTCAGCTCAAGCCGCTCGAGCATTTCGAGGAGCGGACCCTCGCCCTCCGCCAGGGCCGTCTCGCCGGCCTTCTGGGCGAAGCTGGGCGCGTGAGAGACGATGAACTCGTTCAACTGGGTGGCCTTGGCCGCCAGATCCCGCCGCGCGACGAGCCAGCCAACGCGCCAGCCGGTCATGCAGTAGCTTTTCGAAAACGAGTGCACCACCATCACGGCGTCGTCGCGCGTGGCCTGGCGCAAGATGGAGGGGACGGGGTCGCCGAGGCGCGCGCCGGCGTAAAAGAGCCGGTCGTAGACCTCGTCGGCGAGAAGCCAGAGATCGTGGCGCCGCGCAAAATCGAGCAAGCGCCGCTGGTCCTCTTCGGTGGCCACCCAGCCGAGCGGATTCGAGGGCGAGGTATAAACGAGCAGGCGCGTTCGTGGCGACCGGGCGGCCTCGAGCGCTTCGAAATCGATGCGGTAGCGCTGGCCCGAAAGCGGGTGCGGCACCTGGCACACGGCGGCGTTGGCCAGCATGACGCTGGAAGCGCCGTTGGGCCAGGCCGGAGTGAGCACCAGGGCCTGGTCGCCGGGATCGAGCGCGCAGCGGATTCCCATGTTTAGGGCTTGCACTCCCGAGGCGGTGACCACGATTTCGCTGGACGGATCGAGCTCCACCGAATGCAGCCGGCGGTAGTTTTCCGCAATGGCGCGCCGCAGCGAAGGCAGCCCGGCATTTTCGGTATAGAAGGTGTAGCCCTCCCGCACGGCGCGGATGGCGGCCTGCTTGATGTAATCCGGCGTGGGCAGGTTGGATTCGCCGAAGTACAGGCGCAGGACTCCATCCATCGACATGGCGATTTCCGCCAGCTCGCGAATACGGGAGTGGGGGACGTTTTCCACGGAGCGCGCAAGGCGTGGCATAAGCGATATTCTCTCACCGGATGACGGCCGAAGCCGAAGCCCCCGGCCCGTCTTGCCTAGAACCTGCGCAGGTAGCCGAATAATGTCCTTCGCCTACGGACGGATTACGGACGGCCGCCGCGCCACCAACCCTCCGTTCATAATAGAAGTAGTGCCGCCTCTGACGTTCGCCCAAGCCCGCGAGAAAGTCGTCGCCACCGTACGCGCCGCGCGCCTGGCCCTCGCCACCGAAGAGGCCGGCTTGGAAGCCGCCGCCGGACGCGTGCTGGCTGAAGACATCGCTGCCGACCGCGACGTCCCCGCGGTGGCCCGCTCGGTTCGCGACGGTTATGCGGTGCGCGCCGCCGACCTGCCCGGCGAGCTGGAAGTCATCGGCGAGGTGCGCGCCGGCGAGCGCTTCGCGGGCGCAGTCGGCCCAGGCCACGCGGTCGAGATCATGACCGGCGCGCCCGTTCCAGCGGGCGCCGATGCCGTGGTGATGATCGAGCACACCGTCCGCGAGAACGGCCGCGTGCGCATTGGCCTCTCCGCCGAGCCGGGCCAGTTCATCAATCCCCAGGCTTCGGAAGCGGCGGCCGATCAAGTCGTCCTGCACGCCGGCAAGCGCCTGGACTACAGCGACGCCGCCATGCTCGCCGCCTTCGGCCGCACGAACGTCAAGGTTTACCGGAGGCCGGTGGTCGCCATCGTCGCTACGGGCGATGAAATCGTCGAAGTCCACCAGGTCCCCAAGGAATTCCAGATTCGCAACTCCAACGTCTACTCCCTGGCCGCGCAGGTGGCGCGCGCCGGCGGCACCCCGCAAATCCTGCCGGTGGCGCGCGACAACCCCAGCCACACCCTCGAGATTATCGAGCGGGGGCTCACCGCCGATCTCCTGCTCCTTTCCGGCGGCGTCTCCGCGGGCAAATACGATATCGTCGAGCCAGTGCTCGCCGGCCTGGGCGCCGAGTTCTTTTTCGACCGCGTGCTCATCCAGCCCGGCCAGCCGCTGGTCTTCGGCCGCGCGCGCGAGCGATTCTTCTTCGGCCTCCCGGGGAACCCTTCCTCGACCATGGTGACGTTCGAAATCTTTGCGCGCGCCGCCCTCGAGCTGCTCTCCGGCCAGGAGGAGATTTCGCTTCACATGCCCTTGGCGCGTCTCACTCGCGAGTTTCGTCACAGGATGGGGATCACGCGCTTTCTCCCCGCGCGTTTGAGCGCCGATGGCGCGGAGGTCACGCCGGTAAGGTGGAGCGGCTCCGGCGATATCCCCGCGCTCACGCGCGCCAACGCCTTCCTGGTAACCGATCCCAGCCGCGCCGAATACCCGTGCGGCGAGCTGATCCGGGTGCTGCTCAAATGAAGAAACTTTCGCACTACGATTCCGCCGGTAGCCCCCGCATGGTGGACGTTTCCGCCAAGCCGGAAACGCGGCGCACCGCGCGCGCCCACGCCTTTGTGCGGATCGCACCGGCCACGCTCAAGGAACTGCCCCGCAATCCCAAGGGGAATCCGCTCGAGATCGCGCGCATTGCCGGCATCGCCGCCGCCAAGCGCGCTTCCGAGCTGATTCCGCTCTGCCATCCGCTGATGCTCACCCACGCGGATGTCCAGGCCACCGTGGAAAAGAAGGGCGTGCGCATCATTGCCACGGCCGCCACCACCGCGCAGACCGGCGTCGAAATGGAAGCGCTCACGGCCGCTGCGGTGGCCGCGCTCACGGTCTACGACATGCTCAAAGCGCTCGACAAATCCATCCAGATCCAGGATCTCTACCTGCTCGAAAAGACCGGCGGAAAAAGCGGAGACTTCCGCCGCAAGGGGAATCATGACTAACGCCGCGGTCCTCACCATCAGCGATTCCGTGAGCGCCGGCACGCGCGCCGACCGTTCCGGCCCCGCCGTGCGTGAGCGGTTGGAACAACTGGGCTGGAGCGTCTCGGTCATGGAAGCCATCCCCGACGAGACCTCTGCGATCGGCGCTCGCCTGGCCACCCTGGCGGACGGCGGGCAGGTCTCCGCCATTTTCACTACCGGCGGCACCGGCGTGGCCCCACGGGATGTCACGCCGGAAGCCACGCGGGCCGTAATCGACCGCGAAATCCCCGGCTTGGGAGAACTGATGCGCGCCCGCGGCCGCCAGGCCACGCCCCTGGCCGTGCTTTCCCGCTCGGTGGCCGGCACCCGCGGGCGGGTCCTGATTGTCAACCTGCCCGGATCGCCCAAAGGCGCGGTCGAGTCTCTGGATGCTATTGTGGAATTGGTGCCCCATGTGCTCGAGCTGCTCAGAGGGCGAACCGAGCACACACCCGCGAGGCAGGATTAGTATGCGCCGAGTTTTCTTGTGGATGCTTTTTTGTGGATGGCTGGCCGCGCCGCCCAACCGCGCGCAGCAACCGCAGCCACCGGACCAGCAGCCGACCGTCACGATCGGCGTCACCGTCGAAAACGTAGTGGCCCCCGTCCTGGTCTTCGATCAGCGCGGGTCGTATGTCAATGACATCCGGCCCGACCAGTTTCACCTGTTCGACAACCAAAAAGAGCAGAACATCTCCGTGGATGTTATTTATCAGCCCATTTCGATGGTCATCGCCATTCAGGCGAATTCCCACGTGGAACAACTGCTGCCGCACGTCCAGAAGATCGGCAACCTGATCAAACCGTTGTTGATCGGCGATCAGGGCGAGGCGGCCGTGATCGCCTACGATTCGCGCATCCGCGTTTTGCAGGACTTCACCTCCGACGCCGACAAGATCACGGCGCAAATCAAGAAGATCTACCCTGGCAGCACTTCCAACCGGTTGGTGGACGCGGTGGTGGAGGGCACGCGCATGTTGAGCACGCGCCCCAAGAACCGCCGGCGCATCCTGATGGCGATCGGCGAGACGCGCGATCTGGGCAGCGAGAGCCGCTCGCGCGAAGCCCTGATGGGATTGCAGTTTGCCAACATATTGTTTTACGGCGTGGACATGTCGCGAATCATGAACGTCCTGACGGCCCCGGCCCCGGTGCCGCGCCCGGACAACAACCCGCCGGCCATGAATCCACTGCCCGGCGGCGTACCGTCCACTCCCACCACGGTGGCGCAGGCTTACGGCACGAACGGCGGCACTGCCGAGTTCATCCCCTTGATGGTGGAAATATTCAAGGACGCCAAAGCGATCTTCGTACAGAACCCGGTCGAAGTCTTCACCAGGGGAACCGGCGGCAGCGAATTCGGCTTTCACGGCCTGCACAGCCTGGAAGACGCCATCGAGAAGGCCGGCGAAGAGTTGCACAGCCAGTACACCGTCAGCTACAACCCCAATAACAAGGATGAAGGCGGCTGGCACCAGATCATTGTGCAAGTCGGCGGGCATCCGGAAGTGAAGAGGGTGCAGGTGCGGCCGGGATACTGGCTGGCGCCGAAGTAGGGGGCGGACGAACGTCAGGCCCATCGATACCGCCAAGAGGAAGGCGGTTGAATGGGAGTAGGATGTTTTGTCATACTGGAGAGGTGGTTCAGAAAATCGCTGTCACGTTGGATCGAAGGGCCGTCGCGGATCTCGACCGGTGGGTCAAAGAGGGCAAGTACCCGAACCGAAGCCGGGCGCTGCAATCGGCCGTGAATATACTGAGTGAGCGCGAGAAGCGGACCCGGCTCGTGCGCGAGTTGGCAAAGATCGACCCGAAAGAAGAAAAGCAGTTGGCCGAACAGGGTTTGGGTGACCGCGCTTGGTCCGAATACTGAGAGGCGAGATTTACTGGGCGGACCTGAACCCGGTCAGAGGCCGCGAACAGGCCGGATTGCGGCCGGTTCTGATCCTCAGCCAAGACCTGTTCAACAGGAAGTCTGAAACGGTGATTGCGATGGCGATCACGAGCCAGCCGCAGAAAGCCGGGTTCCCGTTGACCCTGGAGCTTCCCGCGGAGGTGCTGCCCAAACCCTCCTGGGTCAAGATCTCTCAGATTCGGACGATTTCCGTCGATCGTCTTGGCAAGAGGATCGCGGCCCTCGACGCCGATGCGCTCGAGCAGTTGATAGACGGGTTGCTCGAATTGATTGGGTAAGCCACCGAGTCCACTGGGCATCGGCTCCCATCACCTCAGTTGCTCAGTCGTCCCCTGAAATCCGCACCAGGCTCTCCGCCGACGCGCCGTTGGCCACCTCCGCGGCCTCTTCCGCGGTGAAGCTCTCCACCTTGGCGGAGATATTCATCGAGCAGAACTTGGGACCGCACATGGAGCAGAAGTGCGCGTCCTTGAAGCCGTCGTCGGGCAGCGTTTCGTCGTGCATGGCGCGCGCGGTCTCGGGGTCGAGCGAGAGATCGAACTGGCGGTTCCAGTCGAAGCGGTAGCGCGCGCGGGAAAGCTCGTCGTCGCGGTTGCGCGCCCCGGGGCGATGCCGCGCGATGTCGGCGGCGTGGGCCGCAATCTTGTACGCGATGATCCCCGCCTTCACGTCGTCGCGGTTGGGCAGGCCCAGGTGCTCCTTGGGCGTCACGTAGCACAGCATGGACGCGCCGTACCAGCCGATCATGGCCGCTCCGATCGCCGAAGTGATGTGGTCGTAACCCGGCGCGATGTCGGTGACCAGCGGCCCCAGCGTGTAGAACGGGGCCTCGTAGCACATCTCCTCTTCCTTGCGGACCTGCATCTCGATCTGGTCCATGGGAATGTGGCCCGGCCCTTCGATCATCACCTGCACATCGTATTCCCAGGCCTTTTTGGTGAGCTCGCCCAGGGTTTTCAGCTCGGCGAACTGGGCCTCGTCGCTCGCATCCGCTACGCTGCCGGGACGCAACCCGTCCCCCAGCGAGAAGCTCACGTCGTACTTCTGGAAGATCCTGCAGATGTCTTCGAAGCACTCGTAGAGCATGTTCTGCCGGTGGTTCTTCACCATCCACTCGGCCAGGATGGAGCCGCCGCGGCTGACGATGCCGGTGATGCGCCTGGTGGTGAGCGGAATGTACTGCACCAGCACGCCGGCGTGGATGGTCATGTAGTCCACGCCCTGCTCGGCCTGCTCTTCGATGACGTCCAGCATCACCCGCGCGCTCAAGTCCTCCACGCGCCGCACGCGCGAGAGCGCTTCGTAAATGGGCACCGTGCCGATGGGCACGGGCGAAGCCTCGAGGATGGCCTTGCGGATGGCCGGAATGTCGCCGCCGGTGGAGAGGTCCATCACCGTATCGGCGCCGTACTTCACCGAGTAGCGCAGCTTCTCCAGCTCCTCTTCGACGTTGGACAAAACGGCGGAATTCCCGATATTGGAGTTGATCTTGCAATTGGAAGCGACACCGATGCACATCGGCTCCAGATTCGCGTGGTTCACGTTGGCCGGAACGATCATCCGGCCGCGGGCGACTTCGGAGCGAACCAGCTCGGGAGAGAGATTTTCCCGCCGCGCGATGTGGTACATCTCTTCCGTGATCATGCCCTGGCGGGCGTAGTACATCTGTGTGCGAATCTTGTCGTTCTTACGTTTGGCAACCCACTCTGTGCGCATAATGGCTCCTGGTGGCTGCGGGCGGGCTTCCATAACGGAACCCGCCCGCACCGGGTGTATGGGCCGGGTCGTGCCCGGCCCCTTCTAGCACTGCTTCTTCTTAGGCTTTTTTGCTTCCTTCTTGGGACTTTTATCCTTTGCCACAGGAATCCTCCCTTATGTTGAGATTATACTCTGTAGCGCCCCCGGGACCATGCCTCATATTCGGGCGGCGCGCACGGCCGCTTCGAGGTTCCGCGCCGTCTACTTCCGGCCCTTACCCTTTGCCTTGGGCTTTGCCTTGGCCTTTGGCGCTTCTTCCACGACGGGGTCGGCCAGCACGGCGGCTTCGGCCATGGCTTCGTCGGGGCTGACCGTTTTGAGGACCTCTTGAAACAACGCAGCTTTGCGGAGATCCCCTTTGGACGGCGGCACCTGCTCGCGACGGTAGTCGTGGTCGCTGTGGCAAGTCCGGCAGCGCACTTTGGCCGGTTCGCGATTCAACACGGAAACCACCGCGTGGTTCATGATGCGCTTGCAGCGCACGCAATAATCGTCGATGATGTCGCCCAGGCGGTACTCGGACATGCGGGCCTCCTAACTGGCCGTGGACTGGCCGGCGGGTTCCGGTTCCGGCTGCTTGGGCTCGGGAAGCGCCCACTGGGCCGGCTCGAAACCCACGTACTTGCAGATGCGCAACTGGCCGGCCTCGGTCTCCACCAGATCGCCAACCGCCAGCGGGTCTCCGGATTCGCGCAGGCCCCGCCACGCGTCGTACTCGTTGAGCGCCTCCACCTGGCCGCGCTGTTCGTAATCCCTGGGTTTGACCGAGGCGCAACCGGCGACGTGCGGCGCCCAGCGGAACTGCTGCCGTGGCGAATCCTTCATGCGGTAGATCCGATAGAGCGGCATAGCTCTACATTGTAAAGAAGTTTCTCGACTAGGTTTCTCGCAATGGCGATGGGCGTCTTCTCGATTGATACCGTATTGGCGCGCTCTAAGATCTTCCTTCCCCTGTCGTGCCGCCACCGGAGAAGCGATCGGCAAAGGCGTGCAGATCCCGGGCGGTTCCGGCGCCGGTCATGGGGATCCCATGGCCGCTTGCGAGCACTCGAGGCTCGACCCTCGCGAGTGCGGCAACGGACGCCTTCGCTGCCTGCCAGTTCCACGTGGCCACGGACGGCGGTCGAGCGATGCTCTGCTTGTTCCTCAGCAGATCCCAAAAAGAATCGATGTCCACTGTCAAGCAGGCGTCGCCCGCGATCAACACACGGTCGCTCTTGCGGAAGAACGCGACGTGGCCCGGTGTATGGCCCGGCGTGGGAATGCACTCCCAGTCGGGGAGGCCGGGAACGCCATCGCCCGGGACATACCCACGCGCGGCGTCGCCCAGATTGAACTTTGAGGCGAACCGCTCGGTCACTCGCGAAAAGAAGCGTACCAGCCGCGGATCCTGCGAAAGCGCGATCAGAACCCCGAGAGGGAACATGAACCCGCCGGCCGGCGGGTCCGGCTTTTTCGGCGGTTCAAACAGCAGAGGTGGCGTTCCGGTGACGAAGGGCAGCTCGTCACGATGCACGTAGATTGGAACGCTCCACTTTCGCGACAGCACCAGGGCCGAGCCGGCGTGATCTTCGTGAAAATGGGTCAGCAAGATCGAAGCGGGGCGGACGGCTCCGAACAACGATACCGCGGTGTCCTGGATCAACCGGCCGCATTTGGGCATTCCGGTATCGATCAAGGCCCACGACGCTCCGGATCGCACGAGGTAGACATTGGCCCAGGAGGTCTGAAGCCAGTACACGCCCGCGGCAATTTCCTTTGGCTGAGAGGCCGTCACTTCCTCCTTCGGCAAATCGCGTTACATCTCCGATCCGTGTAATCGAAATCGTAGCGCCACCCATGCACATAAGCCCAACCGGCGCTCTACTTCTTCGGTGGGTTGATCATGATGTGCGCACCCGCGGTCCCAGCGGACATCAGCCACGGCGCGCCCTCGCTCGGTTTGGTCGATAGGCCGGTGGATTGGGGCGTAGCGAAAGGCACATAAATCACCCAGCGCAGGTACGGGTCCTCGACCTTCCCGCTGGCGCCGTCGAAACTTGTGCCGGTCAACACATAAAGCGTCCGCGGCTCCTTCGGCACGGGGAGTTTCCCGTCCTCAATTTCCTTGAAGCGGATCTCATTGCGCTTGGCCCCAGTCACGTTCTGCGCCAGCAGTTCCCGGCCCCGCGCCATGAATGGCTCCAGATCCTTGTGGTAGCAGGCAACATTGAAGGCAGTCTTCGTGGGGTCCGTGGCGAGACAGATCAGTTCGTTCTTACCCTCCCGAATCCACGCCCGCCCGCCCTGCGCGTCGTACCCAAGCACAGCCGCGCCTTCGCGCAATTCGACCGGCGCCGCCAGAACCGCGCCCGCAATCTGGACCTGCGCGGGCGGAACGTCGGCCGCAGCCGCTATTGAAGCGAAGACTACCATCGAAAACACTATCGTCGATTTCATGCAAACCCTCCTGCACACGCGCCGCATGGGCGGTGCGCCCGTGGCCACTACAATATCACTTTGGGCGGCGCCGGTGCGCGGTTAAGATAGTGATGGAGATCAACGTTGAAAAAGCTGCTGCTCTTGCTGCTGCTGGTGGTCGCGGCGGTGATCGGCTGGGGCGTCTTTCGAAAAACTGCTCCGCCCCGGGTGAATTTCGCGCGGGTAAAGCGCTCAACGCTGGTGAGCACGCTCCCCACCAACGGCAAGGCCGAGCCGTTCGAATGGCAGGCGGTGCACGCGGAAACCGCCGGCCTGGTGAGCCAGGTCGCGGTGCGGGAAGGCCAGCGCGTGGCCAAGGGCGCGTTGCTGGCCGTGATTGTCGATCCCTCGCTCGAGGCCGATGTGGCCGCCGGCGAGGCCAAGGCGGCGGAGGCGCGCGCCAACCTGGCGGCGCTGGAAGCGGGCGGCAAGCCATCGGAGCTGGCCGGCATCGAAAACAACCTGGCGCGCGCACGTTTCGACCTCCAGCAGCACCGGAAGGAGTACGACGCGCTGCAGCGGCTGGCGGAAAAACAGGCCGCCGCTCCCATGGACGTGGAGGCCGCGCAAGATAAGGTGCGGCAATCCGAGATTGAGATCGAGGGCCTCGAAAACCGGCGCAAGTCGCTGGTGGACCGGACCGAGGTGACAGCCGCCCGCGCGCGCTTGCAGGACGTCGAAGTGGCCTTGAACCTGGCGCGGCAGCGCGTCGCCCAGAGTACCCTCCAGGCGCCCATCGCCGGTGAGATTTACGGCCTCGCGGTGCGCCCCGGCGCATATCTGAACGTGGGAGACACGGCGGCCAACGTCGGGCGGCTCGACCGGCTGCGCGTGCGCGTGTACGTGGATGAGCCGGAGCTCGGGCGGGTGGCGGAGGGCCAACCGGTGACCATTACCTGGGACGCTCTGCCGGGCAAGCAATGGCACGGAACGGTGGAGCGGAAGCCGGCTTCGATTCAGGCGCTGGGCTCGCGGCAGGTCGGCGAAGTCATTTGTTCCATCGAGAATCCGGGCCGCGAATTGATTCCGGGCGCCAACGTGAACGCGGAGATCCGCACGGCGGTGGTCGAGGGCGCGCTGGTGGTCCCCAAGGAAACCTTGCGCCACGATGCGCAGGGCGACTACGTATTCGCGCTGAACGGCGATACCGTCGTCCGCCGCCCCGTGAAAAAGGGGGCCTCGAGCGTCACCGAGATCCAGGTGGTCGAGGGGCTGGCGGAAGGCGATGCCGTGGCGCTGCCCTCCGACGTTCCGCTGAAGCCCGGCGACCGCGTGGCGGCGATGTAGAATAGCAGCTTCATGTCCAGGTACGTCTGGTACAAGGACCTCACCCGCTATCACTGGTTCGTGTTGACGGTCGCCATCATGGGTTGGATGTTCGACACCATGGCCCAGCAACTGTTCAACCTCGCCCGCAAGCCGGCCATCCAAGAACTGCTCGGCGGCAGATCCAGCGATGCCACGGTCTCCGAGCAGGCCGGTTACGCCACCATGGTTTTCATGATCGGCTGGGCCTTGGGCGGGGTCCTCTTCGGCATCCTGGGCGACCGCCTCGGGCGCGCCAAGACCATGATCATGACCATTCTCTGCTACTCGGTCTTCACGGGTCTGAGCGTGCTCTCCACTGGCGTCTGGGACTTCAACCTTTACCGCTTCCTGTGCGGGCTGGGCGTCGGCGGGCAGTTCGCCGTGGGCGTGGCGCTGGTGGCCGAGGTAGTCCCCGAACGGGCGCGCCCGAGCGCCCTGGGGATGGTGCAGGCGTTCTCGGCGGTGGGCAACATGCTGGCCGCGCTGGTGGGTATCCTGCTCGGGCAACTGGAGATGTCCGGCGCCATCGTGGGAGCTTGGCGCTGGGAATTTCTGGCCGGCGCGCTGCCGGCGCCGCTGGCGCTGTTGGTCTTCAAGAAGTTGAAAGAACCCGAACAATGGCTCAAGGCCCGCGCCGAAAAGAAACGCATGGGGTCGGTGGGCGAGCTTTTCTCGACGCCGCGCTGGCGCCGCAATGCGATTGTCGGCTTCCTGCTGGCCTTCGCCGGCGTGGTGGGGCTGTGGGGCATCGCCTTCTTCAGCTACGATCTGCTGCGCCCGGTGCTCGAGCAGACGTTTCGCGCGCGAGGGATCACCGGCGCCGAGCTGGCCGGCAAAACCACCACCTGGATCGGCGTCACCTCGCTCGTCCAGAACCTGGGCGGCTTCTTCGGTGTGTACGCTTATACCCGCCTGACGCAGCGCACCGGCCGCAAGCCGGCGTTCGCGGTCAGCTTTCTGGCCGCCATGGGGATGACCGCTTACACCTTCTGGAACCTGAAGAACATCAGCGACATATTCTGGATGATCCCGCTGATGGGCTTCGCGCAGATGGCGCTATTCGGCGGCTATGCCATTTACCTGCCCGAGCTTTTCCCCACGCGGCTGCGCAGTACCGGCACGAGCTTCTGCTACAACGTCGGGCGCTTCGCCGCGGCCGCTGGACCGCTCACGCTCGGCCTGCTGACCAGCCGCGTCTTCGCCGGGTACGCCGAACCCATGCGTTACGCGGGCGTCACCATGTGCCTGGTATTCCTGGTCGGCCTGGCGGCCTTGCCGTTCGCTCCGGAGACCAAGGGCCAGCCGTTGCCGGAGTAAGGAGCCAAAGAGGGCGATCCCGTCAATTCTAATGTTCTGATCCGTGTTCATCGGTGTTCATCGGTGGCCCATAATTAATCTGAGAAAGACTGTAGTAAGGCGGCACACCCAGATTGGCCACCGATGAACACCGATGAACACGGATACTGCGATTCGCTGACTGAGCGCGTGCTCGGCGCGGTCTTTGAGGTTGCCAATACGCTTGGCGCCGGATTCCTCGAGAAAGTCTACGAGCGTGCCCTGCTGAGAGAGCTCGCCCTTCGCGGCATCCGGGCTACTGCCCAAGCTTCCTTGGCGGTCACCTACAAGGGCCACCATGTCGGCGAGTACTTTGCGGACATCCTGGTCGAGGATTTACTGGTGATTGAATTGAAATGCGTGGAGCGTCTCGCCAAGGACCACACCGCGCAATGCCTCAACTACTTGCGAGCCTCCGGCTTCCGCCTGTGTCTTCTGATCAATTTTCAGAAGCCCAAAGTCGAATGGAAGCGTATCATGTATGGGTTTCAAACCCCCGAGAGGATGGAGGAGCCATCTGTGCCGGGGCAGACACCGGTATCATCTGATCCGCATTATAGGGTATAATGATACTGAATGGAACCACGTCACATTGGAGAAGTCCTCGGGGGTCGCCGCGTTTTGGGCAAACCCGTGAGGTCCGTCCTGGAGTTGAACGACGCCGTCGTGCGCGGCCTGCCCAAGGCAACCCTTCGCAACGTGGCGCGGCGCGTCTTTTCGGACGCTGCCGACCAGCGCGCCATGATGCATCGGATCGTCCCGGAGGCGACGTATAAACGGCGGCGGGAACGTCTGAGTCCCACGGAAAGCGAACGGACCGAGCGCCTGGCGCGGGTGGTTGCCACGGCCGAAGACGTCTGGCAGGATCGCGAGCTAGCCCGGCGCTTTCTGACGACCCCTCATCCGGAGATTGGGGGCAAGACGCCCCTCGATGCCGCGCTGACGGAATTGGGTGCGCGGCAGGCGGAGGAGGTCATGGCCCGCATTGTCTATGGCCTTCCGGCGTAGCGGCCCGCTGCGGGCGTTCCGTATCGCCGATATGCGGCATACCATCTTCGACGGGAGTGGCGCAATGCTCCACGGCGCCCGGTGGAATTCTCCCGGCCGGCGCGTCATCTACGCCGCCGAAACCTATGCGGGTGCGTTATTGGAGATCCTGGTCCACGCCTCCGGCAGCGTCCCGCGAAGCCAGGGTTATGTCGAGATCGAGATTCCGGCCGGCTTGTCCATCGAGGAAATCACGCCAGACGATCTGCCGCGGTGGAATTCGCCCTCGTTTGAAGCAGCTCGATCATTCGGCGACCGGTGGTATGACGAGCGCCGCACCCCGGTGCTCATGGTGCCTTCCGTAGTAACACATGTGGAGCGGAATGTTCTGATCAACCAGGAGCATCCCGACTTCCACCGCATCAGTGCCAGCCAGCCCATGCCAGTAAGATGGGATCGACGGCTTTGGAGAAAAACGTAGCCATTTGCGCGTGGAGTAGCGGCCGTACACTGCTACACTGTCATCAGCATGGCTGGCAACGGGGCAACGGGCATCGACATCGGAGGGCTGGCCGGCGAGCGCGAGGTGCGCGAGTGCCTGCAATGGTTCACGCGCGAGAAGCAGTGGATCAATGAGACGCACTTGCAGATTTGCCGCGTGCCGGCGCCCACGTTCCTCGAACAGGAGCGCGCCGCCTGGTTCCTGGAACGCTTCCGCGCCCTGGGATGGGATGCCTCCATCGATCGCGCCGGGAACGTGATCGCCTCCCAGGGAAACGGCCCTTATGTCGCTCTGACCGCGCATCTGGACACGGTCATCGCCCCGCGCAGCAAAGACGATGTGACGGTGGAAGCGGATGGCCGTTTTCTCGGCCCGGGCGTCTCCGATAATGGCGCCGGCCTGGCGGCCCTGCTGGCGATGGCGCGCGCCTGGAAGAATTGTCCCCGGCCCGCGGATCTTTCGGCCAACCTGCTGCTGGTGGCCAACGTCGGCGAGGAAGGCGAGGGCAATCTGCTGGGGATGCGGCACCTCTCGAAACAACCGCTGGCCCGCAAGATCCAGGCCTTCCTGGTGATCGATGGCGCCAACACCGATTACATCACCAGCCGCGCGCTGGGGAGCCGTCGCTTCGAGATCGCGTTCACCGGTCCGGGCGGCCATAGCTGGAGCGATTACGGCGTGGGCAATCCCCTGCACGCGTTGTGCCGCGCGGTGACGCTTTTCGCCGAAGCGCGGCTCGACGGCGCTCCCAAGTCGGCTGTGAATGTGGGTCTGATCGAAGGCGGCTCGGGCGTGAACGCCATCCCCCAAATGGCGCGCGCGAAAGTGGACATACGCTCCGAAACCAACGAGAAAATGGACGAACTCGTGGATTTCCTGGGCGGCGCCGTGGACCGCGCTCGCGAGCTTGAGAACCAGCGCGCCACCGGCGGCAAGGTGGCGGCCAAGCTGAAGGAGATCGGGTCGCGGCCGGCGGCGGCCCTCGCCGAAGACGCCCCGATTCTCCAGTACGTACGGGCCGTGGACGCACACCTGGGCATCCGCTCCCATCTGGATTGCTCGTCCACGGATGCGAACATTCCCATGTCGCTGGGAATCCCGGCCATCGCCATCGGCGGAGGGGGAGTGGGCGGAAGCGTTCACACCACCCAGGAGTGGTTCCGGCCGGAAGGGCGCGACCTGGGCCTCAAGCGCATCTTTCTGACCCTGCTCCTGCTGATGCGCGATTCCGGGCCCGGTGGGAGCGAGAAGTGAACCGCCGCAAGGCGGAAGCGGCTCTGGTCCTCAACACCGTGGTCTGGGGAGCCACCTTTGTCCTGGTGAAAGCGGCGCTGCTCGACATTTCGCCCCTCCTGTTCCTGGCGCTGCGGTTCTCCCTGGCCACCGGGGCACTTTTGGCTTTGTTTCGCAAGTCCCGAAGGGCGCCCTTCAGAGGGAAGGAAGCGGCTGCGGGGGCGCTTGCCGGCGTCTTTCTCTTTTCCGGTTATCTGTTCCAAACACTGGGGTTACGGCTCACGACGGCGCCCAAATCGGCCTTTATCACGGGCTTGACGTCGGTGATGGTACCTTTGCTCGCAGCGCTCGTCTATAGGAGCAGGCCCCAGGTTTCCGAGGTGGCTGGGGTGCTGGTGGCTACGGCCGGGCTGGGCCTGATGACGCTAGACCGCGCTGGCGGTTGGATTGGCCGGGGCGACCTGCTGACGTTTTTCTGCGCCATTGGGTTTGCCGCGCACATCGTGACGCTGGGCCACTTCTCAGAGTACATGCGCTTTCAACTGTTGTCCGTCGCGCAAGTGGGCGCCGCCGCGGTGCTGGCGCTGTCGTTGTTCTGGTGGGCGGAGACGCCCTACGTGCGGTGGCGGCCGGCGGTGATCTGCGCGATACTAGTGACAGGACTGTTAGCTACTGCTCTGGCTTTTACAATTCAGGCGTGGGCCCAGCAGTACACCACCTCGACACGGACTGGGCTTATCTACATGCTGGAGCCGGTGTTCGCCTGGATAACGTCGTACGGCATTATGGGTGAGGGCCTATCGGGGCGCGCCGCCGCGGGCGCGGCTCTCATCTTGGGTGGGGTTGTGCTGGTGGAGTTGAAACCCTTGAATCCGTGGCTGCATCCATCAAGCTAACGAGTACACGCAGGAGAAAAGAAGGTCTATGAGTATCTTTGACAAATTGCGCACGCAGAAATTTCTTTCGTTCACGCTGGTGCTGTTCACGCTGTCGATCGGTATCGTGATCGGCACCCTGATTAACTCGGGGGTGAAGGCAGCCAAGGATAACCAGGCCGCGCCGGGAGCGACTCCGCTGGTCATCCCCAACCCCGTTGAACTGTCCAACGCGTTCACCCAGATCGCCAAGCAGGTCGAGCCTTCCGTGGTCAACATCTCCACCACCTATGAACCGAAGGCTCCCGCTCGGCCGGCGCCCCGCAGCGGCAAGCGCCAGTTGACGCCCCCGGACGACCAGGACCAGGGCGACAACGGCGGGATGGACGAGTTTTTCTACCGTTTCTTCGGTGGTCCGTTCGGTAACGAGGCCCCCGAGATGCCCCAGCGGAGGGGCTACGCGCTGGGCTCCGGCGTGGTAGTGGACCAAGCCGGTTACATCCTGACCAACAATCACGTGGTCGACAAGGCCGACCGCATCCAGGTGCAGTTCAACGGCGATCCCACCAAGTATGACGCCAAGGTGGTGGGTGTGGATGCGCCCACCGACCTCGCCGTGATTCGCGTCGAGGGCAAGAAGAACCTGGTGGCCGCCAAGATCGGCAATTCCGACGCCGTGCAGGTGGGCGACTGGGCCATCGCCATCGGCTCGCCATTCGGTCTCCAGGCCACGGTGACCGCGGGCATCATCAGCGCCAAGGAGCGCGATGTAGATCCGGAATCGCAGTACCAGCACTTCCTGCAGACCGACGCGGCCATTAATCCGGGCAACAGCGGCGGACCGCTGCTCAACATCCGCGGCGAAGTGATTGGCATCAACACGGCCATCGCCACCAATTCCCTGTCGCGCGGCTACCAGGGCGTCGGCTTCGCCATGCCCATGAACATGGCGGCGCAGGTCTATAACCAGATCATCAAGAGCGGCAAGGTGACGCGCGGCGGGATCGGCGTTTCGATCGTGATTTCGGACAGCGACAAGGCCCGCGCCCTGCTGAAAGAGGCGGGCGTCAACGAAGGCGCGTTCGTCGAAGCGGTGACATCGGGCGGCGGCGCGGACAAGGCCGGGATCAAGGACGGAGACATCATCGTGGCGGTCAACGGCAAGCCGGTTCGCACCGGCAACGATCTGATCGACACGGTGACCGCGACGCCGGTGGGCACCTCGCTGGACATAGCGGTGTTGCGCGACCATAAGCGCCAAGACTTTCGCGTGGTGGTCGGCGATCTGGCCCAGCTCTTCCCGGAGAGGTTCGGCTCGGGGAACGAGCAGGAATCGAACAAGGCCGAAAGCTCCGCGGTGAGCCTGGGCATGCGGCTGGAGAACCTCACCGACCAGCGGCGCGAGAGCCTGGGCCTCAAGGAAAAAAGCGGGGTGCGGGTCTATTCGGTGGAACCCGACTCCTTCGCCGACGAAATCGGGCTGTTGGCGGGCGATGTGCTGACTTCCATCAACCATCAGGCCATCAACTCCGTGGACGATGTGACGCGCGTCCGCAACACGCTGAAGCCCGGCGATCCGGTCACATTCCGGGTGCTGCGGAAGGCGCGTGGTCCCAACGGGGAGTGGTCCCCGGCATTTGCGGCGGGCACTCTCCCGAACGCTCACTGACCCGTGAAGCAGGGGGGTCGCGACATAATTGCGATGATTTAGGCCGCCGCCGAGCGAGAGGCCCAGTAGTCCTCGAATTTGCCGGACAGTCGGACCAGCATCTCGACGGCCTCCAGATCGATCGTGCCGGTCTTATGCAGCCACAAAAAAAGAAACTGGCCCTGCCGTTCCATCTGTGTCGCGCACCCGTCTGCTGCGCCGCTGACGCGGCCGCCTCCGCCAATCGCGTATAATAGATAAGTAACGGAGAGGATTTGTGTCGTTGCGCGCGTATTTTCGTCTTTTCACCCAGATTCAGTTGATGCCCGCCATGGAAAACGGCGAGGAGATCCTCGTCGGCGGGCAGGCCGTGATGGAAGGCGTCATGATGCGCGCCCCCCATAGCTACTGCGTGGCGGTCCGCAAACCGGATGGCGAAATCGTCACTGAAGAGGCGCCGCTCGCCCGCATGTCCGAAAAGCACAAGATCTTCAAGTACCCGGTCATTCGCGGCGTGGGGACCCTGTGGCAGGCCATGACCCTGGGGCTCCGGGCCCTGCGATTCTCCACCAACGTATTGCTCCAGGACCCCGACCAGGCCGCGGCCAAAGAGCCGCCAAAGGAAATCCCCGCCTGGGCCATGGCCGCCAACCTGGTTTTCACCCTGGGCATGTTCATTTTCATGTACAAGTTCGTGCCGCTGCTTCTGGTGACCAAACTGCAGAAGTTGTATCCGCCGCTGGCGGGCCGCGTGCCGTTCAACGTGGCCGATGGCTTGATCCGCATGGCCATCTTTCTAGGGTTCCTGTACGCCATCTCTCTCTGGAAGGACATCCGGCGCGTGTTTGAGTATCACGGTGCGGAGCACAAGGTGGTTTTCAACTTTGAATCGGGCCAGCCGGTGACGGTGCCCAACGCGCAGCGGTTTACCACTTACCACCCCCGTTGCGGCACCAGTTTCCTGTTCGTCGTGCTGATCCTGGCAATCCCTATCTACACGCTCATCCCCTTCGATGGGTTCCTGGCGCGATTGCTCTCGCGCATCGCGCTGCTGCCGCTCATCGCCGGCCTGAGCTACGAGGTGATCCGCTTCGCGGCCAAGCGGCGCGGCTCGCTGCTGGCCACGCTCGCGGCGCCGGGCCTCTGGCTCCAGCGCATCACCACTAAACCGCCGGCCGACGACCAGACGGCGGTGGCCATCCGCGCGCTCGAAGGCGCTATGGCCCTCGAAAAGGCGCAAGGCGGACAACTGGTCATCGCCTGACCATCCATGCAATTCGTTCCCAAGCTCGATCAGCTCGAAGAGCGCTTTGAAGCTCTCACGCGGCAGATGGCCGATCCCGCGGTGATTGGCGACGCCGATCAGTACCGCAAAGTGACCAAGGCGCACAGCGAACTGTCGGAGGTGGTCTCCGCATACCGGGAGTGGAAAAAGATCGAGGATGCGCTTTCGCAGGCGCACCCCATGCTCCAGGACGGCGACCCCGATTTGCGCGCCATGGCGCAGGAAGAAATCACCAGCCTCGAGCCCGAACTGGCCCGCCTCGAAGAGCATCTCAAGGTGCTCCTGCTGCCCAAGGACCCCAATGACGACCGCAACGTGGTGCTCGAAATCCGCGCCGGCACGGGCGGCGATGAAGCCACGCTGTTTGCGGCCGAGATCTTCCGCATGTATTCGCGCTATGGGGAAACGCAGGGCTGGAAGATCGAGGTGACCTCCGCCAGCGAGTCTTCCGTGGGCGGGTTGAAGGAAGTCATCGCCCTGGTGAGCGGCGACAACGTCTACAGCAAGCTCAAGTACGAAAGCGGCGTGCACCGCGTGCAGCGCGTGCCCGTCACCGAGCAGCAGGGGCGCGTGCACACTTCCGCCATCACCGTCGCCGTGCTGCCGGAGGCGGACGAAGTCGAGGTCAAGATCGACCCCAAGGACATTCGTATCGATACCTTCTGTTCCTCGGGCCCCGGCGGCCAGTCGGTCAACACCACCTACTCGGCCGTGCGTCTCACCCACTTGCCGACCGGCCTGGTGGTCTCCTGCCAGGACGAAAAATCGCAGATCAAGAACCGCGCCAAGGCCGAGCGCGTGCTGCGCTCACGGCTTTACGAGTTGGAACTCGAGAAACAGCAGGCGGCGCTGGGCGCGGAGCGGCGCAGCATGGTGGGCACCGGCGATCGCAGCGAAAAGATCCGCACCTACAACTTCCCGCAGAACCGCGTGACGGATCACCGCATCGGCTTGACGCTGCATCAACTGGATGTCGTGATGGACGGGAAGCTGGACGCCATCGTCGACGCCCTCACCACCTACTACCAGGCCGAAAAACTGAAGCAGCAGACCGAGCAGGGCGTGGTGGTCTGAAGCCCCCATGACGGTGCACACGGCATTGCTTCAGGGCGCCCGCCTGTTGGAGGATGCCGGCATCGCGGCGTCCCGGCTCACTGCGGAGGTGTTGCTGGCGCACGCCATTCGCCAGGAGCGGGTCTACGTCTACGCCCACCCCGAGCGGGAGCTGCAAGAGGTGGAGTGGCTGCACTATGGCCGCTACCTGCACGAGCGTCTCAAAGGTAAACCCACGCAATACATCACCGGGCGGCAGGAGTTCTACGGGCGCGAGTTTCGGGTGACGCCGGACGTCCTGATTCCGCGCCCCGAGACAGAGCACGTGGTGGAAGTCGCACTTCAAATCGCGCCGGCCGCCAGACGCCTGCTCGATGTCGGCACCGGCTCGGGCGCGCTGGCGGTGACGCTGCAACTCGAGACCGGCGCCGAGGCATGGGCCACGGACATCTCGCCAGCGGCCGCCACCGTTGCCACCGGGAATGCCCGCCGCCTCGGTGCACGGGTAAACGTAACGATCTGCGATCTGATGGAAGCCAGCGCCGCCGGCTCCATGGATTTGATCGTCTCTAACCCGCCCTACGTGCCACTCGCCCAGTGGCAGGGCTTGCAGCGGGAGGTCCGCGACTGGGAACCCCGCGTAGCGCTCTTCGCCGGCGAGACCGGCTTCGAAATCTACGACCGCATCGCAGCCGATGCCCCCCGGGTCCTCGGCCCCGGCGGTTGGATCGTCATGGAGCTGGGCTTCGGCAGCCACGATTACGTCGCCAACCTTCTCAGCACATGGCGGGACGTGCGCATCGAGCCCGACCTGGCCGGCATCCCCCGCGTGATCGCCGCGCGCCGCCTCATTTAAGGTATTCGGCTTTCAAGACCATTTTCACCTATAATGAATACATGCCTGCTGTGACCGCCGCTAAATACAATGTTTTGATGAACAACGGACTGGAGGCGCTCAGGTCGGACGAACCTGAACGCTTTCAATACCGGGCCGAGGGGGGAGCCTACCTCAACCTCAGGGGCCTGCCGCTGGAAGCCTTGCGGGAAATCGATGAGGACTTGATCGCCAAACTATGCCGCATCGTGCGCGGGCTTCAGTTTGCGATGGCCGACGGGGCCGACTCCGGCCATGTGGGCGGCTCGACCTCCAAGACCGAGCAGATTTTTGCACTGCTGACGAGCGGCGTTTTGGGGTTCGACCCACTCAATCCGAAGCACCCGGGCAGAGACCGGCTGGCCTGGTCGGCGGGCCACACTACGCCCTTGTTTCACGGCGTCGTGTCGCTCATCTATGAATGCCTGCGCAGAAAGGGCGTGGCGCTCTCGCCCGCGGCACAAAGCTACACGGTTTATCCCGAGCAACTGGCCCGTTTTCGGCGTTGGGGAGGGCCGAGCGGTCACGTCGAGTCGGAGTATGCCCTGGCCGACACCTCCACCGGTTCGTCCGGTCACGGCTTTTCGGCGGGGCTGGGGTTCGCCGTCCTGCACCGCTCCTGCGGTCTGGCCACCAAGGCGTTCGTCATCGCCGGGGATGCCGAGAGCGAAGAAGGGATGAGCTATGAGTTTCGCAACGTGGCCTCCACTCTGGGGGTGCGGAACCTGATTGTCACCCTGGACTACAACAACTTCGGCATCGACGGACCGATCACCGAGGTGCTGCCGTCCGCATACCTGAACCACTGGTTCTCGCAGGGCTGGAACATTATCGAGGCGGATGGCCAAAACGTCCGCGAGCTGGCCTACGCTTATCGCCTGGCGGCCGGTGGCTTCGGCGACGAGAAACCGACGGTGGTGATCTGTCATACGATCAAGGGCCTGGGGTACGGCAAGTTCGAGAACACAGCCGACTCCCATGGCGCGATACTCCCGCACCCGGAATACGTAGTGGCGATGCACAAGCTCGGCTTCCCCATCCCGGGCGTCAAGGGCGACGTGGCGGCCGATATCCAAGTGGTGGTGGACGCCTTGGGCGAAGCCGAAAGCGCCTACCTGCTGGAGCGCCTCGAGGCGGACGCGCGGCTGATCCCGCCGGAGGAGGATCTGGTGGAGCGCATGAAGACGGCGCTGGCGGGCCGTCCGTTCGCGGATTACCGGAAGATCGAGCGCCCGGCTGAGCTGCCGCCGGAGTTGGTGTTCAAGGGCGGCGACTCGGTGGCCATTCGCAAGGCTACTGAAGCCTGGTTTGGCTGGGCCATGAAACAGACGGCGTTCTTTTATATCGGCGCCGGCGACCTGATGAAGTCCGTCCTCACCGGCAAGGCGGAGAACGTCTACGGAGTGATCAAGCCGGACAACGTGCTGGGGCGCGGCCTGCGTTTCGGAATCGCGGAACAGAACATGGCGATGATGTCCTGCGCCATGTCGCAGGATACGCTGCCGGGAGGGTTCCGGCCCATGACGGCCTTCGCCACCTACGGCGTATTCACCTGCATGATGGCCAATCCGGTGCGCATGACCCTCATCAACAACGAAGTCAATCCCAGCGCTTCGGCATTCTTCATTATGCTGGCGGCGCACGACGGACTGGAAACCGGTGAGGATGGGCCTACGCACCACGGCCTGTTCTGGATGTCGCTGTACACGGCGTATCCGGGGATCAAGGTCTATAAGCCGCTGGACGCCAACGAGGCGGTGGAAATGCTGTTTCTGGCGGCGCAGCGCGGCGAACCCGTAGCGTTCTCGTGCACACGGCCAGGCACCCCGGTCCTGAAGCGGGGCGATGGCGTGCCCGCGGCGCGAGAGGCCATCAACGGCGCTTACGTTTTCAAGCCGTTCCGCGAAAACGGAAAGCCCAAGAGGGTGCTGGCCATCTGCGGCGGGCAGGTGATGCACAACGCGCTGGAGATCCTGCCGGAGATTGAGGAGCAATTCGACGTCAAGATCGTGGCCGTAACGTCGCCGCAGCTTTACGAGGAATTGAGACGAACCGACCCGGCCAAGGCCGCTGCGATTCTATCCGACGAAGAACGGCAGTATGTGGTTGCCTTGCACAACGGATGGCCGGGATTCCTGTACCCCTTCATTGTACCCGGGGATTATCAGAGCCGCCTCTTCGGTATGGACCATTTCTCCAGGTCTGGAAAGCCGGACGAAATCTACCGCCATGCAGGCTTCGACTGCGCGGGGCTTCGCAAGAAGATCCTCGACGGTTCGAAATAGTTACTTCTGGCGCAGGTACGAATCGTCGCCTTTAATCCAGTCCTCCCGGATGGGCGAGAAAAGCTCGATGATGACGGTGTCTTCCAGAGCTTCGTTGCCGTGCGGGACATCCGGCGGCACGTGGACCATCTGGCCCGCCTTGAGCACAAATTCTTCGTCGCCACAGACCATGCGCACCGCGCCTTTTTCGACCATGGTGATCTGATCGTTGCCATGGTGGTGCGACGCCACCTTGTTGCCCTTGTCAAAACGGAAATGCGCCACCGTAATGGCTGTGCCGTGAAGGGCTTTGCGCCCGGCCAGTGGATTCAACTGCTCTTCGGCAATATCGTCCCACGTTTGGATCTTCATGGCGCTATTTTAGCATGCGTGAATCTCGGGTATCGGTTGATTCATCCAAACAAACGAGGACTAAAGGAGGAAAAACCACGATGTCCAGCAGAATAGGGTTTATCGGTCTCGGCGTAATGGGCAGGCCCATGGCGCGGAACCTCTTGAAGGCGGGTCACGGTCTGGCGGTTTACGATATTTCCCCCGCCGGCGTCAAGGAGTTGGCTGCCGCCGGCGCCACGTCGTGCGCTTCCGCCAAAGGCGTCGCGCAACACTCCGATATCGTCATCACCATGCTGCCCGACGGGCCGGACGTGGAGAAGGCCGTCCTTGGCCCAAACGGCGTGCTCGAAGGCGCACGGCCCGGTTCCACCCTGGTGGACATGAGCTCCATCAATCCCATCGTGGCGCAGAAGGTCGGCCAGGCGTGCGCGGATAAGGGCGTGGAATTCCTGGATGCGCCCGTGAGCGGCGGCGAGCCCAAAGCCATTGACGGCACCCTGGCGATCATGGTCGGCGGGGACCGAGCGGTATTCGACAGGCTGTCGCCCATCCTTCACCTGATGGGTTCTTCGGTGACCCATACCGGTCCGGTGGGCGCCGGCAACATGACCAAGCTCGCCAACCAGATTATCGTGGCTTGCAACATTGCCGCGATGGGCGAAGCCCTGGTGCTGGCCACCCGGGCCGGCCTCGACCCGGAAGTGGTTTTCAACGCCATCAAAGGCGGCCTGGCCGGCAGCGCGGTCCTGAACGCCAAAGCGCCCATGGTGATCGCGCGCAATTTCAAGCCGGGCTTCCGGATTCGCCTCCACCAAAAAGACTTGCGCAATGCCTTGCTGGCCGCCGAAGAATTCAAGGTGCCGCTGCCCTTGACCAGCATCGTTCAGGGGCTGATCATGTCTCTGATGAACGAGGGCAAAGGCGACTACGACCACTCCGGCATCGTCACCGCGATTGAAAAGATGGCGGGCATTGAGGTCGCCAGGCCGGCTGAATCCGCTGGCCATCTTCGCATCGCCGCCGACTGACGGCCGGCTGAAAGCCCCTGCCGAGTTTAGACCCACACCGAGTCCGAGTGGCCCGGCACCGCCCGGTGGTCTAGAATCAAGAGAGCGGCAAATGTCGGGGCGTAGCGCAGCCTGGTAGCGCACCTGCCTTGGGCGCAGGGGGTCGGGCGTTCAAATCGCCCCGCCCCGACCATTCCTCCTGCTGATTCCAAAAGAGTTGTTCGATCGGCGTTCCATCGTTTTCGCTATTCCTTTGCCCCTACTGTGCCAAAACTGTGCCAAAACCCGGTCCAGATTGGCCCCGTGCTGTGCCAAAACTCGGTCCGCTTTCGTTCGCATGGCGGTTGAGTTTCGCCAGCGCCTCTCGCTTCATCTGCAGCTTCATTTGCGAGTATTTCTTGAAAACTTTCGCATCGCCCTGCCGAAGCAACTGCGTGACCCACTCGTCGGCGACCCCTCCGGCGCTGAGCCGGGTGGCGTATGTCGATCGGAGATCGTAGATACGAAAATATCGAACCTTCGCCCGGCGAAGCGTCGCATGCCAAACGGTCTTGAACGTCTTCTGATAGCCGTCTGGGTTTTCTTCGCTCGGGAAGAGGAAAGGGCTGGGTCCTGAGAGAGCCAATTGCTGCCGAAATGCGTCGACGGCGATCTCCGTTAGAGGGACCTCCGCAATGCCGTTCGGCGTCTTGGAGTCCGGAATCCACACCGTCCGGTTCTCCAGATCGAGGTGCTCCTTTTTCATGGGTGTCAGCTCCTTGTAGATCCGAAGCCCGGTTTCGGTAACGATCCGGACAACGTCGCGCAAGTATTCAGGCGCGGCAGCCTCGATCTTTTGCTGCTCTGACCACGTAACATAGTGCGGCCGAAACAGCCCCTCCACCCTGGCTGGAAACTCGACGCCTGAACATGGATTTGCAAACAGGAACTTCTTGCGCACCGCCACATTCAACATGCGGCGCAACACTCGCAAGTCCTGATGGACCGTCGTTGCCTTCAGCAGGCCCTTCTCCACGAATCCATTCTTTGCTTTCACTTGCACCCGGTCTTTGAGCCGCCGCCGGAGGAAGTTCTCGATATCGTCAGCGGTCAATTCAGCGAGCTTGATATTTTCGAACATCTTTCTCAGGTGCTTCAGCGCGCGCTGATTGACCTCGTGGGTTTTCGGCGCGCGGAATGGGGGCTTGGAGAAGTTCTCCAAATAAAAATCCGACCACTCCCCGAAGTTGAGATCCTGACCGCGGCGCAGCGCAGGCAGCGTGTTGTTGTCTCGGGCTTGCAGACGTTCTCTGAGGCATTTCTGCGCTTCCGTCCAGTCCTCAGTAAGGGTCGATTCCCTACGGCGAACGCCGTCCTTGTCGCGGTACCGCATCCACCAGATCTTCGATCCTTCGCGTTTGTACAAGCCCCCATCATGCTTTACTGGTCTTGCCAATTCCCCACCTCCTGTTTGAACTGCGCGCGGAAGGGCTCCAAATCCGACTTCAAGAATCGGATGTTGCGGCCCATCACGCGGAGATGGGGAATCTGCTTTCGCTCTACCCAAAGATACACCGTTTGGATACTGACGCCCAAGTACACAGCGGCTTCGCGAACCGTGAGCGGAAGTTCCTGGGGGAAGAGCGCCAACCCTGCGGCGCTTCCGCCGGTGGAATGGTTTTCGGGGAGGTGCTTTGGACTCATGCCTATTTGTAAGACATCTCTGCGTTTCCGCCAAAAGGTTGCGGAACAGCAGACAGCCAAACGTCAGCACTCTAGCTGAACTGCCCAGTCGCTAGAAGACACTTTCGAGTTGACAAATCTACTGAACCGGTGGCCCTCGCTACTCATCCAGGGCAAACGTCTTCTCTATCGACGTGGCGATGCTGTTCAGAGAAAGACAAACGACGAGCGAATGGTGATCTGCGGCCGTCTACAGCGGCATCGAAGCTTCACTGATCCCAACGAGTTCTCCAGCCAAACCAATGCTTCTCGGCGTCTCGTCTAACGACGAGGACGTCCAGGTTGATGCGCTTTTTGGCCTGCCACAGGTTCCGGGCTAAAACGATATCAGAGGCCGGTCAAGCTGCCGCATCGAGACAGCGGTCGACGCGGAGGTGCTCCTCGATGAGATCTTTCGTCATGGCTTGTCCTTTGGGGACAGGCGGAGTCACAGGGGCACACAATGGCTCGCCCTGCATTTCGGGTCGATCATGGAGAAAGAGCGGCCGGACGTCAACGTGAAACGCATAAAAGGAAACTGGATGCACATTACAGCAGATCAAAAAATTGCCGGCTACCCGGCCTTACAAATCCGCCAATTGATGCGGAAGATCGTCGGTCGTTCAATAACGCTCCGAACCGTCCGCTTGGTCCTGCGATGTTCTGATTCTGAGGCCGATTGGGTACTGAATCGCCTGCAGAACGATGGCTTTATCGAGTCCGTAGGGGGTCGTTTGGAGCCATCTACGAGCGGAAGGGCACTCGCGATGGCAACGGCGGCACCGCCTCTGCGGCGCGCAACGGCATCCCGCCTAGTTGCCGATCTCGTTGGGCGCGCACATGCCCTAAACGCCGACGATGACTGGGCGTATCGGGTCGGAACGGTCGTGGTATTTGGCAGCTACGTTCGCGGTGTCGACCGTCCGAGCGACGTTGATGTCGCATGTGAATTGCGTCCTCGTTGGAGGGCTGATAGACAGCGAGCGCAGGAACAAGTCAGACGAGAAACCCGAGGGGAGCCGTTTCGCAACATGAGTGAGTGGGCCAGTTGGCCAAAACTGGAGGTGTACCGCTTCCTGAGGGCTCGAGCACGCGGGCTCTCAATTCATGAACTCGATGATTGGATCCTCCAAAACACGGATCACCAAGTGGCATTCGGACACGAACCCAAAGCCGCGGAAACTGGCTACCGAAGAATGCGCCGGGCCCGCATAGCGGGTTGCAAAACTGAAGGCGGGCTAGAGCTTTTGCCTCCGGAGCAAAAGGTCGGCGGTTCGAATCCGCCCGGGCGTACCCCTTGTCCCAAAACCCGGAAATATTGCCCGCTTCCCGTCCGGCGTCACCTCCACGCATTCGACAAAACTAC
>JBEKTU010000064.1:0-29405 GCA_049515735.1 Bryobacteraceae bacterium
TCCCCCACTACAGGCCTTAACTGACCACTATTTTTCTGTTCTCGCAAAATGGAGCCATCGCCGCCGCTGCGATTTGCCTGTGAGCGGACATCCTCAGCCCGCCTGTGAGAAAAGACGGTTAAGGGGTAAAGGGGACAGATCGGAAGCCGCAGTGCTGGTAATAGCCGCCCCGGCCCGCAAGCCAAGCAGGCGCCTCGGTCCGAGGCATCCTCCTCACACTCAAGAGCCTGCCAGCCGGTCGTAATCTGAGTGGGTGCCGATCCAGACCCAAATCATCTTCTCGCCTGCGAGCCTGCCGAGGGCGCGATAGTGATCTCCGACGCGAATGCTGAAGCGATCTTCACTTCCTTGCAAACGCCGGAAATGGAGGGAGGGATGATTGGGGTTCCGCCGCCATAGATGATAATTCTTGACGGCGAGATTTTGAACTTCAGATGGCAACGCCTTGAAGAGTTCCCAGAATCGCCGTGTGCCTGCGGATTTCACTCTTGGGACGGCCACTCACGAAGGAGGCCCTTCGCCGATTCGCTTTCAGCTTCGTCAAAAAGGAAATCGAGCTTGCCTGCCAACGAGTCGGCATCCATCTGCTCGTCCCACCGCCTCTGTTCGCGCGCGCGAAACCATTGGACGATGCGCCGGTATTCTTCCGGGGGCAAGCCGTCGATAGCGGCCTCGATCTCCTCAACCCGGCTCATGCTTGGAGTCTACCACCATATCACCCGGCCATCACTTCGCGGTACAACTCCGTCTGCCGGCGTGCGATCTCATCCCAGCCGTACCGGTCCTCTACGCGCCGCCGGCCCGCAGCCGCCAGACGATGGCACTCGGCCGGCGAGGCCAGCAGGTTCTCGATGGCGGCCGCCATTTCCGCGGCGGTGTGAACCAGCGTGAAGTCCTCGCCCGGAACCAGGTCCAGCCCATTCACGCCGGCGGGCGTGGCGACCACCGGCCTGCCGCAGGCCATCGCTTCCAGAATCTTGAGATTGGTTCCCGCCGACACCACCAGGGGCGCCACCACGATGGCGGCGCGCTGGTAAGCGCCGCGCACGTCGGATACGAATCCCTCTACTTCCACCCCGGGCTGGTCCAGGCGCACCTTCACCTGGGAACCGTGGTAGTCGAGGAAGTACTCGTGCCGCGCGCCGGCAATGATGTGCAGCCGGACGTCCCGCAACCGGGGCCACACCTGGTCGAGAAAGAAGGCGACCGCCATGAGATTGGGCAAATGGGAAAAGGACCCCACGAACAACAGCCGGCGCGGTTCGGGCGCTTGTGGTGCAGGACGAAACCGGCCCAGGTCGACGCCATTCGGCAAGGCGACGGCGTGCGTTCCGGTGACCATGTCCCGGTCCTTTTCGGACATGGTGACAACGCAGCTCATCTCGCGCCACGCCGCGGTTTCGAAGCGCCGCCACAGCTTCAATTGATGCCGCAAGTCCCAATCGTCGCTGCCCTGGAGCAGTTGCTGATAGAGATCGAAAGTGATATCGTGTTCCACCAGGATGGGGCGGGCGGGCGCGCAGTCGGCGGCGTACTGGGCCATCTGCGTGAACTCCAGTTGCGCGATGGCGGGCTGCCACTTGCGCACGGTCTCCCGCAGGGCCGTGCGGAAGGACGCGGACGCGAACTGCTCCACCACTTCCGGCCGGCCGGTGCTCGGCGCCGCGTGTGTCCCGGTGCGCCGCACCAGGACCACTTCCACAAAACGGTCCAGCAGCTCGGCCGCGGGCGGCGCATCGGTTTCCGTGAAAGCCACCAGGATCTGGTCCCAATCGGCCGCCGCCCGCGCCGTCAGGTTGTGAATTCGCACCGCGCCGCCATGGGAGAGCGGAAACGGCAGGTAGGCGCTGGCCACCAGCACGCGTGGCTTCCCCGAGGCAGCTTTGCCGGGAAAAACCGCCGCTGCTCCTTCCGGCAGAGGCTTCACGCGGCCGTGCCGGGGCCGCGGCGTGCCGTCTCCTCCCAGGTGCCATCGCAGGAAGTTGCGGGCCCGCCATGCGAAGTGGCGCGCCATAGCCGGCAGACTGCCCGGCCGCAGCATGAAGTCGTTCAGATTCTCATTGATGGCCAGAAAATACAATGGCGCCAGCATCAGCGCCAGCAGCCGCATCCGGCGAAATGGAACGTTGGGAACCAGCAGGACACCCGCCAGACGGATGGACTTCCCGCGAAACGCACTGCGGCAACGGGCCCAGTTCTCCAGGATGCTTCCCTGGTAGCGCACCCAGTGCAAGTCCCCTTCCGCGGGGCGGAAATCCGAAACCACGTAGAGCGGCAGGTCGGGAAAAACCTCGCGCATACGCGCGATGAGGCGCGCGTTCAGGTCGTCGGTTCCCGACGCGAACGCTACCTTGATTTTCTGCTTCAAGCAGCTACTGCTGCGCCGGCGTGGTGGTGGTTCGGCCAGTCCGGTTGCCGGCTGCCGTCACCTTGTAATCGGCGGGCGGCTCGAATAAGGAACTCGGCGGCTCGCTGCGGCTGACGTTAGCCAGTCTGGATACGGTCTCGCCCATGCGCGGGTCCGTGTGCTTGGAGAGCACCACGGTTTGCAAATCGGCTGAGTACCAGCGTTCCGTGACGATCTGGATGGGCTGTTCGTTGCCCCATTGGCCGGCCGCGATGGTCATGGTGGTCCGGGTACCGTCGGCCTGAACGCCCTCGATAGTCTGGCGGCCCAACGATTCCGTCTTGACGTTCTGCCGGTTGGCCGCGCCACGGCCCCTGCGCCCCGCGATGGCCGCGCTCCCATCCGTCGATTGCTGGCGCAGACGCGCCATCGGCTGGCTGGAATTCTGGCCGCCCCTGCCCGGCCGAGCCCAGGCGGACTTGGTCGCCGTCTTGTTCTGCGTATTCAGAGCGTAATTGAAACCCGCCACGGGATCGTTGATGAATACCACCTGCGGCAAACTCGAGCTGGGAGCCAGGCCGCCCAGCCCGTTGAGCGATTGCTCGCGCCGCGTGCGCCCTTCCGTGTCGCGGTAAATCTTGGCGGTGTTGGACTGGCGGATGTGATTGCCGTCGCTCAGGGTCTGGGAGGTCTCGGTCACAACATCGGCCGAGTACGGCGCGTTCTTCACCACGCGGCCCGGCATTCCCGCCTCGGCCCCCAGGAATCGCGCGCCGCCCAACCCGGCGGCATCCCCGGGACCAAAGTACCCGCGCCCACGGCCCGGTCCCGGATTTTGGGCACTTGCAGCCACGGCCAGGACCAGAAGGCCGGCAATAGTCAGAGTCGTTCGAGTCAACATTTTTTCACTCCTTACATTACTCCACAAAACGCACCGCGCGGGCCAGGCCATCGGCGCCCAGCACCACTTCCGCTTCCACGGGTTCCGAGGCGCGGTCCTCGTTTACCGCATATCCCAGCGCGATCATAGCAGACCGCGGCACCTCCACGCGCACCAGGTTCAGATCTTCGTTCGGCTCAATTCGCGCCGCGTTGGGGATGGGGATGAAATCGTTGTCCGCATCGGAGGAATCGCCCGGCGTTTCCAGATCCTCCGGCGGCTTTACCGCGGCCAGTTGCACACCGCTCGAACTGGTTCTGTGAGCCGGAACCACCGGGCGATCGCGCGTCAGGAACACCGCCAGCGCAACCACCGCAGCGGCAGCCGCCGCCCAAGTCGCCACCGGCACCCACCAGCGGGCCGCCGGACGGCGCACCGCCAGCCCGGCCTGGCCGAGGAACGCCGCGGTCAGCCTGGATTCTACGCGTGCGGGCGCTTCCACCGACCGCCAATCGGCGGCCAGCATCCGCAGGCCCGACGCCAAAGTTCGCTGGCGATTCAGCAGCGCGGCGCACGCCGAGCACTCCCCAAGATGCTCCAAATGCCCGTCCTCCGCCTCGTGCGCAAGTTCCGGCATGGTATTCCAGAATTCCTGGCAATTCATATCAGACACCTTATCGGTTTCAACGCGCCCACACCGGGGCGGTGATGCCATCTCTGGCTCAGTTTTTCGAGCAGCAACGCGCGCGCCCGATGCAACCGGGACCGCACTGTGCCAATCGGGCAGCCGAGCACAAAAGCTGCCTCCCCGTAATCCACTTCCTCCAGATCGCAGAGGACCACCACTTCGCGGTATCGCCTCGGCAATGCCAGCACCGAGCGGCGCAAGGCCTCGATGCCCTCCCGGTCGATGAGGTCCGTCAGCGGGTTGTCGTTCACCATCAGTTGCGGCGGCGCGGAACTTTCCATATCCGTCTCCAGAGCCACATCCGAGCGGCCGCGCTCCACGTGCCGCAGCACCAGCTTGCGGGCAATACCGAACAGGTAGCCGGAAAGCGTCCCGCGCTGCGGATCGTATCCGCATTGCTCGCGAATCAGCGCCAGAAACACTTCCTGGGTCACGTCTTCGGCCACCGTCGCCGAACCGCTCATGTGCAACACGAACCGATAGATGGCAGCCTGGCGCCTGCGGTAGAGCGCCACAAAAGCCTGGTCGTCGCCGCGGCGCATGCGCACCAGCAACTGATCGTCCGTTTCCGGAAGATTCGGCGTCATTGGCTTCTCAATCATGATTCACCCTGCGCCCGGGAGAAGTTCCACAATTCGCGGGCCGGCATCCGCCACCCCGCCATCTGTCCAGCGTAACATTTGCTATTTTGGTACTTTACCCGAGGCAGTTGCTAGCCTGTGATCTTGATCTTATGGTGGAATCAGCGATGGCGCCCGTGAAACAGCTCGAGGAAGTCGCAGCACTGCGCGAGAGGATCGCCGAATTAGAGGCTGAACTTCAACGTCACAAGGAAAGACAACGGGCCAGCGAAGCGCGCTTCCGTCTCTTGGCGGATGCCGCGCCCGTCATGATCTGGATGTCCGGCCCGGATGCTCTGTGTACATATGTTAACCGGGCATGGCTTGAATTTCGCGGCCGGAACCTGGATGAGGAGGCCGGCAACGGCTGGACCGAAGGCTTGCACCCGGACGACCGCGATCTGTCCCTCGAAGCCTATTTGAAGGCCTTCGGCACGCGCCAGCCGTTCCGCGTGCGGTACCGGCTGCGGCGCGCCGGCGGTGAATACTCCTGGGTGGAAAGTGCCGGGGTCCCGCGTTTTGAAGTCGATGGCGCGTTCGCAGGCTTCATGGGTTCGGCTATCGACATCACCGACCGCAAGAGCGGCATCTTCTCGCCCGACCAGGAATCCGTGCGCCTGGTTTTCTCGCTGACCGAACGCGAGCGGCAGGTGCTGGTGCTGATCGCGCAAGGGAAGTCGACCAAGGAAACCGCCTCCCAACTGGGCATCAGCTACAAAACCGCCGATTCCCACCGCAGCCGCGTCCTGGAAAAACTGGGGGTGCACGAAACCGCCAGCATGGTGCGGTATGCCATCCGCGCGGGACTCATCGAACCTTAGAAAGTATTAGTCCGAGCACCACCTCACACCCACGAACGCGCCCATCACTCTCCCGCGAAAAAAGAAGTCGGCTTGCGGCGAAGTCTTGTAGTACAGACCCTTCGCGCCCAGGCGAACCTCGATGCGGCCGACGACGCGGTAGTTGGCCGAGAGGTCGGCGTCCGCGAGGGCCCAGTGGTGTGGAACGTCAAAGCCCGCCACATTCAGCTCCAAACGGAATTGGCGGGACGCGTACTCGGCCAGCCCGAGGCCCAAGGTCGGCGAATAGATATTCTTTCCCCCGGTAGTCGCGTATGACACCAGGTTGCCGGAGCTGTTGGGCGTAGCCGACCGGATCGGAGCATCGTAGTTCGAACTAATGTTGAAGTAGTGCATCTGAAACAGCGTCCTGAGTCGGACATGCCGGCTCTCCACCGGATAAGGCCAGCTCAGGTACGCGAACGAGAGCTTGAGGTCGTGCACCTTGTCGCTGGTGGCGAGGTAATCGCCCTGGTTGTAAGACTGGTTGAAGAGAACGAGGGGGCCGGGGGCGTTAACGGTGCCCCTGGCTTTGGTGTAGTAGTACGAAAGATCGATGGAATTGTGCAAACCCAGCGCCACGCCAATCTCGCCGCTGGGAGTAAGGCTGGGTGTGCCCGGAAGGTGGAAGTACGAAGCGCCGGAGAAGTCTGCCTGCTGACCTTTGTTGACGATGGGGGCGCCCAATGGCAACCAGCCGATGAGTCCCGCATAGTAGCCGGTCTCCCCGGGCATCTGGACATCCGGGTACTTGGGGATTGGCGGCGGAGTCTGCATAATGTTCGTCCGCGGCTGGGGCGCCGGCGTTTCATCGGGTGGCTGGGGCGCCGGCTGCTGGGCCGCCGGGGTGCCCTCTGGGCCCTGGGCTGTGGCTGGCTGGGCCGCGGCTGGCTGGGCCGGTGGCGTCTGGGGATCCTCCGGCTGAGCCCGGCCCGGCAATATGCATAATACGCAAAGCAGGCAGAAACATAGAATGGCATTCAGAGAATTCTTCACGTACGCCTCATCAAGTTCAGATTCGCCGGCGAACCGGGCTGACCGCAGACCCCGATGCACGAGTCGGTCCAAGACGCCCTTTACTGTTCCCTGCCCTTCTATTGTGCCTCAACGCCCGGCACCGGCGCAGTTTCGATTGTAGCCTGTCCGGCACAGGTGTGAGGTTTCGCGTAACCTTTTTCCGTTTCGCCGGTATTCGATTATGTAAGCGGAGGCAAGTGGAGGACGAACAGGTAATGCTGGACGTCCGGGCGGGCGACCTCGGAAAGTTCCGGGTGCGAACTGATCGAACCATCTACGGCCAGATCAACGGCGGAGGCGCGGAAGCAAGCTTCCAGACCTTCAACGGCAGAATCACACTTCGCAAGAGGTGATTCGGCCTACTGCGCCAGCTCCTGGCACATGCCGGGGACGCCGCGATCAAACATCGCCCCGCCGGCCATGCCGAGGTCCTTCAGATCGATGCGCTTGGCGGCATCCGCGGCGCCGCCGGCGCAGGCTTGCTGGACGCGCGTCCGGATGGTAGCCATGGTTTGCAACCCACTTCACCAGATCGGCCTTCCTGGCCACCGCACCGTGCCCCGGAATCACCACGTCGAAGTCGTATTGCAGGGCTTTCTCGATCGTCTTGTCCCATTCCTTGATGCTGCCGCCGGCCGAGCCATCGATAAAGGGCGCCCCGGAGGTCACAAAGAGGTCGCCCGTGTGCAGCACGCGTTCGGACGGAAAATAGATGACCGCATCTCCGTTGGTGTGGCCGCGGCCCAGGTAGCGCGCCAGCACCTCCTTGCCGCCCAGGAACACCTGCGCTTCCTCGCTGAAGGTGATGTGCGGCAGCCCGGGCTGCTTGCCGGCCACCATGTTGGCGCGCGCATTCTTCTGAATGACGATTTCGGCGTTGGCGGCCAGCATGGCCTGGTTGCCGCCCGTGTGATCGGGGTGCTGGTGAGTGTTCAGCACGTAGCGAATGGGCTTGTCGCTGACGGATTTCACCCTGGCCAGGATTTCCGGCGCGTCCTGAGCGAACTTGTCGTCCACCAGGATCACGCCTTCGCTGGTGGGCATGAACGCCACGTTCCCGCCGTCACCGATGATGACGTACACGTTATCGCTGACCTTTTGCATGGTGAGCGGAGCCGGCGGATTTTGCGACCAGGCCAGCCAGAGGCCCGCGACTCCTAAAACAGCCACGGTTACGCGAATCAGAATCTCTTTCCGCATATGCATGTCCAGGCGCCCAAGCGCCAGCTCAACCGCTTACGCCGCCTGGGAAGCCGCCGGCATGCGCCGGATCAGGTCGGCAAGCTCGTCGCGGTTGGCCGCGCCGATGGTGAAGCAGTCCAGGCAGTCGAGACCCAGCACGAAGCTCAGCGTTTCGTCGATGCGGTTCCGCAGGCGGCCCTCACCGAGGATCTTCATGCCCAGAACGCCTTTGCCGGCCGCTTTCGACTGGCGCAGCACCGCTACGACCTCAGCCACGTTGGTCGAGTCCATCCTCACGCCGGCGACATTGATGCCTTGCAGGTGCACCTTGCACCAGGGTGTCTTGGCGGCTGTCTTGAGCGCGTCGAGCGAATGGATGGATACACCGTGGGTGCGTATGGTGCCTTTCTCTTTCGCTTCCGAAAGCACGTCCATAATTCCCTGCATTTCCGTCGGCCAGTTGGGCGTGTGCATCCCGTGCAGCAGAACTATGTCGATGTAGTCCGTCCCCAGTTCCTGCCGGTAACGGTCCAGAGCGACTTTCATGTCGGCGGCCGTGGTGCGCACATCGCTCTTGGTCAAAATCGTCACCTTCTCGCGCGGGACGCTTTTCAAGGCTTGCCTGATATGGAAATGCGTCTTGTAGGCGTCGCCCGTGTCCCAGAAGAACTGCCCCTGGTCAAAGGCGAATTTGAGGTAGTCGGCCGCGCCCTGGAGCCCCATTTCGCGCTGTACGTTGCCGGCATTCGTGCCCAAGCCGATGGCCATCCGAGTCACCTTGATCTTGTCCTCCCCCAGGTAGAGGACATCGTTGGCCTTCCGAGGGGTTGCTCCGCGGAGCCATTCAGGTCTCCCCAGCGTCGTGAGAAAGGCGGCCCCGGCTGTCCCGTAAGCCGTCTGCAAAAAACTGCGTCGATTCATCGGCATGTCTGCCTCCCTTGCGCCACCGGCAGTGGCCGGCGGCTGTGGACTGAACCGGGACGTCCGTCATTGGCATTTCGGACTCCCGTGTCTGTTCAGTATACCTCAGGACGCCCACCGGACGCCGCCTCAAGGGGAGACCTTTGTCCCGTTTAGCGTTTCACCAACGGTTTGAGAATCTCCGATAGCAGGTCCGCAACCGCCGGGTCGCGCACCAGGTGGGGATATCTTTCGCCGCCGTGATAGTCGATCCGGTGGGTTTCGTAATACTCGCCGGTCTTGATCAGCAGCTCCAGCGGCTTGGTGGCGGAGGCCGTCGCCTCGACCGCTTCACGCAACACCGTGGGCGTAAACTGCCGGTTGTTCACGGCCATGATGGTGACGGCGGGCGCGATTCCAGCTATTTGGGCCGGGCCGCCATAGGCCACATCGATGACCATGCCGTCTTCCTTAACCTTGAGGCCCAGCGAGTAGCTGAGATCGATCGTCTTTCGTTCCTCTTCCTCGGCCCTAAATAACTCCGAGCGCTCGCCGTCGTAAACCAGCTTCCAGCCGGAGTGCTCGATGCCCCCCAGCGGCGCGTGCGGCTCCGTCGAACGCAGGCGGCTGTTGAGGAAATCCGCCCAATCGTAAGACTGGACCGAGTTCAGCGCGGCTACCAGGTCCTCGAAATTGTACGGCTTCATGGCCGGCGCTCCGCCGGGGCCCCCTTCGAAGGCGCGGCAAAAATCGTCCAGCGACCGGGCGCCCTGGCTGAGTTGCCGGATCAAGACATCGGCATCCAGCCAGATCAGTGTGCCCTCGTCATAGTAGTCCACGGTTCGGCGATAATCGGCGTAATCGTTCCCCGCCTCGTAAAGGACTTGCGCGGCTACGGCCGTATCCTCGAGCGGCCGCCAGGTGCGGCCGTACTTGGTGTCGAGCGCCGCGGCGTCAATGGCCAACGATTCGCGGAAGTCTTCCGGACTCCACAGCCCGCTCCGCGGCGCCAGAATCTCGCCCAGGTAATTCGTCAGACCTTCGTAGACCCATAGCAAGTCGCCTTTCATCGGCGTATCGTAGCCGCCATCGGCGCCGCCCGAGGTGAGCCCCATGGGCCGGCGATATTTGCCGTTCCAGGAGTGCACGAACTCGTGCGGCAGCAAGGTGCCGGAGAGCTTTCGCGGACCAGGGTCGAGCAGGGTGCGCTCGCCCAGGCGGTCGTCGCTGGATTCATGGTGCTCCAGGCCGAAGTGCGCCACGTGGTC
Source organism: Bryobacteraceae bacterium (assembly GCA_049515735.1). Taxonomy (GTDB): domain Bacteria; phylum Acidobacteriota; class Terriglobia; order Bryobacterales; family Bryobacteraceae; genus Fen-178. The sequence continues at coordinate 9,742 of JBEKTU010000064.1, forward strand.
GCTGAGGGTGAACAGGAAGTGATAATCCCGGTAATGGCGCGAGCCGAACAGCGCGCCCGTTTCCGTAACCAGATTCTTGTACTCGTCCGCCAGGTCGGGGCTCATATCCACTGCGCGGTCGCTGTCGCCGGCCAGGTGCAGGTAGTGTGGGGCGCCGCGATCCGTGCCCAGTTCGACCGTGCGAAAGTGCGCGCCGGCAAGCAACGGGGAGTCGATTAGAGTGGTGAGCGGCGCCGGCTGAAACTCGATCTCGCTCCCGGATTCACGCGCGATCGGCAGCGCGGTTCCGTATCGCCACGAACTGGGCACGCGCAGAGTAGCCTGGTATTGCAGGCTGTCGGGCTGCGCGCCCTGGGGATACAGCACAAGCTGGTTCCAACTGAGCACCGCCAGTTCGCTGGTGGTCGAGCTTCCCGACGAGAAGCCACCTTCCTCCGGCGGCGAGATGAAATCGAAGCTGGCGTCGATCGACGATGCTCCCGCCGGAACTTCGATGTGAAACGCGAACATGTTGACGCTGTCGCGCCTCCAGGCAACCGGTTGGCCGCCCGCCTGGATCTTCAGCCCGACCAGGTTGACAATCGGCCCGGTGGGCCCGTGCTCGCCGGGAATCCATTCCGGATAAAGCAGCGTCATGGCGCCCGGCCGGGCGGGAATGGTCATCTGGACATGAAACAGCCGGCGGGGAGCGTCGGTAGCGTCCACGCGCAGGCGAACCGGGTTTTGGGCACATAGCGGCAGCCACGCCAGCACTGCCAAAGCGACACGGAAAACACGCATAATCTCACGATTGTACTTCACCCGCCTTGGTGGGGCGTGCGCGAACAGCCATCGACAATGGCGTAGAGATCCGCGTGGCGGACCGGCTTGGGCAGATAACCATCCATGCCGGCCAGGCGGCAGCGCTCTGCGTCGCCTTTCATGGCGTGAGCCGTCAGGGCAAAGATCGGAAGGTGTCTGCCGGTACCGGTCTCTGCCTGGCGGATCATGGCGGTGGCTTCGAAGCCATCCATTTCCGGCATCTGTACGTCCATCAGGACCAGATCGAACGACTCGCGCTCGACTGCCGCTACCGCTTCACGCCCGTTTGCAACCACCGTAACCCGGTGCTCCCGCCTTTCCAGCAACCGTGCCGCCACTACCTGGTTGACCGGATTATCCTCCGCCAGCAGAATTTTGCGGCTGGCCCCGGCGGGCCTCTCGCCCGATAAGCCCTCCGTGACCGGCGCCGTCAAGTGAGGTTTGTTTGAAACACCCAGGCGCGCCGTGAAATGAAAGCAACTGCCGCGGCCGGGCTCACTCACCACCCACATCCTGCCACCCATTATTTCCACCAGGCGCAAAGAGACCGTCAAGCCAAGTCCCGTGCCACCGTACTTGCGAGTGGTGGAGCTATCCGCCTGCGCGAAAGGCTCAAAGATCTTTTGCTGCATCTCCACGGGAATTCCGATCCCCGTGTCGCGGACGGAGAAGTGAACCACCATGGCGTCCGCTTCCTGGCTTGCCACCTGGGCCTGGACCACGATCTCCCCGTTGGCGGTGAACTTGAGGGCATTACCGACAAGGTTGGTCAGCACCTGGCGCAGGCGTGTGGGATCGCCCAGCACCATGTCGGGAACATCGCGCGCCTGGCAGGTCAGTTCGATCCCCTTCTGCGCGGCGCACAGGCTGAAACTCTTCATTGTCTGGTCGAGCAATGCCCGCAGATCGAAATCCACTAGGTCGAGGTCCAGTTTGCCGGCTTCGATCTTCGAGAAATCCAAGATTTCGTTGATGATGCTGACCAGGCTCTCGCCCGAATTCTTGACCATACCCAGGTGCGCGCGCCTCTCGGGCACGGTCTCGCTATCCAGAAGAAGCTCGGTCACGCCCAGGACGCCGTTCAGCGGCGTGCGGATTTCGTGGCTCATGTTGGCGAGAAACTCGCTCTTGGCGCGGTTGGCTGCCTGCGCCGCCTCTTCGGCGCGCTTCCGAACCTCGATCTCCTGGCGCAATTCGCCCGTGCGTTCCTCGACACGCTCCGCCAATCTGCGCTCGCTCCGGCGCAGCTTTCGCACACGGATTTGGTGGAATCCCACCACCGCTGTGGAGGCGGCCACCACGCAGAGTGCGGCGAACCACAACGTCTGATAGAAGCGCGGCCGGGCCTCCAGAGGAAACGCGGCGCTCTCATTCCAGATGCTGTCCATGTCGCGCGCCATCACGCGGAACCGGTACCTGCCGGGTGGAACGTTGGTGTAGTAAGCGGCGCGCCGGTGGCTCGCTTCCACCCAGTCCGCATCGAAGCCTTCCAGCTTGTAACGGAATTGCGTGAACTCCGGAAAGAGAAAGGTCAGGGCGGTGTAATGGAATTCGAGATTGCCGCCGGCGCGGATCCACCCGCCGGCGCTAACCGGCTTCTGCCGGCCGTCCGTTACGCGTTCGACCAGCACCGGCGGCGGGGGCCGATTGATTTTCAAGCGCGCCAGGTCGATCTCCATCATGCCGCCGTAGGTGGCAAAGTACAGCTTGTTGTCCCGGCCTTTCCACGCCGCCGGCGTCACCCCGGCGGCAAACTCGCTGCCGACTCGCATCCCGCCGCCCTTGCCGAACATGGTTGGCTCGACGGCGCGCTTGCGCCCTTCGGCAACGGCATCCAGGTCCGCCCGCAAAACCCGCAGCAGCCCGTGGCCCGCGATCCAGAAATAGCCATTGTCGTCTTCGAGAAGACAGCCGCCGACCTCCGGCATGCCTTGGGACTGGGTGAAAGCCGTGAATTGCGTCCCGGCGATGCGGTTTAGACCGGACATCGTCAGCGCCCACACGTGTCCGGCTTCGTCGGCTTGCATGCTGAACACAGTCTGGCGCCCTCCGGGCCGGGCCAGCACGGGACCGAATTGTCCGTCGTCGAGCCGCTGCACACCCAGCCTCGTTCCCACCCAAATGGCTCCGCCAAGGCCCTCGGCCATAGCTGTCACCGGCACGGCGGCCAGGTTCTGTCCCTTGCCGAAGACCGCCATCGAGTCGCCCTGAAACCGGATGAGGCCGTCTCCCGAAGCGGCCCACACCGCGCCATTCCGTTGCTCAAACAGCAGGTGGATGGGACGCTCGATCCTCCACTCACGCTGCGGCCGGCCTTTCGGTTCCCCGCGGAACTTTCGCAATACGCCATCTTCGGAAGCGGCCCACACGTTGTTGTGGCGGTCGCGGATCACGGGCCACATCAGGTCGCGCGAGGGACCGCCCTTCGAGCCATATACCACCAGGTCTCCCGAGGCCCGGATACGGGCGATGCCGTTGGCGGTACCGAGCCAGATGTCTCCGGAGCTGTCCTGCTGGAGGGAATGGATACTGTCGCTCGGAAGGCCTTCGCGCATGGTGCGCATGATCATGCGATATTCCTTGAAGCGGTTGATGCCGCCGCCGGCGGTCCCCATCCACACGCTGCCTTCGTTGTCTTCGTAAAGGCATCGAATGACCTGATTCGAGAGCCCGTCGCGGGTCTGATAGGAGCTGAACTTCCCCCCGGCTAACCGGCTGACCCCGCCGCCGTCGGTGCCGATCCACAGCCCGCCGTCGCGGTCTGAAAGCAGCGCCAGGATGCCGCTTGCCGTGAAACCGTCGCGTTGGTCGTAGGTGCGGAAGCGCCCCTGGCGATACTCGATCAGCCCCCCGGTATGCGTGCCGATCCACAGCGCGCCCCCGGCGCCCCTCGCCAATCCCCAGATCGAGTTGTTCGGCAGCCCGTCTTTGGTGGTGAATACCCGTTCCACGCCGCCTTCGAACCGGTGCAGGCCGTTGTTGGCGCCAACCCAGACAGTCCCGGCGGGGTACTCCAGCAAGACGTGCACGTTGGCTTGCCAGGGACCTGTAAACACGGAAGTGGCTCGGCCCCCATCCAGCCGCGCCAGGCCTCCATCGGCGCCGATCCACAACACGCCCCGCGAATCCATCAGCAGCGCGCGGATACTGCCGCTGGGCAGGCCTCGGTCCCGAATCTTCTCAAAGCCGCCATTGCGGTAACGCAGCAGCCCGCTGTTGCCTGTGCCGATCCACAACGATCCATCCGGTGTCGCCAGCATCGTGGCGACAACGGACTGTTTCAAGAGCGGTGTATTCGAGTCGCTGAATACTGTGAAATTCACGCCATCGAAGCGCGAAATTTCGTCCGGGGTCGCAAACCAGAGGTACCCGTCGGCGGTCTGCGTGATGGCGCGGACCGAGTCTTGCGGCAATCCGTTCGATATGGTCCAGACATCGTGGCCGAATTGTGTGAGAGCCAGCCTGGGGTTCAGTCCCCAGGCGGGGACCGACAACAGGGCCGTTACCAGCAGGTTGACCGGACGAATGGTCACGACACTCATATCGGCCACACCTCGCAAACCTGGGAATGGAGTTCTTCGGCGGATTGCCTGCGCTGCCCTCGGTCAAGCATGCCGATCACGCTCTCCCGATGGCAGCAGGCTGTTGATTATTAAGTAGTTAATTTCAAATTGGGTTCGTTTCGCCTGTACTTCACCGGCGCGGCTATGTTACCTTGGTGGCGTCGGCCCGCCGGATAGCGGTACTCGAAATGAAGTTAGCTTATATTCGCTGGAAAGATGCCGTCGCCGAGGAAGCCGCCGATGCCGCTTCCAAGAACCCCCAAGCGCGCTTGGTGGAGCTTCAGGAAATCGGATTCCTTCTGGATGAAAACGAAGAGGCCGTCGTGATCGGGATGGAGCTGCACGACGACGCCGAAGTGCAGCCGGGGCGCTGGCGTCTGCACATCCCCAAAGTCAGTATTCAGGAAATGCGCGTGGTGGAGCTGGACAAGGCATTCGCCAGAAAACGCAAGAAGACCGTTTGAGCGGCCCAGAGCCGCTGGAGAGGAGAGGATTGGATGGAAACTCGCCCGGACTCCGGTGTGACACCGGGAATCGACTCGCGTCAAGACCGGCGCACCGTTGTCTCCTGGCTGCTGGGAGGCGGAGTGGCCGCTTCGCTCGCCTCGTTCTTCTATCCCGTGATGCGCTTTGTGAACCCGCCGGCGGTTTCGGAAGCCTCCGTGAATGAAGTGGACGCGGGCAAAGTGCAGGACCTCAAGCCCAATTCGGGAAAAATCGTGAAGTTCGGAAATAAGCCCGCCCTGCTGGTGCGGATCAATGACACCGAGTGGAAGGCATTCTCGGCCGTGTGCACGCACTTGAACTGCACCGTCCAATACCGGGAATCGCGCCGGGACATCTGGTGCGCTTGCCACAACGGCACCTATGACTTGAACGGCCGGGTGCAATCCGGGCCGCCGCCCAGGCCGCTCGAGGAGCTGGTTGTGCAGATCCGCGGCGACCAGGTTGTCATTTCGCGCCGGGCGTGACGGAGAGAACCAACTTGCCTGCGACTGAACCGAAAAACAAAACGCTCGACTGGCTGGATGAACGGACCGGCTGGCGCATAGTCCGCGATCTGGCGGACCACAAGGTGGTGCCCATACACGCCGGCACCGCCTGGTACTACTTCGGCGGTATCACCCTGTTCCTGTTTGGAATCCAAGTGATCACCGGGGTTCTGCTGCTGCTCTACTACCGGCCCAGCGTCGCCGAAGCCTTCGACAGCGTGCGTTTCATCATGACCCGCGTGGAGTTCGGGTGGCTCATCCGCTCGATTCATAGCTGGTCGGCCAACCTTCTCATCCTGGCGGCCTTCGTGCACATGTTCAGCGTGGTCTTCACGCATGCTTACCAGCGCCCGCGCGAGCTGACCTGGCTCACCGGAATAGCGCTGCTGGGCCTGATGCTCGGTTTCGGATTCAGCGGGTACCTGCTGCCGTGGAACCAGATCTCGTATTTCGCCACCAAGGTGGGAACCGACATGGCCGCCAGCGTCCCGATAGCGGGTCCGGCGATCGCCCGCTTCCTGCGCGGCGGCGAAGAAGTCGGCGCCGCCACGCTGACCCGCTTCTTCGCTTTCCATGTCCTGATTCTGCCGCTCGTCGCGTTCGGGCTGGTCGGCCTGCATCTCTTACTGGTCCAGTTCCACGGCATGAGCACACCCAGCGGCGTTCCTCCTTCCCAGCTCGCGCAAATGAAGTTCTTCCCCAACTTCTTCCTCCGCGAGTTGGTGATCTGGTACGGTGTGCTGGCGGTGCTCGGCACCCTGGCCGCCATCTTTCCCTGGGAACTCGGCCAGAAGGCCGATCCGTTTGCCTCGGCCCCGGCCGGCATCCGCCCGGAATGGTATTTCCTGGCGGAGTTCTACACGCTGAAGCTCATCCCCAGCCACGTTTGGTTCTTCGAAGGCGAGCTCCTAGGCTTGCTGGGCTTCGGGCTGCTGGCCGCCGGATGGGTAGCGCTGCCGTTTTGGGCCGCCGGCCGCAACGGCGAGCACCGCGCCAGGCTGGTCACGGCCGCGGGTGTCTTCCTGATTTGTTATCTCGCCACCTTCACCATGCTGGGTTACCTCAAATGAGAGCGCCTGCCATCATCATCCTTCTCTGCTGGAGTCTCAGCGGCGGGGTACCCTCCGGGTCCGCGCAAGACTCTTGCGTGACCTGCCACTCCGCCATGGAGGAAGGCACGAAAGGTCCCGCGACGCTCATCAAGAATGACGTCCATTTCGCCCAGGGCCTCAGTTGCGCCGATTGCCACGGCGGCGACCGCACGAGCGACGATCCCACCATCGCCATGAGCAAAGCCAAGGGCTTCAAGGGCAAGCCGGCGCGCACCGCCATTCCGAAATTCTGCGCGAGTTGCCACGGCAATCCCGATTTCATGCGCAAATTCGCGCCACGGGAACGCGTCGATCAGTACGAGCTTTACGAGACCAGCGTTCACGGCAAGCGCCTGGCGGCCGGCGATACCAACGTGGCCACCTGCATCGACTGCCACAGCGTCCACGACATCCGCGCGGTCAAGGACAGCATGTCCCCTGTCTATCCGCTGAATGTCCCCGAAACCTGCTCGCGCTGCCACTCCGACAAGCTCAAAATGGCCCCCTACAAAATCCCCACCGACCAGTTTGAAGAGTACCGGACCAGCGTCCACTGGGAAGCCTTGACCAAGCGGGGCGATCTTTCCGCGCCGACCTGCGCATCGTGCCACGGCAACCATGGCGCCAAGCCGCCGGACGTGGAATCGGTGGCGGCGGTGTGCGGAACGTGCCATGTGACGTTCGAAGCGTTGTACGAAAAGAGCGTTCACAAGGCGATTTTCTCGGGATCGGGGGGCGGCGGCGGATGCATCGTGTGCCATTCCAACCATGGAATCCATCAACCCTCCACTGCCATGCTGGTTGGGCCCGACGCGGTTTGTTCCGAATGCCACGACGCGGGAACCGCTCCGGCCAAGACCGCCGCGCAGATGGCCGCGTGGATCGACGGGCTGGACCGGGCGCTGAGACAATCCGAGACCGTGCTGGCGCGCGCCGAGGAGTACGGGATGGAAGTCTCCGAAGCGCAGGTGCGCCTGATCGACGGCCGCGAGAACCTGGTGAAATCCCGTCTGGCGCTGCACGCCATGGATCCCGGCGAGATGCGCCCACCCATCGACGCGGGTATGGCCATTGCCAAGGAGACGCTCCAAGCCGGCCAGGCGGCGTTGCGCGAGAAGGATTTTCGCCGTTGGGGCCTGGCCGTGTCGGTGATCTTGATTGGCATCGCGATTCTGGCCGTCCGCTTCCTGATCCGCCGGATCGAAGCCAGGACCTGACATGCCCCGTCGTGCCGCCAACCGTCCGGCGGCGAGCGGGAAGAAGCCGCCCGCGGCCGCGCCGCGCTGGCTGCGGCCCCTCATCCTGGCGCTTTCCGCATTCGCGCTGATGGGCTGGTTCTCCACCGAAGTCTCCGATCCGGATACCTGGTGGCTGCTCAAAAGCGGCCAGTACATCTGGCAGAACCATAAGCTGCCGGTTCCCGATCCGTTCGCCTATACGACTTACATGGGCAAGCCGGCCTTTCCGGGCGAAGAGCACATGCGCGATTTCGACTTGACCCACGAGTGGCTGTCGGAAGTAGTCTTCTACCTGGTCTACGCCGCCGGGGGGTTTGCCGGCTTGGTGCTGTTCCGCGCGGCATTGCTCACGGGCTTCTGCGGAGTTGTCGGGCTGGTGGCGTTTCACCGGTCGAGGGGCTTCTATCGCGCGCTGGGCGCGGCATTCCTGGCTGCGAGCATCGCGGATAAGTTCCGCTCGGACCGGCCATTCCTGATCGGCTTCCTCCTGCTGGCCCTGGTTATGGCCGCCCTGGAATACCGGCGGTGGCTGTGGTTGCTCCCTCCTATTTTTGCGGTGTGGGCGAACTTGCATGGCGGGTTCTTCCTGGGTTGGGCGCCGCTGGGGGCTTATTGCGCCGAAGCCTTGTTCCTGCGATGGCGCGGCAGGGGCCCAGAGGGCACCCCGGCCGATGAGCGCCGCCTGTGGCTGGTGAGCGCGGCCTGCATCCTGGCCTCGGGCCTGAACCCCAATGGCTTTCGCGCCGTTACCATCTTGTCCACTTATGGGCACAGCTCCTTGCAGGGGTCCCTGTTGGAATGGCAGCACACGGCGGTATGGCCTCCGGAAGCGTTTGGCGTGGTGCTGTTCGCCGGGGCGGCGGCGCTCGTATGGGCTCGAAGCAAGGCTCGCGTGGCCGACTGGCTGCTGTTTCTGGCCTTCGCCGCTGCCGGCATCTACGTAGTTCGGAATGTCATGTTGATGGGCCTCATCGGGCCCATCGTGATTGCGAGTTACATTCCCTGGAAGCGGACCGTGCCGGTGCCGGCGGAGTTTCTGGTGGCCGTCCTGGTGCTGGCGGGCGCAGGCGCTCAGATCGCGCGGGGCAGCGCCTTCCAGTTTCGCGCCGCCGAGTGGAGATACCCCGCTGGAGCCGCCGATTTCCTGCTGGCGCACAACGTCTCCGGGCCGATATTCAATACCTACGGATACGGCGGCTACCTGATATGGCGGCTGTGGCCGCAGGAGCGGGTCTTCATTGATGGGCGCGCGCTCAACGAATCGGTGTACCTGGATTACCGGCGGATGGCCGGTAACGCCGACTCCACCGGCGGCAAGAGCGCCGACGAACTCCTCGATCAGTACGGCATTCAAATCATCGTCATGGACGGTTTCGACACCTCGGGAGAGCCGTACCTGCTGCCGGCGGCCCTTTCGGACCCCAGCCAAAAGGAATGGAAACTGGTCTACCAAGATGCCCAGGCCGTAGTCTTCATGCGCCATCCGCCGCCGGGGGTCGAGCCCCTGAACTCTCTCGAAGCGCTCACCAGCATGGAGTCGCAGTGTGCCGAGCACATCCAGCACCTTCCGGAACAGCCACGCTGCGCCCGCGGCTTAGGCGAATTATTCGCGCGCATCGGCGACACTGCCCGCGCCCGCCGTTGGATGGCCTTCTACCTGGGACACCGGGTCGAGCCCGACCCGGAAGCCGACACCATCTACCGAAGGTTGCTGGGGACGCGGTAGGGCCGCAGTACCTCACGAGTATATATCAGCTACCGTTCCTCGAACTCCAGGCGCGCGGGGGAGAAAACGAAGCGACGAGCCGACCTCAGGTAGAGCGCACGAAGCCTTCTCAGATCACGCGGATGGAAGGCGTCAGTTGCTTTGTCGAACTTGGAAGGGCTGCCGACGAGACAGGCTTGCCAGGATACAGGAAAGAAGATCAGGGTTTCTCCGTCTCGAAGCGCCTCCTCCAGGCTCGAAGCCGGACCTTCAGAAACAACAGCGACGTCCGCTGTAATCACAGGGTCGGCATGATCCCCAGTCAATCGCAGACACCAGTGTAGCTCGGACAACCAAGCCGGGCCCTTGGCTATTTCCATGCGCATATCCGTGATCGTCTTGTTTCGAAGTAGCGCCTCCCGTTCCGTCTCGTTCTCCGGCAAATATGGAGCCACCCTTAGGCCTGTGTCGAATGTGCCCGCCCTGGCCTTGCTCGGCCTCTGCAAAACCTCCTCGACTCTAAAGATGGTGAGTTTCCGCCCCTGGGCCAAGTCTTGCTCACGAAACAACTCGGACCTGGCCCGAAGCATCTGCGCAAAGGCGAGGAGGAAATCAAGCTGGCCTTCCCAGCCAGAAAAGCCACTTGAAACCAGTTCCCTCCTCACAGCGGGGAATTTGGCTTCAAGCCCAGCAAAGGCCCGATCCGCCGTTTGGTCGGGATCGTTCCCATGCGCGTAATCATAGAAGCCCCTGATGGCACACACCGCTGCTGTGCCGGAATCGAACCATCGCTGCTGTTCGCAATCGAAGACAGACAGTCGCCCTTGGGTGAGCGGGTCGGTGAAGCCTTCCAGATAGCCCTGTGGAAGAACGTGATCCAGTCGGCTGCGCTGCGCGCGGCGAAGCCGTTTGGCTTGGCGGTGACTCATCGAATCCTACGCCATGACACTGATCCCGTGGGAGAGACCGGGCCTACATTAACAGGATTACATCCAAGACTTCGCGAGAAAGTCGCGCCATGTCCTCAGCGTCTTTCCAAGTGAGCTCTGGTTCACGTTTGTGCTTGGCCCTGTTGTTTATGTCGCCCAGACGCTTCAAGTCTATCATCTGGAGCAGTCCGGTGCTCTTTTCGTGGCCGAGCCACTCCCGAAAACTGCGTCCGGCCAGCGACCGCGGCTCTCGATAACGAATCTCGTTTAGCATCTGATCGAGGGTTATGACTCCACGGTCTCCGTTCTTCACATAGGTAGTGAGGGGGTCCTTTTCGGGACCGGAGCGAATACGAGAAAGGTCTTCTTGCCTTAGCGTTGCGCGAAACCGCTCGAAGACTCTCGCACGAAGAAGGTTCTCGACGATTCTTCCGAAAGGGAAGGCGGCGAGGCCCGGATTATCCGGCGTGTGTTTTAGTAGGAGACAGCACGCGTCAATCCAGTCTTCGAAGTTCGACCCCTCCAGGCGAACTGACGTCGGCCAGTGAACATGCACAAGCGAGCGAACGAGGCCGGCTTCGCTCGGGTCCAGGTTTCTCCGGAAGCGCTTCCACTGTGCGTCTGGTGCGCCATACAGTTCGCCGAAGCGTAGGGCGATCGAAACAGCGGGGTTTTCTCCCCGAGGTGGGTCACTGGCGACCTCCTTCTGAAGTGAGTCGTGAGCCGAGTCGAGGTCCCCCTGTTGTCCAAAAAGGCGAGCACGGCATTGGTGTATGTCCGCCTGATTTGGGAATTCCCTCAGCCAGCGGTCACTCGCCGCGATCGCGCGGTCGACTTGGTCGCCCAATTCATACGACTCAACGGCGAGGGCGTAAAGCCTCCACACCCAGATATCGCGGATCTGGTCATCGAACTCGTCGCGCCGTTTCAATAGCGTCTCGCAGTCAGCCGCCGCATCACGGGGCCGGCCGAGAGCCGAATGACAACGGAGCAACAGAAACAGGTTAACGAGTTCGACGTCCGGCCTGAGTCGGACCGCCTTCGTGAGGTGGTGCGCGGCATCCTCCAAGCGACTGAGTTCCTCAACAGACAACGCTCCTTCGGGGCCATCTTCAAATGCCCCACTACACAGCAACAGGCCGAGCAGCGACTCCCATTTCTTGTCCGGAATGGGAGCCCACCAGTTCAGGCCGACGTCCGGCAACTCCCAGCGCGCCGTGAAAACAGCCTGGATTTCAAACCTTGCGCGCCTCGCAAGCGCTTTCGCCGGCTCTTCCTGAGCCAGTTCCTGTAGCCGGACGTAGAGGCGCTCGGCCCGATCCCAGGCCCGGATCGCGCAGGCGTTGACGATTTCCCAGCGGATCTGTCGTGGATCTGCGCATTGTTCCACATCAACAAGCCGGACGAGGACTTCAAGGTCGTGCTCGAATTCGTCGCGATAGGCTGCAGCGCTGTCCTGGTCCTCGACAACAGCGGCAACCTGCTCCGCAGGATAGTGAGCGAGCCGGTAGAAAAGGTTCAGGTATACAAAACGGACGGGAAGATCGAGGTGATCTACCCTGAGCGCCTCCTGTCTGAGTCTGTCGGCGTCTCGCCCAATCCCCATGAACCACGGCCAACGCTCATAAACAGCTTTCTCTTCGACAATCTCCCTGTCATCAATCAGGGGGAATTCTCCCGGGCCGCCAAATCGTTCGCGTGCGGCTTCAAACCAGTTCACGACGTAGCCTTCCGAATCGAAGATAGCACGCGACGGGCCGGCGAACCGCAGAGGGAGATGGGGCTGGCTCCGTCCTCCTTGCGATTGTGGTTGGTCTACGCGCCGCTCGGAAACAGTCCGCGCCAAGACATCCAGCGGCCGCTGGCCGGAAAACGCCCGTCGCGTCGATGTTCCGCTCGTGCGCCCTCCAGCCAGGCCGCTATCGGATCCTCACGGTATCTCCACGCCCGATCGAAGCTATCGCGGAGGCCGCGGCGGGTACCAATAGCGCCAGATCGCGAAGACGGTTGGTTGGTCCGCAGAGAATCACCAGGGCAATCTTCCGTCCGCTTAGGTTCTGTTGATCCGGAATGTTCTGGTCCGCGGTAATCAGAACATCAAAGCCGGCTTCCTCGGCAGCCTCAAGCAACCGCCCGTTTTTCAAGCCCGCAAGGTTAGCGTACCGGGCGGTTTCGACTTCGTGGCCGGGAAACAGAAGCCGTAGCCGCTCGTCGATGCACTCGTCGATCAGAAGCCTCATGAGGCGAGCGCGAGCAGAAGCTTCCTGGCTTCAGCGAGCGCTTCCAAGGCCAACGCGCGCGAAACTGTCGGAAAGCCCTGTAAGAAGTCCTCCAGCGTCTCACCGCCCTCCAGGTAGTCGAAGAGCGTCTGAACGGGCACTCGGGTCCCGCGGAACACCGGCACACCGTGCATCGTCTCCGGATCTCTCTCAATCGCCTGGGTCACGAATTCATTATCGCTCACCTGGACGACGTGGGCGACCCCTTGGGTATTCCCGCGTTCCTGGCGTCTGGGCAATGCCAAAGACCGCCGGCGCCACAAAAAAGGTCCAGTATGTCTTAATATCCGACATGGCTTTCGGGTTATACTGTTGTTTCAGAGGGATGGTATGAAAAAGTACGGCAAGTTCGCCGCTTTGATTGTGGTGGTGGTCGGCACCCTGGGGTGGCTGGCGACCACCGGGATGAACGAAACCAAGACCTACTATAAGACCATCTCCGAGCTTGGCCAGATGGGAGACCAGGCGTACGGAAAACGGCTCCGCGTGGGGGGCGACGTGGAGAGCGGGTCTATTCAGCGCGCCGGAAGCCAGGTGCAGTTCGTGCTGCTTCAGGATAAGTTGAAACTGAAAGTGGCGTACACGGGCACCGATCCCCTGCCGGATACCTTCCGCGATGGCGCTCAGGCTCTCGCCGACGGCAAGCTCGACAAGGATGGCGTTTTCCGCGCCGCCAAGATTCAAGCCAAGTGCGCCTCGAAGTATGAAGCCAAGCCGGGGCAGTTGGCGCCCGGTCAGGCTGCGCCCAATATCAATAGCGGCAAGAGCAGCATCTAGAGGGGGATATGGAAAACCTGGGTTCGCTGGCCATATTGCTGGCCTTCTGTGCGGCTCTATACGCCACGGTGGCTTCCGTCATCGGCGGCATTCGGCGCAAGCCTTTTCTGGTGGTGAGCGGGCAGCGCGCGGTCTACTCCGTATGGGTGCTCGTCACCTTCGCCTCGGGCATCCTGGTCTACTCCCTCATGACCGGCGATTTCCGCTTCGCCTACGTGGCCGAGCACTCCAACCGCAGCATGCCCATGCTGTACAAGTTCGCGGCCTGGTGGGGCGGGCAGGAAGGGTCGCTGCTGTTCTGGAGCTGGCTGCTCTCCACCTATGCGGCGGTGGTCGTCTTTACGAACCGGCGCAAGCACCGCGACATGATGCCGTACGTGGTGGGCGTGCTGACCACGGTGCAGTCCTTCTTCCTGGTCCTCAACAACTTCATCGCCAATCCGTTCCAGATGCTGGCGACGGACAAACTCATCGTCGCGGTGCCGGATGGCAATGGGCTGAGCCCGCTGCTGCAATACCCGGCCATGGCGATTCATCCGCCCATGCTGTACCTGGGCTACGTGGGATTCGCGGTGCCCTTCGCGTTTGCCATGGGGTCGCTCATCACGCGGCAGCCGGGCGACGGATGGATCCATACCACGCGCCGCTGGACGCTGGTGACGTGGCTGTTCCAGAGCACCGGCGTCATGCTGGGCGCGGCGTGGGCGTACCACGTGCTGGGTTGGGGCGGCTATTGGGGTTGGGACCCGGTGGAGAACGCTTCCCTGCTCCCCTGGCTCAGCGGCACGGCGTTTCTGCATTCGGTGATGATGCAGGAGAAGAAGGGCATGATGAAGGTCTGGAACATGGTGCTGATCTCGGCCACCTTCTTCCTGTGCATCCTGGGCACCTTCATGACGCGCTCCGGGTTCGTGGAGTCGGTACACGCGTTTGCGCGCTCGGATATCGGCAAGTACTTCGTCACTTTCCTGGCGGTGGGCATCGCCGCTACGATTTACCTGATTCTGGACCGCCTGGATTACCTCAAGAGCGAGGCGCAACTGGAAAGCGTCATCTCGCGCGAATCCAGCTTCCTGTTCAACAACCTGATTCTGCTGGCGAGTTGTTTCGCGGTGCTGTGGGGCACGCTGTTTCCGACGATTTCCGAAGCCGTCTCCGGGAATCGGATTGCGCTCGACGCCGAGTGGTACAACCGCCTGATGGTCCCCATCGGGCTGTTCCTGCTGTTCCTCACCGGCGTAGGGCCGCTGTTTGCGTGGCGCAGAACGTCGCTCGACAGCCTGCGGCGGAATTTCCAGTGGCCGGGCATTGCGTCGCTGGTGCTGGTAGGCGCGCTGCTGGCGGCGGGCGTGCGGCAGTTCTACGCGCTGATCTCATTCGGCTTCTGCCTGTTCGTGGCCTTGACCGTGATTATGGAGTTCTACAAGGGCGCACGGTCCATCGCGGCCAAGAACGACATGAACCTGCTTCGCGCCACCGTGGAGCTGACGCATCGCAATACGCGGCGCTACGGCGGGTACCTGGTCCACATGGGGATCGTCCTGATTTTCATCGGGCTCACCGGCCACGCCTTCAACCAGAGCGAAGTGAAGGAACTGAACAAGGGCGACTCCATGCAGGTAGGCGCCTACAGCCTGCAGATGGTCGACTTGCAGCAAGGCGAGAATCAGAATTACCAGTGGCATCGCGCTACCATGCAGGTTTCGAAGAACGGAGATCCGCTGGGCACCCTGGAACCCGAGAAGCGCTTCTATCTAGCCAGCAAGCAGGGCACTTCGGAGGTGGGCGTCCGCCCGCGGCTCAACGAAGACCTGTACCTGAATTTCGGCGGCATGTCGGACGACAACCAGCGCGCGGTGATTCAGGCGTACGTTTTCCCGCTGGTTTCGTGGATCTGGATCGGCGGACTGGTGCTGATTGGCGGCACGCTGGTGTGTCTGGTTCCGAGCAAGATCAAGATGGTGTACGCCCGCACGGAAGTGGTGGGCGTCGTGAAAAAACGTGCGACGGTTCAAAACTAGTTTGTTGGCCCTAGTGATAGCGGCGGCGGTGGGCCCAACGGGCACCCCGCAGACGGCCTCGGAGAAGCCCAGCGCGGACGTGCGCCGTGTGGGCGCGCGGCTGGCCTGCCAGTGCGGTTGCAAAGACTCGGTGGCCACGTGCAGTATGCTGGAGTGCAGCTTCTCGAAGCCCGCCAAACTACGCATCGCGCAGATGCAGGCGGTGGGTATGTCCGACGAGCAGATTATCCAGGCGTTCGTCCGCGACTACGGCCCGGGGATTTATCTGGCGCCGCCCAACGCGTGGGGATGGATCGTCCCGTATGCCTCCGTCCTGCTAGGATTGGCGATGATCTGGCTGTTCGTGAAGAAGTACCGCAAACCCAAGCCGCTGGCGGAGATCGGCCTGCTGGAGATTGACGACCCCGCCCTGGAGAAGTACAAGGACCAGATTGAAAAGGACCTGGCGAAGCTCGAATGATCATCGCTCTTGCGTGTGTCATCGCGATTGTCGTCATCGCGTTTATACTCGGAGTGAGGGCCAAGGACCTACCCGAGCCGGAGCCGGAATCGCCGTTCCTGCACTTGGATGAGCGCAAGGCCGCCGTCTACGAGAACCTGCGCGACCTCCAGTTCGAGTACCGCGTAGGCAAACTTTCCGACCAGGATTACCAGAACACCAAGAAGGACCTGCAAAGGGAGCTGGCATCCGTGCTGGCGGAGGTCGACGCGATCAAAGCGCGGATGGTGGGGCAGGCGGTGCCGACTGCCCTGCCCAAGCCAACCGTCCAAAATATGCCAAACGGTTTTGTGTGTGTATCTTGTGGCGCAAAGTTCGAGAAACAGTTGAAGTTCTGCGGCGAGTGCGGCAAGCCTATGAAGGTGGCCCGGGCATGAGGGGAATTGGCTTGGTTCTACTTATTTCCGCCCCCGTCATGGCGGCCGTCACCGGCACGGTCGTCAACCGCACCACCGGTCAGCCGCAGGCCGGCGCCACCGTCGGTCTGTATAGTTTTGGGCAGGATGGCATGGATCTGGTCGACCATACCAAGTCGGACGCCCAGGGCAAGTTCACAATCAACCGTGAGATCCAGGGGCAGCACATGATCCGCGCGACGGTTGACGCGGTCACATACAACCTCATGCTGCCGCCGGGTTCGCCAGCCACCGACCTCACACTGGAGGTATACAACTCTTCCAGACAACCGGGCGCCGCGAAGGTGGGGAAGCACATGATCCTGTTCGAGCCGGGCGGCGGGCAGATGGCGGTCAACGAAACCTACCTGTGCAGCAACGACGGGAAGACCACCTGGAACGATCCTGGTCACGGAACGGTGCGCTTCTACTTGCCGGCGGCGGCCGGCGGCAAAGTGACGGCGAACGCCACCCCCCCGGGTGGGCTGTCTATTGGGGTTCCGGTGGACAAGACCTCGACGCCGGATGTCTATGCCGTGGATTTTCCGGTGAAGCCGGGAGAGACACGGGTCGACCTCAGCTACACCGTGCCTTACACCGAGGGCGCGGCGTATGCGGGCAAGATCGTCACCAAGGACGACAACACCTACCTCATTGCGGCCAACGGAGTGACGCTCCAGGGAGAAAACCTCAACGACCTGGGATTGGAGCCGCGCACGCAAGCCCACATTTACGGGTTGACGGGTGCGGCATACAAAGTGGAGTTGACTGGCGCGGTTGCAGCCGCTCCGGCCGCTCCGGAGGAAAGTGCGGAGGCCGCGGATTCCGATAGTGGGCCGCGCATCGAGGCGATCATGCCCCGGATCTATGGCCAGACCAAGCTGATTCTGGCGCTGGCACTGGGCGCGCTGGCGCTGGGCCTGGTGCTGCTCTACCGCGCTAACCCAACCAAGATAAAACTCTGAAGATGGTAGCCGTGAACAAGACTACTGCGAGGAGGCGCGAATTGGGCCACGTGGGTTTCGTTTCCTTGATCGGAATTGCGACCATGTTTCTCCAGGCCTTGTGCTGGGCGCAGAGCTCGGCACCGGTGGGTCCGGTCCTCATCGGGGGACAGCCGCAAGATCAGATGGTGGTAGCGCCAGGGAGCGCGACGTTCAGTGCGACAGCGATCGGAACCGCGCCAATCACTTACCAGTGGAACAGGAACGGATCGCCGATCAGCGGCGCCACGTCGCCGGCCTACACAACGGCGGCCACTACGAATGCGGACAATGGCGCGACCTTCACTGTGACAGTGACGAACGTCGTCAACGGCTTCACCAGCGCCCCCGCGACTCTCACCGTTGCCTCCGCTCCTGTACCTCCCAGCATCGCCGTGCAGCCTGCGGCAGCTTCAGTCAGCCAGGGAAACCCGGCGTACTTCTATGTAATCGCGACAGGCACTGCCCCGATCAGCTATCAATGGACCAAGAATGGCACGCCCATCAGCGGTGCCACATCGCCGACCTACACGACGCCGCCGACCACCACTCCGGATAACAATGCACAGTTCGAAGTGACGGTAACGAACAGTGCGGGCGCCATCACCAGCATCCCGGCCACACTTACCGTTACCACGGTGTACGGCCTGGGAGGCTTTCAACCAGTCTTACCGGCAAGTGTAGACAATGTGACCGGCGTGCAATTCAGATTCCAGGTGGTTGCTAATCAGAGCCAGGGCGAAAAAATCATTTTCAATAACCACACCCTTACAGCGCCGGGATCTACGATCTACTACAACATTGAAACCAACGTGTACTCGGGTACTCAAACTTTCGCGAACGGCGGATGCACGACCTGGCCGGAGCTCGGCGCATACACGGAGGGCGAGGCGAGCTTGCGCAATGCAGCACCAGACTACCCGTACGGAGCCGGAACGCAACCGGCGATAGGCACCTCCATGAATACCAGCGACCCCATTAACTGGCCGGTCCAGACGTACTTGATCGATGGCATTTCGAATCTCTGGAAATCGGATTCGATCAGCCAGTTCGGTATCAATGGCCTTGAAACGGTTGTGACGATCCAGCAGGGTAGCGTGCTGACCGATACATCGGGCTTCGAGCGCTGCGCGCTGCCGATGCTGCCCGGAGCGTTTCGAATGTGGACCATCACCACGCAAGTAAGCGGGCACGCCGCAGTTGTCAACCAGCTCGTGGCTCCCGATGCGGACGCCCGCTATATCTTGCCCTACGCCGCAATGCAATACTACAGCGAGTTCCTAAACGGGCCGGGTCCATTCACAGTTCAATACTGGGACTTCGCCTACATGACCGAATCGAATTCGGTGTGGACCCCGGTTTCCACATTCACGACAAACTGGAACTACGACGGAAGCGGCCAGGACTTTGGGGTCCACGTCGTAAGCGTGAACGGCCAGGATCGCGTCGAGTTCAGCAACGTTCCCGACAACTCATACTTGCCGGGGAACCTTCCCTTCTCTGCGGCCCCGCTCTCCTGCGCCTACTCTCTCGCCCCAAGTTCCCTGCTATCCCCTGCTGCGGGCGGCAGCTTCAGCGTCGCCATTCAGACCACCTGTTCGTGGACGGTTTCCGGCTTGCCCAACTGGATTACTACTGCTTCTGTCACGGGCAACGGGCCCGGGACGATCGCTCTCGTAGTCGCGCCCAATGCCTCCAGTGCGACCTTGAATGCGACAATCTCCATCGCCGGGGTCTCCTTCACCGTCACCGAAGCCAGTGCCGAAGCGAGTACCGTCCAGACCGCGTCCAGCGATTTTGGGACAAACAACAGCTTCTCTAGCAACGGTTGGTGCGTCACCGGAGCGAACACCCCGAACTGCGGGCCTGCGGTCACGCGTTACATTGCCGCGCCATTCGTGCCCAACAGCACCTTTACCGTATCTAGCATCACCCTCCCACTTGGCTACATCAGCGGAACGAACGGAGCGGTCATCAACTTGCTGGGCACCTCGAACGCTGCTCCCGGGGCGGTTCTGGAATCCTGGTCTGTTTCAAATCTCCCCAGCGGGCCTGTCGTGACATCGGTTTCATCCAAGCTCAACCCTGCGCTCCAGGCCGGACAGACATACTGGGTGGAGGTGCAGCCGTTGGCGGCCGACACGGCGGCCTATTGGTACACGAACAGTCTAGGTCTTCCGGGTGGCATAACGAATGTCAACCAGGCTGGATGGGCCGCGCTCAGCGGGTACGCAGGCCAGACCCTGCCGGCGTTTAGTGTTACCGGCCTTAGCAGCCCGTGGTGAAAATCCGGTCTGGCGGGGCGATTGTGCTGGAGCCTGAAACATAACGGTCGTAGAATGTTTTTATGGCGATGGGCACTCGCAAGCACCGGCAGCGGCAAGAGCAACT
>JBEKTU010000065.1:0-29343 GCA_049515735.1 Bryobacteraceae bacterium
GTCCGGTAGTTGATGGTTTCCGGCTTGGTGACTTCGCCGTGGGACCAACTCCGGATTTTTTCCGGAGACGCCAGAGAAATGCGGATGGAATCGAAATCCGCGATCAAATTCGCCCGATCGTACGGAGAAGATCTCAAAATAGCCTCCTAGAAACAGCTCTCAGCAGAAAGCTGTCAGCTTGTTTTCAATCCGCCGCCAGCGCCGTGTCCGGCACTTCGCGCGGCTTCTTCATCAACTCCACATCGAGACACAACGACTGCAATTCGCGTATCAGCACGTTGAACGATTCCGGCACGCCCGGCTCGATGGCCGCTTCGCCCTTGACAATGGCCTCGTAGATCTTGGCGCGGCCATACACGTCGTCCGATTTCGCCGTCAGCAGTTCCTGCAAAATGTAGGCCGCGCCGTACGCTTCCAGCGCCCACACTTCCATTTCGCCGAAGCGCTGTCCGCCGAACTGCGCCTTGCCGCCCAAAGGCTGCTGCGTAATGAGCGAGTACGGGCCGATGGAGCGAGCGTGGATCTTGTCGTCCACCAGGTGCGAGAGCTTCATCATGTAGATGTAACCCACCGTCACCGGCTGCTCGAACTGCGTGCCCGTCATGCCGTCGTACAGAATGGTTTTGCCCGAGGTCGGCAGGTTCGACTCGGTAAGGGCCTTCTTGATCTCGCGCTCGGTGGCGCCGTCGAACACGGGAGTGGCATAATGCAGGCCCAGCGCGTTGGCCGCCCACCCCAGGTGCGTCTCCAGAATCTGGCCCACGTTCATGCGCGAAGGCACGCCCAGCGGGTTGAGCACGATTTCGACCGGCGTTCCATCGGGCAGATACGGCATGTCCTCGTCCGGAAGAACCCGCGCGATCACGCCCTTGTTCCCGTGGCGGCCGGCCATTTTGTCGCCCACCGACAGCTTGCGCTTCATGGCGATATACACCTTGACCAGCTTGATGACGCCCGGCGGCAGCTCGTCGCCCTTGCGCAGCTTGCCGATCTTCTCGTCGGTGATCTTTTCGAGCACCGCGATCTGCCGCGAGGTCATCTCTTCGATCTCGTCGATCTGCTCGTTCAGCCGCGGGTCCTTGCTCCCCAGGCGCATGCGCTTCAGGTCGCGCGATTTCATCTTTTCGATCAGTTCGCGCGTCAGCTCGGTATCCTTCGAGAGCAGGCGCTTGTTGGTCTTCTCGTCGTGCAGGTCGGCCAGCAGTTTCTTGCCTTCGAGCAAACCGGCCAGGCGCTTGGCGCGTTCGTCCGTCAGGATGCGGATCTCGTCCTGAAGGTTGCGCTGCAGGCGTTGAATCTGCGATTCCTCGATGGCCTTGGAACGCTCGTCTTTCTCCTGACCCTTGCGCGAGAAAATCTTGCAATCGACGATGGTGCCCTCGATTCCGGGCGGGCAATAGAGCGAGGCATCCTTCACATCGCCGGCCTTTTCGCCGAAGATGGCGCGCAGCAGCTTCTCTTCCGGAGTGAGCTGGGTTTCGCCCTTGGGCGTCACCTTGCCCACCAGGATGTCGCCCGGTTTCACGGTGGCGCCGATGCGGATGATGCCGCTTTCGTCCAGGTTGCGCAGGAAGGCGTCCGCGATGTTGGGAATGTCCCGCGTGATCTCTTCCGGGCCCAGCTTGGTGTCGCGCGCTTCGATTTCAAACTCCTCGATGTGGATGGAGGTGTAGTAGTCTTCCTTGACCAGCTTCTCGCTCACCAGGATGGCGTCTTCGAAGTTGTACCCGCGCCAGGGCATGAAGGCCACCAGCACGTTGCGCCCCAGCGCCAGCTCGCCCAAATCGGTGCACGGACCGTCGGCCAGCACCGCGCCCTTGGGGACGCGCTGGCCCACGCGCACGATGGGCTTCTGGTTGATGCAGGTGTTCTGATTGGAGCGCTTGAACTTGGTGAGCTGATAGATGTCCGCGCCCACCTCGCGCGAAAGCTGGCCTTCGTGGACCGCGCCTTCCACACGCACGATGATGCGTTCGGAATCCACCGAATCCACCGTGCCGGAGCGCTTGCAGAGCACCACTGCGCCGGAGTCCCGGGCCGTCACCTGCTCCATGCCGGTGCCCACGTAGGGGGCGTCGGCGCGCAGCAGCGGCACCGCCTGCCGCTGCATGTTCGATCCCATCAGGGCGCGGTTGGCATCGTCGTTTTCGAGGAACGGAATGAGGCTGGCGGCCACCGACACAAGCTGCTTGGGGCTGACGTCGATGTACTCGATCTCCTCCCGCGGCTTGAGCACGAAGTTGCCGGCCTGGCGCGCGTTCGAAAGATCGGGAACGATGCGGCCCTTCTCGTCCAGCCCCACGTTGGCCTGAGCGATGGTGTACTTGTCCTCCTCCCACGCCGAGAGGTACTCGCAGTGGGCTTCGAACTCGGCGGGCTGTTTCTTGGAGCTGAGTTTCCGGTTGACCTCCTCGACTTCCGAGCGCCTGACGATGTCCCCCACCTTGTAGTCGGCGTCGCCGGGATTCAGAATCTGGACTTCGTCGATGACCGCGCCCTTGATCACTTTCCGATAGGGACTCTCGATAAAGCCGTACTCGTTGATGCGGGCGAAACAGGAGAGCGACGAGATGAGGCCGATGTTGGGGCCTTCCGGCGTTTCAATGGGGCAGATGCGGCCGTAGTGCGTGGGGTGAACGTCGCGCACTTCAAATCCGGCGCGCTCGCGGCTCAGGCCTCCCGGACCGAGCGCCGAGAGACGCCGCTTGTGGGTGATCTCGGAGAGCGGGTTGGTCTGGTCCATGAACTGGGAAAGCTGGCTGGACCCGAAGAACTCGCGGATGGCCGCCATCACCGGCTTGGCGTTCACCAGGTCGTGCGGCATGGCCGTGGACATCTCCTGGTAGACCGACATCTTCTCCTTGATGGCGCGCTCCATGCGCACCAAGCCGATGCGGAACTGGTTTTCGAGCAGCTCGCCCACGGCGCGCACGCGCCGGTTGCCGAGGTGATCGATGTCGTCCACGTCGTAACCCGACCCCGGCACGGAGGCGAACCGGCGCAGCTTCAGCAGGTATTTGATGGTGTCGCGGAAGTCGTCCTGGTCCAGGGTGCGCCGGTCCATGGGGCTCTTGCCCTTGTTGACCGGCTCGCTCGACCACGAAGAGGGCGCGTAATCCGCGTTCTCGTGCAGCTTGATGTTGAACTTCATGCGGCCCACGCGCGAGAAATCGTACTTGCGCGGGTCGAAGAACATGCCCTGGAAAAGCTGCGTGGCGGTGTCCAGCGTAGGCGGATCGCCGGGCCGCAACTTGCGGTAGATCTCGATGAGCGCTTCGTTCTGCGCCTTCACCGGGTCCTTCTTGATGGTGGCCGAGATCACCGTGCCCACTTCGTCGCGCTCGGGGAAGAAAACTTCGAATTCGGGGACGCCGGCTTCGATCAGCTTGCTCAGCAGCGCGGGGGTGAGCTCGCTGTTGGCGTCGGCGTACACTTCGCCGGTGGATGTATCGAACACATCGGCGATCACATACGCGCCTTCCAGGTCGTTGGACGCCACCTCCACCTGCTGGATCTTGGCCTTTTGGATTTCCTTGTAGAGCGAAAGCGTGATCTTCCGGCCCTGCGACACCACGGTCTCGCCGCCGCGCACGGCGATGGCGTAGGACAGCTTCAGCCCGATCAGGCTCTCATCCACGTTCCAGAACAGCTTGTTGTCTTTGATGGCGATCTTGCTGGCGCGGTAAAACCCGCGCAGGATCTGCTCGTCGGTCTTGTAGCCCAGCGCCCGCAGGAACACGGAGCCGTAGAATTTCCGCTTCCGGTCGATACGGACGAACAGGACGTTCTTGTTGTCGTATTCGAATTCCACCCAGCTTCCGCGGTACGGAATGATCTTGCCGAGGAAATACCCCTGCGCCGGGACCCGCTCGAAGAAGACGCCCGGCGAGCGGTGCAATTGTGAAACAATGACGCGCTCGGTGCCGTTGATGATGAACGTCCCGTTGTCCGTCATCAGGGGGATTTCACCGAAGAAGACTTCCTGCTCTTTGATGTCGCGGACGCTCTTCTTCTGGGTCTCCGGGTCCTTGGAGTAAACCGTCAGACGGATGGTGACCTTGAGGGGCGCCGCGTACGTCATGCCGCGTTCCTGGCACTCCAGCATGTCGTACTTGAGTTGCAGGCCCACCGGGTCGCCGCACTTGTTGCAGAAGGTGACAACATTCTTATTGAAGGTCCCGCAATGATGGCAGAGCACGTCGCCGGCGTGGAACGGATCGGTGCGAATAGTGGCGCCGCAGTTCCGGCACGTCGAGCGAAGATGGTGCAGCCCTTTGAGGTTGCCGCACTTGCATTCCCAGTTGCCGATGGAATAGTCGACGAACTCCAGGTCGCTGACGCCGCGGAAATCCGAGATCGGAAACACCGAGTTGAAAACCGTCTGCAGGCCGATGTCCTCCCGCTCGTTGGGAAGAAGGTCCATCTGCAGGAAGCGCTCGTAGGACGTCTTCTGAACCTCGATCAGGTTCGGGATGGGGATAGAGGTCCTGATCTTGGAAAAATCAACTCGTTCGGGGGCGGCGCCGTTATCTTGAATATTCATTTTTATGCTCCTGACGGCCGAAGAACCAAAGCAATCGAGCGCTTAACAGTACAAAACCAACGGCGCCCCTTTAGGAAGCGCCGAGTGATCGAACAGGGGCGGGAATCGAACCTCCGGTGCGTCCGGAACGGACCCGCAAAGCGGGGACCTGAAAACCGGAGGTCCCAGAGTAAGGTGCGCGATGAAGAATGAAGCGGTAGAAGAGCGGGCGCACGAATCCCGGCGAGTAGTTGCGGTAACGCGAACGCACAGAGATCCCCTCTCTGCAGCTTGGCCCGCACTGCAATTGAAGTACCAGGATTTCCGATGCACAGTCACCAATTGGGATCGAATCCGCTGAATCGGAGGCCCAACTATTCAGTTTAACAAGAGTTACGTCCTGCGTCAAACCACAAAAAACACGACCGTCCAGAACTGCCCGGCAAGCCACCGGCCAAGCACGCCTGGCCGCTACTTCACTTCGACGGTCGCGCCCGCGTCGGTAAACTTCTTCTTGATGGACTCGGCTTCGTCCTTGCTCACGCCTTCTTTGATCGGCTTGGGGGCGCCATCCACCAGGTCCTTGGCTTCCTTCAGGCCCAGGCTGGTAACCTCGCGAACCGCCTTGATTACGTTGATCTTGTTAGCGCCAACAGCCGTCAGGACGACGGTGAACTCAGTCTTCTCCTCGACCGCCGGAGCCGCCGCCGCGCCGGCACCACCGCCGCCGGCAACCGCCACCGGAGCGGCCGCGGCCGCCGACACTCCCAACTTCTCTTCGAGCAGCTTGACGAGCTGAGAGGCCTCCAGCAGCGTCAAGCCTTGAATCTGATCCGCAATTGCGTTAATGTCCGCCATTTCAAAACTCCTATCGAAAAATCGCCAGTCAGGCCTGGAACTTGTTCTCTTTCACGCCCTGGTCCACCACCACCGCCAGATTGCGGCCCACGGCATTAAGCGCCGTCACCAGCCGCTGGGCCGGGGCGTCGATCAGGTACAGCAACTTGGCAAAAATCGCTTCTTTCGAGGGCATGTTGGCCAAGTCGTTGATCTCCCGAACGTCGATCACCCGGCCCTCCACGATCCCCGCCTTGAAGGTGAAAGTCGGGTTGGCTCGGGCGTAAGTGGTGAGCGCCTTGGCCAGCGCCACGGGGTCGCTGGTGGTGTAGGCGACGGAGGTCATCCCGCGCAAACCCTTGAGCACCTGCTCGGCGGGCGTGCCTTCCGAAGCCCTCTCCACCAGGTTGTTTTTCACGACGCGGTACTTGCCGCCCACGCTGCGCACCACCTTGCGCAGCTCGAAATCCTGCTCCACGCGCAGCTTCTCGTAGCCGGTGACGAACAGGTTTTTCAGCCGCGCCAGGTCCTGGCGCAAAGAATCGATTTCTTTCCTTTTGTCTTCCTTCTTTTTCATGGAAACACCTGTTGGGCTTTAGCTGGCCACCTTCACGCTGAACGGCGTCGTGTCGATGGCCACACCCGGGCTCATGGTGGAGCAGAGCGTCGCGCTCCTCACGTACTTGCCTTTGGCCACCACCGGCTTGGCCTTGATCACGGCCGAGATCAGGCTGGCGGCGTTCTCGATGAGCTTGCCGGCCGCGAAGCTGATCTTGCCGACGGGGGCATGGATAATGCCGGTCTTATCCACCCGAAACTCCACCTTGCCGGCCTTGATTTCCTTGAGCGCCTTGACCACGTCCATGGTTACGGTGCCGGTCTTGGGATTGGGCATGAGGCCGCGCGGGCCGAGCACCTTGCCGAGTTTGCCCACCGACCGCATCATATCCGGCGTGGCGATTACCGCGTCGAAATCGGTCCAGCCTTCCGTCTGAATCTTGTTCACCATGTCGTCGCCGCCCACGAAATCGGCGCCCGCCTCCATGGCCTCTCTCTGCTTGTCGCCGCCCGCGATCACCAGCACCTTCTTGGACTTCCCCAGCCCGTTGGGCATCACCACGGTGCCGCGCACCATCTGGTCCGCATGCTTGGGATCGACGCCCAGCCGCATGTGGATCTCCACCGTCTCGTCGAATTTCGCGTACTTGATCTTCTGGAGAAGGGGAACGGCGTCTTCGAGCTGGTATTCCTTGGCCTCTACCTGCTTCCGGGCCGATTGGTAATGTTTGCCTGCTTTGCGTGCCATGTTACCTCATTGGTGCCAGCGGTCCGTTCCCCAAAAAAGGCAGACGAACCTCCCATTGAGCTTTTGAACAAAGGGACTGCAAGTAGTGTACCAAATCGGGCAAGCGCTTGTCTACTGTGCCATTAGTCCAAAATAGCCAAGAAAACAGGAAACCTTATGGGGGTTGCGGAGCATCTTTAGAAGCATGGTGAATCATGCCCGACGATCCCTGGCAACGGTCCTGGGATGCTTCCTTTTGACGGGCATGGCTTTCGCTCAGAGCGATCCTCCGGACTCATCGGCCCCCGCCGCGGTGGTTCCCGCCGCGGAAACTCCCGCCACATCGCAAACTCCCGCCACACCGGTGGACAAGCGCATTTTCGGCGTGCTCCCCAATTACCGCACCGCGGAGGCGTCCAATGGCTTCGCGCCCATCACGGCGAAGCAAAAGATGACCATCGCCTGCAAGGATTCCTTCGACTGGCCGGTCTACCCCACCGCCGCCGCGTTTGCCACGCTGTACCAGCTCGAAAACCAGAACCCCTCCTTCGGCCAGGGCTTGCCTGGCTACGCCAAGCGGCTGGCCGGTGCACTTGGCGACCAGACCCTCGGCAACATGATGACCGAAGGCATTGTGCCCTCGCTGCTGCACCAGGACCCGCGCTACTTCCGGCTGGGCGAGGGTTCGTTCAAGTCGCGCACGTGGTACGCCGTGACCCGCATCTTCGTGACGCGCTCGGATTCGGGCCACACCCAGTTCAATTTCTCCGAGTGGGGCGGCAATGCCGTCGCCGTGGCTGTTTCCAATGCCTGGTACCCCGACACCCGCGACATCTCCGACAACGTGCAAAAGCTGCTCATTCAGTGCGCCACCGACGCCTTTTCCCAAGTGCTCAAGGAATTCTGGCCCGACGTGAAGCGGCATTTCAAGAAGAAGCACGAAGACTCCGAGACGGCTTCCGTCCGCTAGGTGGCCGCCGCGACTGCCGCGTCCAGCACGCAGATATCGTCCAGGTTGCGGTACTTCTCGTCGAAATCCAGGCCGTATCCCACCACGAACTGGTCCGGAATCTGGAATCCCACGTAGCTCACGTGCACCGGCCGCAGGCGGCGCTCGGGCTTGTCCAGCAGCGCCGCTATGCGGATGGAATGCGGCCTCCGCTGGTCCAGCACGTGCATGAGGTAGTTGAGGGTGATGCCGCTATCGACAATGTCTTCGACGATCAGCACCTCGGCGCCTTCGAGCGAAATGTCCAGGTCCTTGGTGACCTTCACTTCGCCCGAACTGGACTTCCCCTTCCCGTAACTGGAAATGCCCATGAAGTCGATATACACGTCGCGCCTCATGGCCCGCGTGAGGTCCGCCAGAAAGAAGGCGGCGCCTTTCAGAATGGCGATCATGTGGAGGCGCCCCTCGGGATAATCGCGGGAAATCTGTTCGCCGAGTTCCTTGATCCGGGCCTGGATCTTCTCGGAGGGGATTAACACCCGCAGGGTTGGATCAGTCATGGAGTTTCTATTGTCAGCCGGGCACGAGCCGCGTGCTCATGGGCCCGATGTGAGCGCGTAAGACCTCATTGTAGTACGATACTCACAGGAGCCAAAGACATCCAAGCCGCCGCCCCCACGTGGCTCATTGCCGTCCGCGCCGCCCAATCCAAGAAAGCCGCCGACACCCGGGTTCTGGACCTCAGAGGCATCACTTCGTTTGCCGATTTCTTTGTGATCGCGACGGGCGCCAACCAGCGGCAGATTCAGGCCATCAGCGACGAAGTCGGCCTGCAGTTGAAGCAGCAGGCCGGCGAACTGCCCTTCAGCATCGAGGGTTACAACCAGGCGGAATGGGTGCTGGCCGATTACGGCGACCTGGTGGTCCACATCTTCTCGCCCAAAGCCCGCGAGTATTACAGCCTGGAGCGTCTCTGGCGCAGCGCCAAGACAGTCGAGATTCCCCCCGAGTGAAGATCCAACTCTATTTTGCCGGCAAGCCCAGAGACTCTCACGCCAATGCCCTGGCCGAAGACTTTCTCGGCCGCGCCGCCCGTTACTGTCCCGCCGCAATGCGGGAAATCCGGCCGGACCGGTTCGATCCGTGGGCCAGGCACGCCACCGCGCGCAAGGTTGTCCTCGACCCCGCCGGCAAGCTGATGGATTCCGCCGCCTTCACCGCTTTGATCTCAAAGGCCGAGATGGAGGGTCGCGATCTGGTCTTCCTGGTGGGCGGCCACGATGGCTTGCCCGCCGGCTGGGGCGCGCGTGCCGACCTGCTGATTTCGCTTTCTCCCATGACTTTTCCGCATGAACTGGCCCGCGTTTTGCTGGCCGAGCAGATCTACCGCGCCCTGGCGACCTTGCGGGGCCATCCCTACCCGCGCTAAGGTAGTGCCTGCATGTCCTGGTTTAGGCGAGAAAAGCCGCCCGACGAAAAGCTCCCCGTGGTGGAGAATGGGGAGCGCCGCGTGCGCACCGAGGGCCTTTGGCAAAAATGCGAAGGCTGCCGCCAGATTATCTGGAAAAAAGAACTCGAGACCAACTGGAACGTCTGCCCCAAGTGCGGAGCCCACTCCCGCATGGACGCCGTCTCCCGCCTCAAGCTGCTCCTGGATGGCGGCCAGTTCGAGCAGTTCGACGCCCGCCTGCGCTCCTCCGATCCGCTGGAATTTGTGGACAGCAAGCCTTACAGCGAGCGCCTCGAAGCCAGCCGGCAGGCCACCAAGCTCTCCGACGCCCTGATCTCCGCCAGCGGCTCTCTGGACGGCCGCCCCATTCAGATCTGCGCCATGGAACCGCGCTTCATCGGCGGCAGCATGGGGGCCGTGGTGGGCGAAAAAATCACCCGGGCCATCGAACGCGCCATCGAGCTCCGCCAGCCGCTGGTGATCGTTTCCGCCTCCGGCGGCGCCCGCATGCAGGAAGGCGCCATCAGCCTCATGCAGATGGCCAAAATCTCAGCCGCGCTCATGCGCCTGGACGAGGCCCGCTTGCCGTTCATCAGCGTGCTCACCGACCCCACCACCGGCGGCGTCACCGCCAGTTACGCCATGCTGGGCGATCTGAACATCGCCGAACCCGGCGCCCTGATCGGCTTTGCCGGCCCGCGCGTCATCGAGCAGACCATCCGCCAGAAGCTGCCCGAAGGTTTTCAGCGCGCCGAATTTCTGTTGAAGCACGGCATGTTGGATGCCGTGGTCCCGCGCCTGGAGCTGAAGCCGTACATCTCCAAAGCGCTGAGATTTTTTGTGGCGTGAACTATCCCGACTCGGTCCACTTCCTCTACTCGCTCGGCAACGAAATCAAGACCGCCAAACTCGGTCTCGAGCGCATCCGCGCCGTGCTCGAAGCCCTGGGCCGCCCGCAAGACCGGCTGCGCTTCGTGCATGTCGCCGGCACCAATGGCAAAGGCTCGACGTGCGCCATGCTGGAATCGGCCCTGCGGGGGGTGCCCCCTGGGCCCGGGGTGCCCTCCGGGCCCCGCACGGGCCTGTTCACCTCGCCGCATCTCGCCGAACCCACCGAGCGCATCCGCATCGACGGCCGTCCCATCGCCGCCGATCGCTTCGCCGAAGCCTTCAACCGCGTCCAGTCCGCCGTGGAACAACTCCTCGCCGAGGGCGCCATCGATCTTCACACCACCTATTTCGAAACTGTCACCGCCATGGCATTGCTGGTTTTCGCCGAGGAGCGCGCCGAAACGGTGGTGCTGGAAGTGGGCCTCGGCGGGCGTCTGGACGCCACCAACGTGGTCTCGCCCGATCTTTGCGTCATCACGCCCGTGGATTTCGACCACGAAGCTTTCCTGGGAAAGAGCCTGGAATCCATCGCCGGGGAAAAGGCCGGAATCCTGAAGCCCGGCGTGCCCGCAGTGTTCGCGCGCCAGCGTCCCGAAGCCGCGCGCGTGCTGGACCAGCGCGCGGCGGAGCTTTCCATTCCGGTAGCCCGCACCACCGATTGGCCGGTTTGCGATCTCGAGATAGACGCCCGCGGCAGCCGCTTCCGGCTCACGGGCGAGCGCGATCTTCGCCTGGTCTGCCCACTGGCCGGCGAGCACCAGGTGGAGAACGCCGTCACCGCCGCCGTGGCCCTGGCATGCCTGGGAGTTGCGGATTCCGCCATTGAAGCCGGTATCGCGCGCACTCGCTGGCCCGGGCGTCTGGAGCGGGTATGCGAGCGGCCCGAGATCATCCTCGACGGCGCCCACAATCCCGCCGGCGCCCGCGCGCTGGCGGCCTACATCGATCGCTTCTACTCCCGCCGCCGGGTGCGCCTGATCTACGGCGCCATGCGCGACAAAGCCATCGACGAAATCAGCGGCATCCTTTTCCCGCGCGCGCAACAGGTGATCGTCACCGCTCCGCTACAGGCCCGCGCTCTCGCGCCCGAGGCTCTGCGGGATATCGGCGGCCACCCCGATCTGCGCGCCGCGCCCACCCTCCGCGATGCGCTGGCGCTGGTGGAAGACGCCTCGCCCGCAGATGTCGTCTTCGTCACCGGATCTTTGTTCCTGGTGGCCGAAGCGCGCGCCATCCTTACTTCAGAAGCGCATTGATGGCCGCCTGCGAGATGGCTTCATCCTCCTCGCTGGCCGCGCCGCTGCACGCCACCGCGCCAATGACTTTGTCGTCGACTTTGATCGGCAGCCCGCCGCGGTTGGGGAAGCCGTCGGGGTAGACCAGCACTCCGAGATTGCCGCTCTTCAACGAATCTTCGGCCGTCGCCGAGGGCCGCCCGTAGATGGCCGCATACTTGGCCTTTTTCTGCGCGAACTGAATTGTGTTCAGGCCGGCGCCATCGGCCTTTTGCAGGAACAGCAGGTTCCCGCTTTCATCCATGATGCAGATAGTCACCTGCGCCTTGCGCTTCTGCGCCTCGCTTTCCGCCGCCGCCACCATGGTCTTGATGGCTGCCAGGTTCAGGTACTTCCGCGAAGGCAGCTCCACCGCCGACGCCAACAACACCGCGCTCAGGCACAACACCAAAAGTTTCAACATGGGGACATGATAACCGAAAACGGAAGGGGGGCACGGAGAAGCGTCCGGCGTGAACGTCAAGGTACGGTGATCCAGTGCGGCAAATGTTAGGATGAGGCATATGCAACTCACGATCCGGTTGTTGCGCGAAACGGACGGCCGCTGGATTGCCGACATCCCCGAGTTGCCCGGCGTGACCGTATACGGCGTAACCCTCGAAGAAGCCACGCTAAAGGCTGAGGCCCTGGCGCTCCGAGTAATAGCCGAAGAAATCGAGCACGGGGAAATGCCGCCCGGAGCCGACACGTTGCGGTTTTCCGTAGCCGCATGAGCGAATGGCCCGCGACCAAGGCTCGGCGCGTGCTTGCGGCGCCACATCGGATCGGTTGGCGTATCGTCCGAACGTCCGGCTCCCATCGGACACTACGACGTGACGGGTGGCCCCAGTACCGTTTCGCTTACCACGACAAAGAGGAATTGGGACCGGTCATCCTGGCTGAAATTGCAAAGCATACGGGTTTGCGCCCGGAAGATCTGTAGCTCCGCTGCGTGGCCATCCTCCGCCCTCGCCCCCCTGCTATCATTACCTCGAAGCGATGAGCTACCTCCGCTCCCTGCTCTTCTCGATTCCGCTGATCTTTCTCTCCACTATTGTCATGGGCGTTCTGTCGCTGATCGCTTCCTTTTTCGACCGCACCGGCAACTCGCAGCATCGCATCGCCCGCATCTGGGCAAGAATGCTGCTGGCCGTCAGCTTCATCCGCGTCCGCGCCGAGGGCCTGGACAAACTCGACCCTCGCGGCAGCTACGTCTTCGTCGCCAATCACGCCAGCTACATGGATATCCCCGCCATCCTCTCACGCCTTCCGTACCAGTTCCGGTTCTTCGCCAAAACGGGGCTTTTCAAGATCCCTTTCCTGGGTACGCACCTGCACCGCGCGGGGCACCTGCCGGTCGATCGCTCGAGCGCCCGCGCTTCGCTCAAGAGCATGAGCGCGGGCGCACGCTTGATCGCCGAGCGCGGCATCTCCGTGCTGCTTTTTCCCGAGGGCGGCCGCTCGCCCCGCGGCCTCCGCGAATTCAAGGACGGCGCGGCTTACATCGCCATCAAAGCCGGCGTTCCGGTTGTGCCCATCGCCATCGTCGGAATGCGCCGGCTGCTTCCCATGGGATCGATTCACATCCACCGGGGGAAGGTCGTTCTGCGCGCCGGCGGCCCCATTCCCACCGCGGGCCTCAGGCCCTCCGACCACACCGAGCTCACCCTGCGCCTGCACCGTGAGGTATCGCACCTGCTTGAAGAACCTACTCCCGCAACCGCGCGGTAAGCTCGAATCATGGGCCCTTCCGTATGGCGGTTCCTCAGCGCGGCGTTGTGCTTTGCGGCTGCGCTTCCGGCCGCTGAATTCACCACCTACATCGGCGATGTCAACGACTACCACGTCGCCCGCGTCGCCGCCGATTCCGCCGGGAACACTTACCTTGCCGGGAGCCGCAACCTCGGCACGCTCACCGAAGCCGTCGTCATGAAGCTGGACCCCTCCGGCAACATCGTCCTGTTCACCATTCTCAGCGGCAAGGGCAGTGACGCAGCCAACGGCCTCGCCGTGGACGCCGCCGGCAACATCTATGTCGCCGGCTCCACATCCTCCCCGGATTTCCCGCTGCACAACGCGTTTCAATCCACGCCCGGCCCCGGCTTTCTGGTCAAACTCAGCGCCGATGGCAGCCAGTTACTCTACTCCACCTACTTCCCGGCAGCCATTAGTGCGCTGGCCGTGGACGCCGCCGGCAATGTCTACGTGACTGGCACGACCTACTTGACCAGCTTCCCCGTGACGCCTGGCTTGCCCGCCGGATTCGTCTCGCTGCCCTCGATCCCGATAACCAGCGGCGCGTTCCTCACCAAGATCTCCGCCGACGGCTCGCGCATTGTCTATTCCGCGCTATTCTCCGGTTCCTCGGTGGATTGCGGAGCGGGCAGCAGTTGCTTCACCGGCGGCCGCTACACCACCGGCGTCTCCGTGGCAGTGGACGCGGCCGGCGAAGCCTACATGACCGGGAACACCAACACCACCAACCTGCCCACCACGCCCGGCGCTTTTCTGACTGATGGCACCGGCGCCTTCGTGGCCAAGGTGAACGCCGCCGGATCGGCTCTCGCATACCTCACCTACATCAGCGCCACCAACTTCATCTATGCTCCCAACGCCAATCCAGCGAACATCGCGGCCGCAATCGCGGTGGACGGCGCCGGCAACGCCTACCTCGCCGGCGCCACTTTCGACCCCAGTTTCCCGGCCACTGCCGGCGCGTACCAGACCACCTTCGCCGGACCCTATCAGCCCGGAGTCACCTACCCGCTCCCGCCCACCGACGTTTTCGCCGCCAAACTCAACCCCAGCGGCACGGCTTTGGTCTGGGCCACCTACATCGGCGGCACCGGCGCGGACGCCGCCAAATCCGTGGCCCTCGACGCGTCCGGCGATGTCTGGCTCACCGGCACCACGGCTTCACCTCAATTCCCCAACACGCAAGGATGGTCGACCGGCGGCGATTTCCTGACGGCGCTCAACTCCTCCGGCTCCGCGCTGGTCTACTCCGCCCGTTACCCCGACGATGCCGTGTCGCAATCCGTGGCCGTCGATCCCGCGGGACTTTTGCACGTCGCCGGACCCACCGGCATTGTCGGGACCGTGGCCCCCAGCGGCACACCCCTGATGCGCATCTTCGGCATCGCCAACGCCGCGTACGGCCCAGTGCTGGGCCGCATCGTGCCCGCCGAACTCATCTCCATCTACGGCCCGCACATCGGCCCCGCCACGCCTGTCACGGCTACTGCCGCCTCAGGCTTCCTGCCGACCTCGCTCGGTGGCGTGCAGGTGCTGTTCGAGGGCGTGGCCGCGCCGCTCCTCTACGTCTCCGATTCGCAGATTAATGCGGTCGTACCGCAGGCCGCCGGGCCCAACAGCTCGATGACCGTCCAGATCGTCTCGAACGGCGTCAGCAGCCCCAGTTTTCCGGCCACCGTAATCGCCGCCGATCCCCAAGTTTTCCAAAACTCCGATGGCACCGCCGCCGCCGTCAACCAGGATGGCTCCGTGAACTCGGCTGTCAACCCCGCCAAGGCCGGTTCCATCGTCTCCATCTGGGCCACGGGCACGGGGGCCATTTCGGGTTACCGCTGGCCCCTCGACGGCCAGATCGCCACCGGCGCCGAGGATTATGAGTGCTGCCAGGTGGACATCTCGCCCAATTACAGCCTCGGCCCCCTATCGCTGCCGGAACCGGTGGTGCTTTACGCCGGAGCCGCCCCGGGCATGGTTGCCGGGGTAGTTCAGATCAATTTCCAGATCCCCGCCCAATACCTCCAGGGCACCGGGTTCACGGTGATCGCCGGCGGTGAATCATCGAGCACGGTAGAGATCTACGTCACGCCGTGAGCGCACCTACAGAAACGCCATGCTCTTGATGCCCGAGACGTCGAAACGCTTGCGGCAGCGCAGGTTCTTGCACGCTACCTTGTCGTCCATCAGCACCATGTAGCTTTGCGCCTTTTGGAACTTGGCGCGGTCGCGCTCGTCGGCGCCTCCGGGAAGGCGGTCTTTCTTCTTGCGGACCACCCACCGCAACTGGTACGTTTCGGCGCTCCGGCAAAACGGGCAATTCAGCACGGCCGGCTTGCTGGTCTCGGAATCGGTATAAAACGCCCGTTCGTCCATGGCTAGCGTTCCTCGATGGGAATCCAGGTCTGGCCGTCGGGGTTGCCGCGGTACTCGGCGCGCGGGCGGATGAGACGGTTGTTGCGGTATTGCTCCAGTACGTGCGCCGTCCAGCCCGCCATGCGGCTCACCGCGAAGATGGGCGTGAACAGATCGATGGGGATGCCCAGCGAATAGTAAGTGGAAGCGGAATAGAAGTCCACGTTGGGGTTCAGCCCCTTGATCGATTTCACAGTCTCTTCCATGCGCTTCGAAAGG
Organism: Bryobacteraceae bacterium; assembly: GCA_049515735.1. Classification (GTDB taxonomy): domain Bacteria; phylum Acidobacteriota; class Terriglobia; order Bryobacterales; family Bryobacteraceae; genus Fen-178. Next base: position 15,592 of record JBEKTU010000065.1, read on the forward strand.
CGGTAGTGCTTCTCGTGCCCGGTCCGCTTGCCCAGCTCTTCGGATAGCACGCGCAAGTGCGTCGCGCGCGGATCTTCGGTGCGATAGACGCGATGGCCAAAGCCCGGGATTTTGACTTTCCGCGCCAGCGTGTTGGTCACCCGCTCCACCGCGGCATCTTCATCGCCCAAATCCAGCAGCCACCGGATCACGTCCTGGTTGGCGCCGCCGTGCAGCGGGCCTTTCAACGCGCCAATTCCGCTGATGACGGAGGAATAGATGTCGGAAAGCGTGGCCGCCGTGACGCGCGCCGCGAAGGTGGAGGCGTTCAGCTCGTGATCGGCGTGCAGAGTCAGAGCCACATCGAAGGCGCGCTCCATCACGTCGTCCGGCCGCCTACCCGTGAGCGTGTAGAGAAAGTTGGCCGCGAAGCTCAAGCCGGGATCGCCGGCCACCACCGGTTTGCCGTTCCGCAGCCGGTCGAACGTGGTGACGATGGTTGCGGTCCTGGCCATCAGCCGCGCCGCCTTGCGGTGGTTGGCCTCGGCCGACATGTCGGGGGCCTCGGGATCGTACAGGCTGAGCATCGAAACCGCCGTCCGCAACACGTCCATGGCGTTGCCCAGCGGCACGCTCCGCAGAAAGTCCGTCACCGGCCCGGGCAGTTCGCGCGCCGCCACCAGGTCCTGCTTGAGTCCGTCGAGCTCCGCCCGTTTGGGCAGCCACCCGTTCCAGAGCAGGAAGACGACTTCCTCGAAAACGGCGTTGTCCGCCAGAGCGTGTATGTTATAACCGCGGTAGCTCAGCGTGCCCTGGTATCCATCGATGTAACAGATCTCGGATTCCCCCGCGATGACGCCTTCCAGACCAGCCGCTGTTGTTCCCATGGTTCGCTCTTATCGTCTTGAATTTGAATCTACTGGTAGGTCCGTCCGTGCAGGCGATACTTGAGGTCGCGCACGAAATTGGCAATCCGGTTCCCTTGAGGGCATTCGCCGGGAGCCACGTTCGGCCAAGGGGGCGTGAATCCGAGCACCAGGCTGTCCCGTTCCACCCACAGCTTCTTGTCCCCGGCAGCGCCGGCGTCCACGTCCACAATCACCCCGGAACCGCAGGACTCGCCGTTCAGCACCTCGAACTTGCCCACGGAGATGGCCTGCGGACCCCAATCCTGCAGGAATGAGGTCATCGGGTAGTCGCGGCACGGATTGGCGTCCGTGCAGCCCCACAAGGCGTAGGCCTGCTTGTAGTCGTGCGCGGCCAGCAGTTGGAAGAACCGCTTGGCCTGCCGTTCCTGGCGGTAGGTGTGGAAGCCGTAGAAGAGCAGCCCCGCCACCACCAACAGCGCCACCAGCGAGACTACCACCCTCTTGACGATCTTCGCCCGGCGCTCGTCGCCCTCCCCGTACTGCTCCAGAAAATCGGCCATCTCTTCTCCGATCCCGGATCTATTTCGCAGCCGGCGCTGCGGGCGCCGCGGGATCCGGAGTCACCGGGTACGCTTTGTCGTACGCGGCGATGGCGTCATTGGTGATCTCCATCGCCGGTTTGAAGTAGACCGAGGTAGACACCTCCACCACCAGGTCGTAACCCTTCTCTTCGGCGATCTTCTTCACGATCTCGCTCATCTTCACCGTGGCCTTCTGCAGGATGTCGTTGCGGTCGCGTTCCACATCGGCCTGGAGGTCTTCCTGCAGCCGCTGCAAGTCGCGCTGCTTCTTCTGGCCCTGCGCCGTGAGCTCGGCCTCCGCCTGTTGCGTGAACTTGCCGGCATTCATCTGCAACTGCTGCGAGATGCCGGCGATATCTTTCTGCAACTGCTCGATGGCCGCCGTCCGCGGCTTGTACCTGGCCTGCATGTCCGCGTCGGCCTTTCTGATCTCGGCCGATTCCAGCACCGCGCGCTGCAGGTTGATCACCATGATCTTAGGCTGCGCGGAAGCCATCTGGGCGACCCCCAACAGCGTGGAGCAGACCAGCAGCGGCCCGAGTCCCATACGTAAATTCATGAAAACAACTCCTGATTTGGCGTGTAGACCCTTAGATTAGCATACCCTATTCCAAGACCCCGAGAATCTCGTCTTCCTTCAAGATCAGGTATTCCTGGCCATCGATCTTGATGTCGGAACCGGAGTACTTGCCGAACAGAATGCGGTCGCCGGCCTTCACTTCGAGCGCCGCGCGCTCGCCGGAATCCAGCAGCTTGCCGTTGCCCACGGCCTTCACCTCAGCTTGTTGCGGCTTTTCCTTGGCGGTATCGGGGATGATGATCCCGCCAACCTTTTGTTCGCCTTCATCCAGGCGTTTCACCAACACGCGGTCGTGCAGCGGACGTAATTCCATGATGTCAATTATACAGCGCACTGGGTGGAGCGGACCCGCTACGGCGCGAAAATCTCCGACAGCACGCGGCCCGCGGACCCGCTGGGGGTCTCCACGTCCAGGATCGCGGCCAGCGTGGGAGCCACGTCATTTACCGCGATCGACCGATCGTACCGCCCCGCGCGAATGCCCGGCCCCATGAAGATCAGCGGCACGTGCACATCGTAGCCGTATGGCGAGGTGTGCGACGCGGGCTTCTCGCTCACGATCCAGTAGGGGTCCGTGACGACCTCGATATCCGGTCCGCGGCGGACGTGAAAACCATTGGTTATGAGCCGGCCTATGTCATCCTGAAGCAGCTCGCCGCGGGAGATCTCTTGGCGCGTATAGACGCGCGAGATGTGGGGCATCGCCATGAGAGCGTCCGCGGCGGCTCGGTCCACTTCCGCCGGGTCGAGCTTCCTGCTCGCGATCAGCGACTGGTTCAGATACACCGACACGTCCCAATTGCCCGCCACCCAGTCACCCGCTCCGTATTTCTTCTCCAGCGCGGCCTGCGCGACCTGCTTCAGGGTGGCGAGCGAGATGCGCCCTCCAGGCATTTTGCGCGTGGCGTTCACTTCCGGCGAGGGGGCGGCCCCATGGTCGCCGGTCAGCACCACCAGCACATTATCCAGGCCCACCTGGCGGTCCACCGTCTGAAAGAGCTTCTCGATGAGCTGGTCGGTGCCCAAGGTCACGTCGCGCTCTTCCGCGGAATCCGGGCCATAATCGTGGCCCACCTTGTCGTTCGACGTGAAGCTGATGGCCAGCACATCCGTGAAATCGCCCCTCCCGAGCTGCTCCGCGGCCACCGCGCGTTCTGCCAGCAGCTCCACCAATTCGTTTCCGAACGGACTGGACTCCAAGGGACTTTCGTCGCTGGTCCCGTACAATTCCTTCAGGTTCTCCGGCAACTTGTGGTTCAGCCAGGCGACGCCGCGATACTTCTCCGCGGGCCGGCTATTGTTGAAGTCCTTCACCCATCCCGGCAACTCGCGGAAATAGTACGTGCTGCTGACGAAATTGCCGCTCATGGGGTCGAACCAGTATGCGCCGTCGGCCATGTGGCCCACCAGCAGAATCGCGGCCCGGTCTTTCAAGGAAATCCCCATCACGCGGGACTTGCCGCCATCGGCCATCTTCAACTCATCGCCGATGGTGCTCACCAGCAGCCGGTGCGGCGAAGCTCCTTCCCCGCCATTCCCGCCCACCAGTTGCGTGCGGCTGTCGGAGACGCTGGTGACGTGCCGGCCCTCGTCGGGGTCGTACCAGTCGTTTCCCGCGATCCCACTGACCGATGGCATGGCGCCGGAGAGGATGACGCTGTGCCCTTGGGCGGTCAGAGGCGGGAAGTGCCGGTACCGCGCATCGGTGAAGACCGCGCCCTTCGTCAACAGCCGGTCGAAGCCGGCGTGGAATTCGCCGCGGTACCGCGTGAGGTAATCGTAACGGAACTGGTCGATCACAATCACCAGGACAAGTTTCGGTCTCTTGGGCGCCGCCGAAAGCAGACAAGCCGCGGTCAGCAGGCACAACCAGGTTTTCTTCATCGGTTTGCTTCCCAGGGTATCACGCCAGTATGGCCGTCTCGTGAAAAGCCGCTGCTGGCAGCCGCGGGCAAAAAAATTTGTGCATCGGTTCAAACCGAGTCTGCATCAAACCGTTATTGCTGTGCCAGCCGGTGCTTTAGGGATGTGTTTACAAAGCAGACACAAGACTTTAGATGCACCGTTAAGCCGTTGATTCCATAGGGAAAACGGAGGAGGAGGTAAAGAGCCACAAAATGCGGATCGAAAACATGCATACAGACCGCCGGACGAGAAGTCGGTTCGGCATGAAGTGTGAGTTGCGGTACAAATTGGTCGACGGCCGCACGGTTGTAGCCGCCGGCGCCGGCCAAACCATCGATATCGGCAGCGGCGGGGTGGCGTTCTTCGCCCAGGACGAGTTGCCGCCCGGCGCCTTCGTACAACTCTCCATCAGTTGGCCAGCCCTGCTGGATCAAACCTGCCCCATGCAATTGATCGTTTTCGGGCGCGTGCTGCGCGGCGCCGGCCGCACGGCCGTTTGCAGCGTGAACAAGTACGAGTTCCGCACTGCTCGCGTCAGCCGGACCGAAGCACGGGTGCACCCGGGTTTCATGGTCGAGCGCTGGGCGGGCCAAGCCAGTGCGGCTGGCCAAGCTATTGCAGTGGGCGCCTGAGCGTTTCACTTCTCAGGTGAAGACGTCGAGGGGGCCGGCTGGCTCTGGTTCTTCGATTCGGGCTTCGGTTCGCCTTTGGATTCGGTCTTCGATTCCGATTTCGCGTTCGAGCCGTTGGTCGGACGCGACTTGACGCCGCGGCCGTAGTCGTTGACGTAGAAACCCGAGCCCTTGAACTGCAATGCCGACGCGAAAATGATTCGTTCCACTTGGCCGCCGCACCCTTCATGCACCGTCAAAGGCGCCTCGGCAAACTTTTGCCTCAACTCGAAGCTCTTACCACATCGGTGGCAACTGTATTCGTAAAGCGGCATAAACTTGCGACCGGAATATCTGGAAATCCCAGGCCTTATTATAACAGATGGCGGCCGCGGCGCATTCGATTCAAGGCTCACCCCTGACGCGCTAAGTGCTTGTGGAACAGGGTGATGCCTCACCCAGTGCGGATTTGTGACTGGCCCAGCGGGCATTTGCGAACTAATTCCGAATCACCGCTAACTTTTCCGCGGCCGTGCTCGTCTTAACAGGTGTAGATGACACGAAAAGCTTGCATTATCGGACTTCTGACGGCGGGGCTAATGGCCATGGCCGTTCGCGACGCACCAACCTATGGCCGCCTCGTGTCTTCCGCCCAGAGCTTCCAGCACTACTTCCAGGACCTTAAGGGAGCCGGCGCTTCGTTGAACCCCGTCGAACGTTTCGTGTTCAGCCTGATTCTGGCGAATACGCGGACGCCCCGCCCGGACCAGCCAGGCAGGGTACTGGAGCACCGCACCTAGTCCGCACTCTTCTTCGGGGCGCTCTTCTTGGGAGCGCTCTTCTTCGCCGGCGCAGCGGCGCACGGCGTCATGTTGATCCCGGTGATGCTGCCCTTCTCCGTGTCCATGGTCAGCATGAAAGGTTCCTTGGTGAAAGCCGACGGGACGCCCTCCCACTGGATTTCGACGGTGGCGCCGGTGTCGGGCTTTCCGGTCAGGGCATCCGGTTTGTCGTCGGCGACCAGTTTCAGGGTAATAACCGACTGCGGAGTCCCCGACTGGTCCGGCTCGGGGACAGCCACCAGCAGCTCTTTGGACCGGCACTCGGGCTTGGCTTCCATGAGCACGCCCTTGAGCTTTGGAACGGCGGAGCCCTTCAGTTGTTCGTCGAAGTACTTTTCACCGCCGGTATCGGCAAGCTGGCCCTTGATGCCCAGCCAGAGAGCCAACTGCGGATACTTTGCGCGGAACTCCTCTTCCTTCCTCTTGGCGACATCGGCCGATGATTCGAGCTTATAATCGGCCGGCGGGAACGCCGACTTTGACGCCACATCCTCAAGCTGCTTCAAGCCCTCGTCGTCGCCGTGGTAGCTCTTGTAGATGGTGGTGAGGTAGGTCTCGACCGTTTTCGGGTCCAAGGGGCTTCCGCCCACAGAGCGATCGGAGGCCACCGCCGCGCGGGCGAACTCGTAAATTGCAACCGGTATCTTTTCCGGCTTGGCCTGCCGCTCGCAAAGCTCGGCACTGGCCAGGTTATACGCGATGATCGCGTTATCAGGGAACTGCTGTAGGGCCTTGGTGAGGGACGCCTCAGCCGGTTCGCAATACTTGACGTCCTTCTCTGCCCGGTACTTCTGCAAGAGATCCATGCCGGGCCGCAAGGCGATCACCTTGAGCGTCCCATTGGCAAGGGTAGTCAGGTCCGTCGCGGTTTTCGTCCAATCGGCGTCGCTGGTGGCCGCCGGCTTGTTGGCCGCTACGAAGTACGCCGGCACGAATTCCACCAGCCCGTGCGCCGCTTTCTCGCCAGAGGCGGTCTCCTCCGCGGTGGGACTCGGAGCTTTCTGGATGTTCACGCAGGTCATGTAAAGAATCGTGAGGACCTGCTTGGGATCTTTGAAGACGGTGTTGAGATCCCTGGCCATCAATTGCCCGGCGATATCCAGCTCCTTACCCGGCTGGTTGCCGCCGCTGTAGGCCTGAACGTAGTAATACAATCGATCGTCTTTATAATCGGAGTCGGGATATTTCTGCGCCCAGGTGTCCAGGTCCTGTAGCAGCTTGGGCCAAGCCTGCGCCCCCACGTCTTTCAGGACGTTGTTGTAAATGTCGTATTCGCCCTGATCCTTGACTTTTTTCTGGGGCTGCGCCGTCTGGGCCGCCGCCTGGCCACCCGCCGCTTGCGCGCGGGCATGTTGTGCCGTCCCCGCCATGACGACGGCACCCATAACGGCAACAGCCGCTATCCCTTTTAAGATCCGATAAAACGTCTGCACGTGAGCCTCCTGCCTCTTTCCGCTTTCAACCGACTGCAACGGGCTGCTGATCCGCTATCATAACTCCAACGCCGCTCCCCCGGCCATGCACCCGAGCGAGGCGGGCACTTGCGGAAGTATAGCCGAACCAGTCTTGTGGCGCAACCCATTTGACGCCGTTTCCGGCCGTCAGGTTCCGAATCCCAAATCATAACAGATCAACGCTATGCTGGAAGTCGCTCTTTTCATGCGCTACCCGGATTTCGCAATCATCCTCATCTACCTGGCCGCCATCACCTGGTTCGGCGCGCATTTCCGCCGCCGCCAGATCACACTTCGCGATTATTTCCTCGGCGGCCGGACCGCGCCATGGTGGGCCATCGGCCTTTCCATCGTGTCGGCCGAGACCAGCACTCTGACCATTGTGGGCACGCCCGCGCTGGCGTTCACAGGCAACCTGGGATTCCTTCAGATTGTCCTCGGCTACCTGCTGGCCCGCATCGCGATCTCATTCTTGTTCTTGCCCCATTACTTTCGCGGAGAGATGTTTACCGCGTATGAGCTGATGCGGCGCAGGTTCGGCGAGCGCGTTCGCAAACTCACCGCCTCCATTTTCCTGGCGACCCGCGCACTGGCCGAAGGCGTGCGGGTTTTCGCCATCTCATTGGTCGTCTCGATTGTGCTGGGCACCGGCGAAATCGCTTCCATCGTCCTCATCGTTTTGCTCACGCTCTTCTACACTTTTGAAGGTGGAATGACGGCCGTCATCTGGACCGACGTGGTGCAGATGAGCCTCTACGTCTTCGGCGCCGTGGTCAGCTTCTTCGTCATTCTGGGCCGGATTCCCGGCGGATGGGCCCACGTGGCGGCGGTGGCCGGCGCGGCCCACAAGTTTGCGATTTTCGATTTCCGCTTTTCCCCTACCATGGCGTCTTTCTCCCGCCCCTATACCTTTTGGGCCGGACTGGCGGGCGGATGCTTCCTCACCACCGCCAGCCACGGGACCGACCAGCTTATGGTGCAGCGCCTGTTGAGCGCCCGCAACGAACGCCAGAGCCGCGCCGCACTGCTCGCGAGCTGGGCGGTGATTTTCTTTCAGTTCACGCTGTTCCTCCTCATCGGCCTTTTGCTTTACGTGTATTACGGCGACACCGGCATGCCGGCCCCGCGGCAAACCGATCGCATTTACCCGGAATTCATTTGGAACCATTTGCCGGCCGGCGTGGCCGGATTGGCCATCGCGGCCATCCTGGCCGCCGCCATGGCCAACCTGAGCGCTGCCTTGAACTCGCTCGCTTCCACCACGGTGGTGGACTTTCTCCCGGTGCGCGGCGCCGGCGACGCCCGCTCCCTGCGAGTCGCGCGGCTGGCCACCGTCGCGTGGGGCGTCGTGCTGTTGGCCATTGCCATCGCCGCGCGCCATTCGCACTCGGTGCTCGAGGCGGGTTTGACCATCGCTTCCATCCCATCGGGCATGCTGCTGGGCGTTTTTCTGCTGGGAGTGCTCACCCGGAAGCCGCGCGAGGGTGCGGCCATCGCGGGCGTTGCCGCGGGACTCGCAGCCATCCTCTACGTCCGCTTCCGGACGCCCATCGCTTTCACCTGGTACGTGCTCATCGGGACCGCGGTCACGTTTACGGCCGCGCTCGTAGCATCGTGGTTTCAAAGCGAAGCCAAGGAATAAACCGAGATGGAAAACCCATCCGCACCGACGGAACTGAAACGCGACTTGGGACCCTGGGCGGCCGCGTCCATCGTGGTCGGCACGGTCATCGGCAGCGGCATCTTTCTGGTGCCCAAGACCATGATCCAACGAACCGGCTCGCCGCACATGGTGTTTGTGGCCTGGGTGGCAGGCGGGTTGCTTTCGCTCGCCGGCGCGCTCAGTTACGCTGAGCTGGCGGCGGCCCTGCCGGAAGCCGGCGGCGAGTACGCATTCCTCCGCGAAGCTTACGGCCCCATGTGGGGGTTCCTCTACAGTTGGACGCAAATGTGGGTAGCGAAGAGCGGGTCCATCGCCACCCTGGCCACCGGATTTTTTGTTTATTTATCCAATTTCTATGCGCCGCTCGATACCGTTTTTTATTCCGTGCCGCTTCCGCTCGGGCCTCACGGCGGGCCGCTCGAGCTGCGCTACGGCCAGCTTTTCGCCATCGCTTTAATCCTTCTGCTGGGTTGGCTGAATTACTACGGCGTCAAACTCGGCGGCGACGTGCAGGTGACGGTCACCATCGTCAAGGTGGCACTCATCGCTATGATTATCTTGTCCGGCCTGGTCCTGGGCCACGCCCACGCTCCCTTCACCGGCCCCCCCATCGCTCCCCTCACCTTCGCCGGCTTCATCGCCGCCCTGGTAGCGGCGCTGTGGGCCTATGACGGGTGGAACAACGTGAGCATGGTCTCCTCCGAGGTTCGCAACCCGCAAAGAAACCTGCCGCTCGCGCTGATCGGAGGCACGCTCGCCGTAATCGGCATATATTTGCTTGCAAATGCCGCGTATTTTCACATACTGACGGCCAGGGAAGTGGCTGGCGCCGATCGCGCGCCGGCCGAAATGATGCGCAAGATTTTCGACGGGCCAGGCGCTAATGCCGTCGCCATCGCCGCTATGATCAGTATTTTTGCCGCCCTGAACGGTTCCATTCTGTCGGGGTCGCGGGTCCCTTACGCGGCCGCCCGGCAGGGGTACTTTTTCTCCGCGATCGGCCGCGTCAGTCCGAAATACCACACGCCGGGCGTTTCGATTCTGGCGTTGAGCGCATGGGCGTCGTTGCTGGTGCTTTCCGGAAAGTACGACGACCTTTTCAACCTGGTGATATTCGCCAGTTGGATTCTCTACGGCATGACTGCCGCGGCGGTGCTCGTCCTCCGGAAAAAACGCCCCGATCTGTACCGGCCGTACCGTACATTTGGCTATCCATACGTACCGGTACTATTTATATTGGGCGCATCCGTTCTGTTATTCTCCACGCTTTTCGACCGTCCGCGTGAATCTTTCATGGGAATTGGGCTGATCCTGGCCGGACTGCCTTTCTATTATTACTGGAGAAGACGCCGCTAGGACAAAGCCTTCAGGAATCAGCGATCAGCCACACCCGGCGTGGCTGATCGCCGATCGGTTAAAGCTTGCCGGTCGCGGTACTGAACCGCCCAGCCGGTACCATTGTTTGCGATTCGTCGCTAAATCCTCGGACTTGTCTTGAAAATAAATAGTGATTGGTATATAAATCGAGTGTATACTGAAATCATAAAAAAGAGTTTCTCTAGGATTTCGGCCGCGGCAGCAACCTTAAGCGTGGCCGGCCGGGAGGGCCAGTGAAATGGATGTCACGAAAATTCTCGCCGAACTGAAGGCGGAACGCGAACAGATCGAGGAAGCGATTCTGAGCCTGGAGCGATTGGCGCAGGGGCGTGGCCGGCGCCGTGGGAGACCGCCTTCCTGGATGTCGGAGGTGACCGTTAAACGCCGCGGCCGGCCGCCAGGAAGCAAGAATAAAGTACCCTCTGCCGACATTAATCCCAAAGGGGCCGCGGTCGCCTAACGCCCTGCCATCTACAGTTCTTGCGGAGCCTCACCCAACTTGACTTGCACCTTCTGGGTTTGGCCGTTCCGGTAGATCGTCAACTCCAGTGTGTCGCCGCCGCGTTTGCGGTTCAACAGGCGCGGCAGTGTGTTGTTGTCTTCGATGTTCTGGCCGTCCGCCGCCAGGATCAAGTCGCCGCCGACTCCCAGTTGGAAACCGCCCACGATGACCACCCTCGAGGGGCCGCGCAGTCCCGCCCCTTCGGCGGCCGAGCCGCGCTCCACGCTCTGAATCAGCAGGCCGCCTTGCGAGGGCAGGTCGAGCATGCCGGCCAGATCGCCGGCCACGTACACCGTCCGTATGCCCAGCGTGGGGCGTGAGATGTGCCCGTGCTGCTGGAATTCCTCCAGCATCGACTTGGCGCGGTTGATGGGCATGGCGAAGCCGATCCCGATGCTGCCCTGCTGCCCGTAGATGGCGGTGTTAATTCCGATCACGTTGCCGTGCGAATCCAGCAGCGGACCCCCGCTGTTGCCCGGATTGATGGCCGCGTCGGTCTGGATCATGCCCTCCAGACGCCGGTTCTCTTCCGTGTCGATGGTGCGGCCGAGCGAGCTCACCACCCCGGTCGTCAGCGTGCCTTCGAATCGGAACGGATTGCCGATGGCGAGCACCTTTTGCCCCACCACCAGGGCGTCGGAGTTGCCCAGCGGCAGTGACGGGAGCTTGCGGCCCGTGTCGATCCGGATCAGCGCCAGGTCGTTGCGCGGGTCCGTCCCCAGGACTTTCGCCTTGTAGACCTTCTTGTCCGCCAGCGTGACGGTCAGTTCCGCGGTGCCGCTCACCACGTGGTTATTGGTGAGGATCTCGCCGGTGGGCTTGATGATGAATCCCGAGCCAGTTCCTTGCGCGGGATAAACCCGGAAAAACCAGTCCTCGCGGTACACCACCGATGTGATATTCACCGTGGCGTCGCGGGCACTCTTATAAATCCCGATATTGTTCTGCTCGTCGGCCGAAAATCCCGCTGTTTCGGCGGCGGCGGGCTCGCTCCAGAGCCGCCCTACGGAACGCACCGGCTGCAGCAGGCGCCCCACGTCCCAATGCGCCGCCGAAGTGACGTACAGAAATATAGCCACCAGGACGATGGCCCAGAGAAATGGTCGCAGAACTCTCATGTTTCGATTCTCCGTAATGCTTGGTAGACGGCCCGGGCCTGCCGCAAGGTGTCTTCTTTCTGCCCGGATGTATCTATGACGAAATCGGCAAACTTCCGTTTCTCTTCGAGCGGCATCTGCCGGCTGATCCGCGCGCGCACGTCGGCCTCCACCGCGCCGCCGCGCCGCAAAGCGCGCTCCACCTGCTGCTCTTCGGCGCACCACACCAGGATGATGCGGTCGAAACGCTTGTAGCTGCCCGTCTCGATGAGGATGGCCGCCTCCACCACGGCGATGCCCCGCGGCTCGCGCGCGGCGAATTCGGCGATCAATTCCTCTTCGCGCCGCATCACCGGCGGATGCACCAGGGCATTGAGCCGGGCCAGCCTGTCGGGCGAGGCGAACACCAGCGTGCCGAGCTGTGTGCGGTCGATGAGGCCGTCGCTGGTCAGAATCTCGCGGCCGAATTCCCGCACCACGGCGTCATACGCTTCTCCGCCGGGCGCCAGCGCCTCGTGGCCCAGTTCGTCGGCCTGGATGAGAAGACAACCGCTGCCCGCCAGGGCCTCGCCCACCAAGGTTTTCCCGCTGGCGAGGCCGCCCGTGAGCCCGACCTTCAACATGCGCCGGCCCTGCGCTCCGCCGCTGCCACCGTGTTAGCCATGAGCATGGCAATGGTCAGCGGCCCGACCCCTCCCGGAACCGGCGAGTACGCAGCCGCCTTTTCGGCCATGTCGAATGGATCCACGTCGCCCACCAGAACGCTTCCGTTCTTGTCGAATGCCGCCAGCTTCTGCGGGGAGTTGCGGAAAATGCGCGCCACCTCGCCGCGGTCATGGATACGGTTCATGCCCACGTCGATCACCGTGACTCCGGGTGTAAGAAACTCGCCAGTGATCATGGCCGCGCGCCCGATGGCCGCCACCAGAATGTCGGCCTCGCGGCAGACCGCGGCGAGATCGGCCGTTCTGGAATGGCACATAGTCACGGTGGCGTGCTCGTGGAGCAGCAGAAAAGCCACCGGCTTGCCGACGATATCGCTGCGGCCCACCACTACCGCGCGCTGGCCGGCGATGCGGATGCCGTGCCGCTTGAGCAGCTCGAGGATGCCCGCGGGCGTGCAGGCGCGCAACCCCGGCTGCCCCGCAACCAGGTTGCCGATATTGCAGGGGTGCAACCCATCCACATCCTTGTCCGGCGCGACCGCGGCCACAACCCGCCTGGCCTCCACCCGCGGCGGCAGCGGAAGCTGCACCAGGATGCCATCCACCTCGGGCCGCGCGTTCAACTGCGCGACCATGCCCAGCAATTCTTCGGTCGAGATGGAATCCGGCGGCGTGAGAGTCTCCGACCGGATGCCCAGATCCCGGCAAGCTTTGACCTTGTTGCGAACGTAGATCTCGGAAGCCGGGTTGTGCCCCGCCAGCACCACCGCCAATCCGGGCGGACGGAAGCGCGCGGCGAGCGCGGCCACGCGCGGTTTCAACTCACTCATGATATCGTCGCGAACGCGATTCCCGTCAAGGATTTGCGGCATTATTCTCAATCATAACGTGGCCTGACGCGGCTCCGGGCATTTGGTAGTGCGCTAAATGTGTGTGCCAGGGATCAGCCATGCCTAGACCAGTTTTTGGGCGATCTGATCGTCAAGGATCTCCTGTACGGTCAGGGGAGCGATGACCCGGTGCTCTCGCTTGAAGAAGTTGCCAATCTCCAGCATGGCGGTCAAGCTCCCCGGCCTGTCTCCCGGAGGATTTCGGCATCGCGGAGAGTGGATATATCCGCCCGTCTATACCCATGTCCCCGACCTTGGCCTTGTTTGTGATGCCCCCGAGGGCAATCACAGCCCAGTTCTCGAACTCGAACGGTGGGATGCGCCGAAGCTGCGCTTCCGTCCATGGCAGGCCGCGCACCAGAAAGCCGCGCCCGACAGACCAAAGCTTTTCATCTTCTCGCAATTTGCACGCGTCGCGCAGTCGCTTCGCCATGACTCGGCACGCTGTCGGGGAGATGTCAATACCGATCCACTGCCGCCCCAGTTGTTGTGCTGCTACGAGCGCGGTTCCACAGCCGCAAAAAGCATCCAGCACGACGTCGTTTTCATTACTGCTGGCCTTTATAATGCGGTCCAACAGTCCGAGCGGCTTCTGCGTAGGGTAACCCAGCGATTCCTTAGCAGCCCGTGGCAGAACCCCCTGAAATGCGGCACCGACAATTTCGCGTGTAAGAACGACTGACCGCGCCATCTCGGCGGTTGAAACGTCCGGAGACCGCTGGAGACGCCACACTTGA
>JBEKTU010000066.1:0-34189 GCA_049515735.1 Bryobacteraceae bacterium
TCGTTCTCCTTGATGGCGTCGAACAGGCTGTCGGTGGGGAGTTCCTTGCTGCCCGCGGTGTACGGGAACAGAACCACTTCGATCTGTTTCGGGTACGCCTCGATCAGCGACTTCAGCCACACGCGATTGTGCGACGAGACGCCTGTAAACCGCGCTTTGCCCTGCTGCTTGGCCTTCGCCAAGCCTTGGATCGTCGCCTCTTCCACTCGCTGGAGCTCGCTCATGTCCGGAACGCCTTCCATGGGCAGCGCGATCCGCCAGATGTCCACGTAATCGAGTCCCGCCTCCTTGAGGTTCTCCTCGAGACCTTGCACCAGCTTGTCCGCGGTGCGATATTGCGGAATGCGCGGCTCCTTCTGCCACCAGGCATAGCCGAAGTAGAACTTGTCCCGGCGTCCCTTGAGCAGTGGCCCGTAAGCCACAACCTCGGGCGCCGCCATGGCATCGAGGTAGTTGATGCCGACATCGATGCAGTGGGACATAACACGGTCCCGGGATTGCATGAAGCCGGGAATCTTGGGGTAGGAAAAGTCCATGTCGGAATAACGCGCGGGAGTTTTGTCCTTCCCAATCTCTATTTCGACCCGCTTCCAGTGTCCCCCCAGCGAAACGGCGGATACCATGAGGCCGGTCTTGCCCAGCCTCCGGTACTCCATGTTCGGGTTGTAGTTGAGTATGTTCTTTGCCGATGCCGGTTTGGCTTGCGCCTGAGCCGGCGCCTTCGCCTTAGAGGGCGTTTGGGTCTGAGCTTCCGCGCTGCCGACGAGAGCGCCGGCCGCAAGCGCGCCCGCGCCCGCGACCATGAAGTTTCGACGATCTATCTTATGTTTATCCATGATTACCTTTTCTGGGGCGTCATTCCAAGCCCGATCTTCTTGAACGGCGAAATACTGAAGTTGTTGGTTCCGGGCCCACGCAGGAGTTTCTGGCGAAATCCCATTCGGTGCCGCCCTTCAGCGCTGGACGACAAACGTGTTGCCGAAGGCGTAAACGGGAATCTCCATTTTGGACCCCCGGGTCCTGTTTATAGTATACACGCAACGGCCCGGTGCAGGACCCCAGTTTCCCGCCGGGGTCCTGCCTCCGCAAGCCAGGAGCAGAATATCAGAACGTCATCCGGAGTGCGAACTGCATGTGACGCTCAGTGCCAGTCACACTGCTCGTGATCATGCCGAACTTCCCGTTGCCGCCCAGCGCCTTCGAGTCTCCCAAGCTATTGTCCGGTTGGCTGTACACCGGAGTGTTGGCGAGGTTAAACGCTTCCCCGCGGAGCTGCACCCTAAAACGCTCACTGAGGACGAAATCCTTGAAGATGGAGAAGTCGAGCGTCCGGGTAGGTGGGCCGTTGTTAGAGTTCAGGCCGAGGTTGCCGCCCGTGAGAGGCGCGGCAACTTTGTACGCGTTGATGTCGAACCACTCGTTCGGGTTGCGCCCACCGGGCGGCGCTTGGCCCGCCGTGTATCCCGAAACGGCATCCGGTGCGCAATGGCTCCAAACGCCCTGGCAACTGGTGCCGCTAATGGTGTATGGCGCTCCCGTGCGAAGCGTCAGAATACCGTTAGTATGCCAGTTGCCCACGATCGCATTCGCGACGGAATTCATATGGGCGCCATACTGCTTGCCCTTGCCGAACGGTAGCTCGTAATTGAACATGGTCGTGAAGCTGTGCCTGATATCCCACGGAGCGCTGGAATATCCGGAATTCCAGTTGGTATCGTCGGGAATGCCCCAACCATTCGACCAACTGAGCGGCGTTAAGTTGCTCGCCAGTGCGTGGCTCCAGGTGTACGACGTCAGGAACTGCAGACCGTGCGAGAAGCGTTTTTCGATCTTCACCGAGCCCGCGGCATAGTTACCATATCCGTTGCTTGCGGACAACCACAGTCCGCTGCCAACCGACTGGCAGGTCGGGGGCGGGCACGCCGGCCCGACTTCCATCTGGGTTGACGAAGTGATGGCCGAATTGGTTGTCCCGATATTCGCGTAGGTATCGGGGTTTCCAAAACCCAACGAATGAGCCTGGTGATTCCCCAAATAACCGACCTCGATGGCCGTATCCCAACCCAACTGGCGCTGCACGATGACGTTCCATTTATGCACCAGAGGATTGTCGAAGTCGTTCTGGATTGAGTTAAACGACATCTTAGCATTCAAAGTGAACGGACTGGCCGGAAACCCGCCCGGAAGCCCGCCCGGCATGTAATCGCATCCGTTGCACAGCGGGTCCGAAATGCCGACGAAAGTGGATATGCCGTTGTTTCGGGCCATCGACACCGTCTCGTTGGCAGGGACGTTATAACCGCGGTTCAGCATACCGCCCTGGTTTTCCTCGCCGCCATAGAAAATCCCGTAGCCGGCCCGGATCACGGTCTTATTTCCTACCTGATAGGAGAGACCGATACGCGGGCCAAAGTCCTTCTTGTCCCACGGAATCAGATAGTTGCTTACTGTCCCGCGATTCACTGTGACGTTCGGAAACAGAGTCGAAAAATTCGGGGGCAATGCCGCATTCTGACTCCCGTTCTTAGGGATATAAAGCGTCTGATTCTGGAAATCGAAGTTCGACTGATCCCAAGCGCCGATCGGAGACCAGAGTTCGTAGCGCAGGCCGAGGTTGACGGTCAGTTTCGGCGCGACCCTCCAGTCGTCTTGCACGTACCCCGCCAATGCGACCTTGTAGTCCGCAATGTAGTGCGTGGTCGAAATGGCGGCGTTATCCACCACACCCAGCAGGGCTGAAGCCAGCCCGTCGCCCGTGAGGCTGCCAACCGACGGTCCAAGAGAGGACAACTGATTGGATGGGAAGGCGGTTTCGGCGGTCGAGTAGCTGATCTGCCCGTGAGGATCCTGCACCTGGAAGAACGGGAATCGAATCGTGCGGTACTCGAAGCCCATTTTCAGAGAGTGAGTGCCTTTGTTGATCATCACGTTCTGGACAAGATCCAAAACGTTGCTGTACTCCAGGCAGGGCGTCCAGTTGCCGGCGCCGAACGAGGTGTAACCGCTGGGGGCGAACTTCGGAAGCCCGCCGTTATTGGCATAGGTGGAAGTCGGGTCGTAGCCGCCAATACCGAATGCCTGGAACTCGTCGGTGGCGTTGGCGGCGTCGGCGCGGAATGTTACCAGGCGGCTAAAGCTGAGGCGGGTTTCCGTGAGCACCGTGGGAGTCCACACTCGACTGTAGCTCATCTGTCCGTTGCGGGCCAGATCGTACTCCGTAACGCCCGTTTGCCCGGTGTTGTCGAGGACTCCCGGGAGCGGCGATGTTTGCGACTTGCCGGTGTCCGACCAGCTCGTGGAGCCGAATAGGGTGTCCTTGTTGCTAAGCCGGAAATCGACGCGCAGATCGCCCTGGTGCACGTTCGCGTTACCCGGCACGTTGTAGGCGTAGTCGTTCGTCGGCTGGCTGCCGGTAAGGATCGGTTGGTTAGTGGCGGGGAACAACTGGAGGATCTTGGTCATGGCGGGGTCCATACGGCTGGCCGGAATTATGTTTCCGGGAAACGGCGTCCGGGAAATCGGCGCCGCGGCCGTGCCGACCGTCGATAGAGGATCGTAGACCATGCCCTTCTGGAAGCTGATGGGATTGCCGTTGCTATCCGTGCTGGTCGCGCCAGCGCCCAGGATGCTGGCGAAATTACCCTGCTTCTCCGCCGCCGTGGGAATGGTGGTCAGGCCGGCGAAGCCGAGGCCGTCAATGCCCGCCGAAGCGGCCGTGAGGGTTCCCTGGTAATCGCCGAAAATGAAGAGCCTGTTCTTGATGATCGGGCCGCCGGCAGTCGCACCGAACTGATTCTGCTCGAATGTTCCTTT
Source organism: Bryobacteraceae bacterium (assembly GCA_049515735.1). GTDB lineage: Bacteria > Acidobacteriota > Terriglobia > Bryobacterales > Bryobacteraceae > Fen-178. Next base: position 3,814 of record JBEKTU010000066.1, read on the forward strand.
GGGCGTGCCTGACAGGTTGTTGGTCCAAGTGTTCGCGTCGAGATCCCGGTTTTGCAGGATCTCAAAAAGGCTCCCGTGCAGTTGGTTGGTGCCCGATTTGAGAATGACGTTGACCACGCCGCCCGCCGCGCGTCCGTACTCGGCGTTGTAGCCATTGGTTTCAATGATCATTTGACCGATCGCTTCCACCGAAGGCCCTACCGTGTAAGCGGTCTGGTTCATGAAGTCGATGGTGTTGACGTTGTTGTCGACGCCGTTCAGCAAGAAGTTGTTCTGACCGTTCGAACGCACGCCGTTGGCCGAGAATCCGCCGCCGGCCACGTCGCGCGAGTTCGGCTCGCCCGGAACTACCGCGGTGGAGAGGCGCGCCAGAAACGAAAAAATGCGCGAACCGCCAAGCGGGGTATCGGTCAGCGTTCTGTCGTCTATGGCCGCGCCGACCTGGGTGCTTTCGGTTTGGAGCAAGGGCGCTACGGCGGTGACCTCAACGGTCTGGCCGATATCGCCAACGGTCAGCGCGAGGTTGACCGCGACTCTTGCACCGGCGTCCAGAAGGATTCCCTTCTGTTCAGCCTTCTTAAAGCCGCTCGCGCTCACGCTGATTTCATACGTGGACGGTTTCAGCGCCGGGCGGACAAATTCGCCGGCTCCGTTGGTCGTGGTCGAATAAACCACGCCGGTTTCGGTTTCGGTAATGGTTACCTGTGCGTCAGCAACAACGGCTCCTGAAGAGTCAGTAACCGTTCCGACTAAGGTTGCGAGATCGCGTTGCGCAAACAATGCGCACGCAGAAACCAGAGCAAATAAGACAATACGGACTCCTGGACCGTAGCGGTTCATCACTCCTGTCTCCTTCTTTGCCTCTGCCTGCCTCTTGGCCAAGCAAGATTCACCTTTTAAACATGGTGTGGAAATATTTTGCGCCGATCTGTCGCGAAAATCAAGATAAAAGGATGATGAACTCTGTAAATCTTTGTAAATGGTCCAATATTCTCAATAGCTTCGATCTCTCAAATCGCCCTTCTCGGGAACTCTACGGCCGAGATCGACGGCTGTCTATCGCGCCGATTGGTAACTGGTAAGGTCGGAGTTCAACTCCGCCATGAGATCGCGATCATTCATCTGGGAGGCGATATTGAGCGCCTGTCGCGTGACCGCAACTGCCTCCGGGAGCCTCCCCGCCCTGGCATACAGACTGCCCAGGAAGCCCAGCATGCGGGGGTCTCCGCCGCCGGAGAGCTTGAGCGCCGCCTCCTCCTGCGGAATGGCTTCGTCCGCCTTGCCCACCATGCTTAGCGCCAGCGCCAGATTCGCGCGAGCCACGAAGTTGTCGGGCTTTGCGGAATGGCCTCCTCCATGCGGCCCTGACGAGCCAGAATACCGCCTAGGGTGGTATGGGCGTCAGATAGGGACGGGGCGAGCTGCAGGGCCCTGTTGAGCTCGCCGATGGCTTCGCTCGTTCTCCCCGCATCGGCCAGGGCCGATCCCAGGTTGCTGTGCGCGTGCGGATACTCCGGGCTGATCTGGGCGGCTTTGCGGTAATGCGCGATGGCCTCCGCGTGTCTTCCGAGGGCGGAGTAGGCTACCCCGAGGCTGTTTTCCACCTCGAAATCCTCGCTGTCGCTGGCTAGGGCTTGTTCGAACTCTGCGATGGCCGCTTGAGGCTGGTCCTTCTTCAGCAGATCGTTGCCGAGGACGATATGGCGGTAGAAGCCGGTCACCGTGGGGTTGATGGCCAGCAAACCGCCGGGAGCAATGTTAATGAACTCGGGAATGTTCACAGCGCGGTTGGAGGCCGTGGAATTCTCGATGAGAATGGCCGGCGTATCGTTGCCCTGCTCGTCAATGTGCGTCAGGTACATCTGCGTGTACGGCGAGCGGCTCTTGGAAGAGAACACCAGCCAGCGCCCATTGGGCGAGAAGCTGTGCCAGGAGTTCATCACTGGCGTATTGCATCGCATACGGCGCGCCGGGCCGCCTTCCGCCGGCACGATGTAGAGCTGGCTGTCGGGCCGCATCAACTGGCCGTTGCGCGCCTGCACGAACACGATCCAGCGCCCGTCCGGCGAAATCTTGGGGAAGCTGTTGCTCATCCCGTTCCGCGAGGCCCCCGCGATGGGTTCGGCCTGGCCGCCCCGCCCATCGTTAAAGGGAACCCGATAGAGGTCGTATTGGATCTGCGTTTCGTTGGGGTCGTTGGCCCTCTCGGCCAGCTTGGAACCTTCCGGGTACGCGCTCCGAGCCTCCGCGCGCGAAAACACCAGGTATTTCCCGTCTGGGCTCCACGTGGCGGTGGTCTGCACGTACCGCGGATCGTCCGCTCCGGGCAACGGCTGCAGAAGCCCGCTCCGCTTACTGTACCAGGCTAGTATCCCCCGCGTAGGATAAAAGACCTGGAGGAAGCGGTATTGCTTGAAGTTGGCTACGTAGTAGTTCTCGGCTAGGTCCTTGGGGTTCAGGCGCCGCTCGTAGTCGCTCTGTCCGCGACCCGGATCGTTGATGCTGGTCACCACATACTGTCCGTCGGGCGAAACCTGGGACATGAAGCCCACGCGCAGCTTGCCGCCCAGCTTGCCCCGGAACGTACTCCAGGCGATCACGTTCTCTTTGCGGATCTCGGCCTGGGGTTGTACCGGGAACAAGGCGTACAGGCCCTTGTCGTTCTTTGGGCCGTCCACATCCATCCCCATAGTCTTGCCGTCGCGCGATACGGAGTGACAGTTGACGCAACTGAAAATGCCTTCCATCATGACCCGGCTGCTGGTTTCGGCCACGTCTCGCAAACGCCAGGCAATCAGGGGAATCCCTTGCTCGGCCAACGGCTTAATCACACCCTTCTCGGTCTCCGCGGGCATCAAAGGCACGTCCCGGTAAAAGATGGGGGCGCCCACCGCATCGCGCGAAGTCCGGATGCGGACCAAGCCGCGCGATACCACCCGGCTCATGCCTCCATCCTGGTAACCCGTAACAGTGAGGGTCGCGTCGTGTTCCGTGGAGTGCCGCTTGATGGCGGTCCACGTCTCTGCGTCTGGTATCCAGGTGTGCGCGGCGGCCTGTTCAGGCGTCGGCCGGGGTGGTTCGTTGGTATTGGAGACACACCGCGGATCGATGGGCCCAAAGGCGAACGGTACGCCCCGGGAACTGGCGTGCAGCGCCGGACCACCGCCCTCGAAGGCCACGTCGATTTTCCATACCGCAGCCCTCTTGCTGGCGTCGCGAAACAGAAAGGTGGGCGGCGGAAACTCGGGCGGAAACACCGATCCTTCAATCGGATAATCCACCGTGATCTTGCGGGGAAAGCGCTGCGCAATGAAAAGCGCCGACCCGGTGGCGGCGGCTATGAGAAGCGCACTTAAGGCGAGCCAGCGAGTCTTTGGCCGGTTCATGAAGCCTCCCGCTCCAGGTCAATCGCTAGGTCAAATGTTAACAGCTTTCGGGCATCTTTGCAGCGGCTCTCAGCCCTCGGCGCCGGCTACTTTGGGCCGCCGCCCGCGATCGGGCGTACTCCCGATACAACCGAAAGGATATCTGAGCAACTGAACCGATACGCTAGTCGATGCCTACGAGATGTCCGCCCAATACTCCGTCGCGGACTGTACCGTTTTGAAGGTGCATTGGATCGCCCTTCGGGTTGCTGAGGTGGGCTTTTGGCGCGGGGTAATTCCCGGTTCTATACGCGAAAACCTGCACCTTTTCACTCACCGTGAAGATGTTGTAAAATCCACCTTCGGTCTTGCCAGTGAGCTCGGGGACCGCGTGGATCGAGCCGACGCTGCCAGTTGTACTTGGGTCGCCAAAGTCCACGTAAAACTCAAACTCGGATTTTATGGAGGTAGGGACAACGATACTTGCCTTAACATACTCGATTCTGAGACGCTTGCCGGCAGGAATCTCTTTGTCGACCGCGATAGAGCAATTGCCGCTATTGCTGGGAATCGCACACTCAAACTTTGCCTCGTAAACCTGCTCATTCGCCTGGGGTGCAGCTTTTGCCACTCCCGGGCCGGCACCTATCGCCACGAGCACCGCGGCGGAAACAGCCAATCCTAAAACAACTAACAGACAATTCCTTAACGTATGCATCTTGACTTTCCTTCCTTTTAACGTGGTATGGAATCTGCCCACCTACGATCTCCATACCTGACTTGGACTCACCGCCGCATTATACACCTGCCAGGACAAAAAGTGGCCCTTGGTAGCAGGGAAGGACCAGCGGAGGAGATGGGAGTACAGCCCGCCAACAACCTGGAGTTGACCAGACCCCGCCCGATGCTTAGAAACCGCTGGGGCGCACCCAGAAGCTCTCCTGCCAGATGCCGCCCGGAGGTACACTCTGGAGTTCCTTGTAGATGCCGCGGTGCGCCAGGTTGACCGCGTCGGTGATGCCTGCCATCGGCTCAAAGCAGATAAAGTTCCGTTCCTGTGCGCTCATGGCCCGGCCGCCTTGGGGGTTGGCGCTCGGGTTCGGCGCATAGATGACGGCCGCGCGGTAATTCGGGCCAAACAGGACATCCAGCTTCTGAGACTTCCCCTTCACCGACATGACCGCGCGGCCGGAGGCATCCCGCGCGAGATCGCCGAACAGGTGATCCAGATCGTAGTCCTTCAGAGGAATCGCCTGAGGGTTTGGAAAGAGCTTCTCAATGGGACGGGTCTCGCCGGTGGGAATCTTGTCAGGCGTCAGGAGCCACTCCGCGCGTGCACCAACCGCTATCGTCCACGCATCCCGGGGCGAATCAGTCAACTGAAAGAAATTGTGAAATCCGATGACCACCGGCATGAGCTCGGCACTCAAGTTCCTGATCCGGGTCTGGACTTCGAGAATCCCGCCCTGCAGACGGTACGTCATTTCGATGGTGTGGGCAAAAGGCCATTGAGCCATCCACGCCGGCTGCCGGTAGAACTCGAGCCGGCTGGTGACCCACGACGACTTATCATCGGCCCTGGCCTCCACGACGCGCCATTCCGAGGTGGTGCTCAAGAACCCGTGCAGGGGGAACTTGCCTCGTACGTTCCCCAGTTCCATATTGAAGATGTATTTCTTTCCGTTGGCATAGAACGCCTGCTCATCCATCCGGTTGGCCCAAGGCCCGAGAAACGGAATCCCGGCTAACCCGGGTTTCTTCATGAAATCTTCCACAGAGGCGTACGGAAACCGAAGTGCATTTTCCCCTTTCACCTTCATCTCAACCGCCATGTTGCCCACCGATGTCACAACGGACACGGTGGTTTGGGCGGTGCCATCTATCAACTGAACCACGTCGCCGTTGCGTTGAACCGAATACTGCGCAGCGGCGGGCAGTGCGGACAAAACCAAAAGGAATTCTGCGAATCTCATATTAGCGGCCTCTCGACTTGGATAATCCGGAATTTTCCATTTTGGACTTCCGGGTCCTATCCAGTATACGCCCGGCTGCCTTTCTTTTGATCCTGCGAGTTGCATTTTCCTTCGGGAACCTGCGCCGGCGGGACCACTTTTGCTACCCCGTCGTTTTCAACCCTCCTGCAATCGCATTCACCGTTACCAGCAGAGCGGTCAATATGCGCTCGGCATCCCGGGTACGTTCCTCCCTTAACGCCTCGCGCCATGTGCGCAACAGCGCGATCTGCTCGCGATGCAAGCGGGTCAAGGCATAGCGGCGGATCGCAATGGCCTTCAGCAATCGGGGACGCCGTTGTTGCCGGTTGTCTCCGAATAGTCCGTCCAGAACGCTCCGCGTACGTTCGTATTCCTCCACGATCAGGCCCAGAACTCGCGCGCGCAGCGCGCCATCGCCCACCAGGCTGGCATACTCCGCCATGAGCCCGGGGTCCGCCGCCGCCACGCTGAACTCCACGTTGTGCAGAAGGTTAGACAAGAACGGCCATTCGTGCGCGGCCTTGGCCACGAATTCCCACGCCCGCGGTTCCCCGTCGCGCAACCGCTGGAATGCGCTGCCCACGCCATACCACCCCGGCAGGTTGAAGCGCGCCTGGCTCCAACTGAACACCCAGGGGATGGACCGCAGATCGTCGATGTTTGGCAGGCCAGTGCGCCGCGCCGGGCGCGAACCGATATGGCTGCACTCAATGGCATCGATGGGAGTGGCCTGCGAGAAGAATTCGACAAAGCCCTCGCTATCGATGAGTTCCCGGTACACGCGGCGGCTGGTGAGCGCCGCAGCCTCGAACAGGTCCTCCATCGCCGCCGGGACACGCGCGTGCTCACGCTCCTGCTCCAGCGTCCACCGCGTCACGCCCGCCAGCAGACGCTCCAGGTGGGTCGCGGCCGTCAGGCGATTGGCGTACTTCTGCGCGATCACCTCTCCCTGTTCGGTGACGCGTATTTCCCCGCGCAGCGTGCCCGGAGCAAGCGATTCCAGGAATACGTGCGTCGGACTGGCCCCGCGGCCGATCGTGCCGCCGCGGCCGTGAAAGAAGCGCAGCTCGATGCCGGCTTCCCTCGCCACGCCGGCCAGCCGCATTTGGGCCTTGCGCAGATACCAGTGGCTGGCCAGGATGCCGCCATCCTTGTTGCTGTCGCTGTAACCGATCATCACTTCCTGTAGCGGGTGCGCCCGCTTCTCTCGCTCCTGCAGGTGGCCGAGCGTTCGTACAGTCATGGGGTGCGCCAGGAAATCGGCCAGCACGCGTCCGCTGTTCTCCAGGTCTTCGATGGTCTCGAAAAGAGGTGTCACCGGAATCCCGCACACCAGCCCCTGAGGCGTGCTGCGCACCAGGCCCGCCTCCCGCGCCAGCAGGTAAACATTGAGCAGATCGGAGGCCTCGTGGGTCATGCTCACGATGAACTGGCCCACCCCGCCGCTGCCGTGCCTTTCGCTCCATTCCCGCGCCAGCCGCAGCACCCCTACGCTGGCCTCCGCTTCCGGCGGAAGCGTCGCCGAGGCCACCGCGAACGGGCGCGGAGAGTTTAGCTCCCGGTCGATCAGTTCTCGTTTCCGCGGTTCCGTCCAATCCGGGTAGTCCGCCCCATCCATGCCCGCAATGGTGAGCAGTTGCCCTATCGCAATGCCGTGGTAAGCGCTGTTCTGCCGCATATCCAGGGCCGCCGCATGGAAGCCATATACCGCCGTGAGCCGCTCGAGCGGCGCCACTTCCGCCACTGCGATAGCGTCTGCGCCCGCCTCGTGGAGCGTATCCGCCAGGAATTCCAGATCGTCCACCAGCTCCTCAGCGCGGGCGTAGCTCGATTCCATCGGCCGCGGCTCGCCCGGTTCAGGTACTCGCGCCAGCATCAAGTGGACCCATTGCCGCCATGGTTCGCCCGGGTACTGCCGGAGTATCCGCTGGGCCCGTTCACCCAGCGCCGCTGCGCACGACGAGATGCGTTCGTAAAGCCGGCCCGGCGCCGTTTGCATCGAATCCGAGAGGCTCAGGCTGCCGGCTAGCCGCTGTAGGTGCTGCCGAAGCACGGCCAGCGCCTGTGCGTGCAATGCTTCGAGCGCGTGGCGAGTGGTTTCGGTGGTCACCAGCGGATGGCCATCCCGGTCCCCGCCCACCCAGCTCCCGAACGTCAATCGCGGTTCCGCCGGCGCCTCCGTCCCCGGAAACGCCCATTCCCAGGACCCCCGGAAGCGCTCCGAGAGAAGCTGCAGCACGTCGGGAAACACGTTCGAGATGTAATGCAGCATGTTGCCGATTTCCGATTCCACCCCGGGACGTTCCAGCAGAATCTCGCCCGTTCGCCACAGACGCTCCAGGCCGGTCTCGATCCGCTGCCGCAAAGCCTCCTGTTCCATGGGAGTCTTGGTCGGGTTCTCGCGCTCCACCAGCATGAGGTAAATCTCGCGATAGCGTTCCAGCACCGAAGCCCGCTTGGATTCCGTCGGGTGGGCCGTGAGCACGGGCTGAACGTGTATCGACCGCATCGCGCGGCGCACATCCGAATCCGTAAAGGACGCCTCGCGCAGCAGGCGCAGTTGCGAGGGCCAGGTGCCTGGCTCACTGGCCGGCCCGCCCGCGGTCTCCCTCAGCCGGCGCACTTGGTTCGCGGTGTTCTCTTCCGTCATGTTGAGGAGTTGAAAGGCCATTGAGAGCGCCTGCGACCCGCGCGTCGGGAGTCGCGCGCCCTCCTCGGGAGGAATCGAGAAGGCCTGCTCAACGAGTCTGGCGAGTTCGCCCTCCCGTATCCTCGTCAGAGACGCCTGGAAACACCCCAGCAGGAAGCGAAAGTCCTGATCCCATTTCTCGAGTTCCACCTCGAGCAGGCTATGTGCCCGCGCCCGCTCGGGTGTGCGCCCAATCCGATTCCCTGTGCCCAAGGTGCCCACTCAATCAGTGTTCCACGAAATGACAATCCGTGTCCGCTCTCCGCCCGGGCTCGCTTCGTGTATACTTGGTTTCTCCGGGAGGCAACGGCGGACATCCCGGCGAAAAGGAGACAGGCATGGCGATGAATCGACGCAATTTTTTCCAGACGGCCTACGGGACAGCCGGGGCCGCTTTCCTCACGGCGCTGGGGCGACCTTCATGGCTTCGCGGCGCGGCGCCCCGGAAAGCCAACGACGTTGTCTTGCTGGGGCCCGACAAGATTCGGGTGGCGCGGCTCGCCATCGGTTTGGGAACCAAATCCGGCACCGTGCAACGCGCCATGGGATTTCAGGGTGTGGCCGACCACCTCAAGTTCGGCTTTGACCAGGGGCAGTTCTTCTGGGATACGGCCGGCTTCTACCAGACCCAGCCCCATATTAAGGAGGCCCTGAAAACCGTCCCGCGCGAGAAGGTGACCATTCAGACCAAGTCGGGTGTCGCCACAGCCGCCGCAATGAAGGCCGATCTGGACCGTTTCCGGCAGGAGCTGGGAACGGATTACATCGACATATTCCTGCTCCACGGAGTGCACTCGGCCAACTGGCCCGAGGAACGCAAAGCAGCCATGGACGTGCTTTCGGAAGCGAAAGAGAAAGGCATCATACGCACCCATGGCTGTTCTTTTCATTCCATCGAGGCGCTCCAGACGGCTGTCAAGACCCCTTGGTGCCACGTGCAACTGGTGCGCATCAATCCCGCCGGCATGAATATGGACTCCACCAACCCCGCTGATGTCGTAGCCTTGCTGCGCCAGTCGAAAGCGGCCGGCAAAGGCATTATCGGCATGAAGGTCATTGGCGAAGGCGGCCTGCGCGACCGCGTCGACGAGACCCTCCGCTTCGTGCTCGGGCTCGATTGCGTGGATTGCTTTTCGGTCGGCGCGGCGAACCGCGACGAGCTGGCGGACCTGATCCGCCGTATTCCGGCGAATTCCCAGCCGGCGTAAGCGGCCTACTTCTTCGGCTTATACGTCTTGCTGAAGTTGTTGCGCGTATTGGTCACGGTAAACGTGCCATCCCGCTGTGCCGAGACCTTGATCCACTTGCCATCCGGGCTGCCCACTATGTTGGCGATGTAGTCCGGTGCGACATTGAATTTGTCACCGCCCGCCACTAAATAATGCTCCTGCCAGTAATCCTCCAGCCCCGGCGACGCTTCCACAGTCTGGAACACAGCCGCCGACCCGCCCTTGCTCGGTCCATTGTCCGCGATCACCACCCGCGGCCGCAGCGCATGCACCATTAGCGGCGAGTTGGCGACGTCAATACCGTGATTGGCGGTCATGTACAGGTCCACCGTGCCTATGCGATTGATCGGGCAAAACATCTCGCGATCCTTGTTCCACGTCAGGTCGGCTGGGTCGAACATGCGGTACTTGCCATACGTCATCAGCAGCACAATCGCCGCCGAGTTTTCGTTGGTGTCCTGGTTGTCTACGATTCCCCGCGCATTCGGCCCCCACGTCTTGCGCGGAGTGGTATCGCAAAGGGGATTCGGCTGGCCTGCCCCCTTCAGCGGCTCCGTGATCGCCTTCCCCGCCGCCATCACCACCAGTGCGTCGAAGCCCTTGATTGGAATTCTGTCGCCGGCCTTCACCACAATGTGCTTGCCCTTGGCCACCACGGCCATGTAATCTTTAAACATTTTGATCGTGAAATCGTTCAGTTGAACGTTCTCGCCGTGGTCCACGAACGTCACGATGGGCATGCGAGCCGCCAGCGCCGGAACCCCGCCCACGTGGTCGCCATCGTAGTGCGACACCACCATGTAGTCGATCTTCTTGACGCCGGCGGCCTTGCACGCTTCCACGATGCGGTCCGTGTCGCGCCCGTTACGCTCGGATCCCGGAATGCCGGCGTCGATCATCATAGTTTCGCCGGAGGGCGAAACCAGCAGAGACGCCTTCGAACCTTCCACATCGATCATGTACATGTCAAACGTCTTGGCCGCTGACAGGGCCGAGACCGTCAGAAAAACAACTGCCGCAATTCGTATAAGTCTCATCGTCTTTTTTGTAGCTCCGTAGCTCAGATCGTACCACCCGGCTCCATCAGGCGTATGGCGAGAGTTCCTCTTCCCGCCGGCGCCGATCGCGGCCCAGGTTCGGAGGCAGGTCCAGCATCGGGCCTCGCCACTCCAACATCCGGTCCACATCGGCGTGAAGCCGGTACTTCCGTTGCACGTCGGCGATCTTGGCGCCCACCACCTCGATCTTCGACAGGTCCCACTGCCCCAGGCCGTCCTGGTAGCAGTAATTGAGATAGCCCGGCCAGCCGGCGTCAATGCCCATGCACTCCAGGCCCACCCGATCCGCTGCCACAAAGTCCGTCGAGGCCACGGCGATCCGGTGCGCTACCGGCGTACCCGAGGAGGGACCGTTGCCTTCCATGCCTTCATAGCCGTCGATGATCCCTACGCCCCAGTTCGCCATCAAGCGCTTGGCCCCCAGGTACAGGTTGTAGTTGCTCTGCCTGATGCCCACGTGGAACTTGCGCTTGTCGCTGTCCGTCCAGGGCCGCTTGAGTTCCGGAGGAGGCGACACCGCCGCCCCCACCACCACGTTCTTGATCGTTAGCGTGGCCACAACCATATTGTGCGTCTTCATCACCGACGAGGAGATCAGGAACGCATCGGGGTCCAGCAGTCGCGCGTAGAGCCGGATGGGGACCAGGTGCAAATCATAGTCGATGCCCGTCATCAGTTCGTAGCGCTGGTTGGCGTTCAGGAGCGCGAAGCTGATGTCCATGGGCTTGTGCTCCGGCGCCACGGTGTTCCAGCCGAACTCCTCGAAGGCCTCCTTGTAGGTGGCCTCTCCGCCTTCCGTAATCACCACCGGACCCTTGAAGCGCGGAGCCAGGTAGTCCAGGATGCCATGCACACAATCCAGGTTGGTCGAACCGATATTCCGCCCCGGGGCAAGGCCGTTGACCTTGATGAGGACGTATTTCTTGCGGTTGAGGCCCGGCCGGACCTGGTCGTCGACGCCCGCCAGCGCATTGAAGACGTTCTTGCGGCGGTTGTCGCCCTTGATCAGGGAAGCCATAGGGCGCCGGTCGGAGTATTTGAACAGCTTGTCGGCATCCGCCACGCCCATCCGCGGGTCCCATTGGGTTCCCGGACTGGGCGCCCTCTTCCGTTCTGCCTGTTGTGCGGCAAGCGCCCCAGCGCCCGCCGTGAAGGCCAAAAAACGTCTGCGATTCATTGGCATCGGTAAAGGTCCTCCAGTCCGTTCCGCCAGTACTGGCTAGCCTCGATTGTATATCCAATCACCTTTGCTGGTGTTACGGTCCGGCGATGCGGATCAGCCTGGGCGGCCGCGCGTCTGGTTCCAGCAGCCAAACGGTGCGGTCGGGATAGTAGCGTTCCAGCTTTTGGTCTTCGTCCGCGCCCAGGTCCAAGGCCCAGACAACCGGGGCGCTGTCAATATCGGCGGCATTATGGACCCACTCGCGAAACAGGTGTTGCGGCCCGTAGCGAACGAATACCAGTTGCTTGCCCGGGGCCTGCGCCAGGCGCTGGTTGATGGGAATCCGCCCTTCCGAATCGCCGTAATTGATGAAATCCCAGGTCTCGTTGCGCCCCATTGCCAGCAAAATGTTGTCACTGCCAAACAGGTGGATGCCATACCAGAAGAGGAAGTGCGCCGCGCACAGGAAAACCAGCAGCCTGGCCGAGAACCGGCCCACCGGGAATCTGCGGAGCTTCAACCGGCTCAGCCGCTCCAGGCCCGTCACGCCCATGAGCACCAGCAGGCACGTCGCGCCGGCGATGTACTGGGGAAAGAAGTATGGATAGAAACTCGTGCCCAGGCCGAATACCAGCAGGGTGATCACAACCCAGCCGAATCGGAATTCCCCGAGGGCCACCAGAAAGGCCGGCAGAGCCAGGTAAAGCGGAGCCGGAAGGAAGAAGCGTAAGAAGCGCGCGCGGCTCGCCAGGCGCTCGAAATACTTGGCCACGGTGTCGGCGTCTTCCCCATGCACTTCAGCTTGCCCTTCGTAGGTGAGCCGTTGTTGCTGTGTCAGCTCCCGGTGCGGGATTGGATTGGCCTGGAAGGTGAAGGTGGTGGGCACGCCGTATTGATAGCGGCTGAGGGCATAGGGGATGGTGGTCCAACTGCCGGTGACCGCGCGGTTCTGGAGCAGCGTCAGGCCGATGGCCGGCAGCACCACCAGCGCCGTCACCACCGCCGCTTTCACCAGCCTGCTCCGTTGGTTGGCTTGGCCGAGCGCCGGCAGAAAGAAAAGCATCACGCTCAAGAGCAGAAAAATGGATTCGTACGGCCGGGTGAGCAAATGGATCGCCAGGCCCAGGCCCAGCCAGACCGCGTCGCGCGTGCGGGGCTGGTTGCGCAGCCTGGGCAGCGCTCCAAACACCAGGCAACCGGCCGTAGCGGCCACCGCGCCGCCCCAGTAAATGTTCATCCACTCGTTGAGAGGCCCGAATTCGATTACGGCCAGCAGCCCTCCCACCAGCGCCCACCCCGGCGTGGTCCAGCCCCGCAGCATCCAATAGCACAGCGAGCACAGGGCCGCCACGGAAAGAACCACCCCCGCCCAGGGATGGCCGAAGACCGCCCACCCCAGCGCCAGCGCCAGCCCCTGGCCGAGCGGGTAGATGGAACTGTAACTGGGATCCTGGAGGACAAAGACGGTTTCGAAGAACTGGTGCATCGGATGCGGCGGGTTGGCCAGGCGAAAGTGCCGCAAGGTGTCGGCGAGCAGGATATAGCTAAACCCGTCGGCGCCGGCCGGCGTAGGCACGGGGTGCCGCGGCAGCAGCAACAGCCGGAGCGCCACCGGCAGGGCCGCCAGCAGCAGCATCGACCAGCCGGTTCTGGCCGCCAGCCTTTGAAACCCAGGCTCAATCCGGGCGCGCAGCAGCACCAGTGAGACCAGCAGCGCCGCCAGCGCCAGCTCGATGAAATCCGCGGCGCCGAAACCGATGGGATTGTGAAGCGGCAGAAAAGAGCGGAAGAAGTCGAAGAGAAACATGCGGCGCGGGGCGGCCTAGCCCTCTTCCTCGAAGCGTGTCTTGTGTTTCGGCTTCTTGCGGGAAGATTTGGGCTGGATGGCTTTCGCGGCCGGCACCCGGCCCACCCGCTCCCTCGCTATGGCTTTCACTTCCTTGGCCAGATCAAAGCTTTTCTTCTTGCGCGGCAAGCATCCTCCGCACCGCCGCCGCCAGCACCTCCGGAGCGAACGGCTTCAGCAGAACAGCCACGCGTCCCGGAGCCGCGGCTTCCATGGCGGCTGTATCCATGGCATACCCGCTGGCAGCCACCACGCACAGCGACGGGTTGGCGCGCAGCATTCTCAGCGCCAGCTCTCCCATGCTCAGCCCGGGCATGCTTCCGTCCAATACGGCGATGGCGTAACCGGAGGGCGCCGCCTCCACCTTCGCCCACGCCTGCTCCGTGCTGTTCGCCAACGTCACGGAGTATCCCAGGCGGCCCAGGTAGACGCCCATCATCTTCAACAAGGAAGGTTCATCGTCAACGATGAGTATCCGTGCCGCGCCCTGACTCATAACCCAGCAGTTGTATGATCGCCCTATGAGGTTCTATACGGAGTATCTCACCTTCAAAACGGCGAAACACCGAGAGTATATCAACATGACCTCGCAGGTGGAAAGCGCCTTGCGCAAGAGCGGCATCCAGGAGGGCATGATTTTGGTATCCGCCATGCATATCACAGCCGGCGTATGGATCAACGACGCGGAAGACGGGCTGATCGCCGATATCGACGAATGGCTCGAGCAACTGGCGCCCTTCCGCCCGGACTACCGCCATCACCGCACCGGCGAAACCAACGGCGATTCTCACCTCAAGAGCCTGCTGGTGCACCACGAGGTGGTCGTTCCGGTGACCAAAGGCAGGCTCGATTTCGGCCCCTGGCAGCAGGTTTATTACGCCGAGTTCGACGGAAGGCGCTCCAAACGCGTCATCATTAAAGTGATGGGCGAGTGAGTACCGTGTGAAAGGCAATGGCATGAAACGCATTTTCGTTTTCCTGCTTCCGGTCGCGGCCATGGCCGCGCCCGCGGAGATTCCGGTCAAAGAGGTGGTGTTGTACAAGCACGGCGTGGGGTTTTTCGAGCGCTCCGGCAAGCTCGGGCCGGGCGAATCGGCGCGCCTCGATTTCAACGCATCCGAGATGAACGACGTTCTGAAATCGCTCACCATCGAAGAACGCGGCGGCGGGAAGATCTCCGGCCTGCGCTACGACTCCATGGATCCGCTGGGCCACAAGCTGGCCGAGTTTCCGTTCCAGATCGGCGCCGCGCAGCCGCTCAGCGTCATGTTGGACCAGCTCAAGGGCGCGCGCCTGGAATTGAAGTTCGGGAACGAGACGGTGGCCGGCGCCATCGTCAACGGCCGCCTGGTGGCATCGAGCGACAAGCAGCCGGAGCGCGAGCAGCTCACGCTGATGCTGGATGGCGGCGAACTGCGGACCCTGGACCTGAGCGCGGCCACCGGCATTCACTTCACCGACCCGCAGTTGCAGCAGCAGTTCCACGATTACCTGGCGGCCGTGGCCGCGGCGCGCTCCAAGGAAAAACGCAGTGTGTACATCGATTCCACCGACGCCAGGGAGCGCGAGGTGGTGGCCAGCTACATGATCCCGGCGCCGGTGTGGAAGTCGAGCTATCGCCTGATTTTCGGCGCCAGCGGGCAGCCCGTGCTGGAGGGCTGGGCCATTGTGGACAACACCACCGGCGAGGATTGGACCAAGGTGCAGCTTTCCCTCGTCTCAGGCCGGCCGATTTCCTTCGTAAGCCAGCTCTATGCCCCTAAGTATGTGGACCGGCCCACGGCCGAGCTGGCGGACGACCGCGCGGCGAGGCCCGTGGTGCATGAGGGCGACTATGGTGCAACCGCCGGCCTTGTGGGCGGCCTGGGTGCCGGCTCTGGGGGCGGCGTGGGCGGAGGTGTGATGCGTCCGCAAATGCGGGCGGCGGCCGCGGCCCCAATGGCGCCTGTGGCTGGCAGGGCGATGGCGGAGACCATGCAAGTTGCGCCGAGTTCCATCGTGGCCAGCGCTTCCGCCGGCGAACTGGGCGAGCTCTTCGAGTATCACATTGCCCAGCCGGTGACCATCCGCAAGGATGAATCCGCCATGTTGCCGTTCTTGCAGCAGCCCATCGAGGCTCGCAAGCTGCTGATCTATTCGGACCACAGCTCGCAGCATCCCACCAACGCCGCCGAGCTGACCAACTCCAGCGGCAAGACCCTCGACGGCGGTCCCATCACGGTCTACGACGGCGGAGCCTACGGCGGCGAAGCGCTCATGGAGACGCTCAAAGCCGCCGACAAACGGCTGATCAGTTACGCCGTCGACCTCGGCACCCGCATCACCGAAGCCTTCGGCAGCAAGCAGGCGGTGGTCCGCGAGATTCACGCCGCGCGCGGCGTCCTGACTACCAAACTGGCCGCGGAAGAGACCCGAACCTATACCGTCCGCAACGTGGACAAGAAGGCCAAGACCCTGATTATCGAGCACCCGCTGCGGCAGGGCTACACCTTGCTGAATCAGAAGCCGGCGGAGAAGACCGCCGGCGCCTACCGCTTCGAGATTCAGCTTGCGCCGGGCGCCGAGCAGGAGTTTCCGGTTTCCGAAGAGCGCGTGTACGACCAGACCTACCAGGTGACCAGCCTGACGCCGGACATAATCCTGAGTTACGTAAGCAACCGAACCCTCAGCGACGCGGGCCGCAGGCAGTTGCAGGCCGTCGCGGATCAGAAGCGGCAGCTTGCTGGGAACGACCGGGCGCTGCAGGAAGCCGAGGGACAGATGCGCGACCTGACCGCCGATGAAGAGCGCATCCGGCAGAATATCGGCAGCCTCAACAACGTGAGCGGCCAGCAGCAGCAGGTACAAAACTACGCGCGGCAGCTCGACGCGCACGAGCAGCAGCTTGCCGCTTTGCGCGACCGCCAGGCGGAGTTGCAGAAGAGGAAATCGGCGCTCGAAGCCGAGCTGAACAACCTGATCGAGGCGCTGGCGTTTTGAAGCTGGCTCAATGAAAGTTGTGCGACGACGGCGCCGCGCCCGCGCGTAGCGGCTCGATGCGGCCGGCTTTCACCGAAATCACCCCGTCCAGGTTTTGCAGAACGCCGTCGATGATGAGGTACCGTTCGCCCAGCACCACGAACTTGTAGCGGTCGAACGTGGCCGGCGCGACGATGGCGTTCATGATGCCGGTTTCGTCTTCCATGCTCATAAAGACGAATCCGTGGGCCGTGCCGGGGCGCTGGCGCACGATGACCGCTCCGGCGATGCGCACCAGGCGGCCGTCCGGGACCTTCGCCAGGTCGATGGCGCGCGTTACGCCGCGCGCGCTCATTTCGGCGCGGCGCCAGGCCATGGGATGTTTGCCGATGGTCACGCCGGTGCCGTGGTAATCGGCATAGAGGCGCTCTTCCGTGTTCATGGGGGCCAGCGGGGAAGGCTCGCCCTGGGTGTTTTCTTCCAGCGGCGCCAGCAGCGGGCCCACTGGCAGGATGGCGCGCTGCGCTTGCCAGAGGGCATCGCGGCGATGGGCCTCGTTGAGCGAGTTCAACGCGCCGATTTCAGCCAGGCGGTTGAGCTCGTCTTTACGCAGCTCGCGGACGCGCAACACCAGGTCGTCGATGCTGCTGAACGGCCGCGCCCGCAGGATGGCGCGGGCGGCTTCCGCGCGGAGACCGCGGGCGTAGCGCAAGCCCAGGCGCAGGCAGGGGCCTTCCGCTCTCTTACGTTCGCGGCTCTGCTCCAGCGCGCAATCCCACTCCGATTTCGTCACGTCCACCGGCAGCACGCGCAGCCCGTGACGCTGCGCGTCTTTGATCAGGATGGCGGGCGAATAAAAACCCATGGGCTGGTTGTTGAGCATGGCGCAAGTGAATGCCGCCAGGTAATGGCACTTCAGATATGCGCTGGCGTAGGCCAGCAGGGCGAAGCTGGCGGCGTGCGATTCGGGAAAACCGTAAAGCGCAAACGAGGTGATGGAGCGCACGATATCGTCCTGCACCTGGCCGCGAATGCCGTTGCGCTCCATGCCCGCGCGCAGCTTGACTTCGATCTCAGCCATGCGCTTTTCGGAGCGCTTGAAGCCCATGGCGCGCCGCAGCTCCTCGGCTTCGCCGCCCGTGAATCCGGCCGCGATCATGGCCATCCGCAGCAACTGCTCCTGGAACAGCGGCACTCCCAGCGTGCGTTTGAGCACCGGCTCGAGCGACGGGTGCAAACAGTCCGGCGCTTCCCTGCCCTGTCGCCGGTTCAGGTACGGGTGCACCATTTTGCCCACTATGGGGCCGGGCCGGATGATGGCCACCTGCACCACGATGTCGTAAAAACGCCGCGGCTTCATGCGCGGCAGCGCGGACATCTGCGCGCGGCTCTCCACCTGGAACATGCCGATGGTGTCGGCCTTTTGCAGGGCTTTGAAAACCGCCGGATCGTCCGCGGGCAGGCGCGCCAGATCGACTTCGGGAACCAATTTGAGGCAATCTTCGATCACCGCCATCATGCCCAGGCCGAGCAGATCCACCTTGATGATCCCCATATCGGCGCAGTCTTCCTTGTCCCACTGCACCACCACGCGGCCGGGCATGGCGGCGGGCTCGAGCGGCACCACGGAATCGAGCTGCCCCTGGCAGATCACCATGCCGCCGGAATGCTGGCCCAGGTGGCGCGGCAGGTCCTGCGCCATGCGGTACAGCTCGAAAAACTTGCGCACGCGCGGATGGTTGAGGTCCAGGCCGGCATCCCGGAACTGGACTTCGGTGGTGTCCTTGGGATCCTTCCATTCCCACGTGCGCACCAGGCCGGAGAGCCGTTCGAGCGTGGTGATCTCGAAGCCCAGCGCCTTGCCCACTTCGCGCGCGGCAGAGCGGCCGCGATAGGTGATGACGTTGGCGGTCATGGCTGCGCCGAGCTTTCCAAACCGTTGGTAGACGTACTGGATGACGCGCTCGCGCTTTTCGCCGCTGGGGAGGTCAATGTCGATGTCGGGCCACTCGCCGCGCTCTTCGGAAAGGAATCGCTCGAACAACAGGTCCATGCCCACGGGATCGACGGCCGTGATTTCGAGCGCGTAGCACACCGCGCTGTTGGCGGCCGAGCCGCGTCCCTGTGCCAGGATGGCGTTCTCTTGGCAGAAGCGCACAATGTCCCAGACGATCAGGAAATAGCCGGGCAGTTTGAGCTTTTCGATGAGCGCCAGCTCGCGCTCGATCTGGCGGCGGGCGCGCTCGTGATACGGCTGGTAGCGGCGGCGCGCGCCCTCATCCACACGCTGGCGCAGGAAAGACATCTGCGTCTCGCCCTCCGGCACCGGGTAGCGCGGGAATTCATAGCCGAGGTCGGCCAGGGTGAACTGGAGGCGCGAAGAAATTTCGAGTGTGTGAGCGATGGCTTCGGGCAGGTCGGCGAAGAGGCGCGCCATCCGGGCGGGCGTCTTGACGTAGCGCTCGGAGTTGCGCTCCAGAAGCCGGCCGGCTGAAGCGAGCGTCGTTTTTTGGCGCACGCAGGTGAGGACATCGAGCAGCTCGCGCTCGGCAGGCGCGGCGTAAGCGACGCCGTTGGTGGCCACCAGCGGCATGCCGAGGCTGCGGGCGCATTCCACAATGGCCTGGTTGCGCGCTTCCTCCTGGCGATGGTGGTGGCGTTGCAGCTCGGCGTAGACGTTGTGTTTGCCGAAAATCTCCAGCAGGCGCGCATCGGGGTGGCGCGTGAGACAGATGAGACCGCGGGCGAATTCCGCCAACTCCTCGAGCGTGGCCGCGCCTTCGCCTTTCTTGGCGCGCAGCTTCATGCGGGTGACCAGGCGGCACAGGTTTCGATAACCTTCGCGCGTTTCCGCCAGCAGGGGATAAGTGAGACCGTTGGTGCAGGTGATTTCCGAGCCGATGTGCGCGCGAATGCCGGCCTTCTTGGCGGCCATGTGGAAGCGCGGCGCGCCGTAGACGCCGTTGCGGTCCACCAGCGCCATGGCGGGCATGCCGAATTCCGCGCAAGCGCCCGCCAGCTCCTCCGGCACGGACGCGCCTTCCAGGAAGCTGAAGCCGGAACGCGCGTGCAACTCGACGTAGCTCTCAGTCATAGCTGCCTTCGACGAACCAGCCGCGCGGCTCGCGGTAGATGCGGTAGAGCGCGCCATCGCTGAGTGCGATGTCCCATTCGTCGCGCGCCCAGGGGTTGGAAGTCCACCAATCGCCCGAAGTGCGCCAGGGTCCGGCCAGTTCAAGAACCTTGCCGCGAATGCCATCGGCGGCGACGAAGCCCGGCTGCCCGGAAGCCATGGCCACGCTCGCCGCGCGCGGCGGACGAAAGACGCGGAGGACAAGTTGACAGACGACAAAAGGCGATCGTCTGTCCCACCCGGGCCGAACCATACGGAACTCTCCGGGGCGGTGCGTATCGATCAACTCCGGCGAACCTACACGGCCTTCCCCCACGATTGCCTGGATGCGCGCCAGGGTCAATTCCAGCTTCACCGGCTCGGGCGCAATCGGCACGAACAGACCGCCCTGCGCGGCGCGCGGTTTCACCGGGTTCATCCCCATCCATACGCGCACAATGGGCGCTTCGGGCGGATGCGCGGCCAAGTCGAGCTGCAACAGCTTCAAAAGCGCTTTGGTGTCGAGCGACGGCACGGGCAGCCGCAGTGTGCGCTCGTACGTGGCGCGGTTTTCGAGCTTCAGCCGCAACCGCAGCTCGTCGGTGGCCAGCGCGCGCGTAGCCAAGCGCGCCGCCAGTCCGTTCAGCAGCCGCGCCAGCAGAAACGCCAGCGGCTCCAGCAGTTCCACCGGGTATTCCAGCTCGATCTGGTCTTCGAACTCGAGCGGCGGGTCCAGCGGCACAAGCTTGCGATCCGCCTCGCCGCGCGCCAGTTCACGCAGCCGTAATCCTTCGGGACCGAGGCGCTCGGCGATGCCCAGCGGGGGAAGAGCGGCCAGGTCGCGAAACCGGCGGATGCCCCAACGCTCCAGGGTTTCCAGCAATTCCGGCGACGGGGCCAGCAATGTGAGCGGCAGCGGGCCGAGGAATTTGGCCTCATCGCCTTGCGGGACGATGCTGATGCCGGGACCAGAGGGCACCCCGCCGCGCGCTGCGCAGATGGCCGCATCGGGATTGGCGGCGAGTGCAATATGGACTTTCACTCGAATTTCCGCGGCCCGGCGCGCTATAGCCGCGGCCACGTCCTGCGGAAACCCGAAGAGACGCTCGAGACCGGAAACATCCAGCGTCACGGTGTCGGGCGCAGTCTGCTCCACCAGCGGCGAGAACTCGAACGCCAGCGCCGTCAGATTGCCACTGCCGTGAAGACAGGCGAACATGTCTTGCTCCGCTCGGTGGGGCCCAGAGGGCGCCCCGCGCGCACCCTCATGCCGCGCAGCAATTGCGAGGTTCCGCGCGTTCCCGACCACGTCACCCGCTCCCGCGCGCATTCGAGCACCAGCGATGCGCAGGTTCTGGCGTTCGATTGCCGCGCCACCGTCACCAGCACGGTGGGGGTATGCTCCACCCCGCGGCGCAGACGGAACCACGAAGTGAGCGAAATGCGGCGTGCGGCGTTGGACGGCGTATCTCCCAGATCCATGGCCACCAGCCCGAAGCCGCCGCCCTGAATCAACAGATCGGCCGCCTTGAGCGCGTGCTCGGCGTTGTGGCTGCAACGCACCCACAGCAGGCGTGGTAAACGCACCCCGGCCGCGGCGGCGGAGAGGGGGTCGAAAGTATCTTCCGCATCCACCAGGGCGCAGACCTCCTCGCGCGCGGTGGCCGCGGCCAGGATGGCAACCAGCAAGCTGGTCCGGCCGGAAGAAGCCGGCCCGATAATTTCGGTCAGGCAGCCGCGCGGCAGCCCGATTCCGGAAATGCCGCTAGGAACCAGTTCGGGCATCGGTCTGGATTGCCAGTCCAGATGACCGCCAAGCACGGATTCGAACTGTTTTTTGAGGACCGCCGCACGCATCTGTATTCGCTTTTTCTTCTCCTACACTATTTTTACAGAATGGGGGCAGGGCTGTCAATGGCCGAAATGGCGCTACCAGGCCAGCGCCATGGCCGCCGTGCGCGGGTCGGCGCCGGCGCTCACCGTACCGGTTGCGGCTTCCACCATAATCCCCGCGCTGTCGTTCATCGACCAGGGACCTCGCATGGTCACCTTGTGGCCGCGGCGCTCCAGCTCGGCGCGCACCGCATCGAGGATGCGGCCCTCCAGCCAAAGGTCGCCCGGGTACATGGTGTGGGGGAAGGGCGAGGCGGGAAAACTGCGCGTGGACCAGCGCGGGGCCTCGATGGCTTGCTGCATGTTCATCCCGAACTCGACGATGTTCAGCAAGGTTTGCAGGGTGCGCATGCACTGGTCATCCGCGCCGGGGCTGCCAGTCACCAGCAAGGGCTTGCCATCCTTGAGCACCAGCGTGCCTTGCAGCGTGCTGCGCGGGCGCTTGCCGGGCGCGAGCGCATTGGCGTGGCCGGGCACGAGCGAGAAATAATCGCCGCGGCAATTGAAGATGAACCCCAGGTTGCCTATCACCACCTTGGTGCCGAACGCGCTGTGCAGGCTGGGCGTGAATGAGATCATGTTGCGCTCTTTGTCCACCACGGCAATGTAGCTGGTGTCGCCTTCGTGATCGGCGTCCCCGCCCAGGTTCACATCGATGGGGCGGGACACCGGCTCGAATCCGGGGGTGTATGGAGCGGGGTTCCCCGGACGAAATTCGAGCGACGCTTTGGCGGGATTGATCAGCTTCCGGCGCGCCACGGCGTACTGGTTCGACAGCAGACCCGCGTAAGGGATCGGGATGAAATCCATGTCGCCCAGGAAGGCGTCGCGATCGGCCATGGCGAGCTTGATGGCCTCGGCCGAAGTGTGGATGTAATCGGCGGAGTTGAGTCCCATCTTTTTGAGGTCGTAGCCTTCGAGCATTTTAAGCGCGAACAGTTCGGCAGGCCCCTGCGTGGCCGAAGCGTTCTTGTAAATCGTGTAGCCGCGGTAGTCGATGGCGACCGGCTCTTCCACTTTGGCGGTGTAGCCGGCGAAATCCTCATAGCGGAACAGGCCGCCGTTCTCTTCGGAGAAGCGGGCCATCTCGCGGGCGATGTCGCCTTTGTAGAAACGGTCGCGGGCGGCTTTCAGCGCGGCCTGGCGGCCCTGGGATGCGGCCTGCTTCTCGGCCTCCACCAGGCGGCGCAGCGTGCGGGCCAAGTCCGGGTTCTTCCAGACTTCGCCGTCCTTCCAGCTCCGGCCGTCGGGAGCGGCGAAAACCCGGGCGCTCGTGGGATACTTCTGCAAGGCCGGCGAATTCAGTGTGGGTCCCATGGGAACGCCGCGCTCGGCCAGTTCAATGGCGGGCGCCAGCAATTCGGCGAAGCTCCTGGTGCCCCAGCGCGAGAGCAGGATGTACCAGGCATCCACCACGCCCGGCACGGTGCCCGAGAGCAGCGAATCATCCACCGGGATCTTGCCGCCCTGGTTGACCTTGTACCATTCGATGGTGGCGAGTTTCGGCGCGGTCCCCTCGGCATTGAGCGAGAGCACCTTCTTCTGTTGGGCGTCGTAGATGAGCAGCGTGGCGTCGCTGCCGACGCCGTTCAAATGGGGTTGCACGATGCCCAGCACGGCCTGGCCCGCGACAATGGCGTCGAAGGCATTTCCGCCCGAGTTGAGCACGTGTTCCGCGGTGAGCGTGGCCCGCGGCGCCATCGAAGCCACGGCATATTCCGTGCCGCGAGCCAGTTGCTTCATGGTCTGGGTTTGCGCGCTGAGAGAACCCACTGCAACCAGAAACAGTGCCAAGGCTATTCTGAGAATCATCTTGCCCTCCTCGAACACGCCTAGTATCTCAAACCGGCGCGGCGGGGCCAAGCGGGGCAAGCCGGTCACGCGTAATATGGTTGTATGGCGACGGCGCAGATTCGAGTACCTGAGGCGGAGATCGCCAAATTCTGCCTGCGCAACGGCATCCAGAAGCTCTCTTTTTTTGGCTCGGTACTCACCGATCGCTTTTCGGACGAGAGTGACGTCGACATCCTGGTGGAATTCGAGCCAGATTGCCGCGTTGGCTATTTGGGGCTGGCTGCCATGGAGCGTGAACTCTCCGAAGTACTCGGCCGCAAAGTCGATTTGCGAACTCCGGATGAACTCAGCCGGTACTTTCGCGAGGAAGTGTTGAGAGCTGCGCGGGTTCAATATGTGCGAGTGTGACAGAGTCCGCCTGCGCCACATGCTGGACGCGGCAAGGGAGGCGGCCCAATTCGGGGCCGGGCGCCAGCGAGGCGATCTGGAGCGCGACCGTGTGCTGGCGCTGGCACTGGTGCGCTGCATCGAGATCATCGGTGAGGCGGCGTCCAAAGTTGGCCCCGACGTGCGAGCCAAACACCCGGACGTGCCCTGGAACGACATTATCGGAATGAGGCATCGCCTGGTTCACGCCTATTTCGAAGTCGACCTTGGCCGAGTATGCGATACTCTGGCCAAGGATCTCCCTCCCTTGATTGTTCAGTTGGAGCGTATCCTCTCGGATTGACGCGGTCCACGAGAGGGATGGTTGCTGGATCATCCCAGGCTCCGGAGAAAATCTTCGATTCCGATGCCGGCCTGTTTCAACGCGCCGCGAAGGGTTCCGATGGCCAAAATAGAATGGCGGGGTATAACGCAGCCATTCTCGCCTTTCTTAAGAACCACATGGCTGCCTCTCTGCCGGACCTGTGCGAATCCAAGGCGTTCCAGAGCGCGAATAGCTTCGTCTCCGGAAACCTGCCTCAGCCTAGGCATAGCCTAGACACACTTGGCCTCAAAGGTGGTCAGGAATGCAGGCGGGCCGTCCTTCAGCGGAAACTCTTCGAGATACAGTTCCGTGGCCTCCTTTAGATTGGCCAGCGCGTCCTCGACGCTGCTCCCCTGACTGAAGGCGCCCACTTCGGGGCACTCGGCCACCCACAGGCCGGCTTCTTTATGCAAAATTGCAGTGAATGTTCGAGTTGCCATTTGATGACGATTATATCCTGTGGAACGCCTTCAAAATCTCGCGCGTGGAGTAGTGCATGGCAATCGGCCGGCCGTGGGGACAGCTCATGGGGCAATCCGTGGCCGCCAGGGCGCGCAGCAGCCACTCCATTTTGGCGGCGTCCAGACGGGTGTTGATCTTGATGGCCGCGCGGCAGGCGATGGAGGCGCAGATGCCGCGGCGCAAGTCGTCCATGGAGGCGCCGCGCAACTCGCCTTCGGCGATTTCCAGAACCTCGAAGATGATCTTCTCCAGGTCCGAGGCGCCCACCGCGGCGGGCGCGGCCTTCACCGCGATGGTGCGGTGGCCGAACGGCTCGGTCTCGAAGCCGGCGGCGTGCAGCTCGTCGGCGATGCGGGCGTAATCGATCTGCTGCTCGGCGGTGAGTTGCAAAATCAGCGGCATGAGCAGGCGCTGCATCTCGACGCGGCCGGCGGCGCGCTGCTTCATGACCTGCTCGAACAAGATGCGCTCGTGGGCCACGTGCTGGTCGATGATCCATAGGCCGTCGCGGCCGGCGGCGATGATGAAGCTCTCGTGGATCTGGCCGAGCGGGCGCAGGTCGGAGAGCACCGAGAGCGATATCTCGGGCGGCGGGAGGGCTTCGGGCGGGAATTCGCCGTGCGCGTCGAGCGTGCGCTGGAGCTTGCCGGATGGCGGTGGGCCGGGTGTCACCTCGAGCGGCGGCGCGCTGAAATCCAGGCGCGGCGCGGGCCCGGCGGTGGGCCGCAAAGCGAATTCGGGCAGCGCAGGCTCCGGGCCTGGTTCCGGCAACGGCTCGGGCTCGGCAAAGCTTACCGCCGCCGGCGCCTCGTTCTCCATCATCTGGCTGAATTCGGAGTAGGGAAGGCGCGCGGCCGGCTGCGCGGCTGCGGAGGGTTGCACGGCCGGTGAAAACGCCGGCGCGGGCCGGCTCTCCATCAACCGGTCGCGTATGGTATCGCGCACGAAATCGTGGACGAACGACCCGTGCCGGAAACGCACCTCCGTTTTGGAGGGGTGCACATTCACATCCACCTCGCCAGGGTCGCATTCCAGAAACAGCAGCGCGAAAGGATACGCCGAAGCCGGCATCAGGTTGTGATAGGCCGAGGAAAGCGCGTGCAGCAACGTGCGGTCGCGGATGAGGCGGCGGTTGACGAAAATGAAAATCGAATTGCGGTTGGCTTTCTGCACCTGCGGCCGGGAGAAGAAGCCGGTCAGGCGGAAAGTGCGCAGGGGCGGGTCGTCATCCGGGCCGGGTTCGCGGCGGTATTCGGCAATGGCTTCGGAAGGCGCGACGCCGGGCGGCGGCAGGAATATCTCCTTCTCGCGCACGCCGATATCCACCAGCTCCTCGAGCACCTGGCTGCCGAAGACCTGGTAAACGCGCTCCTTCAGCGTGGCCACGGGCGTCACGTGCAGCAGCTCGGCGTTGCCGCTGGTGAGTCGAAAGGTCCGCTCGGGGTGCGCCAGGCTGTAGTGGGTGGCCAACGACGCGATGTGCGCCAGCTCGGTCTGCTCGGTGCGCAGGAATTTTCTCCGGGCGGGCACATTATAGAAAAGGTCGCGCACGGTGATGGTGGTGCCGACGCCCAGCGCGGCTTCTTCGCAGCGCAGCATCTTGCCGCCGGCGATTTCGATGCGCGTGCCGGTGGTCTCCTCGGCGGAGCGGGTTTCGAGCAGCAGGCGCGAGACGGATGCGATGGAGGGCAGCGCCTCGCCGCGGAACCCCAGCGTGGCGATCGAGAGCAGGTCCTTGACATCGCGGAGCTTGCTGGTGGCATGGCGCTCGAAGGCCAGCAGCGCGTCGTCGCGCAACATGCCGCAGCCGTCGTCCAGCACGCGAATGAGCCGCCGCCCGCCCGATTCGACTTCCACCCGCAGGTTGGTCGCGCCGGC
Organism: Bryobacteraceae bacterium; assembly: GCA_049515735.1. GTDB lineage: Bacteria > Acidobacteriota > Terriglobia > Bryobacterales > Bryobacteraceae > Fen-178. The sequence continues at coordinate 30,005 of JBEKTU010000066.1, forward strand.
GTCCAGGGAGTTTTCCAGAAGTTCCTTGACCACCGACGCGGGCCGCTCGACCACTTCTCCGGCGGCGATCTTGTTGGCCACCTGGTCGGGAAGAACGCGAATGCGGCCCATGATGCCCACTATAGCCCAGCGCCTCGGGGCGCAACTGTGCCGCGTGGATCGCCATCCCACGGACCCTTCGCAACCTCCGTGTTACAATGCGGGTGAAATTATCTCCCATTGCGAGGTTGCCTTACATGGCACAGGAGAATGACGTTTCGCGCCGCGATGTACTGAAAGCCGCCGGGGCCGTCACCGCCGCCGCCGCCCTCCCGGCGATTCAGGGAGCCCCTTTCATCCAAAAAGTAAAGGCTGCCAACCAACAGGTGCAATACGGCATGATCGGTTGCGGCAGCCGCGGCACCTACCTATTGAAACACCTGAAGAAGATCGACAGCGGCCGCTGCGTGGCGCTGTGCGACATCCTGCCGGAAGCCATCGACCATGGGGTGCAAACCATCGGCGGCAATCCGAAAACGTACAAAGACTATCGCGATCTGCTGGCGCAGAAGGATATCGACGCGGTGTTCGTGATCGTGCCGCTGTTCGTGCACTTCCCGCTTACTCGCGATGCTCTGCTGGCGGGCAAACACGTGTTCTGCGAAAAGTGCCTGGTCTTCAAGCCGGAGGAAGTACACGCGTTGCGCGCGCTGGCGTGGGAACATCCCAGCCAAATCCTGCAAACCGGCCTCCAGCGGCGCTACAGCTACTTCTACCAGGTGGTGAAGAACATGGTGGACAAGGGTATCCTCGGCGACGTCCACCACATCCACGCGCAGTGGCATCGCAACATGATCAACAAGCCAAGCTCGTTGTGGACCATGAAACCGGGCGGCGAGTCGAACATCGCCAACTGGCGGGTCTACCGCTCCATGTCGGGCGGTCTGCCGGCTGAGCTGACCTCGCACCAGGTGGATGTGGCCGATTGGATGTTCGGCTCCTCGCCGGAATTCGTGATGGGCCTGGGCAGCCTGGACACTCTAAAGGATGGGCGCGACGTCTACGACAACGTGCAGTTGATCTACCGCTACCCCAAGGGGCAGAAGCTCACCTACTCTTCCATCAGCACCAATCAGTTCCTTCCGATGTTCAACGGCGCGCGCCCGGAGATGGGCGAGATCATCATGGGCACGGATGGCACCATCGAGATTACGGTGGGCGACGACCTGCACACGGCCATCGCCTGGTGGTACCTGGAGCCGCCCAAGACCACCACGGTGACCAACGTGGACGCCAAGAAGAAGGAAGCCTTCGTGGCCGGCGCCACCATGGTAGCGTCGGGAGGCGCTAACGGGCCCATTCCGATCATGACCACCGACTTGGACTTTAAACCCGATGCCAGCTTCCTGGCGCGCGAAACCAAGTTTGCGCGGCGGTGGCTCACCGCCAAGGGCATTCTGGTCCAGGAGGAACAGGACAACCCGGTGGACATCGAGCTCCAAAGCTTCTTCCAGAGCTGCCGAGATCAGACGCATCCCAAGGCGGACCTGGAGATCGGCCTGGCGGATTCAGTGGCTGTGATGCTTTCCAACCTGGCGATGGATGAAGGCCGCCGCGTGTACTTCAATGAGATCGACACGATGGGGCGTGGCGACGAGAAGGCTGGCAACGGGCGGCAGACGAATTAGAGGAGAGCTGCCGGGGCGAAGGGTTGCAGGTTCGAGTCCTACGTGGGGAGCCAAATTCCCATATCGCGTCCTGACCCGCCGTTTTCCTTTTCTTTTCTATAACTTTCCTGGTTCGAATGGCGCAAGATCTCGAACGGTTCGAACAGGGTCGTTCGCAACGCGCCGTCCTGCCACGCCGCCTTTTCAACAACCACCTGGAGCAATCGGCGTTGCTCGGCGGCGGTCTGCTGCAGGAACAACTCGCTCGCCCGGCTCGTCAGGCGCAGCATGTCGAGTGCCTGATCGATTGGGGCCGGCGTGGCCTTTAGGGTCTCTTGGATCTTGCGCTGCAGCCCGTCCTGTTCGGAGCGCCAAGTCGCCGATTGCTTGTCGAAAAACTCCTGCGTGATCCGCCCATCGAGCTTGTCCAAGTACATCGTATCGATGCGTGCCTGGATTTGCTCGTGCCGGGCCTGCAACTTCTTGATCGCCTGCGCGCGGGCCGCCTGCTCGGTCTGGTCGGAGGTGAGTACATCGCTACCGAGCCATTCGAGGATGGCCTGCGGAATGACCAGCTCCTGCAGAACTTCGGCGAACTCGCGAGCGAGAATCTCCTGACGGGTGTATGGCTCCTCGCATTTTCCTCGGTTGCCCGTGCAGTGGTAGTATACGTACTTCCGCTTCTTCAACTCGCCGACAAACAGGCAGCCGCAATGGCCGCAGTGGACCAGCCCGGTGTACGCGAAGTCGTGCTTCACTTTCCGGGTCCTGTTCTCGGCGCGAGTATCCAGCAACTCCTGAACACGCTGCCAACATTCGCGCGTGACCAGAGGCTCGTGAGAGCCTGTGTACGTCCTGCCGTCCCAATCGAAATCGCCGGTGTACAACCGCTTCCTCAGTATTTGGTGAACGACACTGCTGTAGAGCTTGCGGCCGCGCAGCTTGAGGCCTTCACCGTTAGCTTCCTTCACGAGTGCCTTCAGCGAATATCGGCCGCTGGCGAACCGTCCGAACAATTCGGTTATTATCGGCGCAACGTCCGGGTCCGAGACAATCACACGCTTGCCGTTGGGACCGTCCGCATTCCGATATCCGACGGGTGCGCAGCTTGGGTAGATGCCGGCACACGCTTTCTCGGTCATCCCCTTTACGGTCTCCTCGCCCAAGTTCTGGCTGTAGTTGCGGGCCATCAAGACCTTTATCCCATGCACAAACTGTTCGTTCGACCGTGATGAGCGGCTGATGATTTCGTTCTCTTTGACGAAGTGGACCTCAACATCGAACTCGTCTATGGTCGCGTAATCCTTGATGTTCCGGTAAAGGCGATCAGTCTTCTCCACCAGGATCGTCCGGCACTTGGTCTGATGCTTTTTCAGATACATCAGCATTTCGTTGAAGTTGGTCCGACCGCTGGCCTTGGCGGTTTCAACGTCGGTGAACTCCTGCGCAATCACGAAGCCTTTGTTCGTGGCATAATCTCGCAGGAGACGGAGTTGCGCTGGGATGCTGAAGCCCTCCTTCTCCTGATCCTTGCTGGACACCCTAGCGTACAGCACCACTTGGATGGCACGCGCCGCCGTCCCGTTCTTGGAGGCTGGCGTCAATGTTAAGGTTCTGGCTGGCATAGCACCTCAACATTACCTCGCCGCGACGCCGTCGTCTTTCGGTCCCAACCGCGCAGAATACCCGCGAAATCCAGGAGCCTGGCCCGCGCCGCCGCCCATTCGGCATCGGTGAGCGCCCGGCCCGCGCGCAGTTCGATTGCGCTGCGCGCAGCGGCCTCCATCTGCCCTCCACTTCGGTCAGCGCGATTGCTCTGTGCGTACATAGCGGTTGGGGAAAAAGCTCTTTGGCCCGCGGCCAATCCTAGCGGGCTGCACTCCGTGGTTCGCCAGCGTCGAGAATGCGTGCGACCTGCCCATGTTGTGTCGGCGATTCCTGCCCCGAAGAGCGATAACCGCCGGTCGCCAACCATTGCTCCACCCAGCGCACATCGATCCGGCGACGACGTCCGACAGCGACAGACGGAATCTGGCCCGTTCCAATCAGGTGAAGACAGAGCCGGTACGGCAGACCTGTGGCTGCCGCAAATTTCGGGATCGTAATCAACTTGGTCATCATTTACTCCAAACAGGCCGGTGCTCCCGGACCAGTGGATGAGCGATGTTCATTTCGGCCTCGCCCTTCAGGCGCTTTGTTGTATGGCTTCCGGCGTTGAGTGTGTACCTCCGGGTGCGCCAGCGGAGAAATCGAATGCGGCGCCGGTTTCCGACGCCCACGAAAAGGTCCAGATCCAAAGCGAGCGCCTCAGCACTGGAAAGGATCCGGCAACAGCGGCCATACTCATTGCGAAGCTCTATCACGTCCGGAGTGCGGTCGATAATATCGCGTAGTTCTACACCATCAAACAGCATGTTTGGTGAGCGCTACGCGAACCACAGGGGGCCTATTTCTGGGTGGAATCACTCGCCAGGATGCGGCGCACCGAGGTGCGGCTAGTCTGAAGGCGGCGGGCGATCTCGGATTTGCTGACACCGGC
>JBEKTU010000067.1:0-29157 GCA_049515735.1 Bryobacteraceae bacterium
GGCGCCTTGCCGCCGGTCTCGACCACGGTTCCGTCGGGCAGCACCAGCTCCAGTCCGAGCACGTGGTTGGTGGTGACCCCGTAGGCCAGCGTGTGCGGTCCGCCGGCGTTTTCGGCCACGTTGCCGCCGATGGTGCAGGCCTTCTGGCTGGAGGGATCGGGCGCGTAGAAATAGCCTCGGTTCTCGGCGGCCAGCGTGATATCCAGGTTGACCACTCCCGGCTCGACCACGGCGCGCTCATTCTCGAGATCGACCTCCAGAATGTGGTTCATGCGCGCAAAGGCCACCAGGATGCCGCCCTCGCGCGGGATGGCCCCGCCCGAAAGTCCCGTTCCCGCGCCGCGGCCCGTGAACGGAACCTGGAATTCACGCGCGATCTTCACGATGGCGGCCACATCTTCGGTGGAGCGCGGAAACACCACCAGGTCCGGCCGATGTTTTTCTACGCCGCCGTCGTATTCATAGAGCGCGAGGTCCTCGGGCTGGTCGAGATAGCCCAGCGGACCCAGACGCGCGGCGATACGTTCCGTGAGGCCGGTTGGCAACATGCTCTTAGTGTAGTCCTCCGATCACAGCTTCAACCCCAAATCCCCACAACCGCGCTTCCTAATTCTCGGGCAGCGACTCCAACAGGCTAACAAAGTCCGGCTGATTGCGCACTCGGTCGAAGTCCTTCTCCGCGGCGATTTTCGCCCTTGAGAGCCGTCCGCCGGCAGATTTGAATACCTGTAGCCAGCGAACCGCCTCGTTCGTGTTTCCCTCCATAGCTTCGACGCAGGCGAGATTGTAGGCGCCGCTTCCAGCGTGCATTCGTTCGGATTCGAGGAGCTTCTGCCGCGCCTGTTGCAACAAGTGACCGGCTTCGTCCCCTGTCTTCGTCTTGGCCCGTTCGAGAAGCGCAAAGCCCCAGCCGTTCAACGCGGCCAGCCTCGTTTCCGCATTCTGGGAAAGAGCGGCGTACACTTGTCTCAGCTCCGGAACATGGTTGCCATCGGGCTCTTGGCCAGTTCTCCCCAGCAGTCCGAGCATTGTGATGCCCAGATCCGGAACGTCGGAAGCAAGTCGCAAGGCTCGAGTGATCGCCCCAGTCAAATCGTTCTCCTCTTTCCACAACACCCGGACCTCAGACGCCAGGCGCTGCGAATCATCACCGATTTGCGCCATTAGACTCGTCGCCAACCCCTTGTACTCGCCCGCCAGGTACTCCTCCGGGTAATCGCGCACGAAGACACTCTCCATCAGAGCCATCAGGGGATGATAAGAGAGCGAAACCGGGTGGATACCGAGGAGTTTCTCCAGTTCGCCCAGCCGCTGCCGTTTGTAAGTGATCTCACCGGCCGGCACCGGGCTTGCAACCAGAATCGTCGGCTTGGGACCGAGGCTGGGGTTGTCTGCACCGGCCACGCCAACGGCGTCGGCGTCATCCCACGCTTTGTCGTCCTTCGAGCGCGGTTTGGGCTGGATTCCAGCTTCTTCTAGGAACTCCAATGTGCCATGTACGTTCTGGTCATTCAAGCCGGTAATCACCACCAGCCGATCTGCCAGCGGTCCCACGCACAACCCGCCGATCTCCGTAATGCCCGTGCGGCTGTCCACCAGAACGTAGTCGTAAGGGGTTTCTAGTGGCGGCTCAAAGGTCTCAACTCCGAGCGGCCGGTGCGCGAAGCGCTGCGCCTTGAGATAGTGGTGGAGTAGCCGGCTGAGGGCAATCAACTGACCCTGCGGAAGGCCCTTCAAGCCCAGTTGCGCCAGGCGCCCCATGTAGTCGCGCTCGGGATCGGTTCCAAGCACATCCAGTCGGCCCAGCTTCCCGAGCTTCGGCTGGAGAGCTTCGAGTTTTTTTTCGGCGACCGTGCGGATGTAGTGGGCGAGCGGAGGCAGGCGGTGCGCTATTTCCTCGACGGCGCCGCCGGCGCGTAGTGCCCTGGTCGCCTCCCCGAGCAAAGTCAGGATGTCTTTCGGGTGGGCCGCCTCTGGTTCAGCCAACTCCCCGCTGCGGTGCAGGAAGCCGCTGAGTCCCGGAGCCTCCAGGTCCATATCCACCACCAGAACGTGCCGGCCCCGCCCCGCCAGCGTGTAGGCCACATTCATAAGGGCCATGCTGCGGCCTACACCGCCCTTGAAGCTGTAGAAGGTGAAAATGTACGGGAAGTGCATCGGCAGTCCTACGCGGCTACGCGCACTCGGGCCACCCCCTGCATCGGTCGCCGGGGACCGGAAGCCTGCACTGCTGGCGCTGGCTGTTGCCGAGAGGCGCAGTAATCGTCTACCAGCAGATTGAACAGCCTCTCCTCCAGGACCGGCGCGGCCAGTTCCGCCATAAGCTGCTCGCCTGTTTTGTTTCCCTGGATCCGGCAAATTGCAGCCTCGATCGCCAGCGGTTCCACCCTCCGGTCATCCGCTGAGATAGCTACTCCACTGAGGCGCTCCGCCTGCTGGAGATCGCCCTTTTGTAAGGCGTCCTCCGCCTTCCGGATTGCCTCGTCTGCGATGTGGCGTAACTCCTGCTCCGCCTCATCCAATGGTTGGTAGCGCCACTGAAATGACTGGTCGACCCAGAGTTCAAAACCGGCGCGCGCGGAGAACGCATCATCGAAAAGTGTAATTTCGCGTGAGTCCCTCAGTTCGTCCAATTCGGACTGAAACACCTCAGTGGCGTTGCATAAGAAGCCCGCGTTGAAGGAGTAAGGCGGCAAGAAGGCCCGCTGGGAATCGGCCTTCAAGCGGAACACCGGCGGCACCACGGAGGGCAACACGGTCTCCGTGAGAACGTCTGCGTAGCCCACGATCTCAAGATCGTCGAGGTTCCAGGGCGTTGCCATAGGAGAATCCTAGTATAGCTTTCGGCGGATATAGCCGAGGCACTCCCGCCGTAGCGCTTCGAAGTCGTTCCTGCGCGGTGTGTCGAAGGAGATGTGGTCCACACCCTCCCCAACGCACCACTGGAAGAGATCTCTCACCTCCGGGTCGGCTGCCACTCGGGCTTTCGGGGCGAAGACGGCCTGCAAGTGGCTGCCGCGCACAAAGACTCGCTCTGGAATGCGAACCTCATGCGTCCAGCGCCGGCGATCGCCTCCAGTCAGCCCGATTGGTCCCGGCAGACGCGGTTCCAGGCCCTCTACGTAATCCTCGGGTTTGTCAAAAAGGACGCCCATGGACAGGCCGAGATAGCGGCGGTGCCCGGGGATCGGCAGTTCATGGCGCGACAGAAATGCCCGCGGCGGTTCAGCAGGATCGGGGCGAGTGAACCTTCCCAGCAGCCCGCCGGAATCGAAAGGGGTCGCCACGCCCTCATCGGAGCGATGGGATTCCAGGGTCTTGGCAAACAGGAAGCCGCAGCCCGTCTGCGGAAATCGAAACGGCGAAACATAGAAGAACACGGAGGCAGCCGTCCCCAATGCGACCTCGGTGCGCCTTGGCGCCAGCGATTCATTGCGGTCGGCGGCGAGGCGTGCCGCCGAAACCAGGTACCCGCTGGCGCAGATATCCGAGAATTTCTCATCCGCAGTCGAATGTGCCAGGTAAAGCGAATCGCTCAAACGCGCGGCTGCCTGGGACGAGGGGTTCGGGACCCCAATGCCGTTCACCTTGGCATAGTCCTCCAGACTCCGGCAAAGCCCGTCGAGGTTCGCTTGCCACCTCACAGCTTCAGCCCCTTCAAATACTCCCGGAACGGCCCTCCCAGATCCCTCCTCGCCAGCGCGAATTCCACTGTGGCCTTCAGGAAGCCCAGCCTATCCCCTGCGTCGTAACGCGTGCCCTCGAAGCGATAGCCGTATAACGGGCGCTTGCGCAGCAAGTGCTTCAAGGCGTCGGTGAGCTGAAGCTCGCCTCCGGATCCCGGTTCGATGCCTTGCAGGGAATCGAAAATTTCCGGCGTGAGCACGTAGCGCCCGATGATGGCGAGGTTCGAGGGCGCATCCGAGGGCTTGGGTTTCTCCACCAGGTCGCGTATGCGGTAGACGCGGTCGTGGCCGCCGTTGTGAGCCACCGGCTCGGCGTCAATCGCGCCGTACGCGGAAATGCTCTCCGCCGGCACCTCCATCACCGCCAGCACCGGGGCGCCGAAGAAATCGTACACGTCCAGAAGCTGGCGCAGGCAGGGGGTCTCGGCTTCGATCACGTCGTCGGCCAGCACCACCGCGAACGGCTCGTCGCCCACCAGCTCCCTGGCGCGCAATACCGCGTGCCCCAGCCCCAAGGCCTCCTTCTGGCGCACGTAAGACACGCTGATCATATCGGTAATACCGCGCACGATGGCCAGCAGTTCCTTCTTCTTGCGCGACTCCAGCAGGTATTCCAGCTCGAAGCTCACATCGAAGTGGTCCTCGATGGCGCTCTTTCCGCGGCCCGTCACCATGATGATGTTCTGAATGCCCGAATGGACCGCCTCCTCCACCCCGTACTGGATGATGGGCTTGTCGACAATCGGCAACATTTCTTTGGGCTGCGCCTTGGTGGCGGGAAGAAAACGGGTGCCCAGCCCGGCGGCGGGGAAAACAGCTTTTCGTACTTTAGCGGGCATCTTCTACAGTTTGGGGCCAAGGTGGCCCCGTTGGCAACATCGGAATTGTTTTCTCCGGTTCGGCTGTGCTATGTAATAAGGTACCTGGGGAAACAAACAACAATGGCATACGTAATCGCGGAACCTTGCATTGGAACGAAGGACACTGCCTGTGTGGACGCCTGCCCGGTGGATTGCATCCATCCCAAGAAAGATGAGGCTAACTTCGCGGAAGCCGAGATGCTCTACATCGACCCGGTCGAGTGCATCGACTGTGGCGCCTGCGTCCCGGTGTGCCCCGTATCGGCTATTTTTGCGCTCGACGACCTGCCGGAAAAGTGGGCGGAGTTCACCGCCAAAAACGCCGCCTACTACGGAAAATAGGCCGCGCTGGCGGTGTCGGTCTCCCAAAGCCTGACGCACGCCACGCGCACACCCTCTTTGGCCGTCAGCCCCGCGCTCACTTCGTCGTAGATGTACCTGGCCATGTTTTCGGCCGACGGATTCAGCGCGTCGAAAGGCGGGAAGTCGTTGAGCCACTGGTGATCCATGCGGTCCAGCACCGCGTGGACCACTTTCTTCAGCTCCACGAAATCCACCAGCAGCCCGATGGCATCCAGCTCCGCGCCCCGCAGCGTCACCTCCGCGCGGTAATTATGGCCGTGCACGTTCTCGCACTTCCCGCGATAGTTCCGCAAGGCGTGGCCGGCGGCGAATGTCTCTTCAATCGTGACTTCAAACATCGAAGAACTTCTCCACGTCCTCCAGGCTGGTGCTGAAGCGGTAATCCGGCAGGCTGTCGAAGAACACCTGGCCGTACCGCTGCTTGGTGATGCGGTTATCCAGCAGGACCAGCACCCCGCGGTCCGACTTGCTGCGAATCAGCCGCCCGAACCCCTGCTTCAAGGCGATAGCGGCTTGCGGGATCTGGTAATCGTAGAACGGATTTCCCCCCGCTTTGCGAATGCTTTCGATCCGCGCGTTGACCACCGGATCGTTGGGCACCGCGAACGGCAGCTTATCTATGATAACGCAGCTCAACTGCTCGCCCGGCACGTCCACGCCCTGCCAGAAGGAGGAAGTCGCAAAGAGCACGGCGTGGGGCGTCGAGCGGAACTCCTCCAGCAGCGCGGTCCTCGGCGCGGTGCCTTGCAGCAGCGTGGGATATTCGATTTCGAATGAGACCTGTTCGTACACCAGGCGCATCTGCTGATAGCTGGTGAAGAGCACGAAGGCCCGGCCGCGGCTCGATTCGAGAATCCGCGCCACTTCCCCGGCGGCGGCCTTCGGGAACGCCGGGCTGCGCGGCTCCGGCAGGTGCTGCGGCACGTAGAGCAGCGCCTGCTTGCGGTAGTCGAAATGGCCAGGGACCACCAGGCCGCGCGCGCCCGCCAGGCCCAGCCTTTTTTCGGTGTACGCGAAGCCGCCGGCCACCGCCAGGGTGGCCGAAGTGAGAATCACCGAGTCCACCTTCTGGAAGAGCCGCTCCGACAGAATGGGAGAGACATCGATGGGGGTGGCCTGGAGAAAACAGCCGCGCCCGCGCCTTTCCACCCAGTACACGTACCGCTCGTCGTCTTCCTCCATCACAAAGCGCAGCGCCAGCCCGAGTTCCAGCGTGCGCCGCACCAGCGGCACGATCTCTTCGGGCGGGTTCTGGAGCAGCCTGAGATGCGAGCCGATCAGATCCAGAGCGGCCAGCAGGTCCGAGTAAATCTCGTCATTCTCTTCGCGGAAGGAGTCCCGGCCCTGGAAGGCCACGCGCCGCTCGGTGTCGCCGAAAAGGCCGAAAAACTGGATAGTCATCTCATCCAGCCGCTGAAGAATGCGGTCCAGTTCCGGGGTGCCGAGCTTCTTGGTTCGGCCCACCGCCGCGATATCGCGCCGCAGCTCCTGCAAACGGTAGTTGCTGATGGCAACGCCGAAGTATTGGGCGGCGACGTCTTCGATATCGTGAGCTTCGTCGAACACCACCGCCTCGTACTCCGGCAGGATTCCACCCTCGTAGTTTTCGTCCTTGAGGGACAGGTCCGCGAAGAACAGGTGGTGATTGACGATGACGATGTCGCTGTCGGCCGCCCGCTGGTGCATCAGGGTGATGAAGCAGCGCTCGAAATTGGGACACTTCTGCCCCGTGCACATATCCGTGCGCGCGTCGATCTTGGCCCACGCCGTGGAGCCTTCGGGCAGGTTCTTGATTTCGGCCCGGTCGCCCAACTCCGTGCTCTTCTCCCATTGCTGGATGATCTCGAAATCCGCCACCTCTTCCAGGCCCGAGAGCACCGGTTCCTTTTCGGCGTCGTAGATCTTCTGGCGGCAGGCGTAGTTGTTGCGGCCCTTCATGTAGCAGACTTTCAGGGGCCGCGCGAAGTGCTGCTGGAGGAAGGGAACGTCTTTGAAGAAAAGCTGCTCCTGGAGGTTCTTGGTGCCCGTGGAGACCACGATGCGCTTACCCGAGAGCAGCGCCGGGACCATGTACGCCAGCGTTTTTCCGGTGCCCGTGCCGGCTTCGACAATCAGGTGGCGCTTATCCGCGAGCGCCGCTTCCACGGCTTCGGCCATCTCCACCTGTCCCGACCGGAACTCGTAATTGGGATGCCACTTGGAGAGCGTGCCATGACGGGAGAAGAACTGGCGCGCGCCGGCTGTTCGGGCCTGGGTGGGCATCGGGATGCTTCAATTCTACAGAATCTCTACCGGTCCTTGGCGCAGCACTGATTGTGACAGCGGTTCCCGACACAAACCAGTGAGCCGAGATCGACAGGATGGCCTTGGGTCTAGGCGTGCGCTCCCCGATGTGCCGCGTCGGGCTTTCTTCCATGATCTCGCGTTTCGCCTGGTTCGCAGCCGTTGGAAATAGACGGGCTGCCCCTCCCACGCTATAATCGTCATCAAATGGACGTTTTCGAGGAACTGGTCCGTCTCCGCAACCTGGGGCAGAAGTGCGCGCTCGCCACCATCGTCGAGGTGCGCGGGTCCATCCCCAGCTATGAGACCGCCAAGCTCCTGGTGCGCGAGGACGGCTCCATGATCGGCACCATCGGCGGCGGCTGCGTCGAAGCCGAGGTGTGGAACGCCGCCCGGGAGGTCATGCAAACGGAGAAGCCCAAGCACCTCACCTTCAACCTGGGCCAGGACGCGGCCTATGACAACGGCCTCATCTGCGGCGGCCAGCTCGATGTCTTCGTCGAGCCGGTGTTGCCCATTCCACACGCCTTCATTTTCGGCGCCGGGCACATCTCCAAGAGCCTCTCGAAGGTCGCTACGCTGGCGGGTTTTGCCACCGTGGTGATCGATAACCGCGAGACTTTCGCCAACCGCGAACGCTTCCCCGAAGCCGCCGGCGTGCACGCCGCCGAGTACGAGGAAGTTTTCCCCAACCTTCAGATCAACGAGACCAGCTACGTCATCATTGTCACGCGCGGCCATCGCGACGACATGCGCGTGCTCAAGCTGGCCATTGCCACGCCCGCGCGCTACATTGCCATGATCGGCAGCAAGCGCAAGGTGCTGAATGTCATCCGCGAACTGGAGAAAGAAGGGATTCCGCGCGCGACATTCGAACGCATTCACGCCCCCATGGGGCTGAATATCGGTGCGGTTTCTCCCGAGGAGATCGCCATTTCGGTGGCCGCGGAAATGATCGCGGTGCGCCGCGGCGCGGCGTCCAACTGGCGCTCGCTTTCGATGTCGGTATTCGCCGACGAATCGCTGCGGGCCGTGCTGGCGAAGTGAGCGCCGGCCGCAGCGTCGCTGGGTTGATTCTGGCCGCCGGCGAATCGCGCCGCATGGGTTTTCCGAAAGCTCTGTTGGCATACCGCGAGGAAACCTTTCTCGACCGGCTGGCTGGCCTGTTCGCCGCGCGCTGTTCTCCCGTGATTGTGGTGCTGGGCGCCGAGGCGGAGCGCATCCGCGCCGGTGGGCACTCCCCCGCAACTTTCGTTGTGAACCCGGACTGGGCGCGCGGCCAGACCACCTCCATGCAGTGCGGGTTGCGAGCCATTCCGCCCCATGCCGATGGCGTGCTCTTTACACTGGTGGACCACCCCGCCGTTCGGCCCGCCACCATCGATGATTTGCTGGCCGGGCCGCGCGCCGCGCTGCTGCGCGTGCCTCGCTACCACGGACGCCGCGGCCATCCCATATGGTTTTCGCGCGAGCTCATCCCCGAGTTCCTGGCGCTCCCCGAAACCGGCGCGGCACGCGACGTGGTGCGCAGCCACGCCGCGCAAACCGAGTTCCTCGACGTAGACGACCCCGGCATCCTGGCCGATATCGACGACCCCGAAGCCTACCGCGGCCTCACCGGAGCGGGCGCATGAAGATCCGGTTCGGCACGGTTCTGAAACTCGCTGGAGCGGCGCTGGCACTGCTGCTCGTGGTGGGGATTGTGGCCCCCTACCTGGGCGCAGATCGGTACGGCGAGCGCCTCCGCGGCTCGCTCGAGCTCGCGCTCGGGCGCCGCGTCGAGTTCCTCGGTCCCGTGCGGTTCAGTCTGTTCAGAGGTCCCGGCTTCTCGGTCGAAAACGTGGTCATTCATGACGACCCCTCCATCGGCATCGAGCCCATGGCCTACATGGACGAGATCGATGTCACGCCCGGCCTCTGGGCGCTTTTCGGCGGCAAGTTCGTGATTGCTTCCATCCGCCTGGAAGGCGCCAGCATCAATCTGGCCAAGTCCGGTCCGGCCTCCGAGTTGGGCCGCTGGAACTTCGCGTCGCTGGTCAACCCTTCCGTGATGCGCGCTGCCCCCGCCATCCACGTTCGCAACAGCAGCTTTCGCGACAGCCGCATCAACTTCAAGTTCGGCGATATGAAATCGGTTTTCTACCTCACCCAGACGGATCTCGACGTCTCGCCTCCCGGTTCGCGCGGGGGCGGCTGGAGAGTCTCCGGTTCCGCCAAACTCGCCCGCACCGACCGTCCCGCGCAGGGTCTCGGTTCCGTCACCGTGAAGGGGCGCTGGTACGTCGCCCCGGAGCGCGTCGATCTGGATGTGCAGCTTGACCGCACCGGGCTGGGCGAAATCACGGCGCTGATGCGCGGCCAGGCCGGCAACATACACGGCACCATCTCCGCCCGGTTGCACTTGGGTGGACCCATCGACAACATCGGCATACTGGGGCGGCTCAACATCGAAGACGTCCACCGTTGGGACCTGCTGCCGCCGCAGGGGCAGGGCTGGCCGCTCGATATTCGCGGCCGCCTGGACCTGATCGCGCAGCAACTCGAGTTGCAGTCCAACTCCCCCGGCAACGCGCCGCTGCCGCTGTGGCTGCGGTTCCGGGTCAACGATTACCTTTCGCAGCCGCACTGGGCGGTGACCGTGAATTGGAACCAGTTTCCGGTGGCGCCGCTGATGGAACTGGCGCGGCACATGGGCGCGCAGTTCCCGCCCAGGCTGAAGCTGAGCGGAAGCATGGATGGCGCCATAGGCTATTCCGGCGAGGGCAGCTTCCAGGGTCAGTTGGCGTTTCACGATACGGCCCTTACCATCCCCGATTCGCCGCCCGTCCGTTTTGAGCAAGCCTACATGCTGGTGGACCACGGCCACGTGCGCCTCTCGCCGGCCGTGGTGCGCACCGCCGACCAGGAACAGGCGCAGATCGAAGCCGACTACGCCATGGATCAGGAGACGCTCGATCTTTCCATCTCCGCCGAGGCCATGAAGGTGGCATCGCTGCGCGCGCAGGTGGCCCTGGCCGCCGTGCCCTGGCTCGAGCAGGTCCGATCCGGCCAATGGAGCGGCCAGTTGCACTACCGCCTGACGGCCGCCAAAGCCGGCTGGACCGGCCGTCTCGAGCTCGGCGACGCTCAGATGGCCGTGCCGGGCCTGGCCGATCCGCTCGAGATTGCGTTCGCGCGCGCGCAGATCGATGGCGCACGCATCGTGCTCGATCGCCTGGAGGCGCAGGCCGGCAAAGTCGCCTTCACCGGGGATTACCGCTACGAGCCCGGCGCAGCGCGGCCGCATCGCCTCCGGTTGCGAGCCGAAGAGGTGGACGCCGCCGATCTGGAAGCGGAATTCATGCCCACCTTGAGCCGCAACAGGAACCTGATCGCCCGCGCCCTGGGCCGCGCCCCGGTGCCCGCCTGGCTCACCGCGCGCGCCGTCGATGGCACGCTGCAGATCGGCGATCTGCTGCTGGCCGGCTGCCACCTGGAGAACGTCCGCGCGCACCTGCTATGGGATGTGGCGCGCATGGAATTCGACGGCCTTCAGGCCAAGCTCGATCGCGCCGCCATCACCGGCAAACTGGCCGTCAACCTGCGCACCGCGCGGCCCTCTTATAAGCTCACGGCCAAGGTGAAGGGTTTGGACTGGCAAGCGGGCAAGCTGGATGCCGATGGCACGCTGGAGACCTCGGGAGCCGGCAACCAGTTGCTGGCCAACCTGACGTCGGAGGGGAACTTCACCGGCGCCGCTCTGGATTTCGGCACGCTGGACGCATGGCGCAGCATTTCGGGCAGCTACAATCTGGCGTGGCTCGAAGCCGCTCCGCGCCTGCGCCTCACCGGCCTCAATCTGCGCACCGGGGACGAGACCTACACCGGCCGCGGCGCCACTCAGGACGACGGCCGCCTGGTGATCCTGCTCACCAGCGGCAGCAAGGAGATGCGCATGAGCGGCACGCTGGCTAAGCTCAAGGTGGAGGAAGCCGCCAGGCAGTAGGGGCGATCCCCGCTAATCGAACGCCGCGTTCAACACCGCCGCCAGCCGCGCGCCCGCCCTCTCGATCTGTTCGCGGATCAGCGGGTCCGCCTTTTTCTCATACGCCGCGCCTATCGGAACCGGCGCGCCCGCCGCGACTTTCGGCAGCCGGCCGTAGACCATCTTCTGCGCCGCCTTGTGCGCCTGTTCCGCCCAATCTTCCACCGTGCCCTTCGACCACTTCCTGGCGTGGCGCGCGGACTCCGCCGAGAGCGGGCCGAATAACTCGTTTTCGGTTCCCATCCGCCCCAGCAAACCGCTGTCCCACACGCTGTGCAGGTTCGTCCGCCGGCCGAAGAATTCCACCGGCACATCGTTGCCGCCCTTGTCATTGTTATTCGCGCAGTGCAGCGGCTGGTGCATGTCGCCGATGAAGTGAATCAGGAACATGAGGTCCTCGCGGCGCTCGGCCGGCGTGATGGCGGGGTCGTTCAGAGCTTTCCGGAGATACTCGATCCTGGCGATGACGCAATCGCCCTTGGGACAATCGCGCGCCATGTCGAGGTGCGGCTTATCGATGGGAATGTCGATGAAGTGCCACGGCTCGGTGTCGGGGCGCGACGGGCGAACCTGGTCGGCCCAACTGGCAATCGAAGCCATGCTGGTGTTGGGTCCCAAAATTGCCACCACTCGGGCGCGTGCCGCGGGCGTAAGCTGGGCATCGGCGATCCGGGCCACCAGGCTATGCCCCTCGGGCCCCCATGCAAAGGTCGGCAGACAGCCCGCGATAACGGCAATCCCGGCCATTTTTCGCATGAAGGTCAGCGTAACACGTCCTGCGTTTGTTCGCTGTTTCCTTCACACGAGCATATCCGGTATCCTCGGATCGGTGCGATCTAGGAAAGCGCTGCGATCAAGGCGCCCCGAGCGGTAGAATTCAGCGGTTCCGCGGCGACACGCACCTCCGAAAGCTTCACCGGCAGTTCGTTGGCGCGGAGAGCGTTCGAGAAGTGCTCGACGAAGCCGTCGGGCATCGCTGTGCCACCGGCCAGCACCAAAGGGACCGAATGCGTCAGCTTGGGGAGTTTCTGCGCCGCCGAGATGCTCTCCCGCAGGGCCTGTACAAGGTTCTCGATGACCTGATCGTAATGGACGACGAGCGCATTGTGCATGCGGTCGGCAGTCATCCCGTTAAAACGGAACGTCTGCTCCTTCATCACGCGCAACCGCGTGGCCATTTCGCCCACCACCATCGCCGATTGCGAATCGATGAAGTCGCCGGCTTTGAAAACGCTGAAGCTGATCACCGGCACCGACAGAACGGCCAGGCAGACATTGCACAGTCCGCTGCCGCACGAGATGCCGATCCCACTGTAATTGGAAGCGCCCATTTCGCCGAAGACGACCGCCAACCCCTCTTCGATCGGGGTACCCTGGTATCCGAGTTCGGTCAGAATCTGGCGAATCGACTCGCGGTGGTAGCGGATACCCCCGTCACGGCCGATGGTCGGCGACGGGATGCTGAAGAAAACCTTCTGGTGATCTGTGGACGCTTTCCCCAGCAGCTTGCCGACGATCCGGGTTACGACCTCCAGGGCGTATGGTTCCTGGGGATTCAACACCCCATCCTTCATCGGCCGTCGGGTCTCCGCGTGAAAGATTTCCGCGAATCTCTCAGCGTCGTCGCCGGCGACTACGAGTTCGTCGTTGGACACCTGATGGAACACACCCTCGCGCCGCAAAAGGTCCTCCGCGAGCCGGGAGTATGGCAACGTAATGAACGCGTTCAACTGTGCCTCATACTGGAATTTCTTGCCCACGGTTCGCGCCACCACGATTCGGCTGGTGCCAACATCGAGCCCCAACGGTTGCGTGTAGACTTCTTCTGGATTGCTCATGAGTTTCTCTTCCCCTTGAACTTACTCAAACGTATACATCCAGTCGCGGCCCCTCATTTCGGAGTCGCGCCTGAACCGCACTAGATCGTCCCGATCCAGCGGCCGCACTTTGGCGCCCCGGACCCGAAAGCACAAGGCAAGCAGCAATACCGTGGCCAGCCCCATCACCATCACAGCGGCCGCCTATCTGCGAGTTCCGGTGGCTCGCTGCGGGATTAGCGTCACCTTGTCATCGCTTTCTTCCTCGACGCTCTCCCGCGAAACACAGAGGGCCGCTGCGTCGATAAGGCGCTGCACTTCCTGCTGCTTGGTTCGTTGCCAGTTGCGGAGCAATTCGTGAGTGCGCTCCACCACATCCAGGTTCGCCTGAATGCGAGCCTGGTACTGGCTCGTGAGTCGATCAAGTTCCGCCTGTTGCAGCCGGTTCTGCTCCGCTTGGGCGGCCTCGAATTGCCTGACCTTCTCCTTGAGAGACTCCTCGTACTCGTTGAGGGCTCGCTGGCGGACCACTACGTCGTTGAGCACGTCCGAGACACCGGTGCCGGTAGCCTCCAGCGCCATCAACAACGCCTTGCGCTTGAACTCCGGGGTCATGCCGGCCAGGTGCGTGCTGCCAGCCATCTCCACGACCTTCAAACAGCCGTAGCTGAGCTTCGGGGGCTTGACGGCCGCGGTTTGATAAATCTGTTCGAAGGGGGGTGGATTGAAGCTGGCGGATTTGCGCCCGTACCGTTCGGTCACGAGTTGCATGGGCCCCAGGATCCACTTGAAGCTCTCACTGCGCTCCGTTGAGCCTGGATAGCCCGAGCCGTTCTTTTCGGTCCCGTTCGCGAACTGACCATTCGTGCCGTTCTTTCCAAACAATCGATTGAACATACATTACTCCAAATCACTGAGACGCTATTCTTGACGCTATGCGCCCAGATCGAGTATTCCTCTGTGTCCAGTAAGTAGTACGGCATGAGAGGCATTCCTCTCATAAGTCTCACTTACTTCTTCGACACCGTGAGCACGGAACTGTAGAGCAAACCAGTACTTTCGACTGATGTGTATCCTATCAGGGGTTTCCCCGGTAGCGATTTAGGCCTCGATACCCAGGCGCGGTCGATACTGCGGAAACCCATCCCCATGGGCTCCGCCTGTAGGCGCGAGGCAGGCAGACCAGGGGGTCCGCCCCACTACCGCGCTGTCCTGCTGGTCGTCTCCCTCGTCGGATTCCAGGTACATGTGGCAGTAATAGCTGGCCAGGCCACAACCCACCAGCAACGCCACCATGATCCCCAACCACTTCAGCGTCCGGCCGTTCCACGCGTGGTCGTGCGAAACGGCGGCCGCCGTGGCCTTCACCACGGCGAATGCCGCCCCTGCCCCGAGAACCAGCTTGACGTACCAGGGCATCAGGTCCAGGTGGCTCTGGCCGCCCACCTGGCTCCACAGCACAAAAACGGCAATCAGCGCGATCAGGAATTGCGTGACGTAGGCGAGGCGCAGGATGGACATTCGTGGTGGCGAACCTTCATCATACGTTACCGGGACGCTGGTGGCGCAGTACGGCGACGTGCCCGCGAACCTCAGTTGCCGGTGACGGAGTGCATGTTCGCGCCCATCCATTCGATCAGGTAGTCCTGCGATTTCTCGGGGAGACGGTTGTAGTCCCAGGGCTCGTACAACCCCAGTTTGCCGGCAGCGCCATAGAGCGAGTAAACTTTCCTGGCCTGCTCCACGGCGGCGTGAACGTCGCCGGGCGTGGCGCCGCGATCCAATTGCGGCTGCATCACCAGCACCGGCCGCGGCGCAATCGTGGCCAACAATTCGTCAAAGTCGTAGGGGATCTGGGCTTCGTGGCCCACAAAAAAGCCGAGGCGTGGAATGAGGCCGTCCTGGTAGCTGTAACGCGCCACTCCGCCGGTGCCGCGCGCCGCGGTGTCGGTGCGCATGGGCGTGAATCCGCAAATCGAAACCACCCCCTTCACCCGCGGGTCGAGCGCCGCCGTATACAGGCCCACCGCGCCGCCCATCGAGTAGCCGAACAGATAGATGCGCTGCCCATCCACCAAGCTGTCTTTCTCCAAAGCGTCGATGGCCGCGCGCGCGTCTTCCACCATCCGGCCCATACGCGACCAGCGCGGGTAACGGTCGTAGAACGGTCCGGTCTCGCTCATCCTGCTGCCGAAGCCGCTCTGATCGTACGCCAGCACCGCGTAGCCGGCCCGCACCAGCGCCAGGATCGGATGTAAATCGTTGTGGTAGACCCACATATAGCCGAGCTGATAGCTGTATCCGTGCAGCCAGATCACAGTTGCCAGCTTGGTGCCCTCGGGCGTATTGGCGGGATAGTAGAGGTCGCCGCGCACGTTGAAACCGAACGTCACCGGGCGGGAGGCGGTGCGACTCTTCTGCGGCTCCAGCCAGCCATAGGAACCGCCGCCTTGTTGGATGACCCAGGCGACCAGGTCGGGCGTGGTCTGGCCAGGGTTTCCGGCGCCACGTCCGCCGCCGGGCATGGGTCCTCTTCCGCCAAACCCACCGCGCCCGCCGGCCGGCGGTATCATGGCCGGCTCGTCGCCTAGCATCCACTCTACGGACTCCCGGATGTCCGCAGCCTTCTTCTCCCAGTCCGCGGCCGAGGCCACCGAAAGAATGTCGTCGGAGGCGTGCCGCGGATAGCGGCTCAAATCCACGGTCGTCTTGCTGTTGGCCCGCCACTGGTCGAAATCCCACGGGAAAAGCAGATTGTTGTTCCACGTTCGACTCGATCGGCCAAACTGGATGTCCAGCCAATCCAGGCAGGCCTCCTCATCGTTGGCGCCGTGAAAACCCGGAACGCGCAGCAGCCCCAGCCGGCCGGGCTGTCCCAGCAGCGTATAAACTTTCAGCGCGGAATGGTACACCTGCTCCAGCGCCCACGAGTTCGATACCTGGTCGTTCAGGCCGTACTCGATGAGGGCCGCGCGCGGCGCGATCATGGCCGCCAGCAGGTTGCCATCCACGGGCAGGCGGTCCTCGCGGCCCGAGAAGAAGCGCAGGCGCGGAACGAACCACGTGGGGAAGCTGCGGGTTGTGCTCTCGATCCCCTCCCCAAAGCCACGCTCGCCCGAGAGCCGCCACGGCAGCAGGCCGCCCACGCCCGTGCTGCCGGCAATCACCGCGGCGACGCGCTCGTCCATAGCCGTGGCAATGGCCGCCATCTTGCCATCGCGCGAGTACCCGAACATGGCCACGCGCTTCATGTCCACCTGGGGCAACGTCTCCAGATAATCCACCACCATGCTCACCGCCCAGGCCCGGCGCGGCAGCGTCGCAAAGTCATATTCGGGATAGACCCCGGCCAGCGCGGCTTCGTCATCCATGCCGTCGTTGCCGGCGTATCCGCAGGAAATATAACCGCGGCGCACCAGCGACGGCGCCCATCCCGCCAGGTTGGGGCTAATCAGCACCGGAAACGGCCCTTTGCCCTCGGGGATCATCACCTGCACGCGCGTCGACCCCTTGCTGCCGGGGCCGTACTCCAAACGCACGTTGCGCACCGTGTACCCCTTGCCGGCCGTCTCATCAAGCGCCACCACCCGATCCAGCTTCGGCTTGGGCGGGAACGTGCCAATATCGTACTTCTCGAAGAGCTGCCTGATTTCGGCGCGGCGCAATCTCCATTCCGCGGCCGTTCGCACCGGTCTGCCATCCAGGAACTTCAACGGGTCGGGAAGCCCATTGACCTTCGGAAGCGCATCGAAGTCGGGCGGCAGTTCGCCGCTCTTCTGGAGCCACTGCTGGAACGACGGGACATCCGGCAGCGTTTGCAGAAGCTTCTCGAGATACTGGCGGCGTTCCGCCTCGGTCATCGGCCACCCCGGGCGGCTGAACGCCGCCAGGGCAAGTGCCAGGCAAGCCAAGTAGCGTTTCATGGTTGTAGCGTCTCAGAACCCGAGGTCGCGCGCAAGCGCTCAAAAAGGGGCGGACGATTCAAGCTGCTGCCGGCCAGCCGATCCTGAGCCTCAACCTCTCGCCGGCCGCGAGCGCGGACACAATGACAAGGCTCAGCAGGGAGACCGACAGGCCGAGGGTCAGCCCGGGGGTCCCTAACCCGGCGTAGCCGGAACCAAACAGGTGGGGCTATGATGCCGGAGTGGGCATCGAGCTATTGACCGAGCGGCACGCCGCGCAGATCGAAGGGGTACTGGGTTGCTGGGACCGGATGCTGGTATTCGGAACGCTGCCGAAGATCTGCTACGCCGAGGGGATGACGTCCTATTTGTTTGCGAAGAACGTGCGGATCTTCGACTACCCGCGTTTTGCGGACCCATTCCGAAATCAACTGCGAGAGAACGCCGAGCGGCTGGCGGCGGACAGTCGACCTACAAGCCGTGGCACAACAAGCAAACGGGCAAGACGTACTTACGGCCGGACGATGGCAAGTGCCTGCACTACTATTTCTACTTCATCGACGAGGAACTGGGCTTGGGTTAGGTGCGGGTGCCGACCTGGCTGCCTTGCCGTTTGCAGATCTACCGCGAGGTAGAACACCGCCACGGCTGCCACCAACGGAGTCTGGAGGGCCGGTTCGATCATCGCGACCGGCAACGGGCGTGCCGGCGACGTCACGCGCCGGCTGGCGTGACGGATTAGGGTTCCCTTTCGGTCATCTCTCCGGCACCGTTCGGCTGTGGAGAAACGATCACCTCGCCGGCTGCCAGACCGGCGCACGAGCCGTCATCTTTGGCTCCGATATACAGCACGCCCGGCGCCGCGTGGTTCGGCAGATCATTCGCAAAAGCGCAGATCGCCTCCCTGATCCTGTCCCCATCGGCAAGGGACTGCTTCCGCTCCGGCCGGTCGGATTCCACGTCGGCCAACAAGCGCTCTAGGTCCGCGTCAGTCATCTGCTAGGTTTAACCTATCATAGTGCCAAAGCAATGAAGCGCCAGTGTTAGACTTTCTGTTTGATGCCTAAAGCGACGCATTTGGAGTGCAGCCTGTGCCACAACAGGCTGGACGCAGGCGTGGTTGCGAACCTTTGCACCTGCGGGGGTCCGCTGCTGGTGCGGTACGACCTCGAAAGAATTCGCCATCGCTGGAGGAGGCGGGAGGTGGCCAACGGCCCGTCGAGCATGTGGCGCTATGCGCCGCTTCTGCCGCCGGCCAATGAGTCCATCGTCACGTTGGGCGAAGGCTGGACGCCTCTCGTCCGCACCGAGCGGCTGGGCGCGCGCATCGGCGCCGAAGAGCTGTGGGTGAAGGACGAAGGGCTGAATCCCACCGCCTCGTTCAAGGCGCGCGGGCTATCCTGCGCCGTATCCATGTGCGTCGAGCTGGGCATCCGGAAAGTCGCCATCCCTTCCGCCGGCAACGCCGCCAGCGCCATGGCGGCTTACGCGGCGGCGGCGGGCATTGAGGCCCATATCTTCATGCCGCGCGATGTCCCGCAGGCCAATTACCTGGAGTGCATGGCGTACGGCGCGCACGTGACGCTGGTGGATGGCCTGATCGGCGATTGCGGACGCATGGTGGCGGAGCGCGGTCCCGCCGAAGGCTGGTTCGACGTCAGCACGCTCAAGGAGCCGTACCGCATCGAAGGCAAGAAAACCATGGGGTACGAAGTCGCCGAGCAGATGGATTGGGAGTTGCCGGACGCGATTTTTTATCCCACGGGCGGCGGCGTGGGCCTTATCGGGATGTGGAAGGCATTTGAGGAAATGGAAAAGCTGGGCTGGATCGGATCGCGCCGGCCCAAGATGATCGCCGTGCAGGCCGAAGGCTGCCAGCCGGTGGTGCGCGCTTATGAAGAGAACGAGCCGCGCAGCCGGTTTTACGAGAACGCCCACACCGTGGCCGCGGGGCTGCGGGTGCCCAAGCCGCTGGGCGATTTCCTGGTGCTTCAGGCGGTGCGCCAGAGCGGAGGCACGGCCATCGCGGTGAGCGACGACGCGCTGCTCGAAGCCGGCGTGCGGCTTGCCTCCGATGAAGGCATTTACGCGGCGCCCGAAGGAGCAGCGTGCGTGGCCGCGCTCGAAAAACTGCTGGCTTCCGGTTTTTTGAAAAGCACCGATCGCATCGTGATCTACAATACCGGCTCCGGGTTGAAGTATCCCGAGGCCTATTCGGCGCGGTTCCCGCGATGAAAGACCTGGCACTGAGCGCGCTCGACGCGGTGGCGCGGCGCGGCGTCACCTACGCCGACGCACGCGCCCTTGAGATCCGCGAGCGCGAGATCACCACCAAGAACGGCAAGGCCGGCCATGTCTCGAGCTCCGAATCCATGGGGATCGGCATTCGCGTGCTGGCATTCGGCGGTTGGGGGTTCGCCGCCACCGACGATCTAAGCAGGAGCGGCATTGAATCCGCCGCCGCCCTGGCGCTGGAGATAGCACGCGCGGGCGCCGCGGCGCGGAAACAGGAAGTCTCACTCGCTCCGGAGCAAAAGTACGAAGCCACCTGGGTCTCGCCGTTCCAGATCGATCCGTTCTCCATTCCCGTGGACCGCAACCTGGGGGTTCTGCTGGCGGTGGATGCGGAATTGCGCCGCCATCCGGGGGTCAGCCTGGCGGAAGCTTCGATGCACTTCGAGCGGCGGCGGCAGGTCTTCGCATCCACCCTGGGAAGTCTCATCGACCAGACCCGCTGCCTGACGGGCGCCGGTTTTGCGGCCCTCAGCTACAAGGATGGCGAGATCCAGCGGCGCTCCTATCCCAATTCGTTCGGCGGCCAGTACCAGTTGAAAGGCTACGAGCTGGTGGAAGAGCTGCGCCTGCTCGAAAACGCGCCGCGCGTGGCGGAAGAGGCGGTCGCGCTGCACTCCGCCGATCAGTGTCCCGAAGGCGAGGCGGACCTGATTCTGGACAGCTCGCAGCTTGCTTTGCAGATCCACGAATCCATCGGCCACCCCATCGAACTGGATCGCGTGCTGGGCAGCGAAGCCAACTACGCCGGCATGAGCTTTCTCACGCTGGACCAGCTCGGCCGGCTGCGCTACGGCTCGGAAATCGTCAACGTGGTGTGCGACGCGCGGCTGGAGCACGGGCCGGGCCTGGGCACGTTCGCGTTCGACGACGAAGGTGTGCCGGCGCAGGTCACCGATATTATCCGAGGCGGCCGTTTCGTGGGCTACATGACCTCGCGCGAAACCGCTGCGGCCGTCGGCGAGGCGCGCTCCAACGGCTGCATGCGCGCCGATGGCTGGGAGCGGCTGCCGCTCATCCGCATGACCAATGTCAGCCTGCTGCCGGGCGAGCAGTCGCTCGAAGAGGTGTTCGCTGTGGACCACGCCATCTACATGGAGACCAACCGGAGCTGGTCCATCGACGACAAGCGCTACAACTTTCAGTTCGGCTGCGAAATCGGTTGGGAGATGCGCCACGGCAAGCGCGTCCGCATGCTCAAGAACCCCAGCTACAGCGGCATCACGACGGAATTCTGGAATGCCTGCGCGGCCATCGCCGGACCGCGGCACTGGACCCTGTGGGGAGTGCCGAACTGCGGCAAGGGGCAGCCGGAACAGGTGATGGGCACCGGCCATGGAGCCAGCCCGGCGCGGTTTCGCAACATCCGAATCGGGAGCGCCTATGCGGGATAATGCGGAAGCCGCCGAGGCCATCTTCGGGCAGGTCTTGGATGCCGCGCGGGCGCTCGGCGTCACCGAGATCGAAGCCATCGTCGCGGGCTCCGACGAAGCCCTGACGCGATTCGCCAACAACGCCATTCATCAGAACGTGGCGCAGCGCACCACGCAGCTTTCGGTGCGTCCGGTGATGGATGGGCGCACCGCGCGCGCCTCCACCAACCGGCTGAGCCGCGATGCCATCCGCGAGGTGGTGGCGGAGGCCATCGCCATCGCCAGGCTGACGGATCCCGATCCGGATCTGCCGCCGCTCGCGGGACCCGCGGAATACCAGGGCGTCGAGCGCTGGTTTGAAGCCACGGCGCGCGCCACGCCGGAAGAGCGCGCGCGGGCGGTGGCGGAGGCCATCGGCGCCGTGGAGGCGGCCGGCCAGACGGCGGCGGGCATCTACTCCACCGGCGAATCGGTCTTCGCGCTGCTGAACTCGCGCGGCGTTTTGGCGCGCTACACCGAGACCATGGCGCGCTTTTCGATCACCGCCATGGCGGCCGATAGTTCCGGGTGGGCCAAGGCGAGCGCCTGCGATCGCGCCACCCTCAACCCACTGGAATTGGCCCTGACAGCCGCGCGCAAAGCCGCCGAATCGAGGGCCCCACGCGATCTGCCGCCGGGCCGCTATACGGTGATTCTGGAGCCGGCCGCGGTGCTCGATCTGACCGGCCAGATGTTTCCCGACTTCAGCGCCACGGCCATCCGCGACGGCCGCAGCTTTCTGACCGATCGCATCGGCAAGCAGATCTTCGGCGAGAACATCACGATTCATGACGACGCCGGCCACCCGTTGCAATCGGGCGCGCCGTTCGATGGCGAGGGCGTGCCGCGAAAGCGGCTCACGTTGGTGGAGCGCGGCGTGGTGCGCGAGGTCGCCTATAGCCGGCAGGCGGCGGCGCTGGCGGGAGCGGCTCCCACCGGCCACGGCTTCCCGCTGCCCAACGAATTCGGCGAAGCGCCCACCAATATCGTGACTGCCGGCGGCGACACTTCGCTCGACCAGATGACGGACTCCACCGACTGCGGCATTCTGGTCACGCGCCTGTGGTACATCCGCGAGGTGGACCCCTACGAGAAAATCTTCACCGGCATGACGCGCGATGGCACGTTCCTTATCGAAGGCGGCCGCGTGACCGCGGGCGTGCGCAATTTCCGCTTCAACCAGGGCTTGATCGAAATGCTCTCGAACGTGGAGGCGCTCTCGGCGCCGGTGCGGGCGTCGGGAGAAGAGACGTACGACATGGTGGCGCCAGCCATGAAGGTGCGCGGGTTCAACTTCACAGAGACGACGCGATTCTAGTACTGCACGCCGGCGGGCGCTGAAAACTTTCGGGATGCCGGCGGGTTAACCAGGGCATGAAGCGGAATCTTGGTTTCTGTCTCGCGCTGATATGCCTCTACGCGGGCCGGGCCGCGGGCCAGTGCTCCTCCGCTCCGGCGAGCCTGAGCGCCATGTGCAACCAGATCGAGGGCGATCTGGACAGCTTCAACACCGCTGTTAGCGCGGGATGGAATGGTGTCAAGACCCCGGTGGCTTTCGGCACCGAGGTGACTACCGCGGACTGCAATCGTGGGCCGGCGACCTTGCTCGCCCCCGGCACCTTTTCCCAGGTCTTGATCCAACTGAACGCGTTCGCGCTGGTGGGCGTCCAATCCGTCACCACTTGTATTGGGTTCCCCTTACTGTATGAACCGTTCTACGAGTACAACAACGACCCGCAGGATTACCCAAAGATAGTAGCTTTCTACCAGAGTTTTGTATCGGAAGCCCACAAGCGAGGCTTGAAAGTGGTGATCGAGACATCCGTGCTGTTCCCCAGCGTTGCCACCGATCTGCCACTGACGAAGTATTACGCGACCCTTTCGGAGGCCGAAGTGACTGCCGGGCGGGGACAGAACGCGCTCACCATTGCGCAGCAGGTGCAGCCGGACTACCTGAACCTGGGTTCCGAGCCCGATACGCAAGCCGCGCTGCTGGGACTCTCGGCCGAGTACACGCCGCAGGAGTATGCCACCGAAATCGCAACCATTACCAGTCAACTCCGCGCCGCGGGGATTAACGGCAAACCGCTGATCGGAGCCGGTATCGGCAACTGGCAGACCGACGGGAGTTCGTACCTCCAGGCGTTGCTCAACGCGGGCACGGATTACATCGACCTGCACATCTATTCGGCCAACCTCAGTTTTCTTCCACTTACGGTAACCTATCTGGACACAGCGCGTGCCGCCGGCAAGGGCGTGGCCATCTCCGAAGCGTGGCTGAAGAAAGTGACGGACAGCCAGATGCAGGGCAGTGAGTTTGCCATCATTCAAGCGCTCAGCGCCGATCCCTACGACAACTTCAGTTTCTGGGAGCCGCTGGATTCGGAGTTTCTGGGCGAGTTGGTCAAGCTGTCCTACTGGAAGAACCTCTACTATCTCTCTCCCTTCTCCGACGATTGGTTCTTCGCCTATCTGGACTACGATCAGTACGGCAATGACACCACCGACCAGCAGACCACGGCCATAAACGCCGCGGCTTCCGCCGCCATGCGCGCCGGACAGTTGAGCGCCGTGGGGCAATCCTACGCAGCGGCAATTGGGCCAATGAGTTGGCCGGTGACGGTTTCGGCAGCCAGTGACACAACGCCGGTGGCGCCGGGATCGATCGTGAGCATTTACGGCAGTAACCTCGCCTCCACCGCCGCGGAGGCCACATCCGTGCCCCTCCCATTCACGCTGGGCGGCGCCAGCGTCACCGTCACCGACAACAACGGCTCCCAGGCCGCGATGCCGTTGTTTTATGCCGGGCCGCAGCAGATCAACGCGCAGATCCCGGAGGGCGTGAACACCGGGCCAGCGGTGCTGACCATCGCCACGCCGTCGGGCGGCATCGAGAGCACGGTGATGCTGGCAACCGTGGCGCCCGGGTTGATCTCCGCCAATGGCGACGGCAAGGGAGCCGCGGCTGCGCAGGTGGTCACCAGTCACGCGGATGGCACCCAAAGCCTGGCCTACGCGTACAACTATCCGTGCGCGCCGGGAACCTGCACCACGGCGCCGATCAACCTGGGCAGCCCGAGCGATCAAACGGCGCTGGTGCTCTATGGCACGGGCATTCGCAACCGCGCGGCGCTCTCCGATGTGACGGTTGAAATCGGCACCCAGTCCCTTCCCGCCTTTTACGCCGGCGCGGCTCCCACGTTTGTGGGCCTCGACCAGGTGAACGTGATGTTGCCGCACAGCCTGGCGGGAAGCGGAACCGTAAGTCTAAGCGTCTCGGTGGCCGGGACGACTTCGAACTTGTTGACGGCGACCTTCCAGTAGTCTTCCGCTCGATTGCGGCCCGTTCACCGCACCGGCACGAACACCACGCAGGTTGGCTCGGGAACATGCTCCAACACCGTGCCGGTTGGGGTCAGGCGGCCAGTTTTGGCGTCCACGCGGAACAGCACAATGTTGTCCGAATTCTGGTTTGCGGCGAAGAGGTAGCCGCCGGTGGGGTCGAGCGAGAAATCGCGCGGGGTCTTGCCTTGCGTGGATACGTGCTCCACCAGCGTGAGCGTGCCCTTGGCGGGATCGATGGCAAAAACGGCGATGTTGTCGGCGCCTCTATTGGAAGCATAGAGGAACTTTCCCGCGCGGTCTATCTGAAGCTGGGCCGTGGCACTGGTGCCGGTGAAACCTGGCGGGAGGGTGGTGATCTCCTGGAGACGGCTCATGGTTCCACCCGCCGCGCCATACGCCAGGACCGTAACGGTGGACCCCGGCTCGTTGAGCTCATATAGAATCCGGCCGCTGGGATGAAACGCCAGGTGCCGTGGACCTGCGCCGGGAGTCGCGTCGAAAAGCGGTGGATCGTTGGGCGTGAGGGTGCCCTTGGACCGATCGTAGCGATAGATCAAGACCTGATCGAGGCCCCGGTCGGCCACCAGGGCAAAGCGATTGTCGGGCGAAAACGCGGCGCCGTGCGCGTGCGGGCCTTCCGCGCGGGGCTTGGGACCGATCCCGTGATGCTGGGCGAAACCGG
This sequence comes from Bryobacteraceae bacterium, assembly GCA_049515735.1. GTDB lineage: Bacteria > Acidobacteriota > Terriglobia > Bryobacterales > Bryobacteraceae > Fen-178. The sequence continues at coordinate 24,667 of JBEKTU010000067.1, forward strand.
TCACTTCCCCCAGCCGGCCATCCGCCAGAATGGGCATCAGCGCCAGGCTGCCGCTGCGGTAGTTCGCCGCCAGCAGAGCTTTGCCGGTCTTGTCCACCGCGATGTGCGCCGGCCCCTCGCCGCGGCATGAGACTACGTTCAGAAGAGTCAGCGCCCCGGTCTTGGGATCGACGGCGTAGGCGCTCACCGTGCTGTTCTTGCCCGCCACATCCGGCCCGTCGTGTTCGTTGGCGGCGTACAGAAACTTCCGATTGGGATGGACCGCGAGAAACGCTGGGCTGGGAGTCTTGGCGGCCAGCGAGACCGCGGTCACCTTGCCGGTACCCGGCTGGAAACGGAACGTATAAATGCCCTCGCCGCGTCTCAGCGTGTAGGTGCCGATGTAGACGAAGTATTCACCACTGGCAGCGCCGGCCATGGATGCGCCGAGCAGGAACAGAACGAGTCCCGCCAGCGCGCGAATGTGCTTGAGGTTGGCGTGCACCTTTCAATTAGACCACGGAGGCTGGCCGGTGGCGAACCGCGCGGGCAGAATCGCCTGCGCGGTTTCCGCAAAAGATTCGTTAATCTTATATTAGATGTCTCGCGCCGCCTGCCTGCTGGTGTGTAGTGCCGTCTGCGCCTTAGCCCAGACCGCCGGGGTGTCCGTCAACCTCCGCGCTATCCGGCCGATGGCGCTGCTCCGATCCCGGTACGAAATCCGCGTGGGCCGGCCCTCTCGCATCGAGGCGCCGGCGGAAACGCTGGATTTCCTGTTGCATGCCAAGACCCGGAGCGTGTCCATCGAAGGCATGGAAACCGGCGGGTTGGTGGTGGGGCCGAACTACACGCGGGATCAAATCCTGCTGGCGCCAACGGTGCGCGCCAAACCCGGCCAGTATTCCGTCACGCTCTCCGCCACCAGCGAAACGGGTGAGCAGAGGCAAACCACGCTGGACGTAGTCGTCGACGCTCAAGTGACAGTGCCATCCAGCGCGACACGCCCCCCGGTGGTGCTCTTGAATGGATGGATAACCGGCTTCACCAACGCTTGCAACATAGCCACCAGCTCCGCCGACACATTTGGCAATCTCGCCACGTATTTGGTGCAGGATGGCGTTCCCGTGGTGTATCTCTTCGACAACTGCGCAGTGGACCAGGGGAGCGATAGCATCGAAACTTTAGGCGCCGCCCTGGGCGCGTTCCTGAACACCATCCAGTACGACTCGGGCGCACAGGTGCCCCAGATCGACCTGGTGGCCCACAGCATGGGCGGGTTGATCGCCCGGGCATACCTGGCCGGGATTCAGCCCAACGAGACGTTCCAGCCGCCGACGCCTACACTGGTTCGCAAGCTGGTCCTCATTGCCACGCCGAATTTCGGCTCGTTTGTCGCCGGGAACAACTGGCTAAGCTCCATCCAGGCGGGAACCCAATCCGCCGAACTGGTGCCGGGCAGTGCGCTTTTATGGAACCTGGCCACGTGGAACCAGTATTACGACGATCTGCGCGGTGTGGACGCCCTCGCGGTCGTTGGCAACGCCGGTATCTACATACCCAGCTTGTCGTCCAGCGTTGAGAATACCAATGCCAGTGATGGGCTGGTAACGCTGACCAGCGCCTCTCTCGGCTTTGCCTATCCACGGCAAACACCATTTCCCACCCTGGTCGTGCCATATTGTCACATTGATCCCAGCGCGTATACAAACCCCCTGTGGGGCACTTTCCTATGTAATGCCCCCGGAATCGCCAATGTTACCGACACGAACCAGTCCACCGGCCAAATCGTTCGCTCCTTCCTCGCCGGCACTACCGCCTGGTCTTCTATTGGAAACCCGCCGGCGTCGGACCCTTACCTGAGCAAGTATGGAGGAATGTTCTTCGCGCTGGTGAATAGCGCCGCCAGCTACGTCAAGGATATGACCACGGTGCAATTGGGAAGCCTGCCGCTCGAAGATGGCGGCGATACGAGTACCGTCTTTTACGTCGACCTTGCTTCGGGCACGGGCACGTTGACGGCTACCAGCCAGTCGCTTGGCACCTTCAGCTTCAGTCCGCCATTGACGCTAGCCGTGGGCTACATTTCGGCGGTGCGCGGTAAGATCGGCGCGACCATTGATTCCGTCACGCCGCTGGCCAGCACCAGCCCGCAGGTTCTGGCCAGCGGCGCCACCGTCACTCTCAACGGCACGAATTTTGGTTCGCAATGCAGTGGCTGCCAGGTTCAGGCGACTCCGGCCGGCTCCAGCACCGCGCAGACTCTGACCGTTACATCGTGGACAAACACAGCGATTTCGGTAAAGCTCCCGGCCAACCTGACGGGCCTGCTGACACTCAAAGTGTTTGCGTCCGCGGCATCGGGAAGCGACACCATCGGGATCATGGTGGTTGCGCCCTCCACCATCGCCGCGGCTCCGGCGAGTTTGCAATTCGCCTATACCGCGGGCGGAACGGTTCCTTCGGCGCAGCCCATCCAGATCTCCAATAGCGGGACCGGGACCGCCACGCTTTCCTGGACCGCCACGGCGAGCGACTCCTGGTTGAGCGTATCACCCGCATCCGGTACGGCCCCGTCAACTCTCTCGGTATCCGTCTCTCCGGCAGCTCTGAGCGCGGGCACTTACAACGGCTCCATTCAGATATCGGCTGCGGGCGCGTCCAACAGCCCGGTATCGGTCCCTGTGACGCTGGCGGTTGCGCCGGCGGCGCCGGCAGTCACTGTTACCTCCGTGGTAAATGGTGCAAGCTTCCAGCCCGGCATCGCCTCGGACACCTGGATATCCATCTTCGGCACCAACCTTTCCCAGAGCACCTATGGATGGCAGGCCGGCGATATTGTGAACGGAGCGCTGCCCACCCTCTTGCAAGGCGTGTCGGTCACCGTCAACGGCCTGCCCGCATACGTTGCCTACATCAGCCCCACGCAAATCAACGCGCTGGCTCCCGACGATGACACCTTGGGACCGGTCCCGGCCCAGGTGACCACGGCAGGTGAGATCAGCAACGCCGTGACCGTGCAAAAGAGCCTGTTTGCACCGGCGTTCTTCACCTTTGACGGCACTCACGTGGCTGCGCAACACGCGGACTACAGCCTGATAGGAGCGCCCAACCTGCTGCCAGGGGTGGTGACTACCCCGGCCCAACCCGGGGAGACCATCCTCATGTACGGCACCGGATTCGGTCCGACAACCCCGCCGCAACCCTCCGGCCAACTGGTCACTACGGCGACCCCGCTGGCGAACACCAACACCGTTCAAGTCACCATCGGGGGTCAGACAGCGTCCGTGGCGTTCGCCGGCCTGGCGCAGGGAGCGGGTCTCTATCAGCTCAACGTGACAGTGCCCAATGATCTTCCCAACGGCGATGCCGCGGTGGTGGCAAGCATCGGCGGTGTTTCCACGCAGACGGGAGTCTTGCTTACAGTGCAGCAGTAGTGCGCCAGCATCCCGCACACAGCAGTGGAGGGGAGGGCTTTGGCTCCCCAGCGCGGACGCGTTTCGAACTTTTGCCACCCGGTCAACCCTCTGATCGAACCCCTGGTCGCCCATGGTTTTTGAGTGCGATCCGTGCGAACTGCTGGCCCGTGTCCATGACAGGCACCCAGTCTGGACACGTCTCGAACTCGCCAAGGGATCCCAAGGTAACTTCCGGATGTATTCCGGCCGGAGTTCGCTGGCAAACTTCCCACATCGGACTTGTGAATAGCCGCAGGGAGTTCGCGATAACTTGAGTGCTCCAGCGTCGCCCAGGTTCCTGTTAGCCGTCTACGAATCTGTAGCTGTGCTCCACGCTCGGCTTCACGGGCCGAAACGGAAAGCTTCGATCAAGTCTCTGTTGGAGTTCGGAGTCCTCGACCCATGGATGAGAGATCAGGCACCAAAGTATATCAAAGTGCTCACGGTCCTTCGCGATCATGATGCCGACACACTTTGAAAGTCGCTGGTCGTACTTGTGGGCCATCGCGAAATTTTGAATGCCTTGGAGTCGAATCTCGGGCCAGTCAGGTCGTGCGGAAGTCTCCGGATCTACCGGCACGAACACAAAGCCGCAGTCAGTAGACGGATCAGTTACGCGGTACGGCCTTTCAAACTTACCTTTCTGGACTACCTCAACACAAAGGAGGATACGCTCCTTTATCTTGCGCCACATGGAGCGAGGAAGCTTCGCAAACTCGATGAGAATGCCGTAATAGTCGTCTCCCATGCCGGGCACGGGCAGGTGGTTGTGTAGCCCGCGCATCAAGGGCGTAAGGTCCCACTCCTCATCATCTTGAACAAGCCTGAACAAATGGCTTCCTGATTCAATATTCGGAGGCACATCGTGATCGCCGCCGATGAAGTGACCCGCGATCGCTGGCTCTGGCAGAGCCCCAGATACCGTGGCGAAGCGTGTTAGGGACTGTAACGAAATAAAGTATGCAGAATCTCAGAATCTCAGTGCCGCCTGGGATGCAGCGTGTAGTTCCAGTCTCCGTGGAACTTGTCACGGCGGAGATCAATCTCCGCTACTTCG
>JBEKTU010000068.1:0-45894 GCA_049515735.1 Bryobacteraceae bacterium
GTTGCTCTTGCCGCTGCCGGTGCTTGCGAGTGCCCATCGCCATAAAAACATTCTACGGCCGTTATGTTTCAGGCTCCAGCACAATCGCCCCGCCAGACCGGATTTTCACCACGGGCTGTTAATGTACCCAGTGGATCACACTTCCGTCCGCGTACGTGATGTCCCCAGGTTTGGCGCCCGCTGGGCAACTGCCCACATACTTCTGATCCGTGATCACGGTGCTTTCACTCAAGTCGCGCAACGCCGGTGTATAAGTGGCATGGGTCTCGGTGTGGGCCGCCGTATCGCCCTGAAAGGTGGTCGTGCCCTTGCTCTCAATCACGGTGCCTGAGACCACGCAGTGCAGTTCCAGTGAATACACTCCGTCCTGGAAACTTTCGCTGACCGTAGTGCAGCCCTTCACGTCCCTCGCCAGAGACTGCATATGTTGGTCATAGGCGTGATTGCGGCAGATCGTCGATGTTTGTTCGCTCACTTTGTTTCCTGGGTTGTGGGTCGTCTGCCTGTGACTGGTCCACAGACCCTCCTTCAATTCCGGTGGGTCGGCTGCATTGGTTATGCCGATCGGCAACAAGAGTGCCGCGGCCACGGAAAACAGTATCTTCTCCATCATCCCCTCTATTCTTCCCTTTTTCGTGCCGTCACCCGGTGGGCACTCTCACAGTGTATCGTGTTGGAGGATTTCAGGGAAGCTTCATCCCGACCCGAGCGCCAGAAATGCGGCGCGCAGACGGGGATGGCGCTGCATCAGTCGAAGGTAGCGCGCTTCACTGGCGCTCTTTTTGGCCTGGAGTATCTTGGCCGCGGCGGCCTTCTCTTCCGTCGTCCAACGCGCCAGGTCCGGAATCAGGCTCAGAACCAGCGCCAGGCCGCTGGATGATTTCGTATCTACGGCGCCGGCGGCGCGCGCGCGCTCGACAGCCAGCCCGAGGTTGCGCACGCGGAAATTGTCCCATGCGCCTTTCTCGGACGAGGGGCCATCGTACACGATGTAACCTTCGGCCAGCTTTTCCAGGGTCCGTCTGGAGCTCCGGTAACCCGGCGTTTGCCGCATGCGGCGTTCTTCACGCTCCATCAGCGCGGCGACTTTCGGCTCGACCGGACGGAACCCCATCTTGCGGTAGAACCAGAACGCCCCGGAATCCACGGCTTCGGGGTTCTCAAGGCCGATCTGGTAGGGATCTACCGAGAAGCAGGTCACGCCCAGAACCTGGCGGAACAGGCGCAGGAGGCGCGCATACAGCCACGCGGATTCGCCCTCGCGAAACGTGTAGTAGAGGTTGAAGCCGACTTCGGCGCGCTCGAACAGCGAAAGCAGCTCTACGTAGCCGGCGGGCACGCCGTTCTTGAAGAACATGCCGCCATGGTAAGCGCGCAGCGGCAAGCGCCATGCGGGCGGCACGCCGAAGAAAAAGATCGCGACGCCACGGCCCGCGTCGGCGCGATAAACCCCGCCCTCGTCGGGGTGGCTGAAGCCGTATAGCTCGCGGTAGCGCATGGCGGAGGTGTCGAGAATGAGATCCAGGATCTTGCGCGCCTCCGGCCGGGCGAGACGCCGCACGGGAAGCGGCGGAGTTTCCAGTTCCCGCGCCAGCGAAACGTCGCTGCGACGCAGCAGCGGTTCCCGGTGGCAGTACAGCTTTCGTCCGGGCAGCCGCAGGCGCGATCGCGACGTGCGCGTGTTGCCCACGTGCCAGGTGAGCGGGAGGTCGATCGTGTCGAACAGTTCCGGCGAAGCGGCCAGGCGCTCCAACAGCCACACCAGGTCGCTCGAGCCCCGGGGCCGCGCCGCCGAGATCCACCGGCGGTAGGGAACATGGGCTTCCACCGGCCAATCCTCTCGCAACAGTGGCAGAAAGCGGCGAAGGACCGGGCCGAGCCTATCGATGCCATCGTAACGGTCCCAGCCGATTTCCAGGTTCCGTGGATGCCGGGCCGCGAGACGCCGTGCCACGTCGTAGCTGAATACTGCTGTGAGCGAGGTGCCCGCGATGCCCGATATCTCCGGCTCCTCGAAGGCGGAAAGGTCCGCCCCCGCGGCTTCGAGTTGGGCGACGCGGTCGGCGAATGAGAAGAGAATCGCGTCCGCCAGTCGCGCCACCTCCTTATTGCGCGGATAGGCGCGCAAAAACAGCGTCGTCTCGTGCAGCTTGATCAGGCTGGCTGCGTCGCCGAATCGCCGCTGGGCGGCCGCGGCCAGCAGCCGTTCCAGTTGGCCGTCGCCGGGCGAGCCGAAGCGGCTCTTCCATTTCTCCAGTCGGTCCAGTAATGGTGAAGGCATTGTCTTACCTCATCAGCTCGGCCGCGATGGCTGCCTGGCCCAGGGCGATGCCGCCATCGTTGGGCGGCACTTTGGCGTGCAGAAAGACCTCGAAGCCGGCGCCGCGCAGGCCAGCCACGGTGAGCCCCAGCAGCCGCATGTTCTGAAACGTGCCGCCGCTCAGGCAGACCGGGGAGAGCCTGGTCTCGCCGCGTATGCGCCGGCAGGTCTCGACGATGGCCTCGGCCAGGGTGTTGTGGAATTTGGCCGAGATGGAAGGCCGCGGTGCGCCTTCCGCGGCCTCGCGCGCGATGCACGCAATCGCCGGGCGGAAATCCACTTGCCAGAGCGGGTCGGCCTCGATCTCGAACGGGTACCGTGCGGTGTTGCCATCCTCCGCGATCATCTCCAGCTCGATGGCCGCCTGAGCCTCGAAGTTGACAACGGTTCGCAGGCCGATGATGGCCGCCACGGCGTCAAACAAGCGCCCGCAGGAAGACGTCGGGACTGTGTTCACGCCCGATTCGATCATGCGCCGTACTACGCGCACGCGATTCTCGGGAACCCCCTCGATGCGCGCCGTGGCGCCGAACGCGTCGATCAGGTAGGCCAGCGCCGCCCGCCAAGGCTCGCGTACCGCCGCGTCGCCGCCGGCCAGCGGGATGTAGCGCAAGTGCCCGCGCCGTTCAAAGCCAGAATAGCGGGCCACCAGAAACTCGCCGCCCCAGATGGCGCCATCCGCGCCGTATCCGGTGCCGTCGAACGCCACTCCGATGACTTCGCCGCCGAGGCCATTCTCGGCCATGCAGGCGGCGATGTGCGCGTGATGGTGCTGCACGCCGAACTTCGACAGCCCGCCCATCCCCAGCGCGTACTTGGTGCTGAGGTAATGCGGATGAAGGTCGTAGGCCACGGCGCGCGGCTCCACGCGGAAGAGTTTCTTCAGATTGGCGAGCGTCTCCTCGAAGAAGACCATGGTCTCGTAGTTCTCGAGGTCGCCGATGTGCTGGCTCAGGATGGCATGCTGTCCCTTGGTGAGGCAAAAGGTGTTCTTCAACTCGGCGCCGCAAGCCAGCAATTCGGGGACGCGGCGTCCTAGGTCCATGGTTTGAGGCGCGAAACCGCGCGAGCGGCGCATCACGCGTTCAGTGCCTTCGAAAGTGCGCACCACCGAGTCGTCCGTTCGCATGTAGATGTCGCGGTTGTGCGTGAGGAACCAGTCGGCCACGCCGGCGAGGCGCTCGCGGGCTTCCGCGTTCGATACCACGATAGGTTCCTCGCTGAGATTGCCGCTGGTCATCACCAGAAGGGAATAGGGCGCACCGGTGAAGAGCAGGTGATGCAGGGGCGTATAGGGCAGCATGACGCCGATGGTGCGGTTGCCGGGAGCAATCGCGTGGGGCAAATCTTCGACCTGCCGCTGGAGGATCACAATCGGCCGGCGCGGGCTCAGCAGTGCGCGGCGATCGGCGTCCGAGACAGTGCAGATGGCCTCCACCGCGGCCAGGTCGCGCGCCATCACTGCGAATGGCTTGTCGCTGCGCCGCTTGCGCTCCCGCAGACGGCCGACGGCCGCGGGGTTGCGGGCATCGCAGGCCAGGTGGAATCCGCCCAAACCTTTGATGGCCAGGATCTCGCCTGCGGCTAGCCGTCGGCGCGCCTCCTCGATGCCCGCGGAAAGCGCCGGCCCACACTCGGGGCAGGCGTTGGGCTGGGCATGAAAGCGCCGGTCGCGCGGGTCGTCGTACTCCGCCTGGCAGGCCGCGCACATGTGGAAAACGGCCATGGTGGTGTTGGGGCGATCGTAGGGAATATCGCGGATGATGGTGTAGCGCGGGCCGCAGTTCGTGCAATTGGTGAACGCATAGCCGAAGCGGCGGTTGGCGGCGGCGGTGAAATCGCGGAAGCAATCGTCGCAGGTGGCCACGTCGGGCGAAACCAGCGCGAACTCGCCGGTCTCGGCAACGCTCTCGCGGATCGCGAAGGCGGTGTCGCCCACAACCTCCAGCTCCAGGACCTTCATTTCCTGAATCCAGGCGAGCGGCGGCGGATCTTCCCGCAGGGCCGCGACGAAACCGTCCAAGGCGGCCGGATCGCCTTCCGCTTCGGCCACCAGGCCGGCCGAAGAGTTCAGGACGTAGCCCGCCAGGTTGAGTTTGAGCGCGAGGTTGTGAACGAACGGCCGGAACCCGACTCCCTGAACGATGCCGCGCAGACGGACGCGAATGCGCCGGCGGTTAGTGGTGGGTGGGAGCAAGCCCGTATTTCTCCAGGTCCACGTCCAGAAACTCAGCGCGCCGGACCCGCTCCTTCAGGTGAAACGGCACGGTGCAGTCGAAGATGGTCTTGCAGGTGGTCCCATCCGGCGGCCGCGAGGGATCGAGGGCGGCGCCGCGGACGCCGGGTATGAAGACCGTGTCCGTGTCGCCCTGGTAGCGAACGGTCATGGCCCAGAGCACGTCGTTGCTGTCGAAGATGTTCACGTCCTCATCCACCAGGATGACATGCTTCAGTTCGGGAAAAGCCGCGAACGCCGTGAGCGCCGCCTGCCGCTGGCGGCCTTCGTCGCCGGCCGAGCGCTTCCCGATTTGCAGAATGGCGAGGTATTTTCCGCCTCCCGAAGAGTGCGCGTAAACGCCGCGCAGAAGGCCAGGCATGCTGTTCTCCACCGCGCGCAGGATGCTGGCTTCGGTGGGAATGCCGACCAGGTTAGTGTGCTCTTCCGCCGGCCCGACGATGGTCTGGAGGATGGGGTCGCGGCGATGCGTCACGGCGGTCACCGGGATCACGGGCAGCTCCGGCTGGGCCACGCCCATCAAGCCGGGGAACTCCGGCATGGAGCATCCGGTCAGGGTTTGGGAATCCTCACGGACGCGGACCCCGGGCAGGATTTCGCCTTCGATCACGATCTCCGCGCGCGCGATGGCCTGCGCCGCCACGGAAACGCAATCCACCAGCTCGACGGGCCTCTGGCGCAACCCTCCAGCGACCGTCAGCTCGTCGAAGCCTAGCGGCACGGTGGGCGGCTCGAAGCACGCGGCCAGGTAGATGGCGGGGTCCAGCCCGATGCTGACCGAAACCGGAAGCGGACGGCCCTGGCGCTCGGCCTTGGCGCGGAACTGGTCGATGTGGCGGCCGGGAACGAAGTAGATGCTGAGAGTGTCGGGACCTTGCATGCACAGCCGGTGAATGGTGACGTCGGATTCGCCGGTCTCGGGATCGCGCGCCCGGACCAGCCCCATAGTGATGTACGGCCCGGCGTCGCGGAGCGTGTGAGTGGGAGCCGGAATCAGCCGCCGCAAATCGAAGGGAGGACGGATGACCACCTCCTGGCAGGGGGCGGTTGCGACCGTCACGGGTGCGCACGTGTGATTCAGCGCGTCCAGCAGATCGAACGGCAGCCGCTCAATGGTGCTGCCCACGAGCAGCGCGGTGCGCTCGCGGCTGGCCAGGATTCCGGCGACGACCGGGATGCTGAAGCCCTTGACGTTTTCGAAGAGCAGGGCGGAACTGGCGCCCACACGTTTGTAAACGGCGGCGAGTTCCGCGTGGGGATCGACAGGCTGGCGCGTGGTCGAGAGCTGGCCGGGGATGGAGGCGAGGAATTCGAGGGCGGAGCGGAGATCTTGGATGCCGGCGGCGGTCACACTACCAGTATCCATTGGTAAAGATCGGTTTCCGGCAGCCGCGGCAAAACTCGGCGCCTTTGACGTCCAGCCGCTCCACGGCGTGGCTGGATGTCATCACGCAGCGCCAGTCCTGGCAGTGCCGAAGACCGAAGGTGTGGCCGAGTTCGTGAGCCGCCTCTTTGAGCAGGCGCTCGCGCAGCAAGTCGGGGCGCGGCGGCATGCCGTAGAACTCCTCTTTCAAGCGCGCGGTGGATACCACGGCGCAATTGCCGTCGAGCTGCGCCTCGCCGAAAACGAAAGTCAGGACGGGCACGTACAGGTCGGACGCCGTGACGCCGAGCACGCGCGCATCGGGATCCACGGCGCGTTCCATGCGCTGGATGATGGCGGTGGAGTAATACTGCTGGCGGCCGGCGTCCAGCGCGAAGGAAAGATCGAAGGTCTCGGGGCGAATCTGGCACGGGGTGCGGAAGGTGCGGGCCAGCGCAGCGGCGAGATACTCGAGCAGATCCAGTCCCGGCTCCGCGCCGGGCCCAGGGGGCACCCCGGAAGGCGCTCCCAGCGGAATGAGATAAATCGGTTTCACCGCAAACCGTAACGGCGCAGCTTGTTGTAAAGAGTGGTGCGGTCGATGTCGAGGATGCGCGCCGCGCGCGACAGATTGTGCTGGGTTTCGCGGAGGATGCGCTCAATGTGCGACCGCTCTACATCATCCAGGGTTTTTCCGCCCTTGGGCTCATCGGCCTGGAACTGGAAGGAGAAATCGGCGGGGCGGATTTCCGAACCGCGGCCCACCACCAGCGCGCGTTCGACGGCGTTCTCGAGTTCGCGGACGTTGCCGGGCCAGTCGTGGCGCAGCAGCACCTCGAGGGCTTCCGGGGAGAGTTGCGGCATGGCGCGGCTGGTGGCCATGCAGAACTTGTTGAGGAAATGGTCGACCAGCAGCGGGATGTCCTCGCGGCGCTCGCGCAGGGGCGGCAGGTCGATGCAAAAAACGTGCAGCCGGTAATATAGATCGGGGCGGAAGGCGCCCTCTTTGACGAGCGTCTCGAGGTTCTTGTTGGTGGCGGCGATGCAGCGGAAATCCACCTTAATCTGCTGGTTGCCGCCCACGCGCACGATCTCCTTTTCCTGCAGCACGCGCAGCAGGTCGGTTTGCGTCTTGAGACTGATGTCGCTGATCTCATCCAGGAAGACGCTGCCGCCGTCGGCGATCTCGAACTTGCCTTTCTTGCGGTACTGCGCGCCGGTGAACGCGCCCTTTTCGTGTCCGAACAGCTCGCTTTCGAGCAGGGTCTCGGTGAGCGCTCCGCAGTGGATGGTCACCATCGGCATGTAGCGGCGCGGACCGGCGGCGTGGATGGCGCGGGCCACCACTTCCTTGCCGGTGCCGCTTTCGCCCGTGATGAGTACGGTGGCTTCGGTGGGCGCGACCATCTCGATGAGCTCCGTCACCTTCTTCATGGCGGGGCTCTTGCCGATCAGTTCCGTGCTCGGAAAGACCTCCTGTAGGTTCTCGCGCAGGCGCACCACTTCGCGGCGGGCGCGTTTATGCTCGAGGGCGTTGGCCACCAGGTGGGACAGCTCGTCCGGGTCCACCGGCTTGGTAATGTAGTCGTACGCGCCGTGCTTGAGGGCCTGCACGGCGGTCTCCACCGAGGCGTAGCCGGTCATGATGATGACGGTCAGGTCCGGGTCGGCCTCGTGCAGGCGGGACTGGAGTTCCATGCCGTCCATGCCGGGCATCTTGATATCGATCAGCGCGATATCGAACTCCATTTGCTGAATCAGCTCGAGGGCTTCACGCGCGCCTCCGGCCGGCCGGGCGGTGTAGCCTTCGCTGGCGAACCACTTTCCGAGCGAATCGCGCACCACCAGTTCGTCATCGACGATCAGGATCTTGCCCCGGGTCTTGGTTGTCGTTGGAGCATCTACCGCAGTTGCCATTGATTCCTCCCCGTTCAGTTTGTCTGTTTCCGTCACTATCGCACCCCTGCCGCCACGGCTACAGTCGCCGGCAGCGTCACCGTAAACTCGGCCCCCTCACCGGGCGTGGAACGGACCGCGATCTCGCCCCCGTGCTGCTCCACTATACTATGCGCCACGGCCAGCCCCAGTCCGGTCCGGTTCTGGTCTTCCTTGGTTGTGAAAAACGGATCGAAGATGCGCGGCAGCACGTCGGCGGGGATGCCGCCGCCGGTGTCCTTGACGCGCAGCGAGCAGTGCTCCGCGCCGGGTCCGGGCTGGGTGGCGACTTCCAGCACGCCCCCCTTGGGCATGGCTTCCGATGCGTTGACCATCAGCACCAGGAAGACCTGCTGGATCTGGTTGGCGTCGCACTCGACCGGCGGAAGACCGGGCGCGAAGTTTTCCTTCAGCTCGATGTTTTGCAGGTCGAGCTTGTGCTTCACCAGCGAAATGGTGCGCTCGACGATGGTGTTGAGATCGTTGGGCTCGCGATTGCTGGGCGCCTGGCGGGAGAAGGTGAGCAGGTTCCTTACCAGGTCGCCGCAGCGCTTGCTTTCGCGCTCGATGGTGCGGAGCTGATCGGCCAGCTCGTCGCGCTCCGGGAACTCGTGCTTGAGCAGCCCGCGCAGCACCAGGTGGGCGTAAGTCAGGATGCCGAAAAGCGGATTATTGATTTCGTGCGCTACCGTGGCGGCCAGCTTGCCGATGGAGGCCATCTTTTCGGATCGCAACAGAGTCTTATGGACGCGTTCGAGCTCGGCGGTTTTGCGGCGCACCTCTTCTTCGATTTTGGCCTGAACCCCAGCGACCTCGGCGGTCATACGGTTGAACGAGCGCGCCAGATCGCCCAGTTCGTCGTCGGAGCCGTCGGGCAGGCGATAATCGAGGTCTCCGCCGGCTACGCGGCGGGTGCCGTCGATCAACTTCTTGACGGGCCGGTAAACCACCACCCAGATGAACGCCACCGCCGCCATCGAACCGAAGAGCACGGCACCCACCAGGAAGCCGACCAGGGTAGCCTGGTGCTGGGCGATCTGGGCGTCCACGGTGGCGAGCGAAAGATCGGCGTCGATGACACCCAGCACGCGCTGGCCGGCCGGGTGGACGTGGCAGGCGGCATCGGAACAGGCGGGCGAGTTGTCGATGGGGCGAATGACGGCCAGCAGGTGGGTGCCCTGCTTATCCCAGAACATACGGGCGCGGTCGGGGCGGTTGAGCTTGGTGAGCGGCGCCGATTGCGCATGGCACCGATAGCAGGCCTCGGCGCTCTTGTTGACCACGGTGCCGACTTCGCGCGCGTCGGTGGAGAGGGTGATGCGCCCATCCTTATTGAAGATGCGGATGCGCTGGATGCCCGGCTGGCTGCCCAGCTCCTGGATGATGTTGTAGAGCGCCTCGCGGTCGTTGTGCAGCATTTCGTACCGCGTGCTGCGCAGGATCACGTCGGCGATGCGGTCGGCCGCCTGCTCCACGAAATCCTGCGAGTGAACGCGCTCCGCGCGCAGGTTGATGAATCCGAACAAGGCAAAGAAGGCCGCAGTGCTCGCGATGACCGAGATGGCGAGCTTGGCGGCCAGTCCCAGCCGGATTGTCTTGCCAAGGCTCATCCCACTGCGACTGAATCCGCCTCCGTTTCTTCCATTTTCTCGGGCGCACGCTCATGCGGGCCCAGGGGGCGCACCGCTTCGAAAATGGGGAAGTACTCGGCGATGACACGGAAGATCGCAAACCCGGCGCCGACGATGGAAAGCGTCACGGCGACCTCAGTCCACTTGGGAATGTAATGCGCGCCGGAGCCGGCTTCCATTCCGGTGACGGCCACGTTCAACCGGTTGGTGATGAACCCGAATAGCACCATCACCGCGCAGGCATACAGCGCGCCCGGACTCATGCGGACCTTCCGCTGATAGAGGAGCACGGTGGGCACGGCCATGAGCGCAATCTCGAGCGCGAATAGCCACGTCTCGGTGCGGTTGCGCAAAAGCACTCCGAACGCGTGCTGATGGGCCAGGTCGAGGAACCGAATCCACAGGTAAGCGCTCATGAGCACCGCCAGGACGCGCGCCATGCTGGCCAGCAGCGGCAGTTCCAGAGCGCGGCCGAAGGCGCGGCTGCTATGCCACGATTCGAAGATGGTCATGGCCAGCCCGACCGCGATGGCGGAGATGTAGAACAACAGCGGCAGGATGGGGCTGTACCAGAGCGGATAGAGCTTCTCGGGCACGATGAGGTAGAGCGACCCTAGCGAGCTCTGGTGCAGCGTCGAGAGCAGCACGCCGGCAATCATGAGGGGCACGGAAATGTTGTGAATCCATTCCAGCGGCTTGTGCCAGCCGAATCTCTCGAACACCACCGGAATGAACTCCAGAAACAGCACCGTGGTGTAGAGCGTGACGCACCAGGCCACCTCGAACATCACCGAATGCGGGTTCCACATGATCAGCGGGTGCCAGATGCGGTCGGGGCGGCCGAGGTCGTACATCAGGGCCACCACCACCAGGCTATAGCCCAGGAACGCTGTGAGGATCGCGGGACGCAAAATGGGCTTGTAGCGCTCGATATTAAAGATGTGGACAATGGCCACCAGCGTAAAGCCGCCCGCCGCCAGGCCCACGCCGCAAAGGACGTCGAAGCCGATCCAAAGTCCCCACGGGAACTTGTCGCTGAGGTTGGTGACGCCACCCAGGCCGTAGACCACGCGTAAGTAGGTGGCATACAGTCCGCTCAACAGGATGACCGCGAAGATGGCGCGCCAAACCGTGATTTTCGGGAGCTTGAACTTCATTTGCGCCGGCCCTCCGTTCTGGCGACTTCGCCGCGGCGGTTGGTGATCCACCAAATGCCACCCAACAGGACTGAACCGGTGGAGACCACGTCCGGCGTCAGTTCGAGCACGCGCCAGGTAAGATCGGGCAGAGCTTCCTGCGGCACATTGGTGCGCAGGCCGATCTGCTCGAAGGGGACCGCCGAGAGATAGAGCACCGACGTGCCACCCACCTCCCTCACACCGAAAATCTTCCCGTAGTACTGGCCGGGCTTTTCCGCGATGCGCTGGCGCGCTTCGGCCAGCAGTTGATCGCGGTCGCCGTTCTTGGTGGCGCCGGTCGGGCAGACCTCGGCGCAAGCCGTCTGCTTGCCCTGGCTCTGCCGCTCATAGCACATGTCGCACTTCCGCATCTTGGGCAGGCGCTTGTTCCATTCATACGTCGGAACCTGGAACGGACACGCCTGCATGCAATAGCGGCAGCCCATGCACTTCTCTGCGTCGTACACCACCGGACCAAGCGAAGTCTTCTGCAAGGCTCCCACGGGACAGACCGAGGCGCACGTCGGTTCGGCGCAGTGCATGCACAGCCGGCGGCTGTATCGCTCGCCGTGCGTTTCGACGGCGGTCAGCTTGTGCGCCGAGATTCGTTCCTCGGCGGCAATCTTGTCGTCGTAGGGAAGACCCCAACGCTCGGCACAACCGCCTTCGCATGCCTTGCAACCGATGCAGAGGGTGCTGTCGTACAGAATCGCTCTCGACATAAATAGACCCTCTACTCCTTTTTAGCAGACTTCATGCCCAATGTGTAGTAAATCTTTACAAGTTTCTTAGGTGGTGAGGAAGAACTCGCCGGTTACTTCCTTCCAGTTGGCATCGGGCAGGGCTGCCAGGATGTCGTCGGCTGGACGTCCGCCATCGGCCGCAACCGCACCGGCGAGGGCCGGCTGCCGGGCGTAAAAGCGCTCGACCGCATCCCGCATCCACTCGCGAACCAGGCTCTTGGGGACCAGATTGCGTCCCGTACTCTCCTCATCCGGTACATGGACCGTCATCAGCCAGCCTTTGCCATAAGGATCCTGGCGCAGCGTGGCGGGGTTCTTGACGACTTCGGAATTGATCTCCATGACTTCGCCTTCAGTGGGTGAAACCATCTCGGTCTTTTCGCCACCGCGGTAGAACGAGAGGACTTTCTGTCCTTGCCGGATCCACTGGCCCGGCTTGGGAAGCTCGATATGCTCGACCTTGCCCACGAGAGCCGCGGCAAACTCATCGGTACCCATGCGGACGACGTTTTTGCGCTCCCTCACCAGCCAGGTGTGGCCGGAGTGATAGGAAACGGTAGCAGGGACCAGGAAACCATCCACATAGTCTCCGCCAAGCATGGAGGAAACTGCTTTCGGCGCGAATGCCGTCGCGGTGCTGACCACCTTGCGGCGATTGAGGGCGTAGTCCAACACGATAAAAACCAGGAACGTTGCGAGAACCAGAATGACTGTCATGAGCTTTCCATCCTTTCTGGCTTGTATAAGGGCACGGCAAGGGCCAAAAGCCGGTGTTTTTCGCAACTATATCTGTTGTGGTTTCATGCAGGTAGAGGGGTGGGATTTTTGACGACGGCGTGACATGTTGAGATTATCGACGGAGGAATGTTGAATAATGCAATGATTTGGCATGGAATCAGAGATTTGGAGGCGATGATGTGAAATGCGACGGTGGTGGTGTGAATTTCAACGGTTAAAAGGTGCTTGCTGAGTGGAATGTTTTCTGCGGGCAGCGTGGGATGGATGTACTATCAGAACCATGAGCGGAGTTGATCGGAATGGCGAGAGGCGCGGGCTTGCCGAAGCCGAACGGCGAATCGGGGAGACCCGGGCCGCAGGTAGGAGATTCCTAGAACTTACCGATCTTGAACTGGCCGCTATCCCCGACTCGCTGGCCACCTTCACGGACCTCCAGATCCTTTTTCTTTCCAGGAACAAGATCTCAACCATTCCCGACTCCCTGGCCACCCTCACTGATTTGCGGGTGCTTGCCCTTTCCGGCAACCAAATCACTTCGATTCCCGCCTCGTTGGCCACCCTCGCTAACCTACAGGTCCTCCACCTTTATGGGAATCAAATCAGCACTATTCCCGACTCACTGGCCGCTCTGACCAACCTGCGGCACCTCGACCTTTCCTGGAATCAAATCAGCGCCGTTCAGAACTCGCTTGTGGCAATGCCTGAGGCGTTGGTGCTCCAACTCGATGGAAACCCTCTCCCTGGTGAACTCGCGGAGGTAGCTAGCCTTGGTTGGAAGCGGTTGCGCGCGTACCTGAAAGAACGTGCTCTGAAGGGCGTCCGGCAGTGGAAAGTCAAGCTGTTGCTGGTGGGCGAGGGCGGGGTGGGGAAGACGGACCTTTTGCGGCGGTTGCACTCGCTGGAGATCCGCGACCTGTTGCTCCCCCATCCTTCTGAAGCGGGAGTGACGCTGGAGTGCCGCGCGTGGGACTTCGGCGGGCAGGACTTCTACCACGCCACCCACCAGTTCTTCTACTCCGGCAAGAGCATTTTTTTGCTGGTTTGGAACGCGCGGGAGAATATCCAACAGGGCAAGCTGACTTCCTGGCTGGACCGCATCCAGGCGCTGGCCCCCGATTCTCCGGTGTTGCTGGTGGCGACGTGGGCCGACAAGATTCAGCCCAATATCCCACTGGCGGAGTTGAAGGAGAAATACTCCCAGGTGAAGGGTCTCTACGCGGTGGACAACGAAAGCGGCAACGGCGTGGAGGGGGTGCGAGGCGCGCTCCAGCGAGAGGGCGCCGCTCTCGAGCACGTGGGCCAGCCGCGGCCGGCAAGCTGGGTGAAGGCTACCGAAGCGATCCGGCGACAATCGGAACCCTACGCCGAGTTTTCCGGGTTCCGGAAGCTGGCGGACCAGAATGGCGTCACCGAGTTCGATACCTATGCCGAGTACCTCTGCCACACCGGCGAGATTACCTTCTTTCCCCGAAATCCTATCTATCAGCCGGAGCAGGCGGAACTGCGCGACTGGGTGGTGCTGAAACCGGACTGGCTGTTGCAGCAAGTGAGCCATCTTCTCACGGACCCGGAGATAGCCGGCAAGGCTGGCGTCGTCAGAGCCGAAGAGCAGCGGCGGATCTGGCACGACTGCCCCAACCTGGTACAGGAGTTTCTGCTGCGCATGATGGATCACTTCGATCTGGCGTACCGTACCGAAACGCATCCGGTTCACAGCGTCGTTGTGGAACTCTCGCCGGAAGACCGGCCGGCGGACGTAAACCCGCTCTGGGAAAAGGCGGGAGCGGGCACCGGCGCGAGTGAAGTGGCGCTGGAGTATCGCTTCGAAACCACCATTCCGCCCGGACTTCCCACCTGGTTCATCGCCCGGTCGCATCGTTTTACCACGCCGGAGCGGCACTGGCGGCGCGGCGCACTGATGAGCGACGAGGGCGCACGACACTGGGCGCTGCTACAGGCCGACCTGGATGGGCGCAAGGTCGCGCTGGCGGCACGGGGGCCGATGCCGCAGAACTTTTTTGCATTGTTGCGGGACTGCTTTGAAGGCACACTGCGCCGGTTCCCAGGCCTGCTGCCGCGAGTGGAACGGGTGGTTCCTTGTCCCAAGCCCGGGTGCAGAGGCGATTTCAAGGTGTCGGATCTGGAGGCGTACCTGGCGGAGGATGAGTTCATACGCTGCCACGGTTGCCGGTCGAGGCTCGGGATTGCCTCTTTGCTGTTCGGGATTCGTCCGATAGGTTTGCAGGTGGCGCTCGAAAGGCTGATGGAGACGCAGCACCAGGAGCTGCTGAGCCTGGTGCTGCGCGAATTCACGAAGAGCTTCCATCGCGAGCAGTCGCTGGGAGAAAGCCATTGTCCCTCGGTGTTCACGTTGGAGCTGGAACGCCTGCCGGCCGTATTGCCATCGCTGGTCGAAAACTGGTGGAGAGATGCGACGGACCGTCCCGAGCCGGCGTGCCTCACGTTGTACTGCGAGCAGCCGGGAGAGTGGCACCCCGTGAAGAGCTATCGAATCGAGCCGCCGGGGCGGCGGTTGGTGGAACTGGCGCCCCATTTGAAGAAACTCGCGGTGTTGTTCAAGGCGGCGGGATTGTTGGTGGCAAGACCGGCGATGGTGAGCATGGGGGCGTTGGCGGATGCTGGCGCGGAGCGATGGACAGGCGGCGAGGACGAAACTTCGGGGCTGGAGGAATCCCGGTGGGCGAAACGCGCGGACCGCCTTTCGCTCTTTACGCTGCGCCGGCTGTTGCAGGAAATTGCGCCGCGGGAGCAGGATTGCTGGGGCGGGCTGATGAAGGTGCTCACCAAGCAGTTTCATTACTTGTGGCTCTGCGAGAAGCACGCGAAGCCGCATCTGAGGGAGTGGTGAGAGACTGGAAGGATGGAAAAGCAGAATTACGCCAACCACACACGGACCGTCCCCATGTTCCACTGGGTTCTGTTCCCTTTGCTGGTGCTCACGCTCATCGGGTCTTGCGTGAACCTGTACGATTCCTGGGGCGACCACATGCGCCTCTATAGCGCCTCGCTCATCGTGGTGCTTACTGTTTGCGTGCTGATCCTGATGTTTTTGTGCCGGATCTTCGCCCTGAAGGCCCAGGACCGGGCCATTCGCGCGGAGGAGAATCTGCGGCACTTTGTTTTGGCCGGAAAACTGCTCGACCCGAAACTCACCATCCGCCAGATCGTCGCGCTGCGGTTCGCATCGGACGACGAATTTGTCGCCCTGGCCAAGGAGGCGGCCGAAAAGAACCTGGCGGCGGATGCCATCAAGCAGGCGGTCAAGAAGTGGAGAGCCGATACTTATAGAGTCTGACCACGAAGTACGCTGCGCCCAGAAGGAAGAGGGCGATCGAGATCCACTGCCCGGTGTCGAGCGGCCCGCCGAAGAGATTGGGCTGCTCGTGGTAGCGGAAGAACTCGACCACGAATCGCGCGGTGGAATAGAGCATCAGGTAGAGGCTGATCATCGCGCCGGCGGGATGCGGCTTGCGAATTCGCCAGTAAAGCGCGCCGAAGATGAAGAATTCCGCGAAGGATTCGTAAAGCTGGGTGGGGTGCAGCGGGATGCCTAACGGCACTCCGACAAGCTGGTTGGCCACGGGGTTGGTGAACGTCACGGCCCAGGGCAGGTGGCATTCGAGGCCCCAGCAGCAACCGGCCGAGAAGCATCCCAGCCGGCCGATACCGTGGCCCAGGGCTATCGCGGGCGCGAACACGTCGGCCGTCTTCAGCGCGGGCAGGCCGGTTTTGCGCAGGTACCACCAGGCGACGCCCAGCGCGGCGATCAGGCCGCCATAGAACACTCCGCCGGCTTGCAGGGTGGCAAGGGTAAAGATCTCGGAGGGATGCTGGGCATAGTAGGGAATGTCCACCAGGATCATCATCACCTTGGCGCCGGCGATGGCCGACAAGGCGCAGTAGATTCCCAGGTTGACCACCGCGTCGGCGTTCAGGCCGGCGGGTTTGGCGAGTCGCGTGGCCATGCCCAGGCCCGCCAGAAACGCCAGCGCTACCAGCGCGCCGTAGGTGTGGAGAAACGGAATATGCAGGATTTCAGGGTACATTGGCCGCCTGCCGCTGGGAACGGAGCATATCGACGAGCAACAGCCCGCAGCCGACCACCAGCGCCGAATCCGCCACGTTGAAGGCGGGCCAGTGGTAGTCGCGGATGTAAAAATCCAGAAAATCGGTGACGCGTCCCGATAGAATGCGATCGAATAGGTTGCCGCCGGCGCCGCCCAGAATCAGCGCGAAGCCCCAGAGAGAGAGCGGGTCGAGCCGCCGAGCCTTCCAGATGACCGCGCTTACCACCACCACCGCCGCCACGGAAACGATCACCAGCAGGGTGGTGCGCCACTGGAAAGTGGATTCGTTGAACAGCCCGAACGCCACGCCGCGGTTTTGCGTGCGCACGATGTCGAAGAAGCCCGGGATCACCGTGTAGGTATCGGCAAACGAAACGCGCGTTTCGACCATCCACTTGGCGAGGCGGTCGAGCGCGAACACGGCGGCGGCGGCGCCGTACGCTTTCAGCCTAATGCCGGTCATGGCAGATCTCTTCGACGGCCTCGACGCAGGGACCGCAGATGGTAGGAAACCTGGCGTCGAAGCCGACGTCGGTGGTGTACTTCCAGCAGCGCTCGCACTTGCGGCCGGCGGCGCGCTCCACCTGGACCCCCAGGGTGTCGGCGCGATCGAGTGCGACTTGCGAGACGATGAACAGCGCCGGCAATTCGCGGGCGTATCGCTCGAGCAGCGGGTAGAGGCTGCCATCGGCCGAAAGGCGCACGCGGGCTTCAAGTGGCGCGCCGATGAGCTTTTCATTGCGCGCGGTTTCCAGGCTCTTGAGCACGATGTCCCTCACCTGCATGAGGCGGTCCCAATCCTCCGCCCGTTTCCGCGCGGCGTCGTCGAGGCCCGCTGACAGCTCCGAAGGTTCCGGGAAGCAGGCGACGTGCACGCTTTCCGGGCGGCCCATGTGGCTCCAGACCTCTTCCGCAGTAAAGCTCATGAGCGGCGCCATCAGCCGCACCAGCGCGTCGAGCAACCGGTATAGCGCGGTCTGGGCGCTGCGCCGGGCCTGGGATTTGGTGGCCGCCGTGTACAGCCGGTCCTTGAGGATGTCGAAATACACGGCGCTCAGGTCCACCGTGGCGAACGCGTAGACCGAGTGATAGACCTTGTGGAACTCGAAATTCTCGTACCACACGCGGCAGCGGGCCACCAGGTCCTCGCCGCGCAGCAGGATCCACTGGTCGATGCCGGCCAGTTCGGAACCCGGCACGGCGTCCTTCACGTGATCGAAATCCGAAAGGTTGCCGAGCAGGTAGCGGAAGGTGTTGCGCAGCTTGCGGTAGGCATCCACCAGGCGCGTCAGAATGGTTTCGGAGAGGCGCACGTCTTCGTTGAACTCGACCGAAGCCGTCCACAGCCGCAGAATCTCGGCGCCGTGGCGGCGGATGATCTCGTCCGGGTCGATCACGTTGCCGAGCGACTTGTGCATGGCGCGGCCTTCGCCATCGAGCACCCAGCCGTTGAGCACGCACATGCGATAGGGCGAGCCGCCCTTGATGCCGGTTCCCACCAGCAGCGAGCTGTGGAACCAGCCGCGGTACTGGTCGCCGCCTTCCATGTAAACGTCGGAAGGCCAGGTGAGCCCGAAGCGTTCATTGAGCACCGCCAGGTGGCTGGAGCCGGAATCGAACCACACATCCAGGATGTCGTTTTCCTTGCTGAATTCGCCCCCGCCGCACTTGGCGCACTTCGTGTCCGCGGGGAGCAGCTCGGCGGCGGTGCGCTGGTACCAGATGTCCGCGCTGTGTAGGCGGAAGAGATCGACGATGCCCTCGAGGATATTTCGATCAGTGAGAGGTTCGCGGCACTGGTCGCAATAGAAGACGATGATGGGGACGCCCCAGGTGCGCTGGCGCGAGATGCACCAGTCGGGGCGGGTGGCGATCATATTGGAGATGCGCTCCTCGCCCCAAGTTGGCATCCAGCGGGTCTGGTGGACGGCTTGGAGCGCGCGCTGGCGGAAATTGTTGCGGTCCATGCCGATGAACCACTGTTCGGTGGCGCGGAAAATGACGGGGTGGTGGCAGCGCCAGCAGTGGGGATAGGAATGAGCCAGTTTTTCGAGGCCAAGCAGCGCGCCTGCGGATTTCAGAATCTCGATGACGACGGGGTTGGCTTCCCAAACCGTTTTGCCGATCAGTTCTTCGGGCAGGCGGCCGGCTGCTCCTTGGGCGTGGTAGAAACGGCCGGCGGCATCCACCGGACAAAAAGTCTCGATTCCGTATTGCCGGCAGATGGCGTAATCTTCCTGGCCGTGGCCGGGCGCGGTATGAACGGCGCCGGTGCCTTGCTCGAGGGTGACGTGGTCGGCGAGAATGCCGAGCGAATCGCGCTCCAGGAAGGGATGGCGGAAAACGGCGTACTCGATGGTTGCACCCGGAAAAGTGGCGATGGTGCGGTAATCATGCCAGCCGCACTTTTCGGCGGTGACTTTGAGCAACTCGGCAGCGACAATGTAAACGGCGCCGGCCACATCGACCGCGACGTACTCAAATTTCGGATGGTAGGCGATGGCCATGTTGGCCGGGATGGTCCATGGTGTGGTGGTCCAGATGAGGCCGTAGACGTTGCGGCCGGCCAGGGCTGGATGGATCAGGGCTGGGTCCGAGATCAGCTTGAAGCGCACCCAGATGGAAGGGCTGGTGTGGTCCTGGTATTCGACCTCGGCCTCCGCCAGCGCAGTGCGGTCCCTAATGCACCAGTGGACCGGCTTGAGACCCTTGTACACGTAGCCGCGGTCCAGAAACTCGACGAAAGCGCCGGCGATGACGGACTGGTAATGGGCGCTCATGGTGAGGTAGGGATCGTCCCACTGGCCCAAAACTCCCAGGCGTTTGAAATCCTGGCGCTGTAGGTCGACGTATTTCTCTGCGTATTTGCGGCAGGCGGCGCGGATTTCCATGGCCGACATCTTGGCCTTCCTCGCGCCCAGGTCGTTATCCACCTTGATTTCGATGGGCAGGCCATGGCAGTCCCAGCCCGGCACGTAGGGCGAGTCGAAGCCCGCCATGGTTTTGGACTTGACGATGAAATCCTTGAGGATTTTGTTGAAAGCGGTGCCCAGATGTATGCGCCCGTTGGCGTAAGGCGGGCCGTCGTGGAGGATGAAGGTGGGGCGGCCGGCGCGGGAGGCCCGAATGCGCTCGTAGAGCTTCTCCTGATCCCACCGTTCGAGCATCTTGGGCTCGGTCTGCGGCAGGTTGGCCTTCATGGAAAAAGCGGTTTTCGGCAGATTGACGGTCTGCTTCAGGTCGACGTTTTGCGGATCCATTGTTGGGAGTAAATACCATGGTAGCAAGCTGAGCTCGACGGGGACCTGCGGACTTCGACTCCGATGTTCCTCACAGAACTCGGTCCAAGACCAGAGTCTCAAATGAATCGACGCGCTCAAAGACGGGATCGTTGGTGACCAAACCCGTCACCTGAGACCGGACGGCGGTCGCAGCCTGCAGAGAGTCCGGCGTCCGCAGCCCGTGGATGGCTCGAATCCGCGCCGCCATGTCGGCGATCTCCAAATCCGGTGCAATCCAGCCCAGATTAGGATATGTGGACAGCAGACCGTAGAACTCATTCACCCTCTGTTCGTCGCCAGCGCGGTACGGTTGAACCAATAATTCCGTCATCGTGATGGTTGAGGTTACCGCCCTGTGGCCCCCTTGTTCGAGCCATGAAAAGATGTGATCGGCGAGTGCGGCGTATCGGGGATTTGCCTCCAACGCGTAGATGAAAACGTTGGTGTCGATTGCGATCGAGCGATGGCGCCGTAGAAAAGATCGCAAACGGGTCAGTCCCAACTTCGGCGTTCCCTTCGAAGGTATCCGCCCGGATAGCGGCCGCGAGCAAGCCCGCTGATTGCCTTCTGATGGCTTTTCGGCTTTCGCAGGACGATGACGACATCTCCGCGCACCACGACCATCAGCTTGTCGCCGGCCTTCACGTCCAGAGCTTCGCGAGCTTCACGGGGAACCACAATCTGGTTCTTCCGCGAAAGGGTAGCCTGTGCCATCACTTTACATTTTAACAGGAAGTAAAGGAGTGGGGTTGGCAGGCGAAAGCGCCTGCCCCACATCTCTCTGGTCAATGCTTCAGCGCCTGAAGAATCGCCTCCGTATCGAACACGCACCCACCCCAGGTTCCGCCGCTAACGTCTTGTAACGCGGCCCAGAGTCGCGTCTCCCGGGGCAGGGCAGGGTCGGGCGCCAGGTCGCCGCGTAACGGGCGCGCGGCGAGGATTCGAGATCCCTCCTCGGCGCTGCCACCGTTCACCAGGTTGATGGATCCCTCCAGGTTGACGCGGTCGATGACGATCTCGATCCGGTCGCCCTCCTGAATCTTGCCGAGGGGGCCGCCCGCCAGCGCCTCGGGCGTGACATGGCCGACGCACGCGCCGGTGGAAACACCGCTGAAACGGGCGTCGGTAATGACAGCCACGTGCTTGCCGAAATCCAGGTACCGCAGGGCCACGCTGATTTCGAAGATCTCCTCCATTCCGGAACCCATGGGGCCTCGGCACATCAGCACCAGCACGTCGCCGGGCTGGATGCGCTCCGGTCCGGTGCTCTTGATGGCTGCCATGGCCGCCTTCTCGGTGAGGAACACGCGCGCTGGGCCGGTCTTGCGATACACGCCATCGGCATCCACCACGCTGGGATCGATGGCGGTGCTCTTGATGACGGACCCTCCCGGCGCCAGGTTGCCCATGGGAAAAGTGACGGTGGAGGTGAGGCCGCGTCGGCGGGCGCCATCCGGGTCCATGATGACGTCTTCCGGGTCGACGCCGTCGCGCTCGCGCAGCACGCGTCGCAGGGCCGCGCGGCGTTCAGATTGCTCCCACCAATCGAGCACGGCCCCGAGCTTTTCACCACTGGCGGTGAGGACGTCGGTCTCGAGCAGGCCGGCGCGCCGCAGGTGCAGCATGACTTCGGGCACGCCGCCGGCCAGAAACACTTGCACGGTGGGGTGCATCTTGGGGCCGTTGGGCAGCGCGTCCACCAGGCGCGGCGTCTGGCGGTTGACGCTCTTCCAATCCTCGACCGTAGGGCGCGCCAAGCCCGCCGACCAGGCGATGGCAGGCAGGTGCAGGATCAGGTTGGTGGAACCGCCAAACGCGGCGTGCACCACCAGGGCGTTGCGTACCGAGGCCGCGGCGAGTATGTCGCGCATGGCGAGGCCGCGGGCTTCCAGCGCCAAGAGGGCGCGCGCCGAGCGCCGGGCCATGTCGGTCCAAATGGGATGTCCGGAAGGCGCCAGTGCGGAATGCGGCAGCGACATGCCGAGCGCTTCGCCCACCACTTGAGAGGTCGCCGCGGTGCCCAGAAATTGACAGCCGCCGCCGGGCGTGGCGCAAGCGCCGCAAAGGTTCCGAGCGGCGTCTTCGAGGGTCGTTTGGCCGCGGGCGAAGCGCGCGCCGACGGATTGGATGGCAGCCGTATCCTCACCCTCTTCCGGCAGCAGCGTGACGCCGCCGGGCAGCAGGACGCAGGGCAGTTCGCGGGTGGCGGTGAGCGCCATCATCATGGCGGGAAGCCCCTTGTCGCAGGTGGCCACGCCGAGGACGCCGCGGCGCGTGGGCAGCGAGCGGATGAGTCGCCCGAAGACCGAGGCGGCGTCGTTGCGGTAGGGCAGGGAATCGAACATCCCGGCGGTGCCCTGCGTTCGGCCGTCGCAGGGATCGGTGCAGTAAGCGGCGAAGGGGATGGCGCCGAGCGACTTGAGTTCCTTGGCCGCGGCGTCCATGAGCAGGCCGACTTCCCAGTGGCCGGTGTGATAGCCCAGCGCGACGGGCGTGCCGTCGGCCGCGCGGATGCCGCCGTGGGTGCTGAGGATGAGAAATTCTTTAGTGCCGAGCGCGGCGGTGTCCCATCCCATGCCGGCATCCTGGGCCCAGCCGAATAATTCACCGGAGGGGCGGTAAAGCAGCATCTCGGGAGTGATGGGCAGCGCGCCCTGCGGGCCGCGTGCGCGGGAGCGAACGTCGTAGAGCGAAGGGTCGTGGGAATCGAGGATCTGGTCAGGCATTCAGTCTGATCGTAGCAGTGCGGGGACTATGCGGTGTCAGAACAGCGCATCTAGATCGCGAGCTCCGTGCAAGATTCGCAAAATGATCACCGGCCGGGGCACCGGCCTATATGCCACTACGTAAGAGCCGACCGGCCAGAACAGCACCGGCTCGCTGGTTTGCACATCCGCGCGTTTGTGGCCCGTCTCGGGGAAGCGGGCCAGCAGACGGAAAGCCACTTCCATCCGCTGCGCCAGCCGGTCGGCGGCGCGAATATTGTCGCGCGCGATGAATTCCCAGATAGAAAGAAGGTCGTACCGCGCCTGCGGCGTCAGCTTATAGCGTCGTCTCACTTCCGGACTTTGACAGCCGCGCGCCGTGCGGCACTGAGTTCCCTCAACTCTTGCATGACGGTTTCGCCATCGAACAGGTCGCCGCGCCGCGCCGACTCGAGGCCCTCCTCAATCTGCCGTTGCACTTTCCGAAGCGCTTCGTCCCGCCGTTCCCGCAAGGCTTCCCGTACGACCTCGCTGGCGCTGGTGTAGCGGCCGCTTTTCACCGCCGCTTTCACGAATTGGTAGAGATCGCGGCTCAAGTTCACGTTCATGGTGGTATCGGACGGCATACGCTGGCCTCACCACAATCATACGCTTTTCCCAGGATTGGTTGCCAACTGTTGGCAGAGTCTACAAATGCCGTTCCAGGAAGCGGACGGCGGCGCCGTACGCTTCCAGCCAGCTCTTGTGCAGCAGGAAGTCGTGGACCTCGTCGGGGAATACCAACTCTTCCACCTCGACCTTCTGTTTGCGCAGCGCATCGGCCAGCATCACGGTCTGGTTGAATTGCACGTCGCGGTCGTCGTCGCCCTGAATCAACAGCACCGGCGAGCGCCAGCCCTGAATGTAC
Source organism: Bryobacteraceae bacterium (assembly GCA_049515735.1). GTDB lineage: Bacteria > Acidobacteriota > Terriglobia > Bryobacterales > Bryobacteraceae > Fen-178. The sequence goes on from JBEKTU010000068.1 coordinate 23,126, forward strand.
GCCACGGGCGAAGATTCGAACGCCACGTGATAGTCCGGCTCGGTGGGCGGTATGTCGAGCTCGGTGGCCCAATTGTGCACGCCGTGGAAATCGACTCCGGCGCGGAAGAGATCGGAGGCGCGAGCTAGGGCCATGGCCGTGAGGTAGCCGCCGTAGGAGCCTCCCCAGGCGCCGATGCGCGCAGGATCGACATCGCTGCGCGATCGCAGATAGACACCGGCGCCTTGAACATCGTTGTACTCGCTTCCGCCCGAAGCTCCGTAAGCGAGCGCCTCCCGGAAATCCAAACCGTACCCGATCCCGCTGCGATAATTGACGGAAAGCACCACGTAACCGCTGTTGGCAAGGTACTGGTTGAGCGCGTAAGCGTTGGAATAGTAGTACATGTAATGCCAGCCCAGCAGCATCTGGCGTCGCGATCCGCCGTGGAAGAACACCACGGCCGGCGCGGGCTTGAGCGGCTTCGCGGGCGGCAGGAAAAGCTGTCCGTGAATTGGGAGGCCGTCGGCGGCGGAGAATACCACCTGTTGCGGCGTGACCATGTGCTGGAGCGGGAAATCGGAGGGAATGGCGGCGGGGTCCAGGTCCCGGAAGCCGGTGCCCAGCCGGATGGCGGGGTGCGCGGGATGCCGATCGTCCGAGCGGAGGAATGCTATGGCGCTGCCGTCGCTGGGCCCAGAGGACACCCCGGCCGGCGACCACTCGAGGCCTTGTCCGAATGTAAGGGCAACGGGGGTCCCGCCGGCGACCGCGACTTTCCAGAGATGGCGGCGGTCCGTGTCGCCCTGGTTGGAGGAGAACACGACCTCGCGTTTGCCGGAGGGAAGGTTGACGTCTTCCACTTCGAAAGCGCCGGGGGTGAGCAGCGTGGGTTTTCCGCCTTCCGCGGGAATGGAATAGAGATGCGTCCACCCGTCGCCCTCCCAGGGGAAGACGATTCGGTCGCCATCGGTCCACAGCAACTGGTTCCTGGCGGTCACTTCGCGGAACACGCTGCCCGGGCCCGCGGACGCGCGCCAGATTTCGCGGCCCGCACCGGGCCCAGAGGGCACCCCAGAGGGCGCCCCAACGGCGGCCACGCGGATGGACCACGGCTCACCGGAACCGTGAGGCTCGCGAATGGCCCGCAGTCCGCTGCTGGGAATTCGAATGAAGGCGATGCTACGGCCATCGGGCGACCATTCGGGCTGCATATCGGAATCGGTGCCGGGGTCGAGATAGCTCAACGATTGCGCGGCCGGGTCGTACACGCCAATGAGGCTGTGATCGCCGCGGCCGCTCACGAAAGCGATGCGCGCGCCATCGGGCGACCAGACCGGACCCGAGCACTGGCCGCGTGTTTTGAACGCCTGCGCCGGCGGCGTTTTGCCATCGACGGACGCCCACCAGAGCTGGTCGTGCCGGATGAAGGCGACGGACCCAGAGGGCACCCCCCCGCGCGGCGAGACGGCCGGCGAGCTGCCCTCGCCGATCTTGCGGGGCGCCGAGCCGTCCAGTGCGACGATCCACAGGTCCTGCTCGGCGCCGTTCGGGTCGAGGGCCGGATTGGGGTATTCGCCGGCGCGGTTGGCGCTGTCTCCACGCACGTAAACGATGGCGGATGCGTCCGGGGTCCAGGCGAGACTCCCCATTTCCTGGCCGTCGTCAGCGGTGTACGCGGTGATCTTGCGGGCCTGATAACCCGGAGGCTCGGCCACCATGATGTTGCGGACGCCTTTAGCATTGGATATCCAGGCCACCTTGCCGCCCGCCGGCGCGGCGGTCAATTCGGTGGGAAAGGCAGAGCTGAGAACCTGGTCGAGGGTGAAGGGCGGCGGTTGCGCGGATGCGCCGAGAGCAATCGCAAAGACGGCGAGGATTCGCATGTAGACAATGTTACGCGACACACACTTAGCGAGCCAACCCGCCCTTCCCCGGAGACCGGTCTTCTCGAATTCCCCGATTCGCGGCCGATGTCCCTTGCCGCGGATCGTACCACCAGGCGCGTATGGTCTTGCCCGACAGCTTGGGGTACGGTCCGTCGATCAGCCGAATTTTGAGCCTCCGGCCGTCGGCGATCCCTTCGTAGCCCCCCTCGCCGTCCACCACCAGCTTGGCCGGAACGCGGGTGAACGCCGCCATCGCCCTCCGTGAGGCCCGCGGCCATCCGCCGCCGCATGTCCTTGCCGTAACTGAACGTGGTAGCGTGATTCAGCACGTTGAGCTCCGGCCTCCCGTAATCGTCCGACCACATCGGGACCAGGGCCACGTAAAGCCCCATCGACTCGGCCTTCCCCACCACATAATCGACGAACAGGAAGTACTCCTCAACGGGCCGCGCGGGATCGCCATCGGCAAACATCTCTGAGCACCACGGACCGAATCCAAGCCTGCCGGTCGTCGGACGGAAGTTACATTTTCATCTATACCTCTACCGGCAAGCCGGTGCGTGTCCGGCTTCGAGACAAGATACACGACAAGCTGTCAGGCAAGACTTACAAGGCTTGGTGGTACAATCCCCCGCAAGGCACATCAACTCTGATCGGACAGTTTCCGAGGACGGAACCCGGTGACAGGCCGGCCGATGTGCGGCGTGGCGACATCAGCCGGGAATTCACGCCGCCGTCAAACGGCCCGGAAACGACCAGGTTCTGGTGCTGGATGACGCCGACAAGAGCTTCCCTCCACCGGGCGCCAAGGTTCACCCATAGGAACTTGGGAAGTTTTCAGCCTCCGGCCGGCGCCGATGGCGGGTTTCCCGCCGCCTGACATAGTCCCCTGTTAACCTTTGGTAGCTTGATGCATGGCTACGAACCTTGTTATCCACAGATGAGGGGAAGCCCCTCAGTGGGGGCTTCTCAGATGGCGCCATGATTTTGGCGGGGAGTGCGGGGCAAGAAGTCGGAGGCCTGGTGCAATGACGCAGATTGAGCCGCGGGCCGGACAGAAGAGCGGACGCCGGTCCCGCGCCTTTCGTTCGAGGGGTGCGGAGCCGCTGGAATTCACGCTGGTCCTGCTGCCTCTGCTGGCAATGGTAACGGTCCTGGTGGATACCTCCTGGGGCGTTTTCGCGAAGTCCACCTTACAGCGCGCCGTCCGCATCGGTGTGCGTAGCGGGATCACCCTCACTTCTTCACAGATGGCGCAAGGGGCATGTCTCACCGACACGGTGAAGGGCATTGTTCAAGCTAGCGCCATGGGCCTGCTCAACGGCAGCTCCGGTCTGGCACTGGTTAAGGTCCACTACTTTCAGCCGCCGGCGCCGGGTTCGAGCGGCGGGGTCACCGATGTTTCCGCCAACTCCAACGGGGACCAACCGGGGAACATCATGCAAGTCTCGGTTCAGAACTTCTCCCTGAACCCCTTGCTGCCGCGAATTTTCAACTGGAAAACCGCGGCAGACAGCAACCCAATGGTGATCCAGGGTGTGTACTCCGCCGATCTGATCGAGCCGGCGTCAACCAACCAGCGGCCGTGCATTGGGACGGCGCCCTAGGAGCATGGTTATGAGAGGCACGGGTTTCCGAGGAGCGGCCTGCATCGAATTCGCCTTTATCACGATGCTGCTGGTGCCATTACTGCTGGGCACGGGAGCGGCCGGAATCAACATGATCACCACGCTCCAGACCATCCAGCTCGCCCGGGATGCCGGGCACATGTACGCGCGCGGTCTGGATTTTTCACAGCCGGGCAATCAAACTATTCTGGCGAACGTCGGCTCAACTCTGGGGTTGAGCACCACCCTCGGCTCCGGTTCCGCGGTGGTGATTCTGTCGAAGTTAACCTACGTGGACGACGCCGCGTGTACCGCGGCGGGGGCCGTGGATTCGCACGGCAACCCGAGCGGATGCACCAACCTGGGCAAGTGGGTCTTTACGCAGCGGCTGGAGATCGGGAATTCAAGCGTCCGCACCAGCAATATCGGCAGTCCGCTTACCAGCGGCCCGACCGGAGTAACGGTCGAGTCGCCCTCGGGAAACATCTCGCTTTCGGATTATGTAACCAAGGCGGGCGCGGTGGCCACATTCAATTCCATCAACCCGTATTCCGACGTGAACGGGAATGTATCCGGCTTGCCATCCGGCCAAATGCTATATATTGCGGAGGCGGCGGCGACGGCATTCAGCATGCCTCCTTTCATAGGACCGCCGGCGACGTATTCCTATGGGTTGTTCTGACCTTTCGAGAGGAGGGACCATGCGTGCAAGTTTCCATCGCGGAGGCCGCCGGCGCGGGTCGGCCATGGTATTGTTCACGGCCATGCTGCCGACGGTGCTCGTTCCGCTCGTCGGCCTGGCAATTGATGCCAGCAAAGTTTACATTGTGCAGGCGAAACTTTCGAGCGCTGTGGATGGGGCCGCGCTGGGGGCGGGACGACTGCTCGGCACCGACGCCAATACCACCGAGATCGCTGGGGAGTTCTTGAACGCCAACTTTCCCAGCGGCTTCTGGGGCACCAACAGTCTTACGCCGAACATTACGTATACCTCGTCGTTCACCTCGCATACGATCTCGGTCTCGGCGACGGTTAATGTGCCGCTCCTGTTCGCGCGAATCTTCGGCCAGAGTCAGTTGACAACGGTGGCCAGCGCCGTCGCTACCCGCAAGGAGACGCGCGTGGAACTGGTGCTCGACCGTTCCGGTTCCATGGCGGGTGAAGAAGCCTCGCTGCAAGCCTTAGCGCAACAGTTCGTGGCCTCATTCATTTCGGGGTACGACGAGTTGGGCCTGGTGGTCTTCGGCAGCAGCGCGGTGGTGGGATACCCCACTGGCAGGCCTTACAATTCCAGTCCCGCCAGCGCCGGCGGCCCCGATAACAATTTCGAGACCGAACAGGCCGGTGGCGACATGGTGGATATGATCAACGACCTCAAGGCGGGCGGCGATACCAACACGGCCGAGGCGCTGTCGCTGGCTTACATAGAGTTGCAGAAGGCCAACAACAGGGACCAGGACCCCACCAGGCTCAATGCAATTGTCCTCTTCACGGACGGCGTGCCGACTTCGTTTTCCGCGTACCTGAACAATCCCAGCAACAACTCTCTCAAAGCGACCAGCAAATGCACCTACAACCCGGCCACGGCGGGCACTGCGTCCACTCAAATGATTGGCTGGCTCGGGAATTTTAACCCCGATGCGGATAAGATGGCTGACATGTTTGGATCCGGCCTCTATCGAATGGCCAGCTCCCCCAACGACAACAATACTGCGGCATACTGGATGGCAAACCCGACCGAGGACCTGAACGTCATTAATCCCAAGACGCCCATCAGCGGCTGCAAAAACCTGCAAGCGACGGAAAGCGACACTGATTTGGACGACCTCGCGCAAATTCCCCCGCAGGACAGCTACGGCAGCAGCACGAGCGACGGGACCGCCTACCAGAACTCGGTGCTCTACAACACCTTCAAGACTGCCTACAATTCAAGCCAGCCCACCCAAGGGTACCAAATCGGCCTGGCATCCTGGAACGCGGCGGATAATGCGGCCCAGAAAATCCTGGCCGATACCAACCTGAACGTTACCATCTACACTATCGGCTACACCGGCGACGGTGGGGTAGACACGGCTCTGCTGAACAGGATCGCCAACACGGTAAGTTCCACCAATTATAATGCAGCTTGGCAGACCGGGCAGTATATACCTGCCGGCGACACCAACGGACTGGCGGTGGCATTCGAAACCGTGGCCTCGGCAATCCTGCGTCTGGCGCAGTGATCCCGCGCGACCCGGCGCTACGTTTCTGTCCGGGACCAGTGGCATAATATGGCTCTAGGTCCCGAATGGCCAACCTGAAAACGCAAGGCCTCAAGCCCGGGCTGCTTCGCCAACTCGGCTTCTTCAGCGCGACCGCGCTGGTGATCTCGAACATGGTGGGGACGGGCATCTTCGCCACCACTGGTTTCATGGCGGGCGACCTGGGCAGCGCCACTATGATTCTGGCCTGCTGGGGCGCCGGCGCCCTATTCGCCTTTGCCGGCGCCGGAGTGGGGCTTCATGACCGGATGGGTCTCCTTCTTCGCGGGCTTTTCGGCGCCCATTGCGGCCGCGGCACTGGCGTTCTCCGACTACCTGGGATACTTCTTCCCCAGCCTGAAGCAGGCTAACGCCACCCTGGTGATCGGCTCCGGGGCGTTTTCGCTGCGCCTGGGCGGAGGCCAACTGGCGGCCTGCGGGCTGATTGCCGCCTTCACCATTTTGAACTGCTTTGGCGTGGGCCGCACCGCCAAGGTGCAGAACGTGCTCACTTCCACCAAGCTGATCGTGATCGTCGGCTTTGTGCTGCTGGGCTTCGCCGCCGGCAGCGGGAGTTGGAGCCACTTTTCCGAGCACGCCGTGCGCACTTCGACGGTGAGCCTGCCGGCGCAGTTCATCGTGAGCCTGCTATGGGTGATGTTCGGCTACAGCGGATGGAACGCCGCCACCTACGTAGCGGAGGAAGTGCGCCGGCCGGAGCGAACGCTGCCCGCGGCGCTGGCCGCCGGCACTGCCATCGTGGCAGCCCTCTACCTGGGGCTGAACATGATTTTCATTTACGCCACCCCGCTGGAAAGCATGAAAGGCGTGATTGCCATCGGCTCGCTTTCCGCCTCCAACCTGTTCGGGGCCAAAGTGGCCGGCGCCTTTTCCGCCTTGATGGCGCTTTCCATCGTCTCCACGGTGAACGCCATGGTGACCATCGGCCCGCGAGTCTACTACGCGATGGCTAAGAACAAGGCGTTTTTCCGCGCCGCAGCCTCGGTGGACGCGCGCTGGCACACGCCCGTCAACGCCATCCTGAGCCAGGGCCTGTGCGCCATGTTTATGACCCTCACGCCGTTTCCCCAACTGGTGAGTTACATCGGATTCAGCCTGACGCTGTTCACGGCGTTGTCGGTGGCATCGCTCTTCGTGTTTCGCCGCGGGCGGCCGGGATGGCAGCGGCTGCGCGCGCTCGAGTTTGCCTGGCCCCTGATTCCGGCCTCCTATATCCTGGTGGGGATGTGCATGATGGTCTACGGCGTGATCTGGCAGCCGGCGGCGTCGCTAACCGCGCTGGCGACCGTCGGCGCGGGCGCGCTGGTGTACCACTTCGGGGTTCGCGCGCGGCGGGTTTGACATCGCGCTCAACCTGTCTCTTACTGGCGCAGCGCGCCCTTGCGCGTCACGTACAAGGTGAGCACCGAGGAAACCAGCATGGACCCGGACATGGCGAGCATCGCGAACATCATGCTGTGAGTGTGGTCGACGATGATGCCGATAGCGTGGGGGGACGCATAGCCTGCCAGGTTGCCTACCGCGTTTATCCAGGCGATCCCGACTGCGGCCGCGGTACCTGAGAGGAGTGCCGAAGGAACAGCCCAGAACACCGTGAGAGCGCACAGGATCGCCGCTGTCGCAATCGTGAGGGCGGCCAGGATCACGGCGCCGGGAGCGCCCGGAAGGGAACTGACGGCGAAGGCCGCCGCTCCGAAGAAACAGCAAAGCGTCAGGTGCCAGCGGCGCTCGCCGGTCTTGTCGGAGTGGTGCCCCACGACCAGCATGGCGATAGTGGTCACCACCCACGGAATCGTGGAAAGCCACCCAATGGTGACGGGATCCTGGCTGATGCCGTTCTTGATCGCTTGCGGCAGGTAGAAGGCGATCCCGTAGTTGCCTGCTGTGACTCCGAAGTCCACGACGCACAGCAGCCAGACGCTACTGTTGCGAAACGCGTCCGAGAGTTTGGACTTGGCCCCGCCGGCGCGCTTGTGGGCATCATGTTCAGCCTGGAGGTTTCCCAAAACCAGCCGCTTTTCATCCGCGCTCAGCCAGGTGGCCCGCTCCGGATCGTTGGTCAACACGAAAAACAAGCCCACGCCCACCAGCGTGCACGGAATGGCGCAGATCAGGAATAGCCACTGCCAGCCTGCCAGTCCCGCCACTCCCTGCATGTGCTTCAGAATCCACCCCAAAAGGGGTCCCGCGAAAATGCCCGAGAGCGGCACAGCGGCAAAGAACATAGCCATCATCTTGCCGAGGTGCTTGGAGGTGTACCAGAACGTGAAGTAGAGAACAACCCCGGGGAAGAAGCCCGCCTCCACGGCGCCACCGATGAACCGCAGGATGTAGTAGCTGGCCGCGCCGTGCACAAACATCATCCAGGCCGAGAGAATGCCCCGAACGATCAGGATCGGGCCCAACAGGCCGCACGCGCCGATCTTCTTCAGGACCATGTTACTCGGAACGTTGAAAAAGAAATAGCCGATGAAGAACATCCCGGCTCCCAAGCCGTAGACCGCCTCGCTCATCCCCAGGTCCTGCTGCATCTGGAGCTTGGCGAAGCTGACATTGACCCGGTTGATATAGACCACAACGTAGCAGAGGAACAGGTACGGCATCAGCCTCATCGTGATTTTGCGGTACATCGCCGCTTCGAACCGCTCGGGCGCTTGATCGGGCGAGGGATTCATCGGTCCCTCCTTGCGTGGCGGGCCGGCGAGGAGCTGTTTCGGATAACCGGAGTCTGTAAGAGGAACGCCATAATGGCCAGTATGACAACTTGGGCCAGTGTTGTCATCCCCAGGCGCTCCGAGCCGTAAACCTGGAGTCCAGCAACGCGCTTCGCGGCCGTCAAAACGGAAATGCGGACCATATTGGTTGGCCCTGGCCGTGCATCAATCTCCGCTGTTATCCGCGGGAGTTCCGGATGTGCTTGCGATGGATGGACCTTGCGGGGGGTGGCGGCGTGCGATTTACGCACGGGGTGTGGCCACCCGGCATCACTGGCGAAAGGGGAAACAGCGGCGGCGGCGCTTGCTATAATCGAGAGGGACAGTCCGCATCGTTACGCATCCATTGATATTGCGCATGAAGTGCATTTCGATATTCATTCTTTGCGCGGCGGCCATGGGCGCCGCCGACTTCACTAATGGGCAAGCCGCGAGGTTGGTGATCGGGCAGACCACGTTCACCAGCCAGGATCCCAATTCGAGCGACACCGTCCTCGGTGGAATGAGCGGGCTGGCGTATGCCGCCGATACTTTGTTCGTGGCGGATTCGAACTATGTAGGCGCCGCCCCGTCCAACAACCGGGTTCTGCTTTTTGGGGGCCTCTCGAGCCAACTGCCCAGCCCCACCGCCGAGCTGCCGTATAATCGCACATGCCCGGTCTGCTTGGGCCAGGCCACGTTGGTGCTGGGGCAGCCGGATTTCACCACCACCACCGAGAACCTCACCGCCACGCAGAACAACCTGCGGGATCCCACGGCCGTGGCTTCCGACGGCGTTCATTTTGTGGTCGCCGATACGGGCAATAACCGCGTCCTGATCTGGAACCGAATCCCCACCATGAATAACCAGCCCGCCGACGTAGTGGTGGGGCAGCCCGATTTCGTCAGCTTGGGCCTGCCGCCGAACAATACTCCCACCGCGAAATCCATGCGTGGGCCGCAGGGGGTGTGGATTCAGAATGGGAAGCTGTACGTGGCGGACACGCAGAACAATCGCGTCCTCATCTACAACCAGATTCCCACCACCAACGGGGTGGCCGCCGACGTGGTTCTCGGAGAGCCGAATTTCACCACTGCCACCCAGCCGAACCTGGCCGCGCAGACCACCTCCGCGACGGCCAGCAACCTGCTCAACCCGGTGGCGGTGTCCTCGGACGGCACCCATCTGTTCGTGACCGACCTGGGCTACAACCGCGTCCTCATCTGGAATAGCATCCCCACCACCAACTCCGCGCCCGCGGACGTGGAAGTCGGCCAGCCGGACATGGTCAGCTCGGTCGCCAACAACTCTTACACCGGGACCGCGGCCACCTCCACCAGCGACACCACCGACAAAGAGACGGCCGTGATGTGTACCGTCTCCAATGGCATTGACGGCTACGGCAACCCGACCTACCCCGAGTTCTGCAACTATACCATGAGCTTCCCGCGCTTCACGCTGGCCGTCGAGGGTCGGTTGTTCATCGCCGATGGCGGCAACGACCGCCTGATGGTGTACAACCAGATTCCCACCCAGAACGCCCTGCCGGCCGACTACATCATTGGCCAGCTCGGCGGCACGGTGACCCAGGCGCCGGACGGCGCGGATTCGCTCCAGGCCCCCATGTCGATGGCCTGGGACGGGACCAACCTCTACGTCAGCGACACCTACAACCGCCGCATCACGGTGTATTCCATGGGCGCGAACACGATTCCCTACCAGGGTGTGGTCAACGCCGCCAGCCTGGCTATTTTTGCCAACGGAGACGTGACCATCGGCGGGTCGATCCAGGCGGGCGACGTGGTCACCATCAACGTCGGTGGCACGGCCAGTACCGACTCCGCGGGCAACCCGACCGCCATAGGCGGCGCGAATTACACATATACGGTGAAGTCGACCGACTCGTTCACCGACACCATTAACGGTGTGGTGGTGAACGACGTGATTGCCGGCCTGGTGGCCGCCATTACCAGTGCCAACAACGGCACGGGCGATCCCAACGTTCTGGTCACCGCGGATACCCCCGACTCGGAGATACTTTTTACCGCCCGCACGTCGGGACCGAACGGGGACAATATCGCCTATTTCGCTTTCGCCGCCCCTTCTTCGGCCAACAGCGCCGCCAAGATCACCGCCACGACGGCCGGCGCGGACCTGACCGGTGGCGGAGACGCGGCCAGTGTGGCGCCTGGCACCGTGGTGTCCATCAAGGGCACCAACCTTTCGGCCGGGAGCGCGTCGGCGGACCCGACTCAGACCCAGTTGCCCGACGAGCTGGCGGGCACCGAGGTGTATTTCGATGGCATTCGTTCGCCGCTGTTCTCGGTTACGCCCACTCAGATCACGGCGCAGGTTCCCTGGGAGTTGACCGTTACCACCAGCGTGAATGCCTTTGTGCGATCGGTCCAGAGCGATGGCAGCGTGGTGGTGACGACGCCGGTCGCGGTCACCATCGTGCCGCAGAATCCCGGCATTTACGCGCAATCGGGGACGCCGGATCCGGTGATTCCTTCAGCCACGGTGGGATTGGTTTATCATGGCTCCAATGCGGCCATCGGAGTGATTTCGGTGGACGGCACCGCCAATGCCGGCGACTCCGCCACGGTCACCATCGCGGAGCGCTCCTACACGTACACGGTCGAGAGCGGCGACACGCTGGACAGCGTCCGGGACGCCTTAGTGTACCTCGTTAACCAGGATCCCCAGGTGACGGCCCGCTCCGCCGGCGTATTCGACCGCATCCTTCTAACGTCCAGGCTTCAGGGTCCGGAGGGCGACAATATTCCTTTCGGGGTCAGCAGCAGCAGCAACTCCTCCGTGATCATGACGGCCATCGGGTCCTCGTTGTGCTGCGCCAATGTGGCTGGAAGCCTGGTTACCCCCCAAAACCCGGCGCTGGCCGGAGAGCTCCTTTACGTGTACGCCACGGGCCTTGGCGCGCCAACGGTCACGAATGCCACCGAGGATCTCATCCAGACGGGCGTCCAGTACCCGCCGGGCGCCCCGAATACAGTCCCGGTGAGCTCTGTCTCCTCGCTGGCGGGCGGAGACACGGCCGACGTGCTCTCGGCTTCGCTGTTGCCGGGAACGGTGGGGATCTTTCAGGTGTGGCTGCACTTGAACTCGGGCCTGTCAACCAACGCCGATACCACCCTGACCATCGCGCAGGATGTTTACGTCAGCAACGTGGTGACGTTTCCGCTGAACGGCAACCCGTCGACGACCGGTAACTAAATCTAGCTCAGCGCTTCCACCGCCGCCACGATAGTCCTGCGGATGTCCTCTTCCGAATGCGCCGCCGAAACGAATGCAGCTTCGAACTGCGAGGGCGCCAGGTAGATGCCGCGCTCCAGCATCGCGCGGAAAAACCGTGCGAACCGGGCGGTGTCGCTCCGCTTGGCCGATTCGTAATCCGTCACCGGCTGCTCCGTGAAGAACCATGTGAACATCGAGCCCGCCCGGTTCACCGTGACGCCTGCCGGCGCCGCCGCGCACAACTCCGCGGCACGAGCTTCCAACTGGTTGTACACTTCGGGATGCGCCTTCAAATATCGCAGCGTGGCCAGCCCCGCCGCCACCGCCAGCGGGTTTCCGGATAGCGTCCCGGCCTGGTAGATCGGTCCTACCGGCGCCACTTTGCTCATAATGTCCTTGCGCCCGCCATACGCGCCCACCGGCAGACCGCCGCCGATCACCTTGCCCAGCGTGGTCAGGTCCGGCCGGATGCCGTAGCGCTGCTGCGCGCCGCCGAAGGCCACGCGGAAACCCGTCATCACTTCATCCAACACCAGCAGCGCGCCGAACCGCGCCGTGATATCGCGCAGGGCCTCCAGGTAGCCGGACAGGGGGGGCACGCAGCCCATATTCCCCGCGACCGGTTCCACAATCACCGCGGCGATGCGGTCGCCATGCGCGCGGAATGCCCGTTCCACGGCCTGGGCGTCGTTGAACGGCAGGGCAATCGTGGTATCGCAGAACGCCTTCGGCACGCCCTGAGTGTCGGGAATCCCCAGCGTCGCCACGCCCGAGCCGGCCTTCACCAGCAGCGAATCCACGTGCCCGTGGTAGCAGCCCTCGAATTTGACGATCAGGTCCCGCCCCGTAAACCCGCGCGCCACGCGGATGGCCGACATGGTGGCCTCGGTGCCCGAATTGACCAGCCGCACCATCTCGATGGAAGGCATGGCATCGCGGATGGCTTCGGCCAGCTCGACCTCCTGTTCCGTGGGCGCGCCGAAGCTGGTACCGATGGCCAGCGCGCCCTCCAATGCCGCCACAATATCCGGATGCCGGTGCCCCAGCAGAAGCGGTCCCCAGGACCCCACGTAATCGATGTACTCGTTGCCATCCACGTCGAAGATGTGGGACCCTTCGCCGCGCGCAATGAACGGCGGGTTCCCGCCCACGCTCCGGTACGCCCGCACCGGCGAGTTGACCCCGCCCGGAATCGTCTCCTGCGCCCTACGAAACAGCTCTTCCGACTTGGAATGTCCCTGCTTCCGCCACATGCCTAGCCCGCTTTGCGTGGCACCAGCCTGCTGAACCCCAGGCTCATACTAATGTCGTATAAGCTCCCGTTCAGGTTCTGCAGCAGGCGCCGCTTCAAACCCAGGTACGGCTGCTTTCCCGCGAACAGGTCCTGGATGATGGCCGAGAACCGCGGGCTGCGCCGCGTGAACTGCACCATGCGCGCCGGCACGGAACCGAACAGGAATCGTCCCAGGAACACGCGTTTGGCCAGTCGCGAGCCGAATTCCAGGTCGGCTGCGAAGTCGCGCCGCAGCGACTGCCGGTATTGGCCCGCTTCCCCGGCCGGCTCGCTGGCTTCGGAAAGCAACGCGCGCGCCGCCAGGTCCGCCGAGCGAATGGCATAATACAGGCCCTCGCCCGTCACCGGATCCACCAGGCCCGCGGCATCGCCCACCGCCATCCAGCCTTCGCCCGCCACCCGGTTCTTCTTCCACGATGCCGCGCTCAGCGACGGCAGCAAATGGCTGTAGAAAGCCGCGCCCTTCCACGCGATCCCGCGCTCCGTCAGGTACCGCTCCAGCCGTTTGCGCAGGGAACTGGCTGGCTCGCCCTTTCCGCAGATTCCCACCGAAAGATGTCCACAGCGCGGAAACACCCAGATGTAGCCTTCGAGGCGCGGCAGAAACTGGATGTCGATGCGCGTCTGGTCCCCCGGCACGTAATAGCCCAGGGCCGACATGGTGTCTTCCGGCGTGAGTTCGGTGCCCACTTCGGGCAGCGCGTTGCGGGCGCCGGTGGCTACGATACAGAAATCCGCGTGCGCCATTCCCGAGCTGGTGCGAAGCTGCCATCTCCGCCCGTTCCGCGACATTCCCAGCACGCGGGCCTTTTCAATCTGCGCCCCGGCCCGTTCCGCCCGCTCCAGCAACATGCGATTCAGATCCAAACGCGAATAGATCAGCAGCGGATCGTCCAGCTTCAGGCTCACTTCTCCTCCGTGAGGAGCTGCCAGGATGGTCTCCGTGATGAGGCGCTTGGGCGTCGAATTCTCGATCAGGAAAGGATACTGGCTGTAGGCCTTGTACGTCAAACCGCCGCCGCACGGCTTCTCCCAGGCGAGCTTCTCGTCGAACACCAGGACGCCCAGACCGGCGGACGCCAGTTGTTCCGCCGCGAATGCTCCCGCCGGACCGCCACCCAGAATCGCGACACGCTTCATTTTTTCCGACCGGCGGGCGGCAGGTCTTCCGGGGACGGCATCTTGCCCCCGCCATGCGGGCTCGTCATGCCAGGCTGCGCGGAAGGCACCCCGCCTCCGTGTGGACTGGAACCCGCATCCTTGCGGCCCACCACCACCCAGCGGCCGCCCTTCAGTTCGAGTTGATACCGCATCGACATTCCCTGCGCCGCGTTGCCGCCCTTGGGAGAGAACGACACCGTCGCCTCCGCCTGGTTGCCGTTGAACTGGACCGCCGTCACTTCCACATTCATCGAAGCCACGTTCAGTTGAACCTGGGCCAAGTGATCGAGAACGCCTTGACGCACCGCATCTTTGTTTTGCACGCCGCGGTTGCAACCGGCGAGACATACCATCAGTAGGGCAACACAGCCTGTTCGCACTATTCGATTATAACCGGCGGCATCCGCTATTGCCGCAGGGTGGTATAGTGTGCGCAGGACCTATGGAAAAAGCAGCCGGGCAGCCGTCTGGGGAAATTTGCCATCGCTGCCTGCAACCGATTGCCCCCAACGCTCAAAGGTGCCCCAACTGCGGCGAACGCCACTCCCCCACCAACCGCCTCCCTATTTTCATCGGCATCTTGGGCCTGCTGGCGCTGGTCTTCGTCGCTATCGTCATGGTCAAGGTCATTCAGAACTCCGATGCCGATTCCGCTCCTCCGGACCAGACTGAGCAAAGCGCCCCGCAAACCCCCGACAGGCCGCCGCCTTTGAACCCGTGAAGACTGCCATGCCCAACATCCCCATCGGCGCCAGAGCCGAACAGAAGCTCCTCGTCACCAGCGAATCCGCCATCACGTTCCTGGGGGCGGAGGGCCCGCGCGTGCTCTCCACGCCGCACATGATCGGCCACATGGAACTGACCTCTCGCAACGCCGTGTTGCCGCTCCTCGAAGCCGGCTTCGACACCGTGGGCACGCACGTAGACGTCTACCACCTCGCCGCCGCGCCCATAGGAGCCGTGGTGACGTTTACGGCGGAAGTGGTCGCCGTGGACGGCCGCCGCATTCAGTTCCGCGTGGAAGCCTGGGACCAAACGGAAAAAATCGGCGAGGGCACACACGAACGCGCCATTATCAACGTCGCCAAGTTTGCCACGCGCCTCGCGGAAAAGGGCAAGACGAGGCCCTGACCAATTCAGAGTGCCGGCCACCCGAGATTTCGCTGTACGGCCTCCCTGGCGGCTCGCATCACGGCGAACTTGGCGCCGTAATACCCCACCGCCGCGCACAGAAAGCTCTCAGCGCCCTTCCGTTGCGCGCGGTGGACCCACAACGGCATCCCAGGCAACGGCGGCGCACACAGCGTCAGCGTTGCGCCCGTCGCCTCCCGTGGTGAGCTTCCGGAGTCCCGGCACCATACAACCGGACCCCAATCTCGTATAGGGGCTGGTGACGGCGCTCCGAAGAGCGTATGATAAAACACGTCCGGTGCAGCGTCACGCTCCACCAATCGCACCGTGGGAAGGAACCACAGCTTATGGTCTGCCCTTCTTGTGGAGTTCAACTGGTTTCTGACAAAACCCCTTTCTGTGCGCACTGCGGGTCGCCCATTAAGGCATTTGGAGAGGCCCGCTCTCGGGCCGGCGGTGTCGCCCCGGCCCCGGTTCCGGCTACCGCATCAGGGACACCAACTGCGGACACATTTCGTCGCCGAAGGTTGGGCTGCCTCGTCGTGCTTGGGCTCGGTGCTTTGACTATCTGGTATTACGCACGCACCGATAGTAGTCAGGATCAGACGAGGGCCAATCAGCCACAAGACGCCTCACATAGCAGTCCACAAGTAGGTCAAGCGCCGGTTGCGCCGCCTCCGACAAACCCGCCTGTACCAGCCGGAATCCAAGTCGGAGATCGGGTGAGCGTCAATTCAGGCGGAGGTCCCGTTTTTGTCTTCCGCCAACTCGACGCCGCTAAGAAGTTCTGGTTTAATGCCAAGGCTAGTGGCAGCGACGATGACGTATGGGCGCAGATGCTGCAAACGATGCACGAAATGTTCCTCTTCGAGCCGTCAACGTCTGCCGTGGTGATCGAAATTGACAGCGCCGCTCCAGAGTTTCCATCAGTACATTTCGCTAAGGTCAGGCTGGATGCACCAAAGAAACCCGGTTACGAAGAAGGCTGGATTCCAATTACGATGCTTAAGCGGCTTGACGGAGGCGGGCAGCACGGCTCAACAGACAAGTTCGATGCCTTCGATGCCTTCGCCGAGGAAAATCGCCAACTGCAAACATCGTTCATGTCCTGTCTTCAGTCTGGCAAAGACATGTCAGACTTGATGGCGGTTGTCTTACAGAATCCGGAGCTTGTCCCAGACCTGCTGACTAAGATTGACCTAGCTATCACCGTGTGCTCTGATTCTATGAGTAAGAGCCGGAAGGTGCGAGAAGACATGGCGTCGGCCCCCCCTCTGCCCCAGTCCCTACTTGACGCCTATGGACAGATGTTGGTCGATTGGGAGAACCTTAATCAGGTTTCGTTAGATGTCGCGCAGGACTTAAGGTTGAGCTTCGCTACGCAAGACTCTTCCCTTCGTACTGGCTATATCGAACGGGCCGCACGCAAAGCCAGTCAGCTAACACCCCTAAGGCAGTCATTCGATGATTCTTTAGCGAAGGCAAGTGCTGAACTAAGCCGGTACAGAGCACAGTAGGCCAATGGTTGTTATTTTACAGGAGAAACGTTATGAAGAGCGATAAAGAGCCGGTCCCCGGCGAACTCACGTCACGTGTCAACCGCCGGGTGAGATTCGGCGTGCCAAGGGATATCGAGCGAGCTGGCGGCGCGCCAGAATATGGGGTCATCGTAGATGAGATTTGGGCTGACCCGGAGATCAACCGAAAGCCGCCAAGACCTTCGACGGGTACTCGCGATTGGGGCGATTATTCATTCTGCTCTCAACTCATCCGGTGGAATAACGGCGAATACTCTATCCGGCTTGCGTATTATCGCCGTCAGGCCGGCGGTTCCATATGGCGGTACGCTTCGCAGACAACCGTTAACGGCGACTGGAGGGTCATTAAGCTTCTGCTGAATCGGACCTTGACGAAGACCTCGTGGTTTCGTGCTGATCCGATATCGGCCGGCAATTCGTGAGTCTCGGTGTGGGCATGTCAGCCTTTCGCGCCACCTACGGTGGCGCATTCCACGTTTCAGGAGTGGAGGTTGCCCTAGAGGCGGCTACTTGATGGAGCGGGTCATAAGGGGGATGGAACTCCGGGCTGGAGCCCCCTTTTAAGAGTTCTGCCGGACCGTGGGCACGCACGTAGACGTCTACCACCTCGCCGCCGCGCCCATTGGAGCGGTGGTGACGTTTACGGCGGAAGTGGTCGCCGTAGACGGCCGCCGCATTCAGTTTCGCGTGGAAGCCTGGGACGAAACCGAAAAAATCGGCGAGGGCACACACGAACGCGCCATTATCAACGTCGCGAAATTTGCCACGCGCCTCGCGGAGAAGAAGCCGTAGGCCAGGCCGCTATGATTCCGCGATGGTAGACGCGGAACGGAATCCGTCGACCACGCCCCGGTCGTCATAGCCGTTCCGGCGTGATGTTCCCGCGCCCGTCTCGCGACGGTAGAGCTCCAGCAGGGCCCTCTCATCGTAATCGATGGCGCGCGCATACTGCCGAATGTAGCTGGTGCTGTAGATGCCGCCAGGCAGCTTTTGGAAGTCCCCCCGCTCAATAGCTTCCAGCGACCGGACGCCGATCTTGGTCGATTGGGCAATCTGCTCAAGAGAGATGCCCCGGTTCTTGCGAATCGTGGCCAAGCCGAGCACGCCATTCTCCTCTGTCATCTACCTGCCCTTCCGTTCGGGGCCAGGAGGCGCTGGACCCCGGGAGCGATCTAATGAACGTAACACTATAACACTACTTCCGCCTCTGATACACTCGTTTCTCATGGCGATTCCCTCCCTGGCCACGTCCCTCTGCGGCATCGCGCTCCGCAACCCCGTCCTGGCCGCCTCGGGCACCTTTGGCTATGGTCTCGAATTCGAGAAGCTGGTGGACCTCGACGCGCTCGGTGGCCTGGTGGTGAAAGGGCTTTTTCTCGAGCCGATGGAGGGCAACCCGCCGCCGCGGGTCTACGAAACCACGGGCGGCATGATCAACTCCATCGGCCTTCAGAACATCGGCGTCCGGGCATTCGTTGCCGAAAAGCTGCCTGCGCTGGCCAGGCTGCACACCGCGGTCTTCGCCAATGTCTTCGGCTACAGCACCGAAGACTACGCGGAAGTCGTGCGCGTCCTCGAAGACCACGCGGGCCTGGCCGGGTACGAGCTCAACGTGTCCTGCCCCAACACCAGCCACGGAGGTATCTGGTTTTCGAGCGACCCCGCGCTGCTGGCCGGCGTGGTGACGGCCGTCAAGCGCGTGGCCCGCCGGCCGGTGATCGTGAAGCTCTCACCCAACGTGAGCGCTATCGAACCCCTGGCCTGCGCGGCGGAATCGAGCGGCGCCGACGCCCTCTCTCTGGTGAACACCTTCATCGCCCTGGCCATCGACGCGCATACCCGCCGTTCCCGCATCGGCGCTGGTTTCGGCGGGCTTTCCGGTCCCGCCATCAAGCCCATCGCTCTGCGGATGGTTTACCAGGCGGCGCGGGCGGTGAAGATTCCCGTAATTGGCCTGGGCGGAATCTCGACCGGCCTGGATGCCGCCGAGTTCCTGATCGCCGGAGCCAGCGCCGTCGAGGTGGGCACGGCCAACTTCTGGGACCCGCGCTCGCCGGTGCGCATCGCCGCGGAACTGGCGGATTTCCTCAAGCGGGAAAGAATAGCGAGCGTGGCACAGTTGGTGAACACGCTCCAGTTATGATGAAAGAACTATGGCCACCGATGAACGCAGATGAACGCGGATAGATAGAATTCTAATCGGTGTTCATCTGTGTTCATCCGCGGCTATTTTTTCTCTTCCAGCATGGCCCGCAGGCTGGCGATCTCGCGCTTGAGTTTGCGCTCGCGCGCCACCATCATCAGGACGTAGATCACCAGGATGACCCATGCCGCGGTGAGGCCGTAGCTTAGAAACTCGTACTGGTGCTGTAGCCGCTCCGCGTCGGATACGAGCTGTGCGATCAGCGGCGTTTGTGAAATCAGGTGCATAAAAGGGTCTCCGTCAGAGAGCATGCGCCGTGCGGCGCAGGGAATCGATTTCCCGTTGCGCTTCCTCCTGCCGCCAGCGCACGGCCACCATCACCACGCCCAGCAGCAGCATCGCGGCCATGTTCCACATTAAGTGCATCGTCCAATCCGGCGGGAAACTTCCGCCCGCCCAGAAGACCGGCTGCGGATGCTGCGTTCGCCACCACTTGATCGAAAAAACCACGATCGGAACATCGAGGAAAGCGAAAATGGAAAACACGGCGGCAAACGTGGCGCGCTGCGTGGGTTCCTCTATGGCCTTGCGCAGCATCAGGTAGCCCGCGTAGAGCAGCCAGCACACCAGCGCCGAGGTCAGGCGCGCGTCCCAGGTCCACCAGATGCCCCAGATCTCGCGGCCCCAAATAGAGCCGGTCACCAGGCCGACCGTGGTGAACGCCAGCCCCACCTCTGTAACAGCCACCGCCGCGGCGTCGAACCTGAAGTTTTTGGTTACGAGGAAGCCCACGCTCGCGAGTAGCGCCGCGCAAGCCGCGGTTATAGCGACGGCCCACATGGGAACGTGAAAGAAGATGATCTTGAACGTCACCCCCTGCTGCGTCTCTTCCGGCAGGCGCGCGATGGCGTTGATATTCCACGCCAGAATCGCGAGCGCCGCAATGCCCAGAACGTAGATGATCTTTTCACGCATAAAGCACCATCACGACTTCTGTACTTGTGGGGCAGCTTGTTAAGCTGCGGGCCGATTGGCAATCGGCCCCGGCGGTTGGCAACCGCCGCGCAGGATGCCATCCTGCCCCACATCTACCATCATCCCACCAGCACGCTCTCAACCAGAACCAGCGAGACCGCGGTGTAAACCACGTCGAACCCTATCAGCATCTTCAGCCATGCCACCGTGTCCGGCCCGATCGGCTGGCCGGCCATCAGCCCCGTGGTCAATTGCATCGCGCCCAATAACGCCGGCACCAGGATCGGATAGGTCAGCATTGGCAGCATCACTTCTCGCAGCCGGATGTTGACCGTGAGCGCGCTGAAAATCGTGCCAATCACCGTCAGCGCCCAGGTGCCCAGCGCCAGCACCAGCATGAGTTCCCCGAACTGCGAGGTCCACCGCACATTATAAAAGATGCCGAAGACCGGCAACGAGACCAGTTCCACCGCCAGCACCAGCAGGAAATTCGCCACAGCCTTGCCCAGGAACAGGGCCGCTCCCGAAATGGGCGCCGCGACGAGCGCGTCCAGACAGTCGTTGGGCAGCTCGCGCGCGAAGCTGCGGTTTAATACCAGCGCCCCCGCGAACGCGAACACGATCCACAGCAACCCGCCCGAGATTTCGCGCGTGGTCTCCTCCGTTGGATCGAACGCGAAGCTGAACAGCAGCAGGATCACCAGCGCAAAAGCCAACGACGCGTTGAGGGCCTCCTTGGTGCGGAGCTCGGCGCGCAAGTCCTTCGCCGCCATGACCAGCACCTGCCGGAAGAATCCCATCAGCCCTCGCCGTATCGCGCGTAGATCAGGCCGGGATCGCTCGCCATTTCCGGGGTGCAGGGGCCGCAAAATGCCGCCTGTCCGCGGTTCAACAGCGCAACGTGCGAGGCCAGCTCGAGGGCTTCCCGCAACTGGTGGGTCGAAAGGATGATGGTCTTACGCTCCGACAAAGCTTGGCGGAGCAGCGTTTGCAACACCGCAATGGCGCGATCGTCGAGAGCCGTGAACGGCTCGTCCAGCAGCAGCACCGCCGGCTCGTGCAGAAAGGCGCGCGCCACCGCCAGCCGCTGCCGCATGCCGCGCGAAAACTCGCGCACCAGCCCGTTCCTCACGCGCTCCAGGCCGGTACGCTCCAGCCATTCGAGCGCCGAGCGCCGTGGGTCGGCCAAACCGTAAAGCCTGCCGAACAGCGTCAGGTTCTCCAGCGCCGACAGCTCGTCGTAGACCGAGATCCCGTGTCCGATGAACCCGATTTGCCGCCGCGTTTCGGTTTCGCGCGGCGGGTTGCCGAAAATCCGCACCTGGCCGCGGCCCGGCCGCGAAAAGCCGGCGATGATGCGCAGCAGCGTGGTCTTGCCCGCGCCGTTGCGTCCGATCAGTGCCAGGCACGATCCTGCTGCGGCTTCGAGGTGCACGTCGCGCAGGGCGGGGAAGTCGCCATAAAACTTCCAGACCCCGTCAACCGCGACCGCGCTCATTGGTCTCCTTGGGAGCAAGTTCCAGCATAGCTCCAGTGGGCGGACGTCCGACCGCCTGCGCCTGTCGCGACATTTCTGAGGAGTCACGACCCTGACCGGTGGCACTCTATTGCACCGCCATCGTAGCCGTGTTCGACGATTGGCCGCCGATCGTCAATACCACCGGCACGGCGTTGCCCGGACTGACCCCCAACGGTACCTCTACATTGATCTGGTTGAGTCCCACGCAGCAGCCCGCCAGGCCGGCGAAGGCCGGCGTCACGCTGATTCCGCCGATGCTGGCAGTAACCGGCGCAACAGTGTTGGACGCGACCGCCGGCAATGCGCCGGTCGCAACGGCTGGCGTGACTTGCCCCAGTCCCGTGGCATAGAGAACCACCACTTCTCCGGGTTGTGCCGGGTTCTGAGCGGTAACTGCGGAGCCATTCGCGTGCGTGATCGCGCCGGCCCCTTTGCCATCCGCCGTAGCCGTAAAAATGCCAGGAGCAACCAGGGCCAGTGGAACCGTCGCAGCGGTGCTCGCCTGCCCGCCTACGGAGACCGAGACCGTGGCTGACGCTCCCACCGCCTCGAAGGGAATCTGGATGCCGAGTTGCGTCGGCGCGGCGTAGAAGATCGGCACGGCCGTGCCGTTCACGGTCACCTGGGCCCCCGCCATCGTGGTGCCCAGCTTGCCGTCGCTTCCAAAGGCCGGGTTACAACTGGGTGGCAGGCAGGACGTGCCATCGGTCAAGTTGGCGCCGAAGAGTGCGGCAATCGATCCAGCGGCGACAGAAGAAGATTGCAGGTTATAGCTGGCGTTATTGACGATGCCGCTGGCGTTGATCTGTGGTGGTGCGTAGGCGCCGGCCTGCGTCACAGTCAGTGTTATGCCGGCAATAGCGAGTGTCCCCGTCCGTTGGCTGGTTGAGGTATTCGCCGCAACACTATAGGACACCGTGCCGTTGCCCGTGCCGCCGGCGCCAGGCGCGATGCCGATCCAGGCGGAATTACTGCTGGCATTCCAGGAACAACCTCCACCGGTGGTTACCTGGACGGTCCCAGTGGCTGCCCCGGCGGGCAGTGACACCGTGCCCGAGGGAGCAATGGCGTATGTGCAAGGGGCGCTCGAAGTGAAGCTGACCGCCAAGCCCGAACTGGCGGTGGCGCTGATGGCGAACGGAGCGACCCCAAGCATTACGTTGCTCAACGCGCCGAATGTGATCGTCTGCGAAGCCTGGAAGCTAACAGCCCGTGGCAGAACCCCCTGAAATGCGGCACCGACAATTTCGCGTGTAAGAACGACTGACCGCGCCATCTCGGCGGTTGAAACGTCCGGAGACCGCTGGAGACGCCACACTTGAA
>JBEKTU010000069.1:0-28951 GCA_049515735.1 Bryobacteraceae bacterium
CGTCCGGCCTGTCATTCAGCGTTGTGGATCACCTCCGATGGGACCTCACTTCGATATTCGAATTGGCGGTTTCCGAAAAGGTGATCTCGGTAAATCCTACTCCAGCGCTCTACACCCCTAGCTCGGCCAAGCGTGTTATAGGCCAGGCAATGTCGGGTGAACAGGTCGAACAGGCCCTGGACGCCCTGGAGCATCGCGAGAAGGTGATTCTGCAACTTGCCGTGTTCGCTGGCATGCGCCCGGGTGAACTGCTCGCGATTCAGCGGCAGCACGTTACCTCGGAGGCTTCAATCATCGAGATCCGCAGACGAGTGTACAGGGGCAAGTTCGCTGATCCCAAGAACGGTATGGTCCGTACGATCGCCGTCCCCCCGAGGACCGCTTCGTTGCTGCGCGACTGGATGGAGTCGGCCGTGGACCGAGACCCTGAAGCCCACGTGTTCGCGGGAGAAACGGGGCAGCCGCTTTGGAGATCCTCACTTCTTGAAGACCACATCAAAGCCAAGTTGGAGCCGATCAGCCTTGGCTGGGTGAACTTCCAAGTCTTGAGGCGGACGCACGCCAGCCTCGGCCACAAAGCCAAGGTGGACCCGAAGGTGGCCGCAGACCAGCGCGGGCATGGAATCGGAGTGGCTCTCGATGTCTACACGAAATCGAGCATCGAAGAACGGGCGGCGGCGGTGAAACAACTGGAGGACGCTGTCCTCACGAAAGTTTTCCAGATGCCAAAGAGGTCTGCGTGATGCTTAATGGAGGGCTATGGAGGGTGTGTTTTTCGAATGTTCGTAAGTTGTTGATTCTGGAGCGGGAGACCGGATTCGAACCGGCGACGTCCAGCTTGGGAAGCTGGCATTCTACCACTGAATTACTCCCGCTCGTCCATTTCTGTTTGAGTCTAGCTGATTGAGATCGTTAGGTGCAAGACCCGTAACGTATAGAACTGTAGAAGCCAGATTCTAGCACTCGAATTCACGCGCTTTGTTTTGAACGAGTTCGCCACAGCCAGCCTGCTGCACGCCAGATGCCGCGAGATGTGGCGCTGGGTGGGAATCACGCGGGCCGAGAGGCGCCCCGGCTGAAGTGGGCCATACAGCGGATCTTCACGGGCCGTCCGCGAGAAGCGACCGAGTGACTCGGAGCTGGTGGTCCCTGCCCTCGATTCGCATGAGAAGTTGGGTTGCACGCGCCGCTTGGTGGCGCTGCGCTCGTCGGGAGCCGCGATTTTGCCCGAAACCGAATTGCGCCGAAAAACAGCTAGGGGATAAGCCCGAAGAACCGGTTGGCCATCGCCGGTCCGCTGGAGTTGCCCAGTCCGGTGACCAGGTCGAACTCAAATCCGGCGGGGTAACCGTTGTCACCGCTTGTTACATCGTAGAAGAAGTAGTTGTAGTTGGATGCAGCCGCGTTATAGATGGTCGGGTCCAAGAAGGTGAACTTGGCCTTGCCGAAGCTGACGCGGGCAGTATCGATGTCCGCGAAAAGGCCCGCGGACACGGGCGTCGCGACGCTGGTTCCTCCCACGCCGTAGTAGGCGGGGTACCAATATGGGTTGGCGATATAGACCCACACGCCCGCGTTGGGGTCGGCGGTGGCCGCGATGTCAGGCGAGGCCCGCCATGGCGCGCACACACCCGAGCCGTTTCTCCCCTGCCATGAAGGCATCAGCTCCTCACCGCTGCAGCCGCCGCCGCTGCCGCTCCAGCCCACTTCCGAAGTTCTTTGCTTAGTGCCGAAGTTGATGTATAGCGAGGTTCCGCCCACGCACGTCACGGTGAGCGCGGAGCAGGGATAACCGACGAATCCCTGCGTGGGCCAACTGCCGCCATCGCCCGCAGCGAAAAGCAGAACCTTGCCGAGGTTCCAGTAGAAATCGTAGTAGCTGTCCTCGCCACCGCTCCAACTGTTGGAGACGATGTCGGCGTGGGCGGCCGCAATCCCCACGGCGGCGCCCATACTGTCATAGTAGTTGTCGTAAGCCTGCACGTAGACGAGCTTCGCGTTGGGCGCCATGGCATGCGCGTACTCCAGGTCGAGCATGGATTCCAAGTCCCAACCGCTGCCGCTGCCATCGTACGGGCTCAGGTTGATCGAGGTGAAACAGCCATTCCCCGTGGTGCAGGCCGGGAGGCCCATATCGGAGTCGAACTGGGCCACGTTGGCCTCGGCGTACGGGTAGGCATAGGCGTCGACAATCGCGATGGTTATGCCAGCGCCGCCGTTGCCGCCTACAATCTGCTTCACGCTGTAAGCGCTTTGCAGGCCGGCGGGACAGAAGGCTATGAAGCTGCCGGAGTTGTACTGTGGCAGAAGTAGAACCCGCCGGGAGCCACAATCGCAGGCTTCCCCAGACTGCGGCTCAGCCAGACGATAGGACGGGCCGCTGCCTCAGGCTGCGCGGCGGCGAATCAACGAAGCCAGCCCGAGCAGAACCGTACCCATAAGAACCAACGATCCCGGTTCCGGAACCGGATTCAACCCTACCGTCCCGATGGCAAAATCCGGCTCGTAAGGGCCGCCGACGCCAACGGCGTCAAACTGCACAGCCCAGATCTGGTCCGTCGTGGCAAGCGCGCCGAGAAACAGCGCGGTGCCTATGGCGGTGCTCGACGTACCGCTATCGCTGTAACTAAAGAACGGCTGGTAAAGGGCGTTATACAGCGTAATGGTCGCCTCGAACGGGCCGTAGAAGGACGCCTGGATGTACGCGCCGACCCCGGATTCGGCCTGATTGAAGGTAAGGGCAATGTCAGTAGGCGTGTTCCCAAAATCGGAGCCATTGTAGACCAAGCCCATGTTCGCGTCGAAGTTGCCATCCCAACTGTTGACGCCCTGCTGCAGGTTATAGAAGTCCTGCTCCGTGTTGACAAGGCCGACGAGCCCGGTTTGGCCGCCAGCCGACACCCAGGATTGCGGCGTGGCAAACGCGGCGTCTGCGCAGCCGAATTGGCACCAGTCAATCGAGTCGGTGAAAGCACCCGGATTATTTGTGCCTGCGTCGGCCCATAAACTGCCGGCTGCGAACACGAAACACATCGAAAGAAACAACAGTTTTCGTTTTGTGTTCATCAACGTGTCTCCTTAGAACTACCGCCTCTCACATGACCGGGGGAAGCCTGCCGCGGCCAGAATTCTCAGCTACTCTGGGGCTGGTACACTACGAGCCGAGCTTCACCCAGTCCGAACTTAGTGTTTAGCAACCTTTGTTCCAAACAGCACATTGACGACAACCGTATGAAAACAAACGGCCACTCCCGGTCCCAGATTTTAGCTCAAGGATAATTTTTGGGATGCAACTCGAATCTTTAGGTTTTACGGAGTTGCGACGCGCTCCTCGCACTTGCAGGGTCGGCTGCGTCTGCGGTGGCCGGTGGCGGCGGAAAACGCCGGCTGGGCGCGAGAGCCGTCCGGGCTTCCTGGCTACGGGAGCCCCAGGAGCCGGTTGGCCATCGCCGGTCCGCTGGAGTTGCCCAGTCCGGTGACCAGGTCGAACTCGAATCCGGCGGCGTAACCGTTGTTGCCGCTTGTCACATCGTAGAAGAAGTAGTTGTAGTTGGACGCAGCCGCGTTATAAATGGTCGGGTCCAAGAAGGTGAACTTGGCCTTGCCGAAGCTGACGCGGGCGGTGTCGATGTTCGCGAACAGGCCGGCGGACACGGGCGTCGCGAGGCTGGTTCCTCCCACGAGGTAGTAGCCGGGGGTCCAATCTGGGTTGTTGATATAGACGGCCACGCCGGTGTCGGGATCGGCAATGGCCGCGATGTCAGGCGAGGCGCGGTGTGGTGAGCACACACCCGAGCGGTCTCTTCCCTGCCATGCAGGCATCGGTTCAGCACCGCTGCAGCCGCCGCCGCTGCCGCTCCAGCCCACTTCCGAAGTTCTCTGCTTAGTGGTGTGGTTGACGTATAGCGAGGTTCCGCCCACGCACGTCACGGTGAGCGCCGAGCAGGGATAACCCACGAATCCCTGGCGGGGCCAACTGCCGCCGTCCCCGGAAGCGAAAAGCAGAGGCTTGCCGAGATTCCAGGAGGAATCGAAGGAGGTATTCTCGCCACCGCTCCAACTATTGGAGACGATGTCGGCGCCAGCGGCGACGGCCGCGGCCTCTGCGGCGCCCAGGCCGCCATAGCTGCTGTCGTAGGCCTGAACGTAGAGGAGCTTCGCGTTGGGCGCCACGGCATGCGCGTACTCCAGGTCGAGCATGGACTCCAGGTCCCAACCGCTGCCCGTGCCATTGTAGGGGCTCAGGTTAATTGAGGTGAAACAGCCGTTACCAGTGGTGCAGGCCGGAAGGCCCATATCGGAGTCGAACTGGGCCAGGTTGGCCTGAGCGGACGGGTAGGCGAAGGCATCGACAATCCCGATGGTTATGCCAGCGCCGCCGTTGGCGCCTACAATCTGCTTCAGGCTGTAAGCGGTTTGCAAGCCGGCGGGACAGAAGACATAGTAGGAGCCGAGGGGTGCCTCGCAGAACGAGGGCTCGCTGGTGGCGGGCGTGACCGCCGTCACGACGCCCAGGCTGCGGCTCAACCAGATGACGGGACGGGCCGCTGCCATAGCTGCAACAGTCGCAGCGGGAACAACCGGCACCGCTGTCCCGGAGGCTTGAACTGCAGCCACTGCCTTGGCTGCCAAGGTGTTGTCCGGAGGGATGGCCGCGGATTGCGCAAAGCCCAGTTGACAACTCAGCAACAGGGCAGCCGAAATTAAAAACCCTTTGCGTAGACTCTCTGATTTCATATGCTTAACCTCCTCCTAGAATTCTTCAGGCGACGCAGCGGCGAATGAACGAAACCCGCCCGCTCAGAACCGTACGCATAAGAACCAACGATCCCGTCCCGCGATCTGCCACACCCCTGCCTTGTCCCAGATTCTAACAGGATAATCTTTGGGATGCAAATCAAATCTTTGGGTTTACGGAGCTATCGCCACTGTTCCTCAAGCATACCCCAGACCACCAGGTCCACCCACCGGTCGTTCACCCACTCACCCTCGCGAAGCAGACCTTCCCGTGTGAAGCCCAGGCGCTCGGGAATCGCGCAACTTCGAGTGTTGCCAATCCCGCACCGTATCTCCACGCGATGCAACCGCAGCTCGTCGAAGAGGTAGTCCAGCATTGCGGCGCAGCAACGCGTGATCACACCCTTGCCTTGCTGTGCGGCATCGATCCAGTAGCCCAGGCTGCAGTTCCGGTTGGCCCAGTTAATTGGGTGGCACCCTACATTGCCTGCCAAAGCGCCGTCCACCCAGACTCCAGCGTTGGGCCCTTGATCGGCCTCGAATTGCGCCCGCACACGGAGAATGAACTGCCGGATGTCGTCGGGCGAGTGCGTCCGGTCCACCCAGGGCAGCCACTGCCGCAGATGCTCCCGGTTCCGCTCGACCACGGCGAAGACCGTTTCCGCGTCTCGCGGCTCTAACTGGCGCATCTCGACCCCGGGCGCCACGGTGCGACGGAACATCCCGGTCACGCGGCCCTCCGTTACTCCGTGCCCGCCGGTTTCAGCGGGTTCCTGGATCTCGAAATCGCCGGCGTCTCGGGCGTCTCGGACTGCATGGCGTAAGTCGTCAGGCCGGCTTTGAGCAGCTCGAAGGCCGTCTGCGGATCGTCGGCATATTGGAACAGCTTCAGGTCCTCGGGCGAGATCGTTCCGTAGCGCACCAGCGCTTCGAAGTTGATAATCTCCTTCCAATACTTAGACCCGTAAATCACGATGGTGAGCTTCTTCGCCAGTTTCTGGGTCTGCGAGAGCGTCAGCAGTTCCATCATCTCGTCCATGGTGCCGAAACCGCCCGGAAACACCACCAGCGCTTTGGCCAGGTAAGCGAACCAGAATTTCCGCATGAAAAAGTAGTGGAACTCGAAGCTCAGCTCGGGCGTAATGTACGGGTTGGGAAATTGCTCGAACGGCAGGCCGATGTTCAGCCCCACGGTCTTCCCGTCGGCCTCCGAAGCCCCGCGGTTGGCCGCTTCCATGATCCCCGGCCCTCCGCCGGAACAGACCACGAAGCGGTAGGAATTGTTCACGAACTGGGCCGACCATTCCGTCAAGAGTCTGGCCAGCGTGCGGGCATCCTGGTAATACTCCGACAGCGGGCCTTCCTCCCGCAGCCGCGCCGAGCCGAAGAACACCACGGTGTCCCTCACTTTCTCCCGGCGGAAATGCGCCAGAGGCTCCAGAAACTCCGACAGGATGCGCAACGCCCGCGCATCGGGGCTGTTCAGGAACTTCTCATTCATGTACGCGACCGGGCGCCGGTCGCTATGGTTTGGCGTCTGCTTTGGCATTCTTCTCTAATTCATCGACTTTCTTTTTCAATTCCCTTAGGGTCTTCAGCATTTCCGGCAGCTTGGCGTAGGCGGTCACCGCGCGCAGCCACTCGTTGGCGGCAAAGGCCGGCGATCCCGATATGCGCGCGCCCGGCGCCACATCGCCGCCAATGCCGCTCTGCGCGTAGACAATGGCTCCCTCGTGCACCGTCAGGTGGCCGGAAGATCCCACCTGCCCCGCCAAGAGCACGTTGCGTTCCAGAACCGTGCTCCCCGCGAGGCCGGTCTGCGCGCAGATGATGTTGTCTTCTCCCACCGTGCAGGCATGTCCGACTTGCACCAGGTTGTCGATCTTGGCGCCGCGTTTCACGCGGGTTTCTCCCATTGTGGCGCGGTCCACCGAGGTGAGACTCTGGATTTCGACGTCGTCCTCGATCACCGTGAGGCCGGATTGCACCATCTTGAAGTGCGTGCCGTCGGCGCGCTTGGCGAACCCGAATCCGTCGCCGCCCACCACCACGCCGTTTTGCAAAATCACGCGATTGCCGATGCGGCAGAACTCCCGCACCGTGGCGTGGGAATGCGCCAGGAAATCGTCGCCGATCTCAGCGCCCTCATAGATCGCCACGTGGGGATGGAGCACCGCATTGCGGCCCATGCGCACGCGCTCCCCCACCACCGCGAACGGGCCAATCGAGCAGTTTTCGCCCACCACCGCGCTGGCGGCCACATGGGCCAGCGGATGAATTCCGGCTGCGGGCCGCGGAGGTTGATAAAAGAACTCGAGAGCGCGCGCAAAATCGAGGTACGGATTTTCGGAGACCAGACAGGCGATGGAAACGCCCGCCGGCGCCTCGGAAACCAGGATGGCGCCCGCCTTGGTGTGCTTCACCTTGGGCGCGTACTTGGGATTGGCCAGAAACGTGAGGTGCTCGGGCCCGGCATTCTCCATTCCGGCCACGCCGGCGATTTCCAGTTCCCCGTCGCCTTCCAGACGGCACCCCAGCCGATCGGCAATTTCGCGAAGCTTCATAACCCGGTCACCAATTTCACCTCCAGCGTACCAAGCGGGGCAGGGCATTGAAACGTCCGGCGAATTTTTGGTGTCCAATAGGATTATGCGTCACGCTTGTGGGTTGCTTCTCCTTGGGTTGCTGCCGGTTCTCCCCTCGGCCGCTCAATTGTCCGGCCGCGTTACCGGTTCCGTAGTCGATTCTTCCGGCGCCGCGGTGCCGGACGCCGAAGTGGAACTGTACCTGGCGGGCGGCAAAAGGCCGCTGCTCACCACCAAGACCTCTACCGACGGCTCGTACAACTTCATCGCCGTGCGTCCCGCCTATTACGACCTCACGGTCGAGGCCGCCGGCTTCGTGAGAACCACGCTGCGCGGCGTCTCCGTCGACCCGGCGCGCGAAACCTCCGTGCCGGAAGTTAAGCTCCAATTGCCCACTGTCACCCAGACCGTTGAGGTCTCCGCGGAGGTTCAGGGCGTGGACACCGCCAGCGCCGAAGTCGCCGACACGGTGAGCATGGAGCAGATCAGGAACCTTCCCATCCTGGACCGCGATGTCCTCGCCATCCTGCAGACGCAGCCCGGAGTGGTTGCCAACGGTAATTCCGCCACCGTGATCAACGGTCTGCGAACGTCTTATTCGGATATGACCCTGGATGGCATCAACATCCAGGACAACTATATCCGCGACAACGCGCTCGATTACACGCCCAACAAGTTGCGCATCGGCCAGGTGCGGCAACTGACGATGGTCAACTCCAACGGCAACGCGGCGGCTTCCGGCGGCGCCACCGAAGCCGCGTTTTCCACACCTTCGGGCACCGACGAAAACCATGGCGAGCTTTTCTGGTACAACCGCAACGTTGCTTTCTCCGCCAACGATTGGTTCAATAACCAGGCCGGCATCGGCCAGCCCTTCCTCAATCAAAATCAGTTCGGCGGCTTGCTTGGCGGACCCATCAAGAAGGACAAGCTGTTCTTCTATATCAGCTACGAGGCCATCCGCGCGCACCAGCAGACGCCCCAGGACAATACCATCCTGACCGCCAGCGCCCGCGCCGGCATCTTTACCTACAATGATGCCAGCGGCGCCGTGCACCAAGTCAACCTGCTGACGCTGCGCAGCACCTCCATCGACCCCGTGATGCAGACCCTGCTGGCCCAGGTGCCCGCTCCCTCCATGATCAACAACGCCCTCGTGGGCGATGGCCGGAACACCGGCGGTTACCGCTTCAACCAGCAGGCTAACGAGCTCAACGACAACGTGACGGGCAAGATCGATTACAACCTCAGCCCCCGCCACGCCTTCAGCGGCTCGTACCTCTGGAACCGCGATAACTCCGACCGGCCCGACCTGGAAAACGACTACTCGGCTGTGCCCAAAGTCACCAATCCCACGCACGCCAACCTGTTGGCGATATCCTGGCGCTGGACCCCCACGGCGCGGCTCACCAACGAAGTGCGCGGTGGCTTCAATCTCACCTCCGGTTATTTCGTCACCTCGCAGAATTTTGGCTCCTACATTCTGACGGGCATGCTCTTTTCCGATCCCGTGAATGAGTTCCTACCGCAAGGCCGCAACACCAACACTTACAACCTGTCCGACAATGCGGCTTACCAGCGCGGCCGCCACTACATCCAGTTCGGCTTTCACACCCAGCAGGTGCGTGTGCGCTACTCCGACTCCAGCGGAGTGGTCCCCACTTACAGCCTGGCCATGGGATCCGGACAACCGGCTCTCTCCAGCAGAAACCTGCCGGGCGTGAGCAGCACCGATCTCGCCACTGCCAACGCGCTGCTGGCCACCTTGGGCGGCTATGTGGATGGTTATAGCCAGACCTTCAATATCACCAGCCGGTCGTCCGGATTTGTCCCCAACGCCCCCTTTATC
This sequence comes from Bryobacteraceae bacterium, assembly GCA_049515735.1. GTDB lineage: Bacteria > Acidobacteriota > Terriglobia > Bryobacterales > Bryobacteraceae > Fen-178. Next base: position 9,172 of record JBEKTU010000069.1, read on the forward strand.
CGCAACTTTATCGACGACAGCTATTCCTTCTACGCGCAGGACAAGTGGAAGCTGCTGCCGAATCTCACCGCGACGGTGGGCCTGCGCTACGAGTTGCCCGGTGTCGTGGATGAGGTCGACTCGCTCGAATTGTCGCCCGTGCTCCAAGGCACCGCTGAGCAGACCCTGCTCTCCAACGCCACCCTGAATTATGCCGGATCTTCCGCGGGCCGGCCCTGGTATCGCCGCGAATGGAAGGATTTCGCTCCCAACATCGGCATGGCATGGGACGTGTTCGGCGATGGAAAGACCGCGGTTCGCGGCGGCTATGCCATCAGTTATGTGAACGACCAGGAGATCCTGGCGCCCGAATATTTGCTCGAGCTCAACAACGGGTTACAGAGCATCGTCTCCACCACTGGCCTGTCCAATCGCGTTTCGACCGGACTGCCGCAGATCGTGCCTCCCACCTTCCAGGTGCCTCTGACGGTCGCCGACAATTACGCCAACAACCCGTTCAATACGGTCGGCATGATCGATCCGAACCTGAGACACCCTTACGTGCAGCAGTATTCCTTCGGCATCCAGCACCAGGTCAAGGACACGATCTTCGAAGCGCGCTACGTGGGCAACCACATGGTCGGCGGCTACCGCGGGTTCGACTACAACCAGGTGATCATCAACCAGAACGGCTTCCTGCCGGATTTTCTGCGCGCTCAGAACAACGGCTTCCTGGCGATGGCGCAAAGCGGCGTTTTCAACCCGAACTTCAATGCCAACATCCCCGGCAGCCAGCCGCTCACGGTCTTCCCCAAGCTCGCCCGCGGCGTGCTGAACAATCCCAATGTCCTCTATTACCTTCAGGACGGCGAGGTGGGCGAGCTGGGCAACTACTTGCAGACCAACGCACTGAATGGCTCGGTGAATTTCTACCAGAACCCCAACGCGCTGGGCACCGACCTGCTGACCAACTATTCCAGCTCCAGCTACAACTCCTTGCAGCTCGAGGCGCGCCACCAGATGCGTTCCGGTCTGAGCTTCGAGGCCAATTACACCTTTTCCAAGGTGTTGAGCGACGCCGATGGCGATGTCCAATCCCGCATCCAGCAGTTTCTCGATCTCGGCAACCCCCGTCTCGAGCGGTCGCGCGCCAACTTCGATCTCACCCACATGATCAAAGCCGACGGCTTCTACGAGTTGCCCTTCGGCAAGGGCCATCAACTCCACTACCGCCCGCTCGACCGCGTCATCGGCGGCTGGATCTTCGGGAGCACCATGGTATGGCAATCCGGCGCGCCGTTCTCCATCCTGTCGGGGCTGGGAACGCTGAACCGCGAATCGCGCTCCTACTACAACGGGGCCGATACCTCCCTCACCGGCGCGCAACTCGCCAATGTTGTCAAATTCCAGATGACCGGAAATGGCCCCATGATGATCTCCCAATCCGCCATCAATTCCACCGATGGAACGGGAGTGAACACCAACGGCGAGCCGGCTTTCCCGGGTCAGGTCTTCTTCAATCCGGGCGCGGGAACTCTCGGCGGCTTGCAGCGCCGCATGTTCAGCGGCCCATGGACCTTTGATACCGACATGCGGCTCAAGAAGACCGTCAACATCACCGAAACCAAGAAGGTGGAGCTGCTCATGGATGCCTTTAACTCGCTCAACCACCCCACATTCTGGTCCGGCGACCAGAACATCAACTCCACCACTTTCGGCGTGGTGAGCTCCATGTTTTACTCGCCGCGCATCGTGCAGTTCGGCCTGCACTACACCTTTTGAGGGTTTTTGATTTACGGTTCGGCCCGGAACATGGCGATGGCTTCGATTTCAACCAGCAGCTCGGGCCGGCACAGAATCGCCTGAATTCCCGTCGAAGCCGGAAGTGGATCGAGTTCCTGCTCCGCGTAAAAGGCCGTGCGCTCTTCGTTGAAGGCGGAGTAATCGCGCTCGATGTCGCGCAGGTAGCACGTGGTCCGGACCACGTCCTTCCAAGTGGCGCCTTCCGATTCCAGCAAGCCGGTGATGTTCTGGAACGTGCGGCGGGTTTGTGCCCGGAAATCGTCGATGTGAATGCTCCGCCCGTACTCATCCACGCTGGCCGTTCCCGAGATCAACAGGATGGCCAGTCCGTTCAAATCGATGCGCATGCCGCGCGAAAAAGAGCTGGGCTTGGCGTACTCATAGGCCTCGTTCAGCACCCGGTGGTTGGTGATGGCCCGCATTGCCACCGGCGCCTTGGCGATCTCCTTCAGAAAATCCGCATCCAGGATCATACCTAATAATACCCGGTGTGCTGCTTAAAGTTCTGTTGAGGCGCGGAAAGAGAGTGGCGGGGGTCGATCGCTCGGCCCCCGCCCGGGGGTATCGCTCTTAGAAGTGAAGCCGGATCCCTAACTCCATCTGCCGCGGGGTGTTGGACTGAGTGGTGATCCTGCCAAACGTCGCCGGGCTGCTCATGTTCAAGCTTCCATTACCCGGCTGCATGTGGTTCAGGACGTTAGTGAACTGGAAGTTGAGGGTGGCGCCGACTTTCCCCTCTTTCCACACCCCGATGTTCTTCAGCACCGAGGCATCCAGGTTCCAGGTGGGCAGGCCCCGCAAGTTGCCGTAGCCGCCGCAGTTGGTGTCCATGCCCAGCACACACGGCCGGAGTTCGGCCAGGACTGCGGCCGGGTTAGAGTACATATTGATGGCCTGGGGGTTGTTGGTGCCCACACCACCGGAACCGGCGTTATTGTAATAGGCGCTGGGCGTGCCGGTTAATGGCGCGGAACCCACGGCGCAGTCGCCGGCGTTCGCCGCGCTGATGCCGCCCGAGCTGGACTCGCCAAAAGCCTGGGACTGGGTGCCGGTGAGGGTCCCTTCGGTGTAGTAGGCGCAAAGTGGAGCTCCGCTTTGCGCCGTAAACAGAGGAGAAATGGTCCACCCGCCGAGCACGTGGCCCACCACCCCGCGCTGGTCCTTGTATACCGGCGGAGCATAGTAAACGGCAAGGTTGTACTGGAGCTTGATGTCGTACGAGTTCGGGCCGTATTGGGACTGCATGTTCCAGGGGTTGAGCGCGGTATTGGCGCTGTTATATTGCGCTAGTGGCGCCGTCCCCAGAATGCGGCCCCAGGTGAAGTTGGAAACTATGGTTGCGCCGTGGAAGTCGGTGGCTTTCCACGTGGCGTACAGCGCATTGTAGTTTCCGTACCCCATGCTGGTGGTCAGCGAGATCGACGTGGCCTGGAGCGACGCAACGCCGTTGCCCGCGCCGCTGATCATGGTGCGGCCCAGCGTCCACGAATCCGCCTTGTTCAGAGCCGACCAGATATCCGAGACCGCCGTCTCCGTAAAGGACGTCTTAAGCTTCGAGGCCACCGCGTCGGTGCAATTGGCGTAGCCCGAGCAATAGGTTCCCTTGCCGCCGAGCGCGGCTTCAAAGAACGGTTGCGCCGCGATCGAGCCCGGAGCCACGCCGTTGGCCAACGCATTGTAGACAGTCGCATAGGCCTGTTCGAAGCTCTGGTTGTTGAGGGTGGTCATGTACGGCACGGCATCCAGATTCATCTCCTGCAACTCGTTGCGGATGATCCGGCCGATATACCCCACCTCCAGCATCTGCCTCTGGCTTAGCTCGCGTTGCAGCGAAATGCTGAAGTTGTCGGTGCGCTCCGGCCGGTAGTTGGGATCCAGCGTGTCGACGTCGCCGGCCGAGGCGGCGCCGTTCAATCCCATGAAGAAGGGCTGGGCCAGGGTTGGCGACGGCTGCGGGAGCGGGGCCGACATGCCGTCGGTTCCGATACGGAACACATTCGTCGGGTCGACGTTGTTCGCCCCCAGGCATTGCCCCGTCATGCTGGCGCCGGCGCACGTGACTGCTTGAATCGGGCCGATGCCCAGCAGCGGAACCAGAACCAGGTTGACGCCGTTCAAACGGCCCCAGATCCGGCCATAGCCGCCGCGCAGCACGGTCTTGCCGTCGCCGAAGAGCTTGCCCATGAGGCCGTTGCTGAACTTGGGATTCCAGGAGGCCGCCACCCGCGGGCTGAATGAGCCGTAGAAAGTGTTCATGGGATACTTCGGGGACCCGCCCACGTTGCGGATCATCTCATACCCCAGAATCGGCTCATAGACTTGTCCGGCCAAGGCTGCCGATTGCCGATTCGCCAGGTAACTCGCCGTGTTGACGATGTTGCCGTCATCGGTCACCAGCTCGGGCTGTTTCCCGTTGAGTTCATAAGGCGGCAGTTCGAGCGCCCAGCCCATGCTATAGGTCAACGTAAAGGTAGGTTTCATGTGCCAGGTGTCGCTGAAATACACGTTGTAAAACGGGATCACGTCCTGGTCGTAAGCCGGCTGGCCCACCGGGTTCAACGTAAGGTTGTTGCCGGAACGCGTGTACGCCACCTGCGGCTGGCTGACCAGGCCCAGCACTTCCGAATAAAGGTTCCGGTAGTTGCTCTGGTAAGTGCTGGGCACCGAGGTCGGAATCCAGGGCGAGTTGGTGAAATTGATGTTCGTGCTGGCGATCTGGTAGACGATCTGGTCGTTGATGCCCACGCCGTTGTCGGTGCGCTCGTGGTAATCGTAGTTGCGCTGGTAGTTGCCGCCGAACTGGAACAGGTGATTGCCCTTGATCATGGTCAAATCGTCGCGGACCAGTTTGTCCTGGCCGTCCCAGACCCGCTGCCGGGTGCATTGCGTACCCACGTTGTAAGGGATCAGGGTGTTGGCGCAGGTGCTGCTTTCGGCGGTTGAATTGCTGTAGCCGCTGGCGATTTCGACCGCGCCGCCCAAGCCGGGGATCTGCGGCGGCGCATTGGCATCGCCCCACTGCCAGAAGTTGCGCGTGTAATTGAACCGGAACTCATTGGTCGTGGTGGGCGTGACATTGGTGGTCATGCCGATCACCATGTAACCGGGAGTCTGCGGCCGCGGAGCTACTGCCGCCGGCGTCCCCTTGGTATCGCCCGACAACAAGCCGCCGATATCCACCTGGTTGGTGGTCAGGTTGATGAGCCGCATGTAGCGGTAGCTGGCAAACAAGCGCCACTTGTCGCCGAAATCATGATCGACGCGCGCCACATACGAATTCTCGGTGAGCGGCGCACGGATAGAGGATAAGAACCCCTCAACATTGTATCCGTCACCGCCATTGGAGGCATAATACGGGTCGTTGGGCTCGGGCATATACGACCAGATCTTCGAAACAATCGGGTTGATCCCAATGCCGCGCGGATCGCACCCGCCCCCGGGGCACGTGGCCGGCTGATACGTGACGCCGTTCACCGTGACCGGGTTGGGGTTAAGGTCGTAGGGAATGTATGTCCCCGCGGAGTTGGGGACAAAGATCACGCCCGCGCGCATGGTGTCGGTAGGCACCGGCCTCTCGTAGGTGCTGACGTTGGGGTAGCGCAGGCCCTCGTAGTTAACGAAGAAGAACGTTTTCCCCCCCAGGATTTTGGGAGTCAGCGGCCCGCCCAGGCTGCCGCCCACGCGGTTGCGGTGATTGGGAACGATCGGCGTAAAGGGCGACAAAACTTGGCCGGACGAACTGACTTGCGGGGTGTGGTCGTTCGACCAGGTGTTGGCGGCGCCAACGTCGGTGCCGTAATAATACCAGTAGCCCGAGCCATGATATTGAGTGGTGCCGCGCTTGGTCACCGCCTGCACCTGGGAGCCGATGGAGTTGTTGAAGTCCGCCGTCTGGCTGAAGGTTGAGACGCGGATTTCCTCGACGCTCTCGACCGGGGTCGGCACCACGCCCGAGGGGATGGTGCTGCCCTGGGAGCCGCCGAGGCCGGAGAAGTTGGTCTGGTACCCGATGGTGTTTCCGCCCATGTCGTCGGAGTTGTTGCCGCCATCGATCATATAAGTGTTCTGGTCATTGTATGCCCCGGCCGTGAAGCCGGTGAGCGTCACACCCGGCTGGAACACCGCCAGCATCGAGACGTCGCGGCCCAGGTTCGGCGCGGAGAGGATGGCGTCTGCGGTGATGGTCGTCCCAACCGATGCGTTGGTGGTTGAAAGGTCGGCGCCCTTACTGGCCGTGACCTCCACCGTAGTGGTGGTGGCTCCCACCTCGAGGACCGTGTTTAGGGTCAACGTCGAGCCGACTTGGGCCTCTTGTCCCATGATCCTGGACTGCGTGAAACCCGTCTTGCTGAAGGTGATGTTAAAAACTCCGGCCGGCACGTTGACGAAAATGTACCGGCCCGTATCGTTGGTCGATGTGGTCCGCGTAGTGTTGGTCGAGACGTCAACGAGCCTGACCTCTACGCCCGGAATTGCGGCGTTCTGCTGGTCCGTCACCATACCCGTAACGGTGCTGGTTGAGGTTGCCTGCGACCAGGCTGGTGTTGCGCCGAGGCTGAGCAATACCCCCAGGCAAACTGCCAGCAGTCCCGTGAAAAGCCGAGAACTACCCCTTGACTTCATACTTCCTCCCGTTTCGTAGGCCGGTAACTCCAGTAAACCGTACCCCAATATCTCCTAAGAGGCCGCATAAAAACACTTCGACACTCCTTGCTCGCGACGAAAGTATCAACCCTGTGTCGAAAAGCTTGACACAATCCGGTTACAGTTTCAAGCAAAATAATCTGATTATCCGAATAAGGCGCAGTGATCCTGTGTGAGCCTGCTAGAACTGGAAGTAAATGAACGGGATGGAGGCGTCGATCACCCCGAAAATCTCCACGCAAAGGAACATCGCCGCCAGTGCCGCGGCGTAAGCCCACGCGGGCGCTTGGATGACCCACTCGAACCATTCGAACTTCTCTTCCACCACCGCCAGCGCCAGCGCTACCAGAGCCAGCCCCACATGCCAGTGCTGTAGGAGCGTGTGGCCTCCCGGGCGGGAGAACATCTGGCCCAGAATTTGTAGGCTCTGAGGCAGATCGGCTGCCCGAAAAAAGACCCAACCGATCAGCACCAGGCCAAACGTCAGAACGGCCTTCACCGGGTACAGCCAGGACCATTCCTCCCGCATGGGCCGGTCGCCGCGGAAAACCCTTTCCACGCTGAGCAGCGCTCCGTGGTATCCGCCCCAGATCGCGAAATTCCAGCTTGCCCCGTGCCACAGTCCCCCCAGCAGCATGGTAAGCGCCAGGTTTCGGTACGTCATCCACTGCCCATGCCGGTTCCCGCCCAGCGGAATGTACAGATAGTCCCGCAGCCAGCTCGACAACGAAATGTGCCAGCGGCGCCAGAAGTCCGTGATGCTCGAGGCCAGGTAGGGACGGCGAAAGTTTACTGGAAAATGGAAGCCGAACAGCTTCGCCATCCCGATCGCCATGTCCGTGTAACCCGAGAAATCGAAGTAGATTTGGAGCCCGAAGGCCAACACTCCGCTCCAGGCGGTCGCCATCCCCGGGTTCCCGGCGACATCGCTGAAATAACGGTTGGCGACCTTGGCGAACTGGTCTGCGAACGCCATCTTCTTGGTCAAGCCCAGCGTCAGCAGGAAAATGCCGGTCGAAACATCATCCGCCGACGGCGGCCGCCAATTGAACAGGTCCCGGAAGAAAGTGCGCGCCCGGACAATCGGTCCGGCCACCAGTTGCGGGAAAAAGCAGATGAACAGCGCGTAGTCGATTGGGCTGCGCACGGCCTTTTGCTGGCCGCGATACACGTCCACCACGTAAGACATGCTTTGAAAGGTGTGAAAGCTGATGCCCAAGGGAAGAACGATGTCCAGGAAGAACGCGTGCTGTGGCTTCCGCAGCAGCAGCGCCAGGTTGCTCGCCAGGAAATTATAGTATTTGAAAAAACCGAGAAATCCCAGGTTCGCCGACAGACTCAAAATCAGGAGCGCTTTCTTTCTGGGGCCGGGCGCAACCTTCTCCAGCCAGATGCCGGCCGTGTAGTCGATGGCCGTCAGGGTCAGCAGAAGCGCGATGAACTTGTAATTCCAGCAGGCGTAGAAGAAGTAGCTGGCCGCCAGCAGGATATATCTCCGAAAACGCTGCGGGCTGGTATAGAAAAGCGCCAGCACCACCGGGAGGAAGATGAAGAACTGAGTGGTGTTGAAGAGCATGGCTACCGCGCCGCCGAGCCGAGCATGCGGCTGATATCTTCCGCCAGCATGGGCGAGAATTGCGCGACGCCGGCCCGATTCAAGTGCATTCCGTCGCGGAACAATTCGGGGTGTTCCAGAGAATCGAAAGCATGTTCGTCGCACAGCAAGACGTTGGGAAGAGAGGCAAACTCGCGGATGGTGGCGCTCTTTTTCCGCACCAGGCCGGCAGGGCGGGGAATTGGGCCGCGCGGCAGCCGCACGAAAATAATCTTCGTTCGCGAACCGCGGTAACGGTCCAGAATCCGGCCGTACCACGCGCGGCGAAAGGCCGCCACGCGTCCGGTCTGCGGCGCCGGCGCGCGCATCAGGTCGCCATTGACGGTGTCCTGCTGGTCCTGGTCGAGCCCCGGCGGGAACGTCACCTTCCAGGCTTTCCAGTCGATCTGAAGCCCGGCCATGCTCCGGGGAGTTTCCAGGTAGTCATAAGTCCATTTGTCGAAGTCGCGGCGCTCGATGCGCACGCGCCGGATGCGCTCGGCCGGCTTCGCGAGAAAGGCCAGCAGATCGTTCTGATAGACAATTCCTTTCAACGATGCCCCGCGCAACGCTTCCCATTGGACGTTCCTGCTGTGGAACGATAGAGCAAACTCGAGCACATCGCTCCAGCGCAGCCGCGCAATCGCGTAATGCAATGCGCGGATGTCGTCATCGGGCGTGAAGAACTCGTCTTCGTCGTCGTAATCCGTCACCCCGAATACGACGGCGCGATACCGCCGTGCGGTCGGATCGAGATCGCGGAGCATGTAGTACCACGATCGGACGTCCGTGCCCGCCACCCCGGCGTGCCGGAAAACATATCCCGTCTGCGCTGTCACTTGGTTCGCCAGGCGCGGCGAATACGCAAAGCGCGAATCGCCCAGAGTGACCACCAGGTTGTCGCCGTTCCGTGTCTGCGCCTGCTGTTCCCGCCGCAGCGTCAGCTCGAAGGCTCCGGTGGAAGAGTCCATCTGCACGATCGATGGGTAAAATGGCGTGCGGAAGAGCAGCCCATCCAGTGCGAACAGGCCCAGGAAGGCAACGAGCAGCGCCAGGCCGCGGCCCTTCTGTAGCGATGTGCCTGGAATACGCACTGGAGGTAGAGCTGGCATAGGTCTTAAGAAAGGCGTTTCCCGCAACCTGAGCGCGAGCTTTGAGACAAGCTCGCTCGACCGCAAACGTCGCGGTCACCGTGATTGTATCGCGCATCCCGTAGTTGGAACCACTGGCTCGGCGGTCTTTGATTTGAGCCGCGATGGAAAGGAAAACGGCTCCCGCGAAGGTGGTTGAGTGTACAATAGCCGCCAGGAACCAAAATGGAAATCTTGGGTAAGACGATGCGTGCCGAACGCCTGCGAGTCGCCCTCCTCGCTCTGATTGCGACCTATGCGTTCTTTTATGAATATCTGCCGCCCTTTAAGACCGTATACTTGTACTCCGACATAGCCGGCTATCATTATCCCCTCCAGCGCTACGCTTTCCAGGCACTCAAGGACGGGCGCATTCCGCAATGGGACTCCTCGATCTACTGCGGCATCTCGTTTGTCGGAAATGTGCAAGCGGCGTTCTTGTACCCTCCCACGTGGCTGATGTATGCCGCCGTCTGGATGCTGCCGAGAATCCCGTTCAAGGCAATGGAAGCGTTTACATTCCTTCACGTGTGGCTCGCGTTCCTGCTGGCCTACATGTGGCTGCGCGGGAAAACCGGGAGCCTGGCGAGCGCCTTCGGAGCGGCCGTTTTCGCCTACACGGGCTACATGTTGTCCCAGTTCTGGCACATCGGTGTGGTCTGCTCCATGACGTGGATGCCGTTGGGGCTGTGGGGCGTCGATGAAGCCGTGAGCCGGCGGGATTGGCGTCCTCTCTGGAAGGTCGCCGCCGCATCCGCCCTGTCTTTCACGGCCGGCTATCCGGCAGCTTGGATTGTTTACTGCGTAATGCTGGTCGCCTATGCGCTGGCCAGCCGCTTACACTGGCGCGCGGCCGTGGGTGTGTGCGTCGCGCTCGCGGCGTCGGTGCCGCTGCTCATGGCGCAGTTGCTGCCTGCCATGGAAGCGAGATCGCGGATGCTGCTGGAACCCAAGTACGGACCGGGCGCGTACGGCTGGCGGCTGCTTCTCTGTTACCTGCTGCCGAATTGGTTCGATTTCAATCCCGGGCACAGCGCTGCATTCGAGTCTGGCGGGATGTACCTGTACCTCGGGTTGCCGGCCCTGTTTGCTTTTGCGTGGGCGGTGCGGCGGCATAGTTTGCGCCCTCATTTGCAGGCGCTTGTTTGCTTGGTTGTTGCTCTCGTGCTGGCGAACCCCTTCAGCGCGTTGATCCGCGCAGTCGAGCGGATTCCGACTTTGGAAGACACCATGCAGCCGTTCAATTTCTACGCAGGCGCCGCCGCCATGGCCGCATTGATTACCGCCATCGCCTTGGACGATTTCTTCAAGAGTGGGTCCCAAAGCGTGCTGCCCCGATGGCTTGCGCTCGCGGTGGCGACGGCGCTCATGGCCTGGTCGGTCCGTCAACTCTGGATCTGGGCTCACGGTGGTGTTTTCGCCATCCGCGGCCGGGCGGTGGCGGAAACGGCCATCGCTCTTGCGCTTTTCTCGTTGGGTCTCTACGTGGTCCGTGGGGCGGCGGGCCGCCGCCGCAGCCGGTTTGCCGCCATCCTGCTGCTGGCAGCCGGAGTCGACTACAAGGTCTTCGGCGCCAGCAGGCAGTTCAATGCGAATCCGGGCGATGTGGACGATCAACACCCTAAGTACGGAATCGGGGGCGTAGACGACACCGCTTATCGCGCCATGTGGGCCAACCGGCATTACCGCGTGGTGAGCGACGGATCGGCCGGGCCGGCGCCGACCGACTATCGCCTTTGGGGATTGGCGACCCCGGAGGGCTTCGACCCCTTTTTGCCGGAGCAATACAAGGCAGTGATTCAGCACTGGGTTCCATTTCGCACGAACCGGTTGTTCGATACGGATCTGAAAAACGTGGACATGCTCCAGGCACTCGGCGTGCGCTACGTGCTGGTGCACGATGGCGAATCTCACGAGGCGTTCCTCGCCGCCAGCCCCGACTTCCGGCTGGTCGGCAGGAAGGAGATCTTTTGCCGCGTATACGAATACCTCCACGCCAGGCCGCCCTACCGTTGGGAGAACGAGACCAACGGCACGGTACAACCCGTCGCGTGGAACCCCGAGCAGCGAGAGTTTCTCGTGCGCGCGGACCGGGGCGGCCGGTTCGTGCTGGTGGAGCAGTTCTACCCCGGCTGGGTCGCGACCGTCGACGGGCATCCGGCCGGCATTGAGCGCTGGGGCGGAGCTTTCCAGGCCATTTCGGTGCCGGCCGGCGAGCATCGGATTACATTCGAGTACCGGCCGATGAGCCTGCGAATCGGCGCCGCAATCAGCTTGCTCGCAGGAGTTGGCCTGCTCCTGCTTATGCTGGCTGACGGCCGGTCGCGCCGGCATCCCGGGAAAAGGGCGGGCCGAACGGGGCTGGTAGAATAGAGCAAAATGATCCAGACGCTATTCGGCTCCGTCGAGCAAGAGCCATCCCTGCTGGAGCGATTGAAAAGCGGCGTCGAGAAGACGCGCGCGGGGCTGGTCTCCGCGCTCGAAGACGCCCTTCAGGGAAGGAAAGAGATCGATGCGGACCTGCTCGACGATCTGGAATCCACGCTCATCGCCGCGGATATCGGGGTGCGCACGACCGACGAAATCCTCGAACGCATTCGCCGGAGCGTCGAACGCCGCCAGTTGGGCGACGCCGCAGGGCTGAAGGGCCTCATCCGCGAACAACTGCTCGAAATCCTCCAGGCCAGCGAGCGGGCGCCGGCGCGCGTGGCCGAGCCGCCCGCCGTGATCCTGGTTGTGGGCGTGAATGGCTCGGGCAAGACCACCACCATCGGCAAGCTGGCCGAGCGGTTCCGTCATGAGGGACGCTCGGTGCTGCTCTGCGCGGCCGATACTTTTCGCGCGGCGGCCATCGAGCAGCTCGAAATCTGGGGCCAGCGCGCCGGCGCGGAGGTCATCCGGCAGCGCGGCGGCAGCGACCCCAGCGCCGTGCTCTTCGACGCCGTGCAAGCGGCGCGCGCGCGTCGCGTGGATTACGTCATCGTTGACACCGCGGGCCGCCTGCAAACCAAGGAGCACCTCATGGCGGAGCTTCAGAAAATGACCCGCACCGCCGGCAAGGTGATCCCCGGCGCGCCCCACGAGGTGCTGCTGGTGCTCGACGCCACCACCGGCCAGAATGGGCTGGAACAGGCCCGCAAGTTTACGGAAACATCCGGCGTGACCGGCATCGTGCTGGCCAAGCTGGATGGCACCGCCAAGGGCGGCATCGTGGTAGCCATCGCGCGCGAGCTGAACCTTCCCATCCGCTACGTGGGCGTCGGCGAGAAAGCCGGCGACCTGCTGCCCTTCGACGCGGAAAAGTTCATCCAATCGCTGTTCGAAAAATGAACCCCGCATACATGCGCGAAGCCCTCGACCTGGCCCGCAAGGGACGGTCGCTGGCCAGCCCCAATCCCATGGTGGGCGCCGTTCTGGTGCGGGATGGAGAAATCGTGGGGCGAGGCTTCCACACCTACGCCGGTGTGCAACATGCCGAGGTGATTGCGCTGGCGCAAGCGGGCGAGAAGGCGCGCGGGGCCACGCTCTACCTGAACCTCGAACCATGTTCCCACCAGGGGCGCACGCCGCCCTGCGTCGACGCCCTGATTCAAGCCGGAGTGGCGCGTGTGGTAGCGCCCATTGAGGACCCCAACCCGCTCGTGGCGGGCCAGGGGTTTCGCCGGCTGCGCGAGGCCGGCATCGAAGTGGATGTGGCGGCCTCATTCGCCGCCGAAGCCGGCAAGCTGAATGAGCCGTTTCTGCATTTCATGCGCACTGGCCGGCCGCTGGTGACCCTGAAGACCGCCATCACGCTGGACGGCAAGATCTCGGCGCCTGACGACAACCGCGGCTGGATCACCAGCGAGCGCGCCCGCGCCCACGTGCAGGAACTGCGTCACGACCACGATGCTAATCTCACAGGCATCGGCACGGTGCTGGCGGACGATTGCCTGCTGACCGACCGCACCGGACTTCCGCGCTGCCGCCCCCTGCTGCGGGTGGTGATGGATTCGCAACTCCGGCTGCCGCTGGATTCGAAAATGGCGCGCAGCGCCGCCGGCGATGTAGTGGTGGTGGCCACTTCTGCCTCTTCCGCGGAACGGCGCAAGCTGCTCGAAGACCGCGGCATCCAGGTGCTGATCTTCAACGGCCCGGGCGGGCGCGCGGACCTGCGCAGCCTCATCGACTGGCTGGGCCGGCAACGCTATCTTTCGCTCATGATCGAGGCCGGCAGCAAGGTCAACTGGACGGCCCTCGAGGACGGGATGGTGGACCGCATCTTTTTCTATTACGGACCTAAGATCCTGGGCGGTTTGGAAGCGCTCCCGCTGGCCGGCGGCCTCGGGCGGCGCCGGCGCGCGGACGCCATCCGCATACGGGGCGTCACCATTCACCAGATTCCGCCGGACGAGTTCGCCGTGGAAGGATACGTGGATGTTCACCGGGATTATTGAAGAACTGGGCGAAGTGGAGTCCGTCCTCAGCCGTTCCGCGGGCGGGCGCCTGAAGGTGCGGTGCGCAACTGTCGCGGAGGACCTGACGGTGGGCGCCAGCATTGCGGTCAACGGTGTGTGCCTCACTGCCGTCGATCCGCGCCCCGATTCGTTCTGCGCCGACCTTGCGCCCGAAACCCTGCGCCTCAGCAACCTGGGCGATTTGCGCGCCGGATCGCGCGTGAACCTGGAGCGCCCGCTCTCGCCCGCCGGCCGCCTGAGCGGCCACATCGTGCAGGGCCACGTCGATGGCACCGGCGAGTTTCTCTCGCTCGAAGCCCTGGGCGATGAGAACTGGTGGCTGCGAATCCGCGTGCCGTCGGAGCTGGACCCGTTTCTGGTTTACAAAGGCTCCATCGCCATTGACGGCATCAGCCTGACCATCGCGGCGCTCGAAGGCGATGTGCTTTCGGTGGCCATCATTCCGCACACCCACCGCAACACGACCCTGGGCGGCTACCGCCCCGGCGCGCGTGTCAACCTGGAGTGCGACATCCTCGCCAAGCACGTCGAAAAGCTTCTGCGCAAGCTGGACGTGAAGCCCTCGCTGACGGTCGAGAAGCTGCGCGAAAACGGCTATTGACGCGGCGGCGGCGGTGCCCCGCCCGGCCCCCTGCCGCCAGTGCCGCCCGGAAACCCTTCGCCGCTTACCGGGTACTTGTTCTCCACCGTCTTCTGAAACTGCGGCTCCAGCGGCATCAGCCGGAACCCCACCAGCAGGGATGCGTTGCCGTACCAGAACTGCTGGTGAGAGATGTTCCAGAAACCATAGCGCACCTTGGTGTCCGCGCCCTCCCAGTCGATCAGGCCCAGTCCCATGCCGATGAGCTTGTTCTCTGTCAGTTGGGTCTCCAGTGCGCGCCATGGACCTTCGCAGCCGGAATAGTCGAAGGGAGTGATATAGAACTCCAGGATCAGCTTGCCGGACTCTCCGGGCTTGAAACTGTAGTTGTAGGCGTGCTCGGAATAGGGCAGATCGACGCCGTACTGCGGGCAGCCCCACTCCATCGCCCAGTTCTTGTTGGGACCCGGCGGAGTGAAAATGTGATAGTTCTGCGCCGTCACGCCGTGGTTCTGCCGCGAAGCTGTCTCGCGATCGATGCGCGGGTCCAGGACCGATGCCGGCTTCCCCACCATCTCGGGAGTGAAGATCTCCCGATGGTACTGGTCGATCAGCGGCCCGCCCGAAAGATCGCCGTCCACGACCACTTCGAAAATGTCGTTGTGCAATCCCGGCAGGGAGAAATCCCAGTAGCCTTTGTACGCCTCGTAGAGGAAATACAGGCGGTTCTCGCCCTTCACCCATCCCACCTTGATCTTGACATCCATCTTCTTCGGGTCGTGGTTCAAGCCGTGGCCCTGTTCCGTGTCCATGAACTCGCTCATGGTGATGGCATAGCTGTCCGGCACGATATTCCAGTCGTCCGGATTCCCGTCGATGCGCGGCTTCATGCTGGCGGGGAATTGAAATACCTTGAACGTCACATCCTGCCGCTCGAGTGCCGTGGCAGGGATCGATAGGAGCGCTATGAAAATCGCGCTCATTGTTCTGTTTAGAGTCATATTTCCTCCTTCGGATCTATTCAGGACTTCAGTTCGGCCACGATCTCCGCCGCCAGGGCGCGGGCTGTCTCAAGTGCGCCCGGCTCCAGGCTGATGGCGCCCACGCGCGCGTGACCGCCGCCGCCGTAGCGCTCGCAAATGGTGGCTAGATTGTGCTTCGGCGCGGCCGGAGCCCACGGGTTCGAGCCCACTGAAATTTTGGTGCGGTAGCTCGATGGGCTCACCGACACCGTGTACGTGGAAGCCGGAAACAGGTAGTACGGGATGAACTTGTTGTAGCCTTCCATGTCGTAGCCGGCCAGATCGAAATACACCACGCCGTCCTCCTGGCGCGCCCGGTTCCGGATGATCTCCATCGAATCCAGGTGCCGCCTGTATAGAGGCTCGAAGAGCGCCTGAACTTCCGGTTCGGCCATGATTTCCGGGAGCTGCCGCCACTGCATCCAGCCGATGATCTTGCGCACGATGTCGGATTCTTTAGCCGCTTCGATCACCAGCGTCAGCTTCATGGCCGGCTCACCCAGCTCGACGGCCGTCCTGGCATCCGGATACTGCGCTCCGTCGATGACCACCGACCAGCGCACCAGGTCCGCCAGGTCCAGTGCCTGGAAGCCAAAGCGCTCACTCGCCACCGCGCAAATAAACGCGGTACAGGACTTGTAGCTCGGGTCGTAGAGCTTGTGCCCGCTGGTGTCGCGGCGAAAGTGCTCCGCGTCTTCCGCGGAGAGGAACGCGCTCTGATGGTGGTCGAACCACCAGGTCAGGCGGGGATTGCTGGAGTACTTGAAATCCACAATGGCGTTCTCGTCGCCGTCGAACAGCGCCGGATCGAAGGTCTGGCACGCCCTATGGGCCATTCCCGTGTAACGAAACTCCGCGTCCGGGTGGACCGCGCCCGCGATAAAGCGGCTGAAGAAGGCAGCCGACGCTGCCCCATCAAAACAATGGTCGTGGTACAGCACGCGTTCGAGCATGTGGCAAACTGAGGAAAACCTCTCAGCTTGCCTGAACGCGAGGAAAAATGCAAGTCGAACGTCCGTCAACTCTGTTACATTTGTTGAGAAACCATGCGATCCATCCCCGGCTGGGACCAGTACTACCTCGATATCTGTAAGGCTGTCTCCTGCCGCAGCAAGGACCCCAACACCCAAATCGGCTGCGTGATCGTCGGGCCGAACCATGAAATCCGGTCCACCGGTTACAACTCGTTCCCCCGTGGAATCCGGGACGACGTCCCGGAACGGCTGGTGCGGCCCGCCAAGTACCTTTGGATCGAACATGCCGAACGCAACGCCATCTGCAACGCGGCGCGCGCCGGAACGGCCACCGAGGGATGCACCATTTTCGTCGAGATCATGCCGTGCATGGATTGCGCCCGCGCCATCGTGCAGGCCGGCATCACCGAAGTTGTGGTTTCCTCGGAGCGCATGGCGCAGTATTCCAGCCAATACTACGACGAGCACTTCGGCATGGTCGAGGTGTTGTTCGGCGAGGCCCGGGTCCGCGTGCGCCGGGTCTAGACGACCTTGGTATTGTCGGGCCCAACCGGGTTGTCTGCCGGTTGCCCGCGAGTTGCTCGCGGGAGGCTCCTATAAAAGCGGTAATCGCACGCGCGGCACCGGAAGGGATGCCTTCCCAGCGCCACCATGAACGAGTCCTTAATTCCGCGATGCTTGGAATGGCGAACGTCCCGGCCGCCGCAACGCGGACAACGCATTATGCCCTCGATATCCGTAATCACCGACCTCGTTATGATGAGCTTACCAAAGCCATGTGCGCCTTGTCACCGCTGGTTCGGGGCCAACCACCCCGCAGCGCCGAGCGCGTCCAGGTCGGCCGGCTCGCCGAACTTCAGCCCGGCGAGCGATGCGTCGATGGTGCGCAGCAGACCCGTCAGCACGCCGCCGGCCCCCACCTCGACGAACCGCCCGACGCCCTGTCCCGCCAGATGGCGAATGGATTCCAACCATCGCACCGCGTTGGGCACCTGCTGGTAGAGTCCCTCGCGGGCTTCGGCGCCGGTTTGAATCTCGCGCGCCTGCCAGTTATTTACCAAGGGCCGGGAAAGGTCGCGGAAACCCGTGGCGTCCAGCTCGACTCGCAAGCGCTCCTGCGCGGGCTTCATGAGCGCGCAGTGGAAGGGCGCGCTGACCGGCAACAGCACCCCGCGGCGCGCGCCCGCGGCCTTGGCCAGTTGCATGGCGCGGGCCACGGCTCCCGCATGTCCCGCGATCACCGTCTGATCCGGCGAATTCAGGTTCGCGGCGCTCACCACCTCGCCCTGCGCCGCCTGCTCCAGCACCCCGTCCAGTTTTCCTTCGGGCAGCTTGAGCAGCGCGGCCATGGCGCCTACGCCGGGCGGCACGGCTTCCTGCATATACCGGCCGCGCTGGCGGACCAGCCGGACGGCGTCGGCGAATCCCAGACTTTCCGCCGCCACCAGCGCCGAATACTCGCCCAGACTGTGGCCGGCCACGTAATCGGGCGTCAAGCCCCGATCTTTGAGCACCTCGGCTGCGGCCGTGGAAACCGTGAGCAGCGCAGGCTGGGTGTTCTCGGTGAGCTTGAGCTGCTCCTCGGGGCCATCGAAGCACAGGCGCGAGATCGGAAAGCCGAGGGCGTCGTCGGCCTCCTCGAAAACGCGGCGCGCGGTGGCGTAGGTCTCGGCCATCGCCTTGCCCATGCCCGCGTATTGCGAGCCTTGGCCGGGGAAGAGAAATGCGGTTTTCGGTGTCAAACCAGGATTATAGCCGGGGACTGACGAATCTGTCCCAAGGCCCGGGGTGCTGTTCACCGCGCCCCATCTGCCGGGCGCGGGGGCTTGCCGGAATACGAAATTCCTTAGTTCATTTTGGCGACTTCGATTCCAGGTATTTGACGGCCGCTTCCAGGGATTTGGTTCTTGCATCGCGCTTCGGGAAAGCATCTTCGACGGCTTTCGCCGTCATGACGACGGCTAGATTTTGCGGTAGCGCTTCCCTCGCCCACCATGTAATATGTTCCCCCACCAATATTTAGAGGAGGCAAGCTTGTTCCCGATCCAGGCACCTGCGACGGAACCCGAAACTGAAGACGAGCACATTTTCTCTCAGTTGCCTGTCCTCCTGACGAAGCACAAATGATAGAACACTACGCCATAAAATTCGGCCCGGCGGTGAGCCAGAAGGAGCTGGAGAAGCTGCTTCACGCCGGCGAAGGGCAGTTCCAGCCGGACGACCTCAGAAAGATGAAGGCGCGCATCGAGCTGGTCGGCGACTTCGAGGATCTGAAGAAGATTACCGACTTCTTGAAGGGGCTGGCAAGAGCTTGACGGTCCCGCTCCACTTTTCAGCGCTCACCGTGCCTTCGATTGATCCGATGACTGAGCCGCCCTGTTCCCTCATAAGGGTAATAATTAACTTGACAAATCAACGCCAATTCGCTAAAACCATAGCAGACGTGACAGGCCGAGCCGTTCGTCAGTGCGGTTTATTTGCGGCCCGCTTCTTTTCATGCTGGCGCTTTTCGCGCCTCTCGGCTCGCATAAGGGCCTCTTTCGGAACAGTGAGCACCTTGCGGAAGGCCATATCCAAGCGTTCGGCGGGCGTGCCGCCTTCGGGAATGTCTGCGGGCGGTGGATATCGCATACAACCCCATCATACCGCAGAGTCAGACACAAGGCTTTTAGCTCTTCGGAACGGTCTGGCAGATCCAGACTATTGGCCCCCGGCTTCCAGTGCCGAAGAGGAGCTTACTTTTGCGATGTTTGTGAAGATTGGATCTTTCTCGATTACTGGCCAGTCTCCCGGTGAGATAAGAACCGATCTAATACGCGAAGAAAAGCGTCGTCGTCTCCTGTGGCCCATGCCTCGGCTGATTCAGAGTCAAATTTTATCCGAATGGGATCGTTACGGAGTGAATCTGTCAGCATTTGATACAACGCTTCAAGGTCTACTGCTCGCGCTGGATTCTGCTGTTTTACCCTCTCAAGCATCGCCCGAAAACCGCAATGCTCAATCTCCAGTTTGTTCCACCGATCCACCAAGCGGCCAAACAGGTCGCGGTCAATTGTGATCTGCGGCATAATAGGGGCCTCAATATTGAACTACCTTCGCGCGAGTGTCACTGTGGCCCTGGACGCGTCAGGTGCCGCGTGCTCATCGTTATTCCCAGAGGGGCACGCACGGTCAATGGCTCCGCCGATAAGCGCCAATATGAAAACCATGACGATACACCACAACAGCCTCCTTGGCGTTTTTGGGGCACGATGACGTTAGTGATCTGCTGAATATGGAGGAGTCGGCGACGCGGATAGCTGATCGACTTGCCCGAATTGACGGCTACACCATCGGCAGACCGTGACGCCATCCCTGTTCGTTGTTCCGCACGGGCATATCCAGGACATTGATGCTCTTTCTTCGTGTGTTCACATCATAGCGCCGAAATCGGATCACAAGGATCAAATAATGGGAAGTTTTTGCATAGTACCGCCGTCGTCCCTCTACCGTGTCGCGTGCGGGATCCAGATCGCAAGGGCAAGGTTGAGTCGGGCGTTGGCCACGCGCAGAATACTCCGTTGAAGGGGGTCCGCTTCGAAAGCCTGGAGGAAGCCC
>JBEKTU010000070.1:0-28836 GCA_049515735.1 Bryobacteraceae bacterium
GCTGGTGCTGCGGCGCAAACAGCAGCCCCGTTGAGGGGACCGCACGTTCGCCCGATTGAAAACTACGCCTGTCACTGTCTGGGGC
This sequence comes from Bryobacteraceae bacterium, assembly GCA_049515735.1. GTDB lineage: Bacteria > Acidobacteriota > Terriglobia > Bryobacterales > Bryobacteraceae > Fen-178. The sequence continues at coordinate 86 of JBEKTU010000070.1, forward strand.
TGAAGTCGTACTTCCAACGACCCGGCGATGGCCGGGCTCGGCGGTAGCCCTCGGCTGCAACGGCGCGGGTGCTCGCGTCGGAGAAGGCGTTCAGCCACTCCCAAAGAACGGCTTCGGTCGTCACGATGACGCTCCCGGTCCGGATCACGAACCGGTTCCATGCGGCCGCTTGCCGATTATGCTGGTCTCGCTTGCGCGAAAGCGCCATCCAGTAGGAAGTATCGGCAAAGTAGGTCGCCACTACCGCTGCCTGTCCTGCGTGGGACAGCCGTAGAGGTAATGGTCGTGTCGATCGGCCAGATCCGTGGGCAGCACATCGTTCTCAACCGCATTGGCGGCGAGCCAGGCCAAGGCCGACTCGTCCGCGGTCTCGCGCGATCCCACCGACTCGATCTGCACGATCAAGGTTTGATTGGGAGGCAGATCGAGTGGCTCATCGGGAATGATGGCCTTGCCATCGAAATGTGCGCTGACTGCCATCACGGCTTCTTGTCGGTGCTTTCTTTCAGTATGCCAGGAATGCCGGAGGTGGTCCAAGCGTTATTCGTAGCGCAGTGCCACCGCAGCCGGAATGCGGGCGGCGCGGGCCGACGGGATCAATGAGGCGACCGAGGCCACCGCCCCGAGCACTGCCGCGACTGCCAGGAACACCCCCGGGTCCGACGGGCGGACAGCGAATAGCAAGGCCGACATCATGCGCGTCAGAGCGAAAGCGCCCGCGGCGCCCGCCGCCAGTCCGAAGGCGGCCATGCGCAGGCCCTGCCCTACCACCATGCCGACCAGTTCCCGCCCACCCGCGCCCAGGGCTACGCGAATGCCGAATTCGCGCGTGCGCTGCGAGACCGAGTATGCCAGCACGCCATAGATGCCGATGGCCGCCAGCAGCGCCGCCAGGCCCGCGAAGATCAGGCACAGCCCCATAGCCGCGCGCTGATTGCTTAACGAAGCCGCCAGCCGTTCGGGCATGGTCTTGACGTCGAACAACGGCATCTCCGGGTCCGCCTGGTGAAGCGTGCGGCGGATAGCGGCAATCAGTTGCGGGTCGTCGCGCTCGGTCCGCAACACCAGGTGCACATTTCGCGGCACGTACTGTCTGTAAGAAAAGTAGATCTGCCCCACGGGGTTGCTCTCGGCCAGGTTGCCGGTTTTTACGCTGCCAGCCACGCCCACGATGGTGCACTCGTCGGGCTTTTGCGGGTTTCCCGGAACCTCGATCCCGCGGTTGATCCTGTTGCCGATGGCGTCGCCTTTGGGGAAATACTTGCGCGCCAGGAACTGGTCGATGATCACGACCTTCTGCGCCTCGGGACCGTCGGAATCGGAGATGTCGCGGCCCTGAATCAGGGGGATGCGCATGGCCTGGAAATAGCCCGGCGTCGCGGTGTTCCAGCCGGGTACCGGAGGATTCTCCCCCGGCGCGAGGGCGTGGCCTACGATCATAATGACGCTGGAGTTGTTGTTGCCGCTGAACGGCAGATACGTCGTCGCGCCCGCGTGGCGCACGCCGGGAATCGCGGATAGCCGCTGGAGCAGGTCAGCCAGGAAATTCCGCGCGCGGGCGTCATCCCCGTAACGAACCTGCGGCAGAGCAACCTGCGCCGTGACCACGTTCTCCGGCTGGAATCCCGGGTCCACCCGAAGCAGCCGCGCAAAGCTCATGGTGAGCAGCCCCGCTCCGATGAGCAGCACGAACGCGAAGGCGAACTGGCATACCACCAGCACCGAGCGGACCCAGACTGCGCCGCGCGCGGCGGTTCCCGTGCGCTCGTTGCCGCGGAATACCGCGTTCAGATCCCGGCGCAGCACGTGCACCAGAGGCACGCCGCCGAACACCATGCCGGTGACGAGAGCGATGGCGGCGGTGAAGGCCAGCGCGCCGGGGTCGATCCCGATGCTCGCGCCCCGCGGCAGGTCTTTCGCGCCCAGGTAGGAAAGCAGGCGCACACCGCCGTAGGCCACGGCGATTCCGAGCGCTCCGCCCATCAGTGCCAGGGCCACGCTTTCGGTGAGCAACTGGCGGACCAGCCGCCAACGGCCGGCCCCCAGACTGTAGCGGATGGCAAACTCCTTCATGCGCACGTTCGACCGCACCAGCATCAGGTTGGCCAGGTTCACGCAGCCGATGAGCAGTACCACCGCGACCACGATTTGCAGCAGATACAGCGTGGGCCGGATATCGCGTGTGAGATCGTCCCTCAAGCCGATCACCTTGGTGGCGAAACGCGTATTGATGATCAACTGGCGAAGCTGGGGAAGGATATCGAGGTTGCGGCGGTTCAGGTCGTTGATGCGCTCCTGCGCCTGGGCCAGAGTGACGCCGGGCTTCAGCCGCGCGATCATCCCCCAGTTGTTGCTGTGCCGGGCCTGGTCGCTGGTCTGCTCTGGCGTGAAGCGGAACGGGGCGTAGATGAGGACGTCGTCGTCTCCGGGGATCCCGAAGGTGGCCGGCATCACGCCCACAATTCGATAGGGTGCCCCGCTTAGCCGGATATCCTTGCCCACCACATTCGGGTCGCGGGCGAACAGGTCCTTCCACAAACCTTCGGTGAGGATCGCGACCTTCGCCGTGCCAAGGACGGCCTCTTCTTCGGTGAACGTGCGCCCGATGAGCGGCCGCACTCCCAACACCTGGAAGAATGAGGGTGTCACGTATCGCCCCAGGATGCGCTGCGGAGATCCCTCCGTGCCAATTTCGTAGCCCATTTCCCCCATGAGCGCCACTTCGCTGAAAACGTTGGTCATCTTGCGGCGGTCCAGGTAATCGGGGACGCCGTTCGCGCCGTGGGTGACGCCGATGCCCGGGTAGCTGTTGTACATCGTCACCAGCCGCTCGGCGTGAGGGAACGGCAGCTCCCGGAGAACTACGTTTTCGAGAACCGTGAAAATGGCGGTATTGGCGCCGATGCACAAAGCCAGCGTCAGCAGCGCGGCGGCCGTGAAAGCGCGCTGAAAAGGAGTTTGAGACCGTAGATGAAGTCTTGAAGCACAGTGGCGCCTCTTGGGCTAATACGCAGACGCACACCCGCAAGTTCCGCTTTTGGCGGGACCGCCCGAGCGCCCGCGAATCTCGCGAGATTTCAGCGGGGTGGCGGGCACTACATATAAATGCTACGAACGTGGTTGGTCCTCGCCGTGCTGCTCTCGAGCGCCGCTTGGGGACAAGCGCCGGCTTATTCCGCGGCCGGTATGGTCAACGCATCCAATTACACTCCCGGCCCATTCGCGCCGAATTCCATCGTCAGCATTTTCGGCTCGGGTCTGGCGTGGTCGACCCAGGGGCTAACGGCTGACGATATCGTCAACAACACCCTGCCGATGGCACTCAACGGCACCCAAATTTATGTGCTGGATGAGCCGGCGCCGCTATTGTACGTCTCGGATAGCCAGGTCAATTTCCTGGTGCCCAGCAACCAAATCGACGGGGATGTGATAGTCCGGGTGGTTCGCGAAGGAGTAACCGGGCCGGAGATCACCGTGACGCTGGTGGATGCTGCGCCCGCGCTGTTTCAGACGGCCGCCGGCTACGTCATCGCGACGCACGCGGATAATTCCCTGGTCGCGCCCGGTTCGCCGGCCCAGGCAGGCGAGATCATCGTGGTCTACGCCTGCGGGTTGGGGATGACTCAACCTAATCCGGCGCCGGGGGTGATCCCACAGAGTGCGGCGCTGATTCAGAAGCTGAGCGATCTGAAGGTGTACCTGGGCGGGACCGCGATCGATCCCGCGAGCATCCAGTATGCCGGCCTGAGCCCCGGCACGGCGGGGCTTTACCAGATTAACCTGGTCCTGCCGGACAATCCGGGCACGGACCCGGAGATCCGCGTGGCGATTGCGGGCCAATCCAGTCCGGCAGGCTTGAAACTGGCGGTCGAGTCAGGAGGCGCGCAACTTTATCCGGCTCGGACACGTTAAATATATAGGCTACAATCAGTTGAGGAGTACGGTGATGTTCCTACGGCCTTTGATTGCAGTGGGTTTTGTCGCGGCGGGAGTGGTGTGCCTGGCTCAGGAAGTGCCACAGGCCGCCGAGTATACCGTCAGCGCCGGAACCAAAGTGCCGTTGAGCCTGATCAATAGCATCAGCACCAAGCACTCGGCCGTGGGTGATCGCGTGTATCTTGAGACCGCGTTTCCGATTCTGGCGAACGGACGGATTGTCATTCCGGTGGGCAGCTACGTGGCCGGTACCGTGACCGAGGTCAAGAAGCCGGGTCGGATGAAGGGGCGCGGCGAACTGTACGTGCGCTTCGACTCGTTGACCCTGCCTAACGGCGTGACGCGTGACTTTCGGGCGCGCATTGGCGGCATGGACGGGGGCTCGAACGAAGAACTGGACCGCGACGAAGGCATAGTGAGGAGCGAGGGCAACAAAGCTGGGGATGCCCGCAACGTGGGCGAGGGGGCGGCCGCGGGAGCATCGGTGGGCGTCATTGCGGGCAGCGCCGCGGGCCACCTGGGCATGGGCGCGGGCATCGGCGCTGCGGCGGGCGCTGCGGCGGGGATGGCCGGCGTGCTGCTGACGCGGGGCCCGGACGCGGTTCTGGCCAAGGGCACCACCATCGAGATGCTGCTCGACCGCTCGCTCAGCTTCAGCGAAAGCGAACTGAATTTTGGAAACTACCAGCCGCCCCGGGCATCGGCTTCGACAGAGCCGGAGGCGGGCAAAGGGAAGAGTGGTTCCTCGGTCCCGATTCCGCGGCGGCCGTTTCCTTATTAGAGCATTGATTCGGGTTCCCCTTGGCCAAGCCAACTCTTGATGCCAGCCTACCTTGCCTTGCGCTTGCCGAGTCCCTCTGCGATCATCGCGGTCACAAGGGTGTTGAGGCTTACTCCCTCCTGTCGGGCCCGCGCGGCAAGGCGTGAATGGAGCGATTTCGGAACGCGTTGCCGCCATTGCCCGCTGGAGGTCGCAGTCCTACCAGGCTGCGGGATCGGATCCCCGAATTCCTTCATTGCGAGCAATGCCGACTTCAGCGCATCGCGACCGTTTGCGATAGCCTCTTCAGGTGTTTCTCCGTCCGAAATGCACCCCGGAACATCGGGGAACTCTATCAGATATCCGCCGCCATCCTCGGTTGTGAGCGGGCTAATGGCAAATGGGTAATCTTCCAGTCTCAGTTTCTCTCGCTTCATTTTGCATCCTCCTTGGCCTCGATGAGCGCCAGGAAGCGGCGGATGTATACCGGCTTGATTGGACGCGCGGCAGGGACGGAGAGAAGGACACGTGCCTCTGGATGCCGAAATGTAACGTGGCTGGTCCCGTGTTGCCGATAAGCGATACCGAAGTGAGTCGCCAGCACCTTCAGATCCTTAATCCGCCAGTCGCGGGGATTGTTCCGCATCTTGCTCAGAATCTTCGCTACGTTTGCCGTGTCTTAATGGTATCACAGGCGGTACCACCCTGCAAAACGAGGCAGAGCCTCGCTACCACAGCCCCCGAAGCACTCCCAAGACTTGCGGCGTAATCTCCAGCCACACGCGCGGCACCACCATCGCCAGCGGTAGCCGTCCCAGTTTCCCATCGCTGGAGAGGCTCCTCAGAAACAGGAACAACAGCAGCGGCGACAGGATCCTGGCGGCGGCGTAGCAGTCGGTCCAGAAGAACTCGGAGAAGGTCATTCCGAATATGGCCCACAGCAAACACGCCGTGCGGACCGGGTCGAATAGGACTTTGCGCAGGTTGCGAAAGGCGAGCGCCATTGCCAGCGTGAGGCCCGCCAGCTCCACACCATCGAAGGCCCGAATAGCGGCATTTGTAACCGGGCCGAAGGGATAGGACGTGGGGAGCCACAGCGACCGCATCAACCCCCACAGGGGGATCGGGTACAGCAGTTTGAACGCCGGGCTGCCAGGAATCCGCAAAACGACGTAAGCGTTCCAGGCCACGGCGGGGAGAATGGCGGTGGTGAACAGCAGGCTCAGGCGGAAGCGGCGCAGGGCCAGCAGGTGCAAAGCATACGCTGCCGTCAGCAGAAAGCCGCTCTCGCGGCATAGGGCCGCCGCAACCAGCAGGGCGTAGAGTTTCCATTTCGGGCCGGAACTTGCGTACACGGCGAACCCCAGGCACAGGGACGTGCACGCCAGGTCGACGACCAGCCGGTCGAGGGAAATCAGCGAGGCGGGCACCAGCACGTAGAATACGGCGAACCAGGGGTGGATCCGTAGCCGGATAAGCAGCAGCGCCAGCCACCAGGAACCCAGAAACAGGAACGCCAGGTTGCAGGCGACATAGGAGACATCGATCCACGGCTGCCGGCCCAGCGCCATGAGGTACGCCATTCCGGGGAGCAGAATCCGCGGGTAGCGAAACAAAGGGTCGGGCACCGCGCGGCCGATGTCGCTTCGGCGCAAAGGATCGTGGGCCACGTAGTGGTAGGACTGCCCGTCATACCCGCCGCTGTTGGGGAAGACATAAATGTGTTCGCGGGCCAGGGATGGCGGCGTAGGAACCTTCGAGCCGGTGCAGAAAAGGGCGGTGAGGTTGCCGCCGTAGTTGTAGTGCACGGTAAGCAGTTGCCAGCTCAGCCCGAGCAGCGTGCAAACCATGGCTGGAACCCACGCTCGCCGCATAGCAGTTTGCTACTCCGCACCCTCGGGCCTGGCCGCCGGCGGGAATCTCTTGATGAAATTGGTGTCGAAGCGGCCGGCCTGGAAATCGGGGTCGTCGAGGATACGCCGATGCAACGGGATCGAGGTATGAATCCCCTCGACGATGAACATGTCGAGCGCGCGCCGCATGCGCCGGATGGCCTCTCCACGATCGGAGCCGTAAGCGATGAGCTTGGCCACCAGCGAATCGTAGTACGGCGGAATCACGCAATCGGTGTAGGCGAATGTGTCCACCCGCACGCCGATGCCGCCGGGTGCGTGGAAGCCGGTGATGCGGCCGGGCGAAGGCACGAACGTATCGGGATTCTCGGCATTGATGCGGCACTCGATGGCGTGGCCGCGCGACTGGACGGGGCCGGGCAGGATCTCCGGCAGCCGCTCACCCTGCGCGATGCGGATCTGGCTCTTCACGATGTCGATGCCGGTCACGAATTCGGTGACGGGGTGCTCCACCTGCACCCGCGCGTTGACCTCGATGAAGTTGAGCTTGCCGCTCTCGTCCATGAGGAACTCCACGGTGCCGGCGTTAGAGTACCCGGCGGCGGCGATGGCTTTTCTCAGGGCGGTCGAGATTTCGGCGCGCTGCCGGTCGTTGACTGCGGGCGATGGCGACTCTTCGAGCAGCTTCTGATGCCGGCGCTGAATGGTGCACTCGCGCTCGCCCAGGATCTCGACGTTGCCATGCTCGTCGCACAGGATCTGGAATTCGATGTGCCGCGGCGCGGCGATGAACTTCTCGAGGTACAAGTCGGCCGAGCTGAACGCGGCGCCGGCCTCCTGCTGCGCCTGCGCAAACAGCGGCGCCAGATCCTCGGCCCGGTTGACTATGCGCATGCCGCGCCCGCCGCCACCCGCGGAGGCCTTGAGGATGACGGGATAGCCGATCTCGGCGGCCACCTCCAGCGCCTCTTCGGGGCTCTTGAGGACCCCCGCCGAACCGGGCAGCACTGGCACGCCCATGTCCCGCATGAACGCGCGAGCGCGCTCCTTCACCCCCATCAGCCGGATCACCTCGGGCCTCGGCCCGATGAACTTGATGCGGGAGGCTTCGCAAACCTCGGCGAAGCCCGCGTTCTCGCTCAGGAAGCCGTAGCCCGGATGGATGGCGTCCACGTTGGTGATTTCCGCGGCGCTGATGATGGAGGCGATGTCGAGGTAGCTGCGGGCGCTCTTGGCCGGGCCGATGCAGATGGCCTGGTCGGCGAAACGCACGTGCGAGCTGTAACGGTCGGCTTCCGAATACACCGCCACCGTCTGGATTCCCAATTCCTTGCAAGCGGCGATGACGCGAACCGCAATCTCGCCCCTATTGGCGATCAGAACCTTGCTAAAGCGCACGGATGGCAAACAGGGCCTCCCCGTACTCCACCGGTTGCCCGTTCATGACGAGCTTGCTTTCGATGATGCCGGAGATTTCGGCCTCGATCTCATTCATGAGCTTCATGGACTCGATGATGCACAGCACCTTGCCGGGCTGGACGCGCTCGCCCATACGGACGAACGGCGCCGCTCCGGGCGAAGGGCCTTCGTAGAACGTACCCACGATGGGAGACTTCACCAGCGTCAGGTTGGGGTCGGCGGGCCTGTCGCGGTCTTTGTCCTCGACAGATTCGGACGGGGTCGGCGGGGTTGCGGTGGCGGGCGCGGGCGCGTAGGTCGCTCCGGGGGTCGGAGCGACGGTGAATTCCTGGGGGGCCGCGAAAGCTGCGCGGCGGATGCGGACGCGGTTCTCGCCGCGCTGCACCTCCAGTTCCGCAATCCCGGTTTCGGCCGCCAGGTTGATCAGTTCACGGATCTCATCGACTGTCATTCAGGATTAGCTTAACAGAGGATGCAACTCGCTGTGTCGCTGGTTCCTGGGCCATCCGGCGCCCAATTCTCTTGTGCTATCGTGGTGAAACCAGTCCATGCCTAAAGAACGAAGCAAACCTCAACCTGCGGAAGCCCCGCTCATTGCCGATGGAATGACCTTGGGTGTCATTGGCGCCGGTGTCATGGGCCAGACGCTCATCAAAGGCTTGTTGGCCAGCGGGCTGATCGCCCGTGAGCGTGTCTGGGCGGGCGAGAAGAACGCCGCCACGTGCGAAACCGCCAGCCGGGTCTTGGGAATCCCCGTCGAAACCGATTTCCCCAGGCGCGTGCCCACTGCGGACCTGATCCTGATCTGCGTGAAACCGGCCGACGCGGCCGCGGTCATGACGGCGCTGGTCAAGGCGGCGTTGCCTCCCGGAACATTGCTGATCTCCATCCTGGCCGGGGTTTCAACGGAACGGCTCGAGTCTCTTCTGGGCGTCCGGAATCCCCTGGTGCGCGCCATGCCCAATACCCCGTGCATCGTTGGCGAAGGTATGACCGTGGTCTGCGGAGGCAAGAATGCCACCGACCACGACCTGGCGCGTGCGCGACAGATCTTCGAGGCCGTCGGCAAGTGTCTCCCGGTCGAGGAGAAGCACTTCAATGCCATCACCGCGCTGAGCGGCAGCGGTCCGGCATACCAGTACCTGATTATGGAAGCCTTTGCGGATGCCGGAGTGAGGGTTGGGCTGCCGCGCCAACTGGCGCTCACGCTGGTGGCTCAGACGGTGCTTGGCTCCGCCAAAATGGTGCAGTCCACCGGCCGTCACCCCGCGGCGCTGCGCGATGATGTCACCACACCCGCGGGTTGCACCATCGGCGGTCTGCTCATACTCGAAGATGGAAGGGTCCGTTCCGTGTTGGCGCGCGCCGTCGAGGAAGCCACCAAAATCGCGTCTCACCTGGGCGCGCCCGCGAAAGCGCCCGACGCGTGATGTAGACCTACACGCCTCGCCGGTGGCCCCACAGGTCCACGTGCAAGCGCGGGCTGAACCGGAAGCCTTCCTGCTTGCAGATTTCGGCCAGCCACACCGCGCGCTCGCGCAGCCGGTCGCGGTCCGTGCCCTCGGGCATCAGAATCACGCGGCTGCGATCCGCCTCCAGTACTTCAATTAGCGCCCGTACCTCGTCCAGGTCGCCTGGCTTTTCGATCACGAACTTGAGCTGATACTGGTAGCGGCCCATCAACTCCAGGAGCACTTCCAACTGGATGCGCAGGCGGTCGTGCTGCGCGGCCCAGGGGTCGTTGGGCGTTGAATTGGCTAGCTTGGGGCTGATGCTCATCAGGTCGCACGCCACCGGCTGAAAGACCGTCCCGGCGGTCTCGATGGTGATGTGCCAACCCAGCCCGCGCAGCCGCTCGGTGAGTGGAATGATCTCGGGCGCAATCATCGGCTCGCCGCCGGTCACCACCACGTGCCTGGCCGGGTGCGCCTTCACCTCATCCACAATCTGGCCGAGCGTGAGATCTGCGCCCTCGGGCTGCCACGAGGTGTACGGCGTGTCGCACCACGCGCACCGCAGATTGCATCCGCTGGTGCGGATGAACACCGAGGGCACGCCCACCAGCGAGCCTTCGCCTTGAATCGAGTAAAACAGCTCAGCGATCTTCAATTCCCGCCTCTTGGAAGCCTTTGCGGCGCAACAGGCACGCGTCGCACTGGCCGCACGGCCGGCCCTCCGGACCGGGATCGTAACAACTGAAGGTCAGGCTGAAGTCCAGTCCCAACTCGTGCCCCAGCTTCACGATTTCAGCCTTGGTCAGGCGAATCAGCGGGGTGTGGATCTTGAGGCGCGTGCGGCCCTCCACCCCCGCCTTGGTCGCTAGGTTAGCCATGCGCTCGTAGGCTTCGATGTATTCCGGCCGGCAGTCCGGATAGCCCGAGTAATCGAGGGCATTCACCCCGATGAAGACATCCGAGCTTTCCAGCACCTCCGCCCACGCCAGCGCGAACGATAAGAAAATGGTGTTGCGAGCGGGGACGTAGGTCACCGGGATGCCGTGGCTCATCTCCGCCGTGGAGCGCGCCTTGGGCACGGCCAAGTCACCGGTGAGCGCCGAGCCGCCGAACGCGTCCAGGCCGATCGTCGCCACCAGGTGCCGCTCCACCCCGATGCTGGCCGCCACGCGTCTGGCTGCTTCCAGTTCGATCTTGTGGCGCTGCCCGTAGTCGAACGAGAGCGCATAGCAGGCGTAACCCTCGCGCCGCGCCAGCGCCAGGCAGGTGGAGGAGTCCAGGCCGCCGCTCAACAGGCAAACCGCTTTCGGCATTCCGGTTTTAGTGTAACGCCTGGGTGGCGCCTCAAAAGTGCGTGGATTGCGGTAGCAAACGAACCCTGAGATGCAGGGAACGCCTCGCGCGGCCTGACCCTCGTGCCGCCGACCGTTGCACACGCCTCCGCGCCGGCTGTCTGTCTGGCTCGTCAGGGGGACTGCCCGACCTGACTTTCGGCGCCCCCCCGACTCCTGAGCGCCGTTGCGATTCTCTCCACGACCTTGGCTAGGCGTCCTCGAATATCGTGTTCCCAAACTCGAAGCACAGTCCAACCCGAGCGCCTGAGTGCTCTCGAATGCCTCCGGTCCTTGGCACGGTTCATGTCCATCTTGGCCTTCCAAAACGCAGCATTGGAACGAGGCGGGCGCGGGTTGCAGGACCGGCAACCATGCCAGAAACATCCATCAGCGAACACGGCGACGCGCTCACGACGAAAAACGAAGTCCGGGGTTCCCGGCAGCCCCGATCCTCTGACAATCCAGCCTCGGATCCCGGCGCGAACCAGAGCTAGACGTAGACGGGCCTCCGTAGTCCGATTGCCCTCGCCCTTAACCGCGCGCATGACCTTGGAAGTAATCACGGGGACGTTCGAAAACCGTCCCCCCAACAGGTGGCGTCGAAGTTCTCGCTCCATGCACAAAGAATAGCTGACAGAGAGTACCGCTGGGGATGCGCAACCATTTAAACTGGGGGTTTCAAATGCCAAGGACCTTTAAGGTCGCGGACCTGTTCTGCGGCGCTGGCGGCTTGTCGCTCGGCTTCCGACAGGCGGGGTTCGAAACGGTCATCGCTGCGGATCTCCACGATGCTGCGGTCGAAACGTACCGCGCCAACTTGGGGCGACACGCCATCAACCACGATCTCTCACATCTGATATCGCTGCCCGAAGCCGATGTGATCGTCGGCGGCCCACCGTGCCAAGGATTCTCCTCCGCAGGAATGCGCAAACCGGGCGATGCCAGAAACACCTTAGTGAGCGCATTCGCCAGTCACGTAGTGCATTATCGCCCACTTGCGTTTGTTTTCGAGAATGTGGAAGGCTTTCTGACCACAGACTCGGGGAGCTACGTTTTCGACCTGCTCGAACCAGTCATCCGCGCTGGCTATCGTTTGCACGTTCGCAAGATCAACGCAGCAAACTACGGTATACCGCAGCATCGGAAACGCGTCCTTGCGATCGGAGGTCTTGGCTGGGATCCCACATTTCCTGAACCGACACACACCGCTTTCGGCGCTCCCGGGGCACGCCGCCCGGCAAAGCACCTTCCTGACACAGAGACGCTGGAAGAGGCGCTGCGCAACTTGCCAACCGCTGCGACTGAGCCACCAGGTGTTCCTCAGGGCCATTACTACAAGCCCCTAGGCGGACTTGATTTGAAAAGGGCCATGGCCTTGAAGCCCGGCGACACGATGCGCGATCTGCCCGAAGACCTGCACCATGACAGCTATCGCAGGCGCGCGTTCAGGCGCGTCATGGACGGCACACCGACAGAACGGCGCGGCGGCGCCCCCGCCGGTGTTCGGCGGCTACGACCTGACGAGCCATCAAAGGCGATAACGGCCGGCGCACGTTCCGAATTTCTACATCCTTATGAGCACAGGCCGCTGACAATTCGAGAGTGTGCGCGACTGCAAACGTTTCCGGATGAGTTTCACTTTCGAGGCACTCCGTCGGACCAGGGTCAGTTGATCGGGAACGCCGTACCACCCAGATTGGCACATGTCATCGCTGCACAATTGCTGGTAGACCTAGATTCGCCGCCGGTTCTTGGTGAAAAGCCCGGCGACTTGTTGTCATTTGTCCCATCAGTCGCCGATGGGTACAGCCCTGTATTGCGCGAAGTGACGGAACGGGTGCTTGGAACGTTCTCCCGGCAGCCGCAGCCCGAGCAGGAGCCCTTATGGCATTGACCCAGATACAGAAGACTCTGATTGCTAAGGTCAAGGCGGTTGGAAACAGCGAAATGGCGGCGCCGCTCGACGACGAGGTGTGCAGTTATTTGGTTAGTGTCGTGGCCGACGATCTCGGTTTGCGGGGACGGTTTCCTGAATTCCGTGTGCCCCCGACCCCGTTCTTCGGGACCGCGCCCTTGACGTCGCTGCGACTATCTGATGTCAACTTCTTAGACGCCTTCGAACGGTTGATAAAACTCAGAGCCGATGCGGACAGTTATTTCGTCTGCCTTGCGACCTTACACCGAGCACGGTTGAAATATGACCGAATCCTGCAAGCGCAGCCTGTTCCGACAATTGACCAAGTAGGGCCGCGTGGACTGCTACAATTCGGTTCTCTACATCCACACGCCCTCGCCGGTCTTCTGTTCTGGCGCAAGTGGATATTCGACATTGACAATCGGGCCGGGCAGGAAACTGGCTACTTGTTTGAACCCATTATCGCTAACGCAATAGGCGGCGTGGCCGTGTCGGCGAAGAGAAGTCCGGTTAAGCGCAAGGACGACGGCCGCGGGCGCCAAGTGGATTGCGTTCGAGAGATTGACAAGCGTGCATATGAGATCAAGCTTCGCGTGACGATTGCCGCATCTGGGCAAGGCCGTTGTCAAGAGGAACTGGACTTCCCCGAGGATTGCCGCGCCAGTGGCTACACGCCGGTCCTGATCGTGTTAGATCCGACAGATAACCCAAAGCTGGCGGTCCTTCGCAAGACATTTACCGACGCGGATGGAGAATCCTACGTCGGACAGGATGCCTGGGACCACCTTGAGAGCATGGCCGGCCGGACCATGGCGAAGTTTATTTCCAAGTACGTACATGTTCCGATTGAGGCACTACTGACGGACGCCCCGGAAAATCTCCCAGACATCACCTTTAGCATGCATGACGATGAACTCGTCATCGAGGTAGCAGGCGAACAATTAATAGTGCAACGACAGCCGTCAGGGGCACTGGCGGAAGGACCAGATGAACTGCCTGAGGACGTGGCCGGGGACACACCCGGTGTGTAGGCGCCAGGCCGATGCTCACCACCAGGTGGCGCTCCACACCGATGCTGGCTGCCACGCGTCTGGCTGCTTCCAGTTCGATCTTGCACAACGAACCATGAAAGCCTGCGCGGGCCCCTGCAATGGCATGATGGAATTGTGCCGCCCAAAACCGCGCGCCGCCCGAAGCCGCCCACCGTATCGGCCATGGACGCGGCACGGCCCTGGCTGCGCAGGCTGGTGCTGCTTCTGGCCTCGCTGATCGTCTTCAACTGGTTCTACGGCACCATCGGCCGGACGGACTTCTGGTGGCACCTCAAGACGGGGCAATACATCTGGCAGCACCATGCACTGCCCGTTCCGGACCCTTTCGCCTATACCACGTACATGGGCAAACCGGCGTACCCGGGCGAAGACATCACGCGCTACTTCAACCTGACGCACGAATGGCTGGCCCAGATCGTCTTCTACCTGGTCTACAGCGCGGGCGGCTCGGCCGGGGTGATTCTTTTCCGCCAGATCCTGCTGGCTGGGCTGTGCGGAATTGTCGGGCTTCTGGTGTACCGGCGCTGCGGCGGGTTTTACCGCGCCATCTGCGCGGCGCTCGCGGTTGCCCCAGTGGCCTCGTTCCTTACCGGAGACCGGCCCTATCTGATCACCTACTTCCTGTTGGGAGTGACACTCCTCATTCTGGAGAGCCGCCGCCATCTGTGGCTGCTGCCGCCGATGTTTCTGGTCTGGGCGAACTGCCATAGCGGCTTCTTCCTGGGCTGGGTGGTGATGGGAGCCTACTGTGCCGAGGCCGTGCTGATGCGCCGCTATGAGCGGCAACTCTTCCTGGCGACCGCGGCATCCCTGCTGGCTTCCGGCCTCAATCCCAATGGCTACCGCGTCTTCCAGGTGCTGCTGCTCTACCGGCACAGCCCCCTGCAAATGCGCATCCTCGAGTGGCAGCGGCCCAACTATTGGGAAGTTTCGGCCTTTACGCTCGTCCTCTATGGGACCGCCGCGGTGCTGTTGTGGGCTCGCCGGAGAGTGCGCATATCGGACTGGCTGCTGTATCTGGTTTTTGCGGCGGCGGCGCTCAGCGCGGCGCGGAACATAATTCTGATCGGCATCGTCGGCCCGCTGATCCTATTCTCGTATCTCCCGTGGAAGTGGCGCTTGCCGGTTCTGGTGGATGCTGCTGCGGCGGTGCTCCTCGCCTACCAGTGCTGGGCGATTCTTCCCCGCCCGCCGCTTTACGGAGTGCAGGAATGGGATCTGCCTTCCGGCGCCGCCGACTTCCTGTTGGCGCACCACATCCGCGGCCGGATGCTGAACACCTACGATGCCGGCGGCTATCTGATCTGGCGCCTGGCGCCGGATCTGAAGGTGTTTATAGACGGGCGGGCGCTCAATGAATCGGTCGCCGCCGATTTCAAGCGAATCGCCTACAATGCCGATTCCACGGGCGGGCCTTCCGGCCAGGAACTGCTGGCACAGTACGGAATCGACCTCATTGTGATGCCCATGCTGGATGGACTGGGCGACGCGTACCTGCTGCCGGCATCGCTTTCCGACCCGTCGCAGAAGACCTGGAAGCTGATTTACCGGGACGCGCAATCGGTGATCTTTGTGAAGAGCGTCCCCGAAGGGGTCGAGCCGCTGAATTCGCTGGAAGCGCTCTCGGCGATGGAGATGCAGTGCCAGGTCACGCTCGAGCACGGCGGATTCGCCCGCTGCGCGCGCAGCGTATCGCGAGTGTTGGCCATCGCCGGGGACAACGTGCGGGCCGCCCAGTGGATGGCCGTCTACCGCCAGCGAGGCGACCAGCGGGACAGTCTCCTGAGCGTGAAGTAATGCGAATCCGATTCCTCACTTCCACTCCGCTCGATATCCAGCGCGGCAGCGGCACCTACGTCGGGATCCGCGTCCTGGCAAAGGCGCTCGAACGCCTGGGCCACGCCGTCGAGTTCTCTACCCCGCGCGTCCGGCTGCCAGTGTATACAGCCGAGCGCCTGTGGTTCAACCGGTGGCTTCGTCCCGCGCCGGACTTCGATCTCACCGTCGGCTTCGATATGGATGGCTATCGGATCGCCAGGAGCCCGTCGCACGTGGCCTCGCTGAAGGGCGTCATTGCCGACGAGGTCCGCTTCGAATCCGGCCTGACGCGCCTCACCATGTCCGTGCAGGCGCGCTGCGAGCGGCTGCACGTGGAGCGCGCGGCCCGTGTTCTGGCGACCAGCCACTACTCCAGCGAACGCGCGCGGGAGTTGTACGGTTTGCGCGAGTTCCCGGCCATCGTGCCCGAGTTGATCGATCTCGGCGAATGGCGCCGCCTGCTCGAACTCCACCCGGCGAATTCGCTGCGGTTCACAGTGTTGTTCGTCGGCCGGCTTTACCTGCGCAAGCGCGTGGACGTGCTGCTGCGCGCGGCCCAGGCACTAGCTGGCCGCATCCCCGGCCTGGAAGTGCGGATCGCCGGCAGTGGTCCATGCGCCCCGGCGCTCGACCGGCTTTCGCGCGAGTTGAAGCTCGACCGCACGGTGGTGTGGCTGGGCGACATTTCGCGCGCCCAACTCCTGGCCGAGTACAACCGCGCGGATCTCTTCTGCCTGCCCAGCGTTCAGGAAGGCTTCGGCATCGTGCTGCTGGAAGCCATGGCGGCGGGCAAGGCCATTGTCGCCTCGCGCGCGGCCGCCATTCCGGAGGTGGCGCCGCATGCAGTGCTGGTCGCGCCCGATAGCCCCGAAGCGCTGGCCGCCGCCATCCAAGCGCTCTATCGCTCCCCCGAAACCTGCGCTGCGATCGGCTCGACCGGCGCGCGGTGGGTCGAGCAGTTCGACGCTCCGCGCGTGGCGCGCCGCTTTCTGGAGGCCGTGGCCGGCGCGGTTTTGTAGGATGTCAGGCCAGATGTTGGTTTCATAGCGCGTACTACTCCAATCGCGGCACGTGCTCCGGTTGTACCAGGAGGCGAATGGATCGGGCCTGCCCAGGGGTTCTTTCGACGAGGCCGTTGCGCTCCAGGGTCTTGACCATTTCGTGAATCGCGGGCGGGGAAACCTGGAAGTAGCGCTCCAGGTCCGACTCCGCGGGTTTCTGCGTTCGCGCGCCGTCGAGGATTCCATCCGCCAGGAAACTCAAGCGCGCAGTGCCGCCGTTTAAGCGATACCTCCGGCGGGGGACCCGAGTCTGAGCAAGTCCGCAATCCGTGTGTTGGCCCTTGCGATCGAGGAAGGCCAACGCCTGTCGGACAAACACCTCGGAACCGAGCATCTGCTGTTGGGCCTGCTGCGGGCCGACGAATCTTTCGCCGCCGAGGTCCTACGCGCACAGGGGCTACGCTTGTCCGTCGTCCGTCGAGAAGTGGATCGATTGTCGCGGGCAAGTCGAGCTTGCCAGGCTCCGAGCGTCGGCGGCACTACTCCGGAATCAAGTCAATCCTCGCCTTCCTCGCCTGCATTGGGAGCGCCATCTTCGGAGCCCACTCCGGCAGACGGCGGTGAACGAGGGAAACCTGCCGCCATGCTGCGCAAGTCCATGACCACCGATGACACGACCGCGCGGCGAAGGGAGAAGGCAATCAAATGGGTATCGGCTCACCCCGACAGGATCATCTTTCCTGGCATTTGCCCGTGCTGCCGTGGTGGTGCGAAGTCGAGCATCCGTATAGGCGCAAGGAAGGGTGGCGGCGGTACTGGCCTCCATCTGGTGCAATACGAATCGATAAATGTGCCGTACTGTTACAAATGCAGGGATCACTGGCCGCGCAAGCCGACAAAGATCGAGATAGGCATATTCTGGCTGCTCGTTATCGTGGCCTCGGGGGAGTTCGCCGGCTCAAACACCCTGTGGGGATGGGCTTTCGCCGTAGCAGCGGTCGCCGCCTTTGCTGTCCCTGCCTCTGTGGATCTTAGGCGGGTTGAGAAGTTGAAGAAACCGTCGTGTGTCTCGCAGGGGTGCGCGGTGAAGATGCGGGTCCCTTCAACCTTCCGTTTCGCGAGTCATTCCTATGCCGAGGCGTTTATCAAGGCGAACCACCTCGGTTGATATCCCAGGTCTGGCGAAGGCACCAAATAACATACCCCAGGAAGGACGGTACAACCTCGGCTGATGGTTCGATAGCCCCAGAACAACCTGAAATTACGATTACAGGGAATTTGTGCAACAAGCTGTTAATCACCAGGAATAGGAGCCGCGGAACCCCGGCGGTGTTTCGTGTCCGGGCAGACCGAATCGATCACGAGGTAGAGTTCCGGCGCGGAGGTTCCGTCGAGCGCTAATCCAACGTGGTTCCGAATACGACCCCGCTGGACCGCCGACCTCCTCACCGGCGGCCGACGCATCACTCTGCGCTAGCGCGCGAACCAAGCGTTTCCATGGCATCAAAAACCGCGAGCTCTTGCGGCGTCAACATAAATCTGTAAGAGCCACATCAGGGGAAACATGAGTACACCTGCGGCTACTGCGACATAGTTCCAAGCGATCAAGGTCGAGGGATATCCGTTCCGAAAGAGCTTGACAGCGTCACGGAGGAATAAACCGGCGATTAGGCATGCGAGAACGAGGCTTACCCCGCATGGCCACACCGTCGTCCTTGGCCTCCCAAATATGGGAACAAAGACGTACTGGTAGAGCACGCCGTACTCGACGAACAAAGTGCCGAGGGCAGCGGCGGAAAGCAACCCCACGAAACTCTGAAGCCTATTTCGAGGGCACTTCTGCGCTACGTGCCCCTTCTCACAGTACACCTTAGCTCCGCCAGGGAGGATTTGCCCTCCGGTAGAGACGACGATGTTACACTTACCACAGACCCACGTTCCGTCCTTGGTTGGAGTCGTTCCCACTTTGTCCCTTTCTTCCAAGCCACTCTTTCGCGGCCAGCATACGCCCCAGCGGTGTAGGAGTTATCTCCTACTCCAGACTACACGTTAAGGGCAGAGCCGTTCCATGAGCCACCCCAGTCTAGGATGCTGTCCCATATTGTAGTCGTCACATGCGGAGCCCGTTCAGTATTCTAGCAGGTCATAAGAGCTGAAAGATTTCTTCCCTGCGGATGTCACCCGAGCGAAGAGTCGCCACCTCGTACATGTGCTCTGTCCGAATTACGCCCTACTCGGAAACCCCCCGGATTCGGGCGCTGCGGTGCCGGTAGTCCCGATATGGGACCACCAGGGAGGTTGAACCGCATCCCTCTGCTTGTACTTCAACGTGATGACGAAGCTCAACGGCTGCGAATCGGCGCCGCCACAGCCCGAGGCGCCCGCAGCTCCACTGTCTTCGGCGGCATCTCCCGACAAATGAGATGCCGCGAACATGACAATCCTTTCACGTAGTCTGGCGAGGACCTCTTCGGGTGGCGCCATGATCGCCGTTCAGAGGCAATCATGTCATCGGAGGCTTGCTACAATTCCTCTGTGGCCCGCGTTTTGATGGTTTCCTCGGAGGCCGCGCCGCTCGCCAAAACGGGGGGCCTAGCGGACGTCGTCGGAGCTCTCCCCTCCGCCCTCCGCGCGTTTGGCGACGAGGTCGCGGTGGTGATTCCGCGCTACGCCTCCATCGATCTCAAGAGCGCGCGGCGCGCCTACGATCGCCTTGCCGTACGGTTTGGGCCGGCGCGGTATGACATCTCCATCTACCAGGCCCCGGCGGAGTTTCCGTTCTACCTGGTGGATTGCCCGGCGCTTTACGAACGCAAAGGCTTCTACGGCGAATCGGGTGTGGACTACCCGGATAACCATATCCGCTTCGCGGTGTTGGACCGCGCCGCGCTGGCGGTGGCCCGGTTTCTCTTCCGCACCGACGTGTTCCATTGCCATGACTGGCAATCTGGGCTGGTTCCCGCCTACCTGCGCACCACCTTCGCCTCCGACCCGACTTTCCTCGGCGTCAAGACGCTGTTCACCATCCACAACCTGGGTTACCAGGGCCTGTTCCCCAAGACCGCCCTCGCCGAGGTGGGGCTGGACGCCGGCATCTCCGGGCCCGATGGCATGGAGCTCTTCGGCCGCATCGGCTTCATCAAGGGCGGCATCGAATTCGCGGACGCGCTCTCGACGGTCAGTCCCACCTATGCCCGCGAAATCCAGACACCCGAGTGTGGCATGGGTCTAGACGGAGCTTTGCGCGCTCGCGCCAATGTGCTTACCGGCATTCTGAACGGCGTCGACTACGCCGAGTGGAATCCGGAAACCGATCCGCTCATCCCCGCCCGCTACTCTGCCGACGATCTGGGCGGGAAACGGACCTGCAAGCGGCAACTGATCGAGGAATTCGGCCTGCCTCCGGATGCCATGAATGGCCCGCTCATCGGAATGGTCTCACGGTTCACGCTCCAGAAGGGCGCTGATATTCTGGCGGAAGTGGCGGGCGAGATCGCCGGCGAGGGCATCTGCCTCGTGGCCCTTGGAACCGGCGAACCGGAGTATGAAGACTTCTTCCTCCGGATGGCTTCCGAACACCCCGGGCACATCGCCGTGCGCATCGGCTTCGACAACGCGCTGGCTCACCGCATCGAAGCCGGCGCGGACCTGTTCCTGATGCCCAGCCGCTACGAACCCTGCGGATTGAACCAGATGTACAGCTTGCGATATGGAACGGTTCCGGTAGTGCGGGCCACCGGCGGCCTGGATGATACCATCGAAGATGACACCGGGTTCAAGTTCGCGGAGTATTCCGGGAAGGCGCTCTTGGACGCTGTCCGGTCCGCCGCCCGGGCGTTTGCGGACCAGGATGCCTGGCGCGTCATGATGCGGCGCGGGATGGCGCAAGACTTCTCGTGGAGGAGTTCCGCCGCCCGGTATTCGGCGCTCTACCGGCAGTTGCTGGCCGGGGCGGGCTTGAATCCTTTGGCCGGAAAGATATTCTAATAACTCAGGAGCTGAAATGGCAGGTCAGAACACTTTAACCTTTACCGATGCGGGATTCGACCAGGAGGTCCTCCGGTCGGACGTGCCGGTTCTGGTGGATTTCTGGGCCGAGTGGTGCGGCCCTTGCCGGCAGATGGCGCCCACGGTGGATGCCGTGGCCGGCGAGTATGCCGGGAAAGTGAAGGTTGGCAAGCTCGACGTGGATGCCAACGGCGGCACGGCCATGCGCTACAACGTTCGCGGCATCCCGACCCTGTTACTGTTCAAGGGTGGCCAGGTAGTGGAGCAGCGCGTGGGAGCCATCGGGAAGTCCGAAGTGCAGAAGATGCTCGATCCGCACGTGTAATCCGCTTTATTGCCTCGCCGCGATCGGCACACGGGGCTGTGCCTCATTCCACTCCCGTTCCGCCCCCGCGCCCAGGGCTTCCTGGCACCTCACGCAATACCGCGCCCAAGAGACCGCGCGCAGCCGCTTGGGCGGGATTGGCTCTTCGCAGGAAAGGCAGATGCCGTAGTCTCCCGAATCCAGCCGGTCGAGGGCTTCTTCGATCAGCCGTAGCTGCGCGTAATCCAGAATGTTCAGATGAAGCGAAACAGATTCTTCGTTCGAGAACTGTGCCTGGTCGTCTTCGGCGACCCGGCCCATCCGCGCCAGCGTGTCGAACTTGATGCCCAATCCCGACAGTACCTCCGCGCGTCTTTCCAGTAGCATCTCCCGATAAGCTCGGTTGCTATCCCGAACCAGCGCGCTCCTTTTCATCTTCATCGGCCCTCCTTCCCGCATCCGATGTTCGGACGCCGGATACCTAATTGTTCAAGAAAGGTAGCAAAATTCTCGGGTGAAAACAATATTTATTTTGGATAGGAGGCGGGGTGCCGGCTACCTGCCGGTAAACGGGAAGTAGGGGGAGATCTCCGCCAGCATCTGCTGCTCGGCTGGGGGGAACTTGCTCCTGAACTCTTCACTCGCCATGCGGTCGCTCCGCTCGCTCTCCGACATTCGGTGCAGTTTCACCAGCTCCGGGCGCAGGACCGCAATACGATCGTCGGGAAGATGGTTAAAAAGTTGGATTTGCTTGGTCAGAGCCGCCTGTTTCTCGGGCGGCAGGTTCGCGTACATATTCAGGATTCCGAGCTGCCGGCTCCTTTCCGCGGGCGGAAGCCTGTCGAAATTCTCAAGGGCCTGACGCAGCCGCACCTGTTGCTGAGGCGGTAGTCTCTCCAGCATTTGTTCGCGCCGTTCGGGCGGCATCGCCATCATCCGTAGAACCGGGTTCCCGGGATTCAGAATCCGCCCCCCTCCAGCCTTCAGGGCGCCTTTGGGCGGGGCATTCGGATGCGCGGGCGCTGCGCGCGGCGGACGCGCAGGGGCCGGTTTTGGCGCCTTTTGCCCGAACAGGCTGGAAGCCATCGCCAGCCACAAGACTGCACCGACTTGGAGAGCGCGGCTCATCCGTCACATTTTCGGGTCGGCGGCGTCGCCCCGCACGCGGCTGCTGAACTCTCCCAGCATGTGCATGGTGTCCAGGGCATGCTCCACCTGGTCGGGCTGCAAAGCATCTACTTGCGCGGATTGCGGCTGTGCCGCGGACGGACCACTGGCGGGACGCTCCAGCAGCACGCCCGCCATCACCAGCAGGCCCGCCGCCGCCGCGATGGGCAGCCCCTGGCGAACCAGCATCGGGCGGAAAGGCCGCATCAGCAGATTCCACCATGAGCCTTCCCGATCAATGCGCCGGTAGAGCCGCCGGTCGAAATCCAGCGTCACGGGCGCAGCTTCCCAGGCGTCCAGCGCTTCCCAAACCGAGCGCTGACCACTGGCGAACTCGCGGCAGGCCGGGCAGATCTCCATGTGTCGCTCGAGGATCGCGGTGCTTTCGGCGTCCAGCTTGCGGGTACAGTACGCCAGCAGCACCTCCGCGTTTTCGCGGGTCTCAATTGGGCACTTCATACAAACCTCTTCTTCCCTATGCCATATGGGCTAAACGGGCGCGCAACGTTTCATACGCCCGAAACAACAAAGACTTCACCGCAGATTCCGAGCATCTTAGCACCCTGGCGATCTGCGAATATTCCATTTCTTCATACTTGTGCATCAGCACCGCCGCCCGCTGCTTCTCGGGCAGCGCCGCCACGGCTCGGCGAACTTCCTCGAGCCTGGCCCGGAACACCATCTTCTGCTCCACCGATGGCCGGCTATCCGATATCTGTCGT
Organism: Bryobacteraceae bacterium; assembly: GCA_049515735.1. Classification (GTDB taxonomy): domain Bacteria; phylum Acidobacteriota; class Terriglobia; order Bryobacterales; family Bryobacteraceae; genus Fen-178. Next base: position 22,829 of record JBEKTU010000070.1, read on the forward strand.
ACTGGCATGTCGGTGGAATCGTCATCCAATCGTTCCTGCAACCGCTCGTTCTTCCCGTCTCGGAGCGAATTCAATGCCAGGTGCGTTGCGATCCGAAACAGCCACGTCGTGAATTTGGCCGTCGGCTCGTACGAGCTCCGCGAACGGTACACTCGCAGAAAGACTTCCTGCGCCAATTCCTCGGCCACTGCATGGTTCTGCACCATTCTGTAGAGGAAGTGAACAACCGGCGAGCGGTGCTTCTCCAACAGAAGTCCAAAGCTCGCACCATCTCCCTCCTTAACGCGGAGCATTAACTCAGCGTCATAGTCCAGAGCCGCTGTGGCTCCTCCCATATCGGTCTTAACCCGTTCTGACATCCGAGGTTGCGTTCCGCGGAGGAATAATTCGACTTACCCTATTCCCCTTTCAAAGAGCGCTCCATCAGCCGCTGAATCGCCTCGCGCGGAGATATCCCAAATTGTAGCATCTGGAGCATCTGTTCGCAGATGGGCATCTCCACCGAGTGCCGCTTGGCAAGGTCTGCTACTGCATTTGTAGTTTTTATTCCCTCGGCAACCATCTTCATGGAGCTGACAATCTCCTCCAACTTCCGGCCGTGGGCTAATTCGACTCCTACCATGCGGTTCCGGCTGAGATCGCCCGAGCAGGTCAAGACCAAATCACCGAGTCCCGCAAGGCCGGCCATCGTCTGTGCCATTCCTCCCATAGCCACCGCCAACCTTGTAATTTCCGCCAGGCCGCGCGTGATGAGAGCCGCCATAGCGTTATGGCCAAGCCCCATTCCGTGCAGCACGCCGGCCCCGATGGCGACTACGTTCTTGACTGAGCCTCCAACTTCTACACAGATAGGATCTGAATTGGCATACAGCCGGAAAGTGGGACCGGAGAAGGCCGCCTGGACCGTTTCCGGCAGGCTTCCGTCGGTGGAAGCCACCACCAGGGCCGTAGGCTCAAACCGTGCAACCTCAAGGGCAAAGGTAGGACCGGAGATTACCGCCACGCGGGCAGCCATGCGCTCCCGCAAAACCTCTTGAATCACCTCCGACATTCGTAGAAGTGTGCCGTTCTCCAGCCCCTTGGTGGCGCTGACGAATACCATCGATTCGTGCAGAAACGGGAGCATCTGCTGGTACAGTCCCCGCACCAGGTGAGATGGTATCGCGCTCAGAACGATCTCCGCGGTCTCCAACGCAGCCGGCAGTTCGTTGACCACCTCCACGTGACGGGGCAGCCGGCGACCCGGCAGGTAGACATCGTTTTCGCGAGTCTCTCTCATGCGCGCGGCGAGGTCGGCTTCGTAAACCCACAGGCGGGCGCGCGGAAACCGGGGCGCCAGGATGATCGCCAGCGCGGTGCCCCAGCCGCCGCCCCCAATGATGGCAAGGCTTTTCACGGCGTGCGCGCCCTGAAACCAAAGACATGCTCTCGCCCCGAGTGCAGCCTTTGGATATTACTACTATGTTTGTAGATAATAAATGCACCGGCGATGATCGCGGCCATGATGGGCGGCAGCGGCGGATGCACAATCAGCCAAATCGCCAGCGGCAAGGTGGCCGCCATGATGATCGAACCCATGGAAATGTAGCGCGTCCAGGCCACCACCACCACAAACACCACTAGGTCCGCAGCAATTGCTACAGGTATAAGACATAGAAACGCGCCCACGAAGCTGGCCACGGCCTTCCCGCCCTTAAACTTCAGAAACACGGGGTAGGCGTGCCCCGCCATGACGGCCAGCGCGGCGGCGCTCATCCACAGCCAGTCGTGGCCGGTGAGGCGGCCCGCCATCCACACCGCCAGGTAGCCTTTGGCGATGTCGAGCAGGAGCGTGGCCACGCCGGCGGCGCGTCCCGTGGTGCGCAGCACGTTAGTGGCGCCGATATTGCCGCTCCCCGCCGAGCGCACATCGGCGCCGGTTTTCCATTTGACCAGAACATATCCGAACGGAATCGCGCCGAGGAGATACGCGACCAGCAGAACCAGGATGGGGATCATCGCTTTGCGAGCGGAAACTCCGCAAGTTTAGTGTACACGGAACCGGACGGCCTCAAAGTGCTCTGGTAAAGAAAGAAGCTGGCCGCTTGGAACTGTCCGAAATCGAGTGAAGCGAGCCCCGCAACGGCTTCGCGCAGCGGCTGGAGGTTCAGCCTCTCCTTAATGCGCGCCAACGTCAGGTGCGGGGAAAAGGCGCGCGCCTCACGGGCGATTCCCAGGGCCGCCGTAGCGCGGTCGGTATGCTCCGCCAGCGCCTCGAGGCCGGGCGCTTCAATGCCGCACCAGAACACCCGCGGCGCGTGCGGATTGGGGAAGAACCCGACCTTGCGGATATCGACCGCGATGGGCGGCCGGGATTCCAGCGCCGCCAGCGCGGCTTCGAGCTCGGTGAGCCGCTCCTCGGGCCATTCACCGATGAATTTCGTGGTGATGTGCAGATTCGCCGGAAGGCTCCAGTGAATCCGCGCGGTGGGACGCAACCGTTCGAGAAGCCGCTCCAGGTTGTGGACCACTTCGGCTGGCAGGTCCAGGCCGGTGAATAGTCGCATGTGCGCGCTTCCTATTGTACCGGCGGATCTGGGAAGATGTTACCCGATGCGGTTCGGTCCCATCCTCAAGCGCAGTTTCTACGAACGGCCGACCATCGAGGTGGCACGCGCTCTTCTCGGCAGGGTGCTGGTGCACGGGGAGGTCGCGGGGATCATTGTTGAAACCGAGGCGTACCTGGGCGGTGACGATCTCGCGTCGCACTCCGCCCGCGGCGTCACCAACCGCACGCGCGTCATTTTCGGCCCGCCGGGCCACGCTTACGTGTACCTCATCTACGGGATGTACGAGTGCCTCAATATCGTGGCCGAGCCGGTGGGCCAACCCGGCTGCGTGCTGGTGCGGGCTTTGCAGCCGGTGGCCGGAATCGAGATCATGCGCCGGCGCCGGCCGGCCGCTCGCAGGATTGAAGACCTGGCTTCCGGACCCGGCAAACTGACGCTCGCCTTGGGGATTACGCGCGATCACAATGGAGCGGACCTCACGCGGGGCCCGCTGGTGGTCCGCGAGCCCGCCGGGCAGCGGGCCTTTGAGATCGCAGTAACCCCCCGCATAGGCATCAGCCAGTGCGCCGAGCTGCCGCTGCGGTTCGTCATCGTGAATCCCGCCAGCGGCTAACATGGAAGTTCATGTTCGATTGGAAGCAGGACCCCCATCGGCGCTACAACCCGCTCACTCGCGAATGGGTGCTGGTGTCTCCGCAGCGCACCGCCCGCCCGTGGCAGGGGCAGGTGGAGAGCGGCGGCGCTGCCGCCGGCCCGGAGTACGATCCGGAGTGCTATCTCTGTCCCGGCAATGCGCGCGCGGGCGGCGTGCGCAATCCCCACTACACTTCGACGTTTGTTTTCGATAACGATTTCGCGGCGCTCACGCCATCCACCCCGGTGGACCGATACGAAGAGGGCGGATTGCTCATCGCCGAATCCGAACCCGGCATCTGCCGGGTGGTCTGCTTCCTGCCCCAGCATAACCTCACCATCCCCGGCATGGACCCGGCCGCGCTGCGGAAAGTGGTGGACGTCTGGGTCGAGCAGTATGCCGAGCTCGGGTCGAATCCCGCCATCAACTACGTGCAGATTTTCGAGAACCGCGGCGCCATGATGGGTGCCAGTAATACGCACCCGCACTGCCAGATCTGGTCGAGCCGCTCCCTGCCGAACGAAGTTTCCAAGGAACAGGCGTCGCAACGGGCATGGCGCGAGGAGCGCGGCGGATGCCTTCTCTGCGAGTACCTGAAACTGGAGCGGGCCGCGCGCCAACGCGTGGTGGAAGAGAACGCCAGTTTCCTGACGGTGGTTCCGTTCTGGGCCGTCTGGCCGTTCGAGACGGCGGTCATTTCCAAACGGCACTTGCCGTCCATCGACCGGCTCTCGGATGCGGAGCGCGACGGCCTGGCGGACATCCTCAAGCGCACCACGGCCCGCTACGACCGCCTGTTCCACGTTTCGTTCCCGTACTCGATGGGGTTTCACCAGCGGCCCACGGACGGCCTCGAGCACGAGGAATGGCACTTGCACCTGCATTTCTATCCGCCGCTGTTGCGCTCGGCCACCGTGCGCAAGTTTCTGGTCGGTTATGAAATGCTGGCCACGCCGCAGCGCGATATTACGCCGGAGGAGGCGGCAGAGCGGCTGCGGGGGGGTGAAGGGTTCGACTACCCGGCTGAGCCTTACCGCGCGAGACGAGCTGCGATTCGCCCGCGAAGGCGGAGCAGCGTTGCCTCGATCCGCCCTGCCTCAAGATCGTGCTCCCACACCCTCCACACTGAGTAGCCCATCGCTCGGAGTCTGCGCCTCAACACTTGATCCCGCTGCACGTTCCGGGCGAGTTTTGGCGCCCAGTAACGACGGTGTGTTTTGGGGCAGTGCCCATGCCGAGGGCAGGAATGGTAGAAACACCCATCGGAGAAGATCGCTAACTTTAACGACGGGATCAGGACATCGGGGCTGCCGGGAAGGTCCGTTGCATTGAGATCAATCCTACGCCTGTGCCCAAGTATTCCCGGATAAGAGTGTGCAGGCGCACTTCTGGCTTAGTGCCGCTGCTCCGTATGCGCGACATGATCTCGCTACGTTTAGCCGCGCTGAATATGTCTGCCATTGCAGCCGGGACGCCTTATGTGGAAAGGATCCGATGGGGATCTAGTCTGCCTTGGAGCTGAGCCAAGATCTCGGCCGGCTCTGGCGCTTGTCCCTCCCGCAGGGCCGTCACAACGTCTTCCCACAAAGAGTAAACCACTGTTGGATCTTGGAGGTGATACTCGGTGCCAGTCTTCTGGATCGGATAGACGAGCCAGGTAATCTCGCTATTGGCTGCCGCCTCAACCGTCCTGAACTCCGGGAGAGCAGCCAAGAATAATGAATCTACGGCGACAAGAAACTTCTTCCCCCATCGGCGGAACACCGGAACCTTCAGGCTCAACTGCGGCATCAGGCGTTTCTGCGCGGACGAGCGAAAGTCGGGCCGGCGCCAACTATCTGGGCTGAGTTCGTGGCTCTCCAGGAACTTCTTCATGGGTTGCCTGATGTTGCCGCCCGAAAAATACACGCTCTGAACCTCCAGCGCGGCGAAATCGGTGATTCTGCCCTCATCCAGCCGCGCCAACACATAATCAATCTTCCCGATCTTCCGGTTTTTTTGAGCCGAAGAACGCTGATTTCCGGTACGGCGGCAAACCGGACGCGCTCCCCGAATGCTAGCCGGGCGGCGTCAAGGAACATGCGGCTGCCTTGCACAAAACGCACTGGGCACAGCGCAGCCGCGTTGGCACCGTCCGACAGAGTGCAGACTCCAATCGGGTCGATTATGCTGGATTTCGTGCAAGGGCTGCTTCGGAAGGGACAATGGCGGGCAGTTCGGTCCCGTAGGGCGGATTCACCGAGGTCTTCAACCGCGTGCCCAAAGACCTCGGCGATCCGAAGCATTGTCATCCGATGAGGGTCTCCCTGATATGCCCTGCAAGTGCTTCAGCCAGCAGCGGTGGCGCAGCATTACCGACCTGTACATATTGCGACACTTTGCTACCCAAGAATCGGAACGTGTCTGGGAACGATTGAATGCCGGCCGCCTCACGGACCGTGATTGCGCGATCCTGCTCGGAATGAAAGAACGATCCCCAATGGGGATCGCACTTGGTCAGAACAGTGCCGCTGAGACCTTCAGGATCCACGCGGCCATATCGCCTAGTATGGTCGCTCCGCCTCGCCCGTTTCATGCCCTTTGGCAGGAGATCAGAAGGAATGTCGCGCCAACTTCCTCCTGGCGGGATATGCCGCAACCGCTCGAGGTTCTGCCTTGAAAGAGCGCCGGCGACGTGGTTATAAATCACCTTCGAACCCATCCGAACCTCGGGGGTCACCTCAAAACCGGCCAGTTGGGGTCACTTCAAAACCGGCCAGTGAGCCGCACCCAGGACAACCTTTCTTTTACCTTACCTGTGGCGGTTGGGGCAAGGTGTTTTGGAT
>JBEKTU010000071.1:0-28164 GCA_049515735.1 Bryobacteraceae bacterium
GTTGCTCTTGCCGCTGCCGGTGCTTGCGAGTGCCCATCGCCATAAAAACATTCTACGGCCGTTATGTTTCAGGCTCCAGCACAATCGCCCCGCCAGACCGGATTTTCACCACGGGCTGTTAAACCAGGAACGCCGCCACACGGGCGAGCGCCGCAGCGCGAATCTCCGGCGCGTCGCCGAATCCTTTCAACCACTCGAGACCGGATTCTCTTCGGAACCACGTGATCTGGCGCTTGGCGTAATTGCGCGTGTTGCGCTGCGCGTAGAAAAGCACCTCTCGCGGATTCAGTTCTCCCTGGAGCAATTCGAGCGCCTGCTTGTATCCGTGGGACTCGAAGGGTTTCGATGCGGGCGCGAAGCCCAGCGACAAAATGTGGCGCACCTCCTCGACGAGGCCGCCCTCGAACATTTGGGCGCAGCGCAGATCGAGCCGCTGGTAGAGCGCGTCGCGCTCGGGAAGCAGGCCGATCTTGAGCGTGCGGTAGCCGCGCAGGGCGCTGCGGCCCTGGCGGAACAACTCGCTCACCGGACGCCGCGTCAGCAAGCCGACTTCCAGGGCGCGGGTCACTTTGGGTACGTCGTTGGGATGAATCGCGCGCGCGGCCGTGGCATCGAATCGGGTAAGCAGTCGGTGGAGCGAGCCGGGCCGGCGAAGTTCCCTGGCGGCCAGCCGGTCGCGCAGCACTTGGTCCCGCGTGGGGCCTTCGAACAGGCCGTCCAGAAGAGCGCGGAGATAGAAGCCGGTGCCTCCGGCGACTATGGGGAGGTGGCCGCTCTCCGAAATGCCGGCGATGGATTGGCGCGCCAGGCGCGCATACTCGCCGGCCGTGAAGAGTTCGTCGGGATTCACGATGTCGATGAGGTGGTGGGGAATGCTGCGCCGCTCGACCGGCGGCAGCTTGGCGGTTCCGATATCGAAGTGCCGGTAAACCTGGAGCGAGTCGCAGTTGACAACTTCGCCGTGGAACGCTTCCGCAATGGCCAGCGCCAGCCCGCTTTTTCCGGAGCCCGTGGGACCCACCACTGCAACCAGCGGGCGCTCCGGCGCATCAGAGGCTACAGAGCCATCCATCTCGTTATACAATGATAGAGTCATCTTCGACGAGGGCAGGGGCTACCAAATCGGTCGAAAGAAAGTAAACACCGCATGATTCGTTCAGCCAAAACGCTTCTCCTGGTTGTTTCCATGGGTGGCTTGTGCTTCGCGCAGGCGCCGGCCGAAACCACCAACACACCGGACAACAACAAAGCCGGAGCATACTACAACTTTGCCATGGGCCGGCTGTACGCGGAACTGGCAGGGGCCTATACCAACCGGAACGACTACGTTTCCAAGGCTATTGAACACTACCAGGAAGCGTTGAAGCTGGATCCCTCGGCCGGCATCGTTTTCGAAGAGCTGACGGATCTGTATATCCAGACCAACCGTCTGCGCGACGCCGTCGCCCAGGCCGAGGATCTGCTGAAGCAGAACCCCGACAACCTGGATGCGCGCCGTATGTTGGGCCGCATCTACACACGAATGGCCGGTGACAGCCAGGCGGGGAAGGTCAACGAGGACTACCTGAAGTTGGCCGTCGAGCAGTACCAGAAGGTCACGGCGAAAGATGCCCAGGATGCCGAAAGCTGGGTGGTCCTGGGGCGGCTCTACCGCTTTGAGAACAACTCGGTGGACGCGGAAAAGGCGTACAACGAGGCTATCAAGGCCGACCCCAGCAACGAAGACGCCATGACCGGCCTGGCGCTGTTGTACTCCGACGTGGGGGATACGCGGCGGGCCATCGAGAAATTGAAGGCCGTCACCGACAAGAACCCCAGCGAGCGGACGCTGGCCCTTCTAGCCCGGTCGTACCGGGAGATTCGGGATTACAAGAGCGCCGCCGAAGCGCTCGAACGGGCCGTGGCGCTGGCGCCCGACGATACCCGCCTGATAGCCGAACTGGCGGACAACCTGTTTCTTTCCAATCAGCTTGATGAAGCCCTCCACCTCTACCAGGATCTTGCGACCGACGATCCGCGCAATCCCATGCTGCCGCTGCGCATCAGCGAGATTTACCGTGTCAAGCGCGATTTTGCGAAGGCGCGGGAATCGCTGGACCAAGCCAAAGCGCTCGACCCGGATAGCCTGGATGTGCGCATTGACGAGATCAACCTGCTGGAAACCGAGGGCAAGTCCAACGAAGCGATCGCTTCGCTGAAAGGCCTGCTGGACGAGACCGCTCACAAAACCTACTCGGCCGCCGATGGCGCCAACCGCGCCACGCTGCTAGACCGCCTGGGCGTTTTACAACGGAACGCGGGCCAATACCCGCAGGCCATCGAAGCTTTCCGGCAGATCGCCCCGCTGGAGGCGCAAAGCGCGCCGCGTGCGGACGTGCAAATCATCGAGACCTATCGGGCGGCGAAGGACTTGGAAAGCGCGCGAAAGGAAGCGGATGCGGCCCTGAAGAAGTATCCCGACGATCGCATGGTGCAGTTGACGCACGCGTCGCTGCTGGCGGACCTGGGCAAGATCGACGAGGCCGCCGCCGCCATCCGCGGCCTGATGAAGGGTGAGGACGACCGCGACATGCAACTGGAGCTGGCGCAGGTCTACGAGAAGGGCAAGCGCTACGCCGACATGGCTCCGCTTCTGGACCAGGCCGAGAAGCTCTCAATGTCGGACGACGACAAAGCGAGCGTTCACTTCATGCGGGGCGCCATGTACGAGCGCATGAAGAAATTCGACGCCGCCGAAGCGGAATTCCGCAAGGTGCTGGAATTGGACCCCGACAACGCCGGGGCCATGAACTACCTGGGCTACATGCTGGCGGACCGCGACGTCCGGTTGGATGAGGCGTACCAGCTCATCAAGAAGGCCCTGGATATGGACCCGCAGAACGGCGCCTACCTCGACAGCCTGGGATGGGTGTACTACCGCCAGGGGAAACTCAATGAAGCCGAAGGTTTGTTGCGGCAAGCGCTTGACCACATCGGCCAGGACGCCACGGTGCACGATCACCTGGGCGATGTGTATTTCAAGCTGGGCAAGACCAAGGACGCCATCACGCAGTGGCAGGCGTCTCTGAAGGAGTTCCAGGCCGGCTCGCAGTCCGACAGCGACCCGGAAGAAATCGCCAGCGTCGGCAAGAAGCTGGAAAGCGCGCGAGTCCGGCTGGCGAAAGAGACTAACCAGAAATAAAGTCACATTTTCGGGAGTGGCTTGCGCGTAGCGAAAGTCGCGTTTGAAGTCTCCCACCGGTTAAATTTCCCCCTTGACGGCTCAGTTGTGGGTGGAGTAAGATGACCCAAGAAGCGTCGATTATCCCGGCGGTTCCGGGCCTTGACGTCCTGGGTTGCTGTCATGACCCCACTCATCGGTTCCCTGTCTCTCCGCCGCCGTGCTGCCTTGGCCTGTCTCGGCCTGAGCCTCCCTTTCTCGATTGCGCCCCTACCACTACGCGCACAATCTTCCTCCGTTGGCATTGTCGGCCTCGCAACGGCCACGACTGGCCAAACTCTGACCTTCCGCTTGATGAACGGCAGCCAGCAACTTGTGCCGGACAGTTGGCGGCAACTCTACAATCCCGACCGCTATACCGGCACAGAGTGGGTCACCAGCTTCGATCTACAATTACAGGCAAACGCCGACGGCTCCCTGACGGCGACTGCCCGTTACCCGGGGCGGTACAAGATAGCGGCAGTCCAGGGCGGGCAACAATATACCGCTGCCGTAATTGTGCAACCTGCGCAAACCCCATTCAAAATGAAAGGCATCGATTTCGGGGGAACGAGTCCCTTCGACAGGGCATACGCCGCCAATGCCATCGCGATTGCCAGGCACACAGGCGCTGACACGGTCCTTTTTATAGAGAGTGTCTGCATAGACCTGAACAATCCTGGAATCTACCAATACACTGACCAGCAGTCGAGTTGGTGCACTACCGCAACTTCTTTTTCGGATTTGGGCTGGCTGATCGATGAATTCCACAGCCAGGGATTTAAGGTCGTGCTTGAGCCTACGGTAACCGGCTACTACCAGGGCTTCTTCGATGAGCTTGAGGACTTCCTGCCGGGCGGTGCCGGCGGCGCCTCGACATACCCAGAAATCCCCGCCTCCGAGGTGCCTGCCTTATTCCAGGCATGGGGCCAGATGGCGGTCGATGTGGCCACTTTAGCGGCAGCGCATCAGGTGGAGATCTATGTTCCGGGCAGCCACGATATCGGCTACGCACAATTTGACAGCACTACGGCGAACACACTCAACGCCGATTGGAAGACCCTGATTCAAAATATTCGAGCTGTCTATACAGGACAGGTCTGGTGGGGGCCGGTCGATCCTTGCGGCTTGGACTCCTTTCCCTTTACGAACTTTTCCCTCGTCGACGGGATTTGGTTTTCAGGGCTTTCTGTCTCCGCGTCCACTCCGCCCTGCACCCTCGACTCGGGCGGCATTAACAATATCCATGCAGAACAAATGCTCGCCTACCTTCGCGCGTTGCGATCCGCCAGTTCCGGCTTCCAGTATGGGCAGAAATACGCGCTGCCCACGCTATGGACCGATTTCCTTACCGATCCCATCGACGGGATGAACTACCTCGGTGGCCACTACACAAACATTGTGTTGGGGAGCGGGTCGGGAACATATGCCAGTCAGTCGGGTGCGAATCCCAATTTGACCCGTGACTATCAGGAGGGAGTGGACTTTCTGGACGCTGTCATGCAGGCAGGGGTCATTGAAGGTGGCTTTCAGGTCGCCTTTCCCGGCACTGTTGGTCTGAGTTCTAATGCCCCGTTTAACGATATCCTGGCGCGGCCTGCGGTACTCGCTTCCCTCACAAACTGGTACGGCGGGGACACGAGCTACTTCGCGCCTTGCATGACGCCCCTGCCGCCCAATGTTGTGATTCAACTCCCTCCCTCCACATCGTGCCCAGTGGCAGTACAGATGTCCCAAGCGAATCTGTCTGGCGACCTCACCCTGGTTAACGATTCTACGTCTTCGGTCAACCCGTATTATGAGGGCGGGACAACCACAGGCGGCGATCTCTCTTTCGGATCCCCCTCGTGGGCCGACTTTGATATGAGTGCGGCCGTACGCCTGCGCACGAACCTGTCAGCGATCAATCTCAACTTTCGACTCGGGAGCGGCCCCGGAGTCAACGACTACGGTGTGCTCATGGGCCAGGGTGCTGTCTTGCTTCTAAAGGGAGTGTACAGCAGCGCGAATGGACAGACATATCCGACGCTGGCGCAGCAGGCGCTCCCCGGACAGTTCGATCCGGCGCATTGGTACCAGGTCGAGATCACTGCGATGGGGAACGCTATTGTCGTCAAGATTGACGGAAATCAGTTGATCCAATATACCGACAACTCCAGCCCGTATCTGGCTGGATCCGTGGACGTGCACATTCCAGGCGGCCTCGGAACAGCGGACTTCGGAAACCTGGTGGTGACGTCGCTTGCCGCGCCTCAGGTCGTCAACGCCGCGTCTTTCGCCCCGGGGGTTATAGCACCTGGTGAAATCGTGACGCTGTTCGGCGGCCAACTGGGGCCGCAGACGTTAGTAGCAGCAGATGCCAGTAAGACCTTTCCGACCTCCTTGGGCGGAACTCAGGTGCTGTTCAACGGTGCACCGGCGCCGCTGATCTACACGCAAGCTGGTCAGGTGAGCGCGATCGTGCCTTGGGAACTGGCCGGGAGTGCCACCGCCGCGGTGACGGTGCAATACCAGGAAGCGAACTCGTCGGTGACGGTCGCGGTCGCCGGCACTTCGACAGCCCTGTTCACCCTCGGCGGCGGTTTTGGTCCGGGCGCGATTCTCAACCAGGACTACACAGTGAACTCGCCCTCGAATCCCGCCGCAGGGGGATCCGTGATCCTCCTATACGGCACTGGCGGCGGCGCTCTTCAGGGCTCGGCGACCGATGGGGCGCTTGCTCCAGGCGCCGCGCTGTTGCAGGCAAACGTCTCGGTCCTGGTGGGTGGGCAACCCGCCCAGGTGCTTTACGCGGGCGCGGCACCCGGCTTGGTCAACGGATTGGTTCAGATTAATGTACAGCTCCCTGCGGGTGTCACAGGAGACACGGTGCCTGTCTTGGCGACTGTCGGTCAATATATCAGCCAAAGTGGGGTCACCGCAGCGATCCAGTGATGGCCTGTTCGCAGGCGTTGTCACCACGAAGCAGGCTCTTGGGAGAAACCATCAGGTGGTATCTGGAAGGCTAGAGTACGCGCCTTTGCATCCTTGCCGAAAGCACACGAAATGAACGCCGCTATCAAGCCGCTTGGATTGCCTCAAAACACCGGCAGCAATGCACGAAGGGTGTTCTTCGGGCCTTCGCAAAATAACCCTATAAACATCGTAAGCTTCTGATAATAAATCAATTATTCTGCTAAAATCAGGTTAAAACCTATCGTTTTGCGCGCTTCTGTGGGATACTCAGTTTAGAACGGATTTTCACTCGGAATGTCCCTGTTGGACGACGCAGTCACTAGGTACAACAAACTGTTGGAGAGCGGCCCCTTCCGCGACCTCGCGTGGGTGGAGGCGCTGTACGAGCGCATGGAGAGCGGCCGGCTCTCGGCGGGTGGACGGCTGGTCTGTCCTTTTCTGCGGCCCAACTTCATTTCGCGGCGCCAATACGACTCGTTGGTGAGAAGCGGCGAGGCGCTGATCTGCGCCATAGACCGCATGGAACAGATGGTATTGAGCAACCCGGTGCTGCTGGCGCGCCTGGACCTGCTGCCCGCGGAGAAGATGCTGGCGGCCATCGATCCCGGCTACCAGGCGCTGGAAGTGGCCGCGCGGCTGGATACGCATTTGACCAACGGCAGCTTGCGTTTCGTTCAATACAATGCGGATTCTCCCACTGGCGCGGGTTATGCGGACGCGCTGGCCGACTTGTTCTACGACGCCGCCCCCATGAAGGAATTCCGCAAGAGGTATAACCTCACGCGCACCGGCAGCCGGCGGCACCTCCTGAATGCGCTGTTGAAATCGTACAAACAATTCGGCGGCACGAAGAAGCCCAACATCGCCATCGTGGAGTTCCGTCCGGCGTACCATTCCGGCCAAAGCGAGTACGAATTGTTCCGCGATTTCTTCCGCGAGGACGGCTACGCTGTGGAGATCGTATCGCCCGAGCAGCTCGAGTACCGCAACCGCGTGCTGCGCAAAGGCCCATTCGAAATCGACCTGGTGTACCGGCGCCTGGGCGTGCAGGAGTTTTTGATCCACTTCGACCTGACGCATCCGCTGGTACAGGCCTACCGCGACGGCGCGGTGTGCGTGGTGAACAGCTTCCGCTCGGAACTGGCGCACAAGAAGGCCATGTTCGGGCTGCTGACGGACGAGACCCTGACCGCCAAGTTTCCGGCGGCGGAGCGCCAGGCCATCCGCAAGCACGTTCCGTGGACGCGCCTGGTGGCCGCGTCCAAGACCACTTACGAAGAACGCGCCATCGACCTGCCCGAGTTCATCGCCAAGAACCGCGAGTTGCTGACACTCAAGCCCAACGACGACTACAACGACCTGCACACTTACTACGGCTGGGAGATGGGAGACGCCGAATGGGATCGCGCCCTGAAGCAGGCCATGCGTGCGCCTTACGTGGCGCAGGAGCGCGTGGACCCGGTGCGTTCGGTGTTCCCCCTGATGAGTTTCGGCCAACTCGAGTTCCGCGAGATGCAGGTGGATGTGCACCCGCATGCCTACCTGGGAAAAGTGCAGGGTTGCTCAAGCTGGCTTTCGACGCGGAAGGCGGGCTTCTCGTCGGCGGCGGGCGTGGTGCCGACGTTCATTTTGGATCCGAAGGGCTGAGGGGCCGCTTCGGCGCGTGTGCTTTTCTTAACGTTCCTCGCCGAAACGAAATCCGCTGGCGGGCGTTTATATAGATGTATGCGCTTATTGCGTCTGTTTCTCCTGTTCCCGACCTGCGTTGCTTTTCTCGCCGCGCAACCCCGTCCCGCTCTCATCGGCCGCGGCATTGACGAAAGCCGCAGACACTCTCTTGCCGGCAATACACGCCCCGAAGCTACGCCGCAGAACGATCGGGGCGCGGTGGCCGCCGATTTTCCCATGGAGCACATGATCCTGCAGCTTTCGCGCTCCGCCGCCGGTGAACAGGCCCTCAAGCAATACATCGACAGCCTTCACGATCCCGCTTCGCCGAACTACCATCGCTGGATGACCGCGAGCGAATTCGGTGCGGCCTGGGGGGTGGCCGTGTCCGATCGCGCGGCCGTCGCCCAATGGCTGGAATCCCACGGCTTCACGGTCAATTCGATTGCGCCCGGCGGCATGACCATCGATTTTTCCGGGACTGCCGCGCAGGTGCGGGAAGCCTTCCACACCGAGATTCATTATCTCGACGTAAATGGCGTCCGGCACATCGCCAACATGAGCGATCCCGAGATTCCCGAGGCGCTGGCTCCCGCGGTCGCCGGTATCGTTTCTTTGCACGATTTTTCCCCGCGTCCGCGGAAACGCGCTCATGCCGATTACACCTTCACTTCGGGTAAGGACACATTTCAGGCGGTGACGCCCGGCGACATGGCGTCGATTTACAATCTGAACCCGTTGTTTGCGGCGGGCATTACGGGCCAGGGCCAGACCATTGCCGTCATCGAGGATTCCGATCTCTACAAGTCCTCCGATTGGGATACGTTCCGCTCGACCTTTGGTCTGACGCAATACACTTCCGGCAGCCTGACGGCGGTTCACCCCGCGCCTGCTTCGGGCGCCAATAACTGCCGCGCGCCGGACGTCGTCGCGGGCGACGATGGCGAAGCCATCCTGGATGCGGAATGGTCCAGCGCCGCGGCGCCGGATGCGGCCATCGAAGTCGCGGCCTGTGCCGGCACTCGCACCACCTTCGGCGGCCTGATTGCCCTGCAAAACCTCGTGAACAGCAGCACGCCTCCCTCTATCGTGAGCATCAGTTACGGCGAATGCGAGGCGGAAAACGGCGCGGCTTCCAACGCCGCCTTCAACGCCATCTATCAGCAGGCGGTAGCGGAAGGCATCTCCGTCTTCGTAGCCGCCGGGGATGAGGGCGCGGCGAGTTGTGACGCGGGAGCGCAGGGCGCCACCCACGGCATCGGCGTGAGCGCCTGGGCTTCGACTCCCTACAACGTGGCTGTGGGCGGCACCGATTTTGGCGACACCGTGGCCGGTACCAACAACACCTACTGGAGCAGCACGAACTCCCCGACATTCGTTTCCGCTCTCTCCTACATCCCCGAAATTCCCTGGGACGATTCCTGCGCCGGCGGGCTACTCGCCGCGCATTTTGGCTACAGCACGGTCTACGGCTCGGCCGGCTTCTGCGGCAGCGCGACGGCGAAAGACGACAACTTCCTCGAGGTAGTGGCGGGGAGCGGCGGACCGAGTGGCTGCGCGACCGGTACTCCGGCATCCACCGGCGTGGTCGGCGGCACTTGCAGCGGTTACGCGAAGCCCTCCTGGCAGGCCGGTGTCGCAGGCATTCCCACCGACGGCGTGCGCGACATCCCCGATGTGTCCCTCTTCGCCGCCGACGGTGTTTGGGGCCATTATTACGTCGATTGCTGGTCCGATATACGCAACGGTGGCGCTTCCTGCGCGGGCGCTCCCAGCACATGGGATGGCGGCGGCGGTACGTCTTACTCCACGCCGATTCTGGCCGGCATTCAGGCGCTCGTGAATCAGCACAACGGCGGCGCGCAGGGCAATCCCGATTACGTGTATTACGCACTCGCCGCGGCCGCTAGCGGGAATGTCTGCGACTCGCGGGCGCCCGGCGCGGGCTGCATCTTCCACAACGTGACGCAGGGCGATATCGACGTAAACTGCGGCGGCGCAACGGCCTGTTTTGGCGCGACCGAGACTACGGAGTCTGTTGGCGGCAGAGGTTCGCACGGGGGCTTCAGGCCAAGTGTGAGCTACAACGGCGCGCTTTCGACCTCGCCCACTTCTCTCGCGCCGGCTTACGCCACGGGGGTGGGTTGGAATTTCGCGACGGGCCTGGGCTCGGTGGACGCCTACAGTCTGGTCACCAACTGGAATCCGGGAAATTAGCGTCAGTCTTTGACGCCGAGACTCTTCAGCGCAGCCTTGGCGGGTTCATTCCCGGCGGTGGCCGCCTTGCGATACCAGGCGATGGCCTGTTCGCGGTCCTCGGGGACGCCGAGTCCAGCCTCCCAGAGCGCCCCGATGTTGTACATCGCCGCGTCGTTGCCCGCATCGGCTGCTCTTCGATACCAACTCATCGCCTCGGCGTAATCCACGGAGATGCCGAGACCCTGCTGGTACAACACTCCGATGGCGTTGGCCGCGATGTCATCCCCTTCGCCCGCTGCCTTTCGGAACCATTTCATAGCCTCGGCATAGTTTACGGGCACTCCCAGACCATCGCGATATAAGACGCCCACGTTGAACATCGCCTCGGTGTTGTCGAAAGACGCGGCTTTGCCGAACCAGCTCATGGCCTCGCTGTAGCTTTTCGGCAAGCCTAGCCCCTGAAGGTACAAGAGGCCGATATTGCACATGGCCTGACTGTTCCCGGCATCCGCCGCGTGGCGGAACCAGGCCATGGCCGTCGCGTAGTCCACGGCCACGCCGCGGCCGGTTCCATACATCACGCCCAGGTACATCATGGCATCCACTTCACCGATTGCCGCGGCTTGGCGGAAAATGCCCAATGCCACTGAATCGTTCCGGGCGTCGTACGCCTCCACACCGCGAGCCAGCAGGGCTTTCGCATTGGGTGCGATTGCGGATTGAGCCGTGGGAGCGCCGGTTTGGGCCCTGGCCAGTGAGCCGCGGAGCAACCCGGCCGCGACGATGGCGGCCCACACAAGCCGGGCCGGCCACCAACGGCGGCCGTGGTTCACGGCGAAACCCATCCGACCATTATGACGCTCCACCGCCTGGCTGGGTTGCTGGCCTGGGCGGCCTCCGCGTCCAGCGCAGATCTATCCGGGAAGAATCGATGCGCCAAATCAATACCTCTAAAGGGCTATTATGCGCGTTCAACATTGCGTTTGGCTAGCCCATCCAAACAAATAAGAAATGTCACGAGGGCCGCTGTCCTTCCTAGGGAACTTTCTTCGGTTTGAAGTGAATTAGAAATGAGAGCTTTTTTCGACGCAGAGATTCGAAAGAGCGCTTCGTGGCATCGCAGTGTTCGCCGCGTATTCCAACGCGCTGAATTGGGCGCGGGGTTTCGCGTCGTGTTGTTTCTTGGAGAAGCCCGGCACCCAAGGGAGGGCGCCGGTCGGTTTGCAAATCAAAGGAGGAGGGAATCGCATCATGAACCGCAGAGAAATGTTTACGCTTCCCGCGGTGGCTCTAGTAGCACGCCAGGGAATCGCGCAAGGCGCACAGGTATCTCAACCAGCCGGGCTGCACGTATCGCACAAAGTCCTGCTCAAATACGCTCGCCCCAAGGAGATCTCCAAGGTCCCCAAGACCGAGGCCAAAGCTACCAAGTATCTCAATTCGCTCACCACGCTGCTGTCGCTCACTTCTTCTCAGCAACAGCAGGCTACCACGATCTTCGCCGCGGCGGTGACGGCGCACGCCGGCATCCGGACCAATATGAAGGCCGCTCGGCAAAGCCTCACCACGGCCATCATGAAGAACGACAGTAACGGGATCAGTCAAGCGTCCCTGGCGATCGGGAGCCTGACAGCCCAGTTAACCGCCGCCGGCGCCAATGCCAACGCCACGTTTTACCAGATTCTCACAACCGATCAACAGAATAAGCTGTCGCTGAAGCAGCTCAAGAGCTGACCAGCGAGAGGGGATCTATATGTTCAGGTGGTGGAGTGTGCCGATACGGAAGGGTGTCGGCACGCGTTTTTCAAGCCGCGGCTTTTCGCTCTTGGCCGGCGTCGTGGTGGCCACGTGTGCCACCGCGTCCGCCCAAGTCCAGGCCAACCCGTTTCTCGACGACAGCACCGTCCAGGTAATCAATCTCACCATGGACCCCAACGATTGGGCCACACTCCAGCAGAACTACGAGCTGGATACCTACTATCATGCGACCTTTACCTGGAACGGGATCGCCCTGGACGTTGGGATCCGCTCCCGCGGTGAGGGCAGCCGAAGTCCTATCAAGCCCAACCTGGATATCAATTTCGCCCACTACGAAAAGACCCAGACGTTTCTCGGATTGCCTTTTGTCGTCCTCAAGGCAAACAATGACGACCCGTCCAACCTGTGTGAATGGATCTCCATGAAGCTGTTTCGAAAGATGGGGATTCCGGCTCCCCGGGAAGCGCCCGCCCAAGTCTACCTCAATGGCCAGATCCTGGGCTTTTATTACATTGTCGAGCACATGGACGAGACCTTTCTGCAGCGGGACTTTGGAGAGTCCACCGGATATCTCTACGACTGGAAGTCGGCGAATGATTACGACTTCGGGAACCTGGGGACCGACCCAACCTTGTACGCGCAGTTTCTCGATTTGAAGACCGATCAGGCCGCGCCGGATTTACAGACATTCGACAACCTTGTGCAGGCGATCAACCAGCCGGCGAGCGCCACCTTTACGGACGACGCGTTCATCGCCGCCGTCTCCCAGTATATCGACCCGAAGCAGTTCCTGACCTATGGGGCCACCGAACAGGTGCTGGCCGGCACGGACAGCCTGATCGGCGGCCAGCAAGGGATTAACAATCTCTATCTCTATCAGTTTGGCGGTACGACTGTCTACTACTTCCTCCCCTGGGACAAGTCCTCGGCGGTTTACGACTGGACCAGGGATATCATGTACGGTATCTCAATCGGCCCCACCATCAACCTGCTGGCGCAACGTCTCGCCTCCATCCCACAATACTTGCAGGTTTACTTGAATGCGGCGGTCAACGCGGCAACCTTGATGGGCGGTACGGGCGGCTGGGCGGATTCGGAGATCACCCGCGAGTACGGAGTGATTCAAGCCGCCGCCCTCGACGATCCCAATAAGCAGTGCATGAGCTGGGGAGTCCTTTCTCCTTGCGGTGGTCAAGACTTTGAGGATCGCGTTGTGCGAATCCACGGGTTTTTTGCAGCCCGATCGAGCACGGTGCTCTCCGAGGCTGCCAGCGACGGGTATCAACCTTCCGCCATCGGCCCGCAAATCGCCGCGGGCGGAGTCCTTTCCCAAGGCGGGCTTGCGGCACTTTCTCCCGGCGGAATCGCAACCGTCACCGGGACGAATCTGACGTCGGCGCCCCAGTCCACCGGCGCACCGCTGCCGCGCGTGCTCGGGAACACGTTCGTGTCGGTCGAAGGAGTGCGCGCTCCGCTGTTTGCGTCGGCGGCCGGCAGCATTCAGTTTCAAGTCCCGGGCGATCTGCCGGTGGGCGACGCCTCGATCGTGGTTTCGTCGAACGGCGACTTGAGTGCCACCGTGGATATGGCCGTGCAAGCGTCGACACCCGCCATTGCGGCCGTGGTGCACGCCAATGGCTCGGCGGTATCGGCGGCAAACCCCGTCGTTGCCGGGGAGACCTTCTCGCTGTATGCCACCGGACTTGGCGCAGTGACCACCAATCTGCCGCTCGGCGCCGCCGGTCCCGCCTATCCGACTGCCACCACGGCCGGATTCCCGCAAGTCCTCCTCGGCGGCGCACCGTTGACGATCACTTTCTCCGGGCTGGCCCCCGGGTACGTGGGACTGTATCAAGTCAACGCAACAGTCCCTTCTGCCTCTCAGCCAGGCAGCCTCACCGGGCCGCTCACACTAGCGGTTGACGGACAGACGGCGTCCTGGCCGCCAACTCAGCAATAGCGGCTGGTCAGCAGTACGACTGAATAGTACTGACAGAGCAGTACTTGCGCCGGGACCTATGGGGTGCTACCATCCGCCGTGAATGAGGACTTGGTTCACCCACGAAGTCTTTTCGGCCAACCGCGGGCTTCATCTTCCTCCTGGACAGAAGAGGCGTACTCAATTCACGCGCCGTGGGTTCATGCGCGCGGCCACCGGTGCGGGTGCCATGGCGTTTGCCACCCGGGGAAGATCTCTGGCCCGGACTGCGGCTCCGTGGAGCGTGGTTGTGGTGCCCGATCCGCAGTACATGGCCGCCGCTGGTGTTTGTTCCAATGAACCCGCCGGCTACGACAATCTGATGAGCTGGATTGTCGAGAATCGCAATTTGCCCATAAGCGGAGTGCCGCTCCGCATCAAAGCGGCCATCGCCGTGGGCGACTGCGTGAACTGCGCCGATCCCGTATATGGTAGTCAAGGCTTGATTGCGGCCAATTCCTGGAGCCGTCTGGACGCGGCCGGCATCCACAAGCAGATGGTGCCGGGCAATCACGACTGGGTAAGCGGGGGCAATGCCGGCTTTTCTCGTGACGACACGCACCTCGATGGGGTATGGACGGGGAACAACCCCTTCAGCGCCAGTGGGCTGGCTTCCGTGCTCGGCTCCGGTATGTCCCTGGGCGGCTCACACGACATGGCCTATTGGGGTGGATCCTACAATTCCACCGGCGCGAATACATTCACCACCATGAACGTCGGGAACCGGCGAATCCTGATGATCGGGTTGGAGTTCTTTCCCCGGTCGGAGGTCCTGAACTGGGCCAAGAGCGCTCACGACGCTCATCCCGACCACGAATGCTGGATCACCACCCATTCCTACCTTTCCGACCAGGCGAGCTCTTCCTCCGATCCCAACACCCCGAGTAACCGGGCGTGTCGTGGAACCG
Organism: Bryobacteraceae bacterium; assembly: GCA_049515735.1. Taxonomy (GTDB): domain Bacteria; phylum Acidobacteriota; class Terriglobia; order Bryobacterales; family Bryobacteraceae; genus Fen-178. Next base: position 14,666 of record JBEKTU010000071.1, read on the forward strand.
GTGGCCCCAATAGCTGCTGGGGCCCAGACGTCTACGGGCTGGGAGCCGCTCCCGCCTCCAACAGCGGCGACGAGATGTGGAACGGGAGCGATGCAACCTGGCAGGACGGGTTGAAATCGTTTACCAACCTCACCGCCGTCTTTTCGGGGCATTGGATCGACCCTGCCACCGATAGCGGGTGGTACTGGCAACGCAATTTCCCGCAATCCTCTTCGGCGCGGGGGCAAAGCGTGTTGGAGCTTTTCGCGAACTGGCAGCAGCTCGACTGGACCACGCAATGTGGCGGAAACCCTCAGAATGGCGTTTCCGACTCTGGACACCTCCTGATTCTGCGCTTCCGTGAGGACTTGGTTCCACGGGTTATCGAGGCCTTCGCACTTTCGACCAATTCCTGCAGGTGGTATGGCGCCAAGGGGAGCGTCCCGGCGGCAGGTCCGGTGCAACTCTTCAGCCTGGATTTTCCCGGCATCCCGCCGGGGACATGCCGTAGTCCCGTTCACCCGCCAGCCCAGGAACCTCTCCCTGCCGGTCCTCTTGATGGCGCGCGCTGCGCAGTTGACTCCCGCTCTTGACGTTTCCCCTGCCACGCGTCACCATCGAGTATTATTCCTACGTCGTAACCGAGGAACCCACATGACACCAACAACTGGCTTTCTGGTGCGCAAAATCATCCGGCTGGCTCTGGTCCAGGCAGCCGCCGTTTCTCTCGCCTTCGGGCAAGCGAAGCCCATTCCGCAACTGGTGAAGCAGGGCGGCAGGTTCACCCTCATGGTGGACGGGAAACCGTTCATCATCCTGGGCGGCCAGGTAGTCAACGACAGCGCCTTCCCGGACCGCATGGAGCGCGCCTGGCCCAAGCTCAAGGCCATGAACTGCAACACCGTCGAGTATCCCATCTACTGGAACGAAATCGAGCCTGAGGAGGGCAAATTCGATTTCCGGGACTTCGACCAGATTCTTCGCCGGGCGCGCGCCCAGGGCCTCCGCGTCGTCATGCTCTGGTTCGGCACCTGGAAGAACGGCGCCATGGATTGGGTGCCCAACTGGGTCAAGTCCGATCTCAAGCGCTTCCCCCGCGTCCTCGATTCCGGCGGCAAACCCATTCGTGTGCTCTCGCCGCACTCCAGGGCCACCCTCGAGGCCGACAAGAAGGCCTACGTGGCCATGATGACCCACCTCCGCCAGGTTGACGAGGCCGACCGCACCGTCATCATGATGCAGGTCGAGAACGAACCCGGCCTGCTGGGCAGCGTGCGCGACTACTCTCCCGAGTCCAGCAAGCTGTTCAACGGTCCCGTGCCCGCCTCGCTGGTTACCGCCCTGAAGAAGAAGCCGGGTACTTGGACGGAGGTGTTTGGCAGCCGCCTCGCCGAGGAATCCTTCACCGCCTACTACCTCTCCTCCTACATCGACGAAGTCGCCAAGGCCGGCAAGCAAGTCTATCCGCTGGTCACTTACGTCAATGCCTGGGAAGGTGGCGAAGACACCGCCGACGCGTTTGACTCCTTCGATCGTCCCGGCGAGAGCTACCCCAGCGGCGGGCCGGTGTCCCACATGCTCGACCTTTGGAAGGCCGTGGCGCCCGACATCGACATCCTTTCCGCGGACACCTCCGTGCAGCCCGTCGTGAACTTCCGCATGATCAACTCGCGCTACGTTCGTCCCGACAACCCCTACTGGAGCCCCGAGGCCGGCCGGACCATGTCAGGCGCGCGTGCGTTCTTTTACGCGCTGGCGGAATACTCGACCATCGGCTTCGGCGCCTATGGGGTGGACGGTGGCGCCGGTCCCGAGTTGACGGCCACCTATGCCGACCTGGGCGCGGATTTCCGCCTGGTCACTGCCGCCATGCCCGCCATCGCCGAACTGCAATCAGCCGGAAAGCTCAGGGCCGCCATTGCCGACGATGTGATCCGCGGCAAGAACCTCATCTTCGACCGTTACCACCTCCTGGTTCGTTTCCTCACCGCGCCCAATTCGTTTACGCAACTGCCCACGCCCGCTCCGAGTGCGCAATCCCCCGCCTACACCCCGCAACAGCAAGTGCCCACGCCGGGCGCCCGCGTGCTGGTGGGAGAGTTGGGGCCGGATGAGTTTCTGATCATGGGTTTCAACGCCGCGGTTGATTTCCGCCCCACGGTCGGTACGGGCTTCACCGCCGCCCAATTCCTCCAGGTCGAGGAAGGAGTCTACGAGAACGGCGCGTGGAAAACCACCAACATCGGCCGCACCTACCAGGGATCCTACACCCCGCCCAGCGTCTCGCTTCCGGCTCAAGGCGCCATCTTCCGCGTCAAGCTCATGCGCTACTGATAAGGCCGCGGGGTGCCGCGGAGCGCCGCCGCCCGCGGCGCGGAATTCAGTTCTTCAATTCCACGATCGCCGCTTCGAACGGCTGGTCGCTCAGGTTCTCCAGCGTATGTTTCGAGGGGCCGCTCCAGGTGAATTCCCCCGCTTTGTGCTGCGCCACCTCGGCCTTTCCCTCGGGCGAGGTCTCGCGCACATTCTCGTCCGTGAAGTAAACGATCACGTGGTTCACCACCCACTCGTGCATCGGCACGCTTTGCCGCGGACCGACTTTGACGCGCATAACCCGAACCTGGCTGTTCTCCAATTCCAGCTTGTAGTCTTTGGGATCCACCCGCAACGGGTCCAGAGCGCTGCTCACCACCTTGTGGGGATCTCCCGGCTTCTTGATTCCGATATCGATGAGATGCACCGGGTTCTTGTTCGTGATTTCCGAGGTGTGCAGGCCGCTTGCCGGGCTCCATTGGATATCGCGGTCCCCCCACTTCAGCACCACGTCGTGGCCGTCCAGGTAGTGCAGCGTCTCTCCGCCGTTCCCAATGTAGATCATCACGCGGTTCAGCTTGTGGTCGTGCGGCTGGCCGTGCTTCTCTCCGATCAGTACCTGGTCGTTCTCAAAGGCTGGTTGTGTGTTCTGGGCGGCGAGCTGAGCCCCCGCAAGGAGGCCCAGCATGGCTGCCCGTTTCGCGTATAATCCAAGGGGTCGCATTGGCCTATGATACAGCAGTCGGCCGGCTACTGTCCGCTGCGCGTAGCGCCCGGAATGGCGTCGGGATAGTACCCGTTGCGCGCGCGGATTGTAACGTTGGGCAGAGTCGGTATTTCCACCTTGATGTGCCGGTACACCTTGGCCTTCGCCTCCGGGTCCACGTCCGGAATATAGCGCACGACGTACTGCGTGGTGACTTCGCCGCCGATCCCTCCCACCGCCTTGATGATGGCTCCGGAGATCTCCGCGGCATACCCCCCGGTGCCCACCGTGAGAGCGTAGTTGCCGTCGTCGGAAGGGTTCGACAGATAGCCCGAAACATCTTTGTACAACGACTCCATGGGATACTCGACGTGGCCGCCGGTCTCCGACGTGATGCGCTCCAGGATGCCTTGATCGCTGTTGGCGAACCCGAACGCCTGCGTGCTCATGGCATAGATGGTCACCAGGTGGCGCTGCGCCACCTCGAGAACCTCCTCGATGCTCTTCTTGCTCGCATTATCGTGGCCGTCGCCCACCACGATGATCACCCGGCGCGGCTCGTACGGCTCGCCTTGCACCATCTCGTGTCTGGTGCATGCCATGTAAATGGCGTCGAAAAAGGAAGCGCCGCCGCCCGGCTTCAGCTTCTTGATCTGATCCGTGATCTTGTCCGAATCCCACGTGGTGTTGACCACCATCTGGACGTCGTCGGTGTAGGTGATCAGGTAGCCGGTGTACTTCTTATCGCCCGGCAGCAGGTTCCAGACCAGCTCCATGATGGCGTCCTGATAGGTTTTCCAGTGCATCCGCGTGTTGTTGCTCATGTCGATGACAAACCCCACCACCACGGGCTGCTTCTGGTCGTGACTGAAGAAGCGGATGCGCTGCGGCCGGCCTTCGTCGAGAATGCGGAAATCGGTGGCTTCCAGGTTCGAGACGAACCGGCCTCTATCGTCCGTCACCGTGATGGGCACGATGACCTCGTTCACCGACACCTGGATTCTGGCTGCCGGCTGCTCTGCCGGGGTGCCCGCTGGGACCTGCGCCGCCGGCACCGGCAGGAGAAACCCCCACAGCGGCAAAGCGGCGGCAATACGAGCAATAGACATCACGGCGTTACACCCATTCTACCGCAGGGGGGCGCCCTCTGGGCCCACCGGCGCCGCTAGTCTTTTACCGCCACCACATCCACTGCGAAGCCGGCCTCCATCGATGGCAGTCCCTCGAACAACACCAGGCTGCCGGCCGGAGGACGAGCGTCGTCGAAGAACTTCGAGCGCACCTTGCGCACCTGCTCCGCGATTCCCGCCGACAGCGGATAGTAATGCGCGAAGGCTACGTCGCCAGCCGTCACGCCACCCTGATCGAGCGACTTCCGCAGACGTTCGAAAGCCAGCCGCGCATCCTCTTCCTGGTACCCGAACGAAACCTGCGAGCCGGTCAGCAGCACGTGGGGCGCGCTTACCAGGGCGATCTGCGATTCGCCAGGCTCCCGCGGCAGGCCTTCCGGATTCATCAGAAGCAACCGCCCACCGGCGTCCCGCCGCAGCCGCGCCACCGCCTCGCACGCCGCCAGCGCACGCACCGGCGCGCGTTGCGTCTCCACGTAGTTCAGCGCGGCGCTCGAATACTCGGCTTCCACCAGCTTGCGCGTGGCCGCCAGGTTGTCCAGCGAGCTAAGAAAACAGGTGACGCGGACCACGTCGGACGGTTCCGAACCCGCAGCCTGGACGGCCTGGCGCAGGGCGGCCAGGGACCGCGCGGCCAGCGGCGCCACGGCATCCAGCGGGTCCTCCGAAGTGGCCGTCTGCGCCGAGAAAAATGCCAGCCCGAGGGGATTGACTTCCTTCTTTCCGCCGGCAATCGCCTCCAAAACCACTTGCGCCCCTTCGAGCGGCAGCCCCCCGCATCGGACCAGGCTCAGGGATGGGAGCGGCTGCCGCCGGTCCGCGAAACCCTCGCTCACCAGGTCGCGCACGCGGCGCACGTCGCCCGAGCCGGCCACAAAGGCGCGAATCTTGAGAACCGTGTTTCCGCCGGCCTCCCGCGTGAGCGCCTTCAGGCCATCGCGCACCTGCTGCGAAAGCAGGCCCTTCGAGGACAACGGCGTGACGTGGAAGGTTAGATGCCGCGTCTCGCCCACCACCGCGCTGGGAAGCTCCTTGGGAAGCTGGAGCGTCTGGGTTACTTCGTCCTTTTTCTTCTTCTGGGCCGGCCATGCAACCAGGGCCACCCCACATGTAAGCGCTACCAGCGCAAACCCTCTCATGGCCTTGAAATGGGATTGTAGCACCTTCCAATCCCTCCGTAGCCAGTCCAATATGGTATGGTATGGGTGGATGGATTTTGCGCCATCTTTAGTTCACGAATCCGAAGTCCCGCTTTACCGCCAGCTCTACCAGCAGTTTGCGGTCAAGATACGGTCCGGAGAACTGCCCCGTGGCGAGCGCTTGCCAGCCACCCGCGGATTGGCTGGCCTGCTTGGACTCAACCGGACCACTATCTCGGCGGCCTATGAAATGCTCGAATCCGAGGGGTTGATCGCCGGCCAGGTGGGCCGCGGCAGTTTCGTGACGGGACATTCGGCGGCTGCGAATGGGTTCGTTTGGAATTCTCTGCTGGAGCGCAGCGATATGCCGCCCCTGGGACATTCGGCTGGAGTGCCCTCCGGGGTGCCCACTAGGCCCGCCGGCGAAGTCATCAGCTTCGTCATGTCGCGGCCTTCGCGTGCGCTGTTTCCGCTGGATGAATTCCGCGCCAGTTGCGCGGCCGTGCTGAAACGGCAGGACTTAGCCGCCATTCTGCAACTGGGCTCGCCCTCCGGTTTCGAGCCGCTGCGGCGCTACCTCATGGAAGATGCCCGCCGCCAGCGCCTGGCGGGTCCCGGCGACGATCTCATCGTCACCAATGGCTGCCAGCAGTCGCTCGACCTCATCGGCCGGGTGATGCTACGGCCCGGCGACACGGTAGCCGTGGAGGACCCGGTCTACACCGGCCTCAAAAACCTGCTGGCCGGAATGGGCGCCCAGCTTGTGGGCATTCCGGTTGGCGCGGAAGGGCTGGACATCGCGCAACTCGAGCGGGTGTTCGAACGCCAGCGGCCGCGCTTCCTGGTGGTGACTTCAAATTTCCAGAACCCCACGGGCGCAACCCTCCCTTTGGCGTCCCGGCGCGAACTGCTCGAGGCGGCGCGCGCGGCGCGTGTCCCGGTAGTCGAGAACGACGCCTATGGCGATCTGCGCTACGAAGGCGAGCCGCTGCCCGCCATCAAGCAACTGGATGAGAACGGCGGCACCGTCCTACTCCGCAGCTTTTCTAAAGTGAGTTTTCCGGGATTGCGGGTGGGCTGGGTGGTGGGGCCGAAGCCCCTCATCGACCGCCTGCGCCAGGCCAAAGAGGCCGCCGACCTGCATACCGACCAGCTTTCCCAGGCGGTGCTGCTCGAGTTCGCGGAGTCCGGACGCCTCGAGGCTCATCGCGCGCGTGTGCTCCAAGCCGGCGCCGAGCGCCTGGCGGCGACCCTGGACGCCTGCCGCCGGTACCTGCCGCCCAACGCAAGCTGGACCCGTCCCCAAGGCGGAATGAACGTGTGGGTGCGCCTGCCCGAGCCCTTGGATGCCGGCGAGCTTCTGCCGCGGGCGCAGAAGGAAGGTGTGGCTTATCTGCCCGGCCGGTACTTTACCGTATCACGGCTCGAGCCGGGAGCATTGCGGTTGAGTTTTGCGGGTCTCACTCCGGACCAGATCCGGAGCGGCCTGGCGGTTCTGGGACGAATTGTCTCAGGCGAGATCGAAAGCGCCTCCGGGAACTTCGAATCCGCCAGCGCGATGGTGTAAGGAGAAAACCATGTTTGAATTTTCGAGCGAACAGTTTCGATTGAAGGTGGGCCTGGCGGAAATGCTCAAGGGCGGCGTCATCATGGACGTCACCAACGCCGACCAGGCCAAGATCGCCGAAGATGCCGGCGCTTGTGCGGTGATGGCGCTCGAGCGCGTGCCGGCCGATATCCGCAAGGAGGGCGGCGTGGCGCGCATGGCCAACATCGGCAAGATCGAAGAGATCATGCGCACGGTCACCATTCCCGTCATGGCCAAGGCCCGCATCGGCCACTTCATGGAAGCCCGCATCCTCGAAGCGCTGGCCGTGGACTACATCGACGAGAGCGAAGTGCTCACCCCCGCCGACGAGGAGCATCACATCGACAAAAGCGATTTCAAAGTTCCGTTCGTGTGCGGCGCCCGCAACCTGGGTGAAGCCTTGCGGCGCATCGCCGAAGGCGCGGCCATGATCCGCACCAAGGGCGAGGCCGGCTCGGGCAACATCGTCGAGGCCGTGCGCCACATCCGCACCATCGTGAAGCAGATGAAACAGCTCACGGTGCTCGGAAAGGAAGAGCTGGTGCACCAGGCGAAAGAACTCGGGGCGCCGCTGGAGCTGGTGGAATGGGTGGCGCGGCACGGAAAGCTGCCCACGCCCAACTTCTCGGCGGGCGGCATTGCCACGCCGGCCGATGCGGCGCTGGTGATGCAGCTTGGCGCCGAGGCGGTGTTCGTGGGATCGGGAATCTTCAAGTCCTCCGACCCCGCGGCGCGCGCCCAGGCCATCGTGCACGCGGCTAAGAACTTCGACAATCCCGAGAAGCTGCTCGCGGCCAGCCGGTTGCTGGGCGAAGCCATGCCGGGGCTGGATATCGCCAAAATGCCGGAATCGGAACTGTTGCAGACCCGAGGCTGGTGATGAAGCAGGTCGGCGTGCTCGCGCTTCAGGGAGATTTTGCGGCGCACGGCGCGGCCCTCGCGCGCGCCGGCGCCCGACCCGTCTATGTCCGCCAGCCCGAGCAGTTCCGCGCCATCGACGGATTGGTGATTCCCGGCGGTGAAAGCACCACCATACTCAAGCTGCTGCACGGTGACGGGCTGATGGACGCGCTGGCGGAATTCGGCCGCCGCAAACCGGTCTTCGGCACCTGCGCCGGCGCCATCCTGATGGCCGCCGAGGTCTGGAACCCCGCGCAGGAGAGCCTGGCGCTCATGGACATCGCCGTCGAGCGCAACGCCTACGGCCGCCAGATCGACAGCCGTGTGACCGTGCTCGACCCCGAGCCCGAATTTCACCAACGCACCGCGCCCGGCAAGCTCGAGGCGGTATTCATTCGCGCGCCCGTCATCCGGCGCGTCAACGGCGGCGGAAAGGTGCTGGCGCGCTATGCCGGCGATCCCGTGCTGGTCGAGCAGGGCCGCCACTTGGTAGCCACGTTCCATCCCGAGCTCAGCGCGGATTCGCGCGTGCACGCGCTCTTTCTGGAGAAGCTATGAGCCACCCCCTCAAGCGTGTGCTCTTTGTGTGTATGGGCAACGCCTGCCGCAGCCAGATGGCCGAGGCTTTCGCGCGCGTCTACGGCCACGACGCAATGGTTGCCGCCAGCGCCGGTCTCACTCCGGCCATGGCCGTGATGCCCGATACCATTCGCGCCATGGCGGAAAAGGACATCGACTTGCGCAACCAGTTCCCCAAAAGCATCTACCACCTGGGCCGCTCCAAGTTCGACCTGGTGGTCAACATGACCGGCTTCCCGCTGCCCGAAGACATCGGCGCGCCCGTCGAAGAATGGATCGTGGCCGACCCCGTCGTCATGAAGTATGAAGAGCACTGCAAAGTGCGCGACGAAATCGAGCACTTGGTGATGAACCTGATTATGAAGGTGCGCCGGGAACAGCACGCCCCCCGGTTCCGCGGCCAGGGCTCAGGCCGGCTGAAGGTCTGAAGCCGGTGCCGGACACCCAGGTACATGGGCCATGGGCCGAACGCATCCAGCAAGGACGCGTTCTTCGGCTTGTTACTTTCCCGCCGTGCGTCCGAACAACCGCAGGCGAAAAACCACGTGGCGGCCTTCGTTGCCGTAGTAGTGCAGGAAATCCGGCGCGCCGGCCACGTTGCTCACAGCGGTGGCGTTGGCCCGGTCCGTCAGGTTGTTCACCCCGCCGCGGATGGCGAAGCGATAGCGATGGAAAACGAAGGTGCGCTCGAAATGCAGGTTCAGGTCGAAATTGAGCGGATAGCGGTAGGCGTTTTCGTTGCCAATCACCAGCCCGGTCTGGTCCTCGACGGAGTAGGGGAAGCCGGTGCGCGCATCCGCCAGGATTGCCACCGCCCAGTTTTTCCACGGCAGCGGAGCGTAAGCCCACGCCAGTATGCGGTTGGGACTGTCCCAGGGCATCGGGTGCAGGTAGGGTGTCACCTGGAGAGGCTCGTCGTTGAAAATGTTGATCACCGCATTCGACAGGGCGTGGGAATGCGTGTAGGAGGCCATCCAGGAATACTGGCCGCGGAATGTCCGCCGGGCCGAGATGCTAAAGGCTTCATAGGAATCGAGCCGCTGGTTGGTGAGCTGGTACGCGCCGTCCAGGACGCCGGCCGGCAGCGGCAATTCCGAGGGCTGCGCGGTTGGCGCCAGGGTGTTCACATAGACGAATCCGTCGCTGGCGCGCCGCCGCAGGTAATTCGCGCTGAGGTAAATCCGGTCGCCGAGTTGGTGGTCGATTCCGGCGCTCCAGTTGGTGGCGCGGGGCAGCGCCAGGGGCCCGGCGCCGCGCGCGAAGGTGGTGACTCCCTGCGATCCCGGCGTTCCATCCGGCAGGTAATGCGTGGTCACCGCGGTCTGGTCGAGCGGCGGTACGAAAACCGCCAGGTTGGCGGCATCGGTAGTGACCGAGTAGCCACCGGATATCCGGGTGTGGCCGCCGGCATCGGGCGACCAGGCGACGGTCACCCGGGGCGAGCGGGCGAAACTGCCCGCCTGCCGGTCCCAGTCTTCGCGAAAGCCGGCCATCGCCTGGAGGCGCGGCGTGATGCGCCAGGTGTCCAGCAAGTACGCTGCCTGCTCCGCATCGGGGATGTGAAACAGTCCGGATCCCTGGTAGCTGGTGCTGGAGAGAATAACGCCGTCGAGGCCGATGATTTCATAACCCGTGCGGCTGAAGTTCCCGTTGTAGGACGGGCGGTCGGCATCCACGCCGGCTTGCAACTGGTGATTCCCGGCGGCGGAAATCACCGGCAGGTACACGTTGACCCGGCCTTCATCGCGCGCGCTCGCCTGGGTCGCGGTCAGAAAATTGTTGCCGCTGCGCCCTTCCGGGGAAAACACGTATACGGCGCTGCCCTGCGGGGTCTGGCGGGTGAAGAACTGGTTGTGCCCGAAGCCCAATTCGATCACCAGCCCGTGCGCCAGAAAGATCTGGTCCTTGAGGCTCGCGAAGTACTGCCGCTGGCGCAGGGTGACGGTGGTCGACAGCGGGTCCAGCGGACCCAGGCCCACCCGGTTCTGCTGCTCGAGGTTGACCAGGAAATCGGCGTAGAGGATGTTGGAGGCCGTCAGGCTCGCCTGCGCGTGCAACAGGTTGCTGCCCACCCAGCCGCTGGTTGTGTTCTGCCCGCTCGGCAGGCCGCTGATGATGGCCTCGTCGTATTCGCCGTCGAAGTTGTCGGCGAACCAGGCGCGCCCGCGCAGGATCGGGCCGGACACGCCCGCGCGCGGCGTCCAGTTGCCGAGATGCGGGCCCTGTTTGAAATCGACGCTGGGAATGAAGTTGGTGGCGGTGTAGTGAAACCGGTCGGTGCCGGTGTCCGTGGTGATGGCGAAGGCGCCTGCGGATCCCTGCCCATACTCCGGCGAATAGCTGCCGCTCCAGTGCTCCAGCGCCTGCACCCCTTCGATTCCCAGGCGCGTATGAAATCGCCCGCTCACCGGGTCGGTGATGTTGAACCCATTCAGCAGGTAGAGCACCTGGTTTTCCGCGCCGCCGTCGAAGTGCGTCGATCCGGTGACGTCCTGGACCACACCCGGCATGAGCCGGGTAGCGTTCTGCAAACTGTGGCTGGCCGGATAGGGAACCGCGTTGACGTCCGTCCCCGAGAGCCGCTCTTCCTTCTGCATCCCCGCCAGGTCGACCGGCGAAGGCTCGCCGCTGACATCGATGGCCTGAAAAACCTCCCGCACGGAATTGACCACCAGCGTGGTTTCCTGCGGCCCCTCCACGTGGATCGGGTGGTCTTTCAATTCGTAGTAGCCCTCGCGCTCGACGCTCACCAGGAAATCGCCCTCATCGGGCAGCGTGAGGATGAAGTCGCCCTCCAGCCCGGAGTGGGCCTCCCGGCTTTCCGCCGAAGCTTCACCCGCGACGCTCGCAACTGGCCGCGCCACGATCAGCGCGCCGGCTACGGGCGCTTCCTTTTCGTCCACGACTCGTCCCCGCAGCACCACCTCCGCGGCCTCCAGATCGCCAGCCGCAAGCGCGAGACAGCTCAAGCACGACAGTAGCCGACCCAGATGATTCGCCACTGATGCAATTTTGACGCATCCGGCGGCCGGACGCCAATCTCCGAAAGCCACGTGCAGAATCCGCCACGACGCGTGCAGTCTTTGCTCCGCTAGCCCGGTTGTCAAACCCGCATTCCACGACAACCTTCGCCGGATTCTCAGATCCCCGCTGAAATGTAACCAACACCGGATCGTCTTCATCTCCTTTGTCGACCATGACATGCAGGTGAGCGTGCCAGTCTTCCTGAGCGCTCGGGCAACAGGATTCGATAGGCCATCCGGCGCGGACCTCGAGTTGCATTACGTTTAGCTGAGTTGCAATCGAGGCAACCCTAATGAGAATAATTGAAGTTCTGACAATAGCAAGTCTGTTATTGCTTCCCGCCATTGCTCCCGCTTACGCAGAGGGACCACGCGAACAGGAGAAGCAACCAGAGCAGAAGCAGCAGCAGGCCAAACCGGCGCAGCAACAGCAACGCGCGCAGCAACCGGCGAGACCGGCGCAGCAACAGCAACGCGCGCAGCAACCGGCCAAACCGGCACAACAACAGCCACGCGCGCAGCAACCGGCGAGACCGGCGCAGCAACAGCAACGCGCGCAGCAACCGGCGAGACCGGCACAGCAACAGCCACGCGCACAGCAACCGGCCCAACCGGCACAACAACAGCCACGCGCACAGCAACCGGCTAGACCCGCGCAGCAACAGCAACGCGCGCAGCAACCGGCTAGACCAGCGCAGCAACAGCAACGCGCGCAACAGCCAGCTAGACCGGCGCAGCAACAGGCTAGACAAGCACAGCCGGCGGCAGCCCACGGGCGGATTCCCGACGACCGCTTCCGCGCCAGTTTTGGTCGTAGCCACACGTTTCACGTGAACCGCGCCGATTTCGCGGGCGGATCGCGGCGTTTTCAGTACGGCGGTTTTTGGTTTGCCATGGTTAACCCATGGCCTCTGGCATGGCTGTACACCGATGACGTTTACGTTGACTACATGAACGGGGGGTATTTCCTTTGCGATCCCCTCCATCCCGGCGTGTATCTTTCAATCACTGTGGGTTGACCGAAGCGATCGCTCTGTCCTCAAACCGGCCGCCGCTTGCGAAGGCGGCCCAGATGATTCGCCGCTGATGCAGTTTTTGATGCATCGGCGGCTGGACGTCAAGTCCGGTTGCGTTGCCCGTCCCCTTACGGCACTAACGCTTTGAGCAACGGCTCCGTCCAGTTTTCCGCCCGCGCGTCGAATGCGGTTGCTCGACCAGGACGCCTGCTGATGCGTGAACCTGCCGGGATCGTAATAATGCACCTCGACGATCGCGTTGCGTTCGCTCTCCGGGATGCGCAGGTCGTCGATCGACCCGAAGCCGCCCCCGTTCGCCGTCTGGATCAGAATGGTGCGATTCGGGTTGGCCCTGCGTATCAGCGGGATAGTTTCGGCAATCAGACTGTTCCAACCGTCGGCGCCGAGATTCGGCCGGCTCGGTTCGTTCAGCACGCCGAACATCACTTCCGGTGGCGAGCTCCGATAGTGTTCGGAGATCTGTTGCCAGAGAGCCAGGAAACGGGCGCGGTTCTTGCGGGGATCTTCGTTGCTGGTCTGGGTGCCTGTAAAGCTGATCAGCGGGTAGTAATGGAAGTCGAGAACCACGGCCAGCCCCTGGGCTATCGATTGGTCCACTGCCCAGTCGACTTTCTTGAGAAAACCGGCATCGATGCCGAACGGCGGTTCCTGCTGGGAATAGGATGACCAGCGAATCACCAGGCGGACGTTGGTGAAGCCCGCGTCTTTGATCTTCCGGAAGTATTCCGGCTTCATCGGCGGTTCCGGGACCGTGGCCCCGCCGAGATCGAACACCCCGGGGATGTTGATCCCACGCCCCAGCCGTCGGTTCTGAGCGAACGGATCGCTTTGCGGAAAGCCGGCCATCGCACTGAGACCCGCCAAGGCAGCCAAGGCCAGAAGCCGGTTGGATCGCATGTCTACTGTCCTCCTCGAAGCGGAGTATACACCCGGAAGAGCGTATCATGAAACTCGCCGTGAGGTGATCTTTGACGGCCTTGCGCCAGTGTAGGATGTCAGAGTAGTTGACAAGCCACCTGTTGATTCTAAACGGCTCCCTGCGAGTGCTTGCCAGAATTGTTGGCAATTCGTGCCACGATTCCTGGCATAATCCTACTTTCGTGCC
>JBEKTU010000072.1:0-27675 GCA_049515735.1 Bryobacteraceae bacterium
TCCCGTGGCCTCTCCGTTTTCGTACCCTTGAATGCCAACACCTGCCTCGTCTGGGTGAGCGACCGCGTGATGATCGCGCGGCCATCTTGAAGATCCGACCAGCGCAGCGCCAGGACCTCGCCTCGGCGCGCGCCGGTGGCGGCGGCCACTTCCAGGAAGGTTGCCATGCACCACGGCCCGCTGGCCGACTCGAAGACCAGCGCCTGCTGCGCCGGGGTAAGTGCTACACCCCTATGTTTCTTGGGGACCGGCGGCTCGCTGTGCGTGACGGGGTTCCTAATATCTGCCACTATCTGCCACCATCTGCCCCCATCTGGGCGCCGAATTCGCCTCCCACGGCCGATCCTCTGCCCTTTTAGGTTCCCATCAGAATTACCTTGCAGTTCGGGCGAATCCGAGTGATCCATGGGATCGCCGTAATCACCGCCAAAGGAGAACGCACTATGAACGGCATTCCAGCAGAAACCGCCAACACCGAGGCCGGTGCCCCGGCCGAGCAGCCAACGCCCGCCCAAAAGCCGCGGTCCGCGGCACAGAAGGCCCACGTTGCGCCGTCTAAGGCCAGGTCGGGCAAGCAGGCCACCCCGGCGAAGAAGGCTAACAAAGGCGCGAAGTCAACCCAGGCGCCCAAGAAGGCAACTGGCGCCCACCAGGGCAGTAAGACCGCCAAGGTCCTCGACCTGCTAAAACGCTCCGGCGGCGCCACCCTGAAGGAACTCAGGAAGGCCACCGGCTGGCAGGCGCACTCGGTCCGTGGGTTCCTGTCCGGCGCCCTGGGCAAGAAGATGGGGCTCGCGGTCACATCCACCAAGGCCGAGGACGAGGAGCGCCGCTACTCGGTCAAAGGCTGAAGCCCAACGATTCGGTTCTTTCTGGCCGCCGGGGTCCCCGCCCGGCGGCTTTTCTTCGTCCGTTCCCTGAGCAGGACCTCAGTTCTCCCGCCCAGCCCGCCGGTACCGCACCCCATGCCTGCTAAATGCCTCAGCGGAGCGGAGCCGATCCGTCTGTCTGGGAGGTCGCCGCTGCCGCAAAGTAGTGTCCTATAAGGCGGAATATCGGGGCACGGTTTTATACGCCACCAGATTTTCGTTGAAACGTCTCCCCTGAAACCGGATCTGACCGCTGATACAATGGGGCCGGACCAAGGTCCGCTTTTGGAAGTGCAAGTTATATCATGAGACGGGCAAGTAGCTCGACGATCATGCAAATTTCCGAACTCAGGACCAACGTCATCGTCCGCGGCCCGGTGCTGCCGGAACCAGTGCAGGTAAGACCCGCGGTGCGTGCCCTGGCTACCGGGTGGATCACCGTATCCCGCTGCGTAAAGGTGGCGCAGATCATCCGTCCAACATGCAGTGGCTCACGACTCAGGAGCACAAAGCGAAGGCCGCCAGCGAGCAGCGGTGACGTATGGCCCATGAAGACCTGGAATCACTAACACCGTGCCGGGTTTGCGGCGGGCGCACATCCTGGTTCGCCGGTCCGGATTGGCTCTGCGGATCGTGCTACCCGTGTCCAGTCAAGCATCCCGATCACGGTTGTGCTCCACGATTCTGATCCACTTGTTCCTGGATCTCGGACAAGCACGTTTGTTTATTCCGGCTCGATTCTGACTTCGCCGAGATCGAAGTACCTGGCGATCAGCTCGACAAACCGAGTCCGGGCTTGTGGCAACGTCAGGTTGGCCTCCGCTGCCTGATCGTCGGAACGCATGATTTGGCGCAAGCGCGGCAGAGTCTGCCGGTGACGACGAGCGCCTCACGCCTTTTGTCGAACTCCTCGCGCGCGGCGAAGTACGTAGCGTCGGCTGCGACAGCTTACCTCACCGAGACGGTCACGCCGTTTTGGCTCGTGTTCCCGCCAATCGACACCAGGATCTGCAAGTCACCCGACGGTGCGTTTGCCGGGATCTGCACGTTGAGTTGCATCATTCCCGTCACCAGGCCCGGAGCCTCCCCGGCGTACACATAGAGAGCCGGCTGACCGTTGATCAGCACCCCGATCGACAGTAGCGGCGCCGGCGTCACCTGCGGAGGCGGCAAGGTCGCGGTCGTAATCGCGCCCGTGACCCCCGGCGGGCTGGTCTGGCCCTCGCCCGTCAGGTACACCTGTACGATGCTGCCCTCGGCCGCGGGGTTACCCGGCCCGTTCACGCTGTTGTCCTGGTTCAGGATGGCCCCCGGCCCGCTGCGCGAGGCGTTCTGCGTGAACAGCCCCGGAGCGGTGGTCGTCGAGGTCAACTGGTATGCGTTGGAAGTTTGTCCCGCGTACTTGATCCACACCCCTGGGCTGGCAACGGGTGCCATCTCATACGGCACCACCGCCGACACCTGTGTGCTGCTGGCGTAAATCATGGGAGCGGCGATGCCATTGAACAGCACCTGCACGCCGCCGATGGTGGTCGCCAGCTTGCCGGTGGCCGGGTCCGTGGTTGCGGATGCAGCGGTTGCCGGACCGATATTCGTACCAAAGATCGTAACCAGCTCGCCTGGGGAAACGGCCCCGTTGGCGTAGCTGGCGGCGTTCGTCACAGCCGAGATGGTCGGCAGCAGTGCCGTCACCGTCAGGGTCACGTTGATGATCGACGTCCCCAGCGTACCATTCGTGCCGGTAACCGTTATCGTGCCGCTGTATGCTCCAGGGTTCAGGCCAGCCGGGTTGACCGACACGCTCAAGCTGACCGGTGTAGCGCCGGTGGAACCCGCCACTGGCGACACAAACAGCCAACTGCCTTCGCTGGCCGCCACCGCACTAAACTGTGATCCCGGCGTTGAACCAGCAACGGATAAGGCCTGGTTTGCGGGAACGCCACCGCCGATCTGGTACTGGAATGAGAGTGCAACGGGACTGACAGATACTGTAGGCGGCCCCGTAATGGTCAATGTCACAGGGACGCTCGAGCTATTCGACCCGTCCATTGATGCGATCGTAAGAGAACTATGGTAGGCTCCCACTCCAAGGCCGTCCGGGTCGACCGAAAGGAAGATCGTTGCGGGCGTAGTCGCAATCGAGGTACTGATAGACAGCCACGTTCCGGTGCCCTGTGCGACCGTCACAGTGAAGGGTGTTGCCACCGACCCCGTGCTGATCGAGAGCATTTGACTTGAAGGTGGGTTCCCCCCTACCTCGAACGAAAACCCCAGCGAACCAGGGCTGATCGTGAACGGGGTCGTAAGCAATCGTGGCTTGACCGTCAGCGAGACATTGACATACTGAGGACTGTTCAACGCTCCGGAGGCGCTCACGAAGACCTGACCGTTGTACTTCCCGGGGCTGAGGCTGGTCGGAGCAAACGACACTGTTAGTACCGTGGGCGCGATTCCGGAAGTGGGCGTAACCCCCAACCACGTGGTGTTCGATCCCGCCGTGAATGCAAATTGCTCCCCTTCGAGCGACTGCACTTGCAGAAACTGCGAGGGGGGCGCGGGGTCCCCGAGCGTGTAGACGACGTCATTCAGACTGGATACTGAAAGCGTGATCGTAGTTGCGGCCGACAGGCTGTACAACAACGGCGAAGGCCTCGTCACACGGAGGCCTTTCCAAAGCGCGGAATGCACCTCCCGATCCCAGGTGAGATGTGGAGAATGGATACTGGCGTCCGGCAGCAGTGCAACGATTGCCGCGACCAGCAGGATCCGACGCATTGAACTCCTACGCTCATACAAGGGTGCCACGCTACTTAATAGAATGCAAGGCCCTAATAGCTGAAATTACCGCTCCTTTGAGAGGTGCAGTTCCCTTACCAACGCCTGGTATGCCTGCCGGACCTCAGGGTTCCGCCCCCCGTTCAGTTCGACCGCGGTTGAGGCCGCGGACAAGGCATCGCTAGGGCGATCGGAGGAGCGAAGGATTTCCGCCAGCAGCCAGTACGGCTTGAACCAGTTCGGTGCTAGGCCAATACAGGTACGGACACTGGCCTCAGCACGCAAGAGATCTCCCTGCCCGGCGTAGAGCAAGGCAAGGTTGTACCAGGCGTTGTGCCTATCCTCCGCGTGTGTCGTTGCGCGAGTAGCGGCGGCAGTTGCGCTCTCAAGGACCTCCGCCGTGCGGCCGCGTGTTTGCGCAGACGCCAGGAGTTTGCGGGAGTACCACAAGTCGGCGCTGAAACCCATCGGCTCCAACGATTCCAGCTTCGAGTATCCTGCCATGGCCGCATCGAAGCGGCCCTGTCCCAGGTCCTCGTCGATCCGCTCCAAAGAGGCATCCGTCGCCACGAGTTGCACAGCGAAGATCGTGACCAGAGCCGCGAATACGAACCTTAGCCTGTTCAGCCATGGTGACGGCGTCCTCGTCACCAATGCCGGAGCCTCTAGACTGATACAGGAAGCCCATATCAAGGCCAATATCAGGAAAAAGTACAAAGCGGTGGCGACCGTGAAACAGGCGAACAGGTTCGCTACAAGAGATGCTGCCAACGCGGCCCTCAGAATGCTTGCCCAATACGAATCCGCGGATCTTAAGAGGCGGCAGCCGAAAAAACCTAGCCCGACTAAAACCGACAACGCCAGCAGACCGAGGAATCCACCTGAAAGGGCTGCATCGATCAGGACATTATGCGGCGACTCGCTGTAAGAATCAGGATACACTCGGGCAAACGCCGCAGACTCGAACCGCGGGAACACGGTGGAA
Source organism: Bryobacteraceae bacterium (assembly GCA_049515735.1). GTDB lineage: Bacteria > Acidobacteriota > Terriglobia > Bryobacterales > Bryobacteraceae > Fen-178. The sequence goes on from JBEKTU010000072.1 coordinate 4,630, forward strand.
AACGTCTCCAGTCCGTGCCCCAACGGCCACGCCGCCCAGAACATCCGGAGAGTATCATGCCACAGGAAAAGTCTGGTTCCGCCCCGGTAATCCCGCATCCACTCAGCGATGCGGTTTCGCAGGTAGCCCGCATCCGGAGACAGGTAGAGTAAGCCAAGAATCAAAACGAACAATGCGAGTGCCGCCCCTGCGGCTAGCCGAGCCTTCGGTCGCAGTCGCAACCTGGGAAAAAGAAAACCTCCGCCCACTGCCACCCCGAGAATCGCGGCGCGCGTTCCGCTCAGGGCCATACCGATGAATCCGAGAAACACCGCCGCCCGACCAACGATCCTCCACAGACGGTTTGTCTCAATATGGCTGTGCCCAACCGAAAGGAACACCATGCTCGCAATGTAGTTGGCGAAGTATACCGGATGCCCCAAGCTGCTTGCGATGCGAATCGCCTCCCAAGAGGGCCGCGAAGCAGTGTCCATGGTCGAGTACTCAAAGATCGCGTATGCGCAGGTGGCAACGCCAGCCAGCGAAACGGCTCTCAGCACCGCAAGAAGTGTCCCGGGCCGGCGTACAAGTTCAGCGGTAGAGGCCAGCGTGAAAGCCACGATTGCCAGTTGCGTCAACAGACCGAAACGCCGCCAATTGGTGCCAACCAGGGAGAGAGCAGGATCACGCGAGAAGATTACCGAGAGAGACACCGACGCAGCCTGTGCGGCCAACGCCAGAACAAAGACCCACCCCCAACCTCTGGAGTCGATAATCCCCGAAATCGTTGCGGGATCAAGGAGCAGAACCGCTAACGCAGTCCCGAGCAGGAGGACCACAACCTTGGGCGTTACGTCGAAGTAAAGTAACATTTCGGGAGCGATCACAAGGGGAGTCAAGAAGAGCACCGCGATGACCACAGCGCCCGCCGCTCCCACACGAGCATGCGGCGAAGTGGCGCCGCCGATTCGATCGCGTTTCATCCGGTATCCAGCATACGCCTAATAACAAGCGTGCGCGTACTGCACGCAACGCGCTGAGTCTGCTGGCGGCCGGTGTGGGCAGCGTTGGAAGGGGACATGGAGCAGGCGTTGGTGAATCCTCAGCACATTAAGCCGGTACCTGGGCGCAAAAACGATCGCCGAGAATTGAACTGCTTCGAGAGGGGCTTCATACCACCGACTCCCATCCAGGATCTGCGCGACCTGACGCATTACCGGGCGGAACTGAGACAAAGTCAGAACCGAGTAGCCAACTGCATCCAGAAGTTCTCGGAACAGGCCAATCCTCAAGCCCAGTTCCGTGGCCTTGAAAGTTCTGGGCGTGTCCGACCGCCAAATGCTGGAAGCGATCATCGCCGGTCAAGAGGACCCGAAGCAACTGGCGAAGTTGGCGCGAGGAAAGTCAAGGAACAAGATTCCGCAACTGGAGCAAGCCCTCGAAGGGCGAGTGTGGCATCATCGCCGGTTTCCGCTGATCGAATACCTGAACGAGTGGGAACCCTTGGCCAGCCCGCACCCGCGGCCGGATTGCAGACCCCGACCGCCGGCTGCTAAGCTATGAAGGATCATGAGATTACGCTTCAGCTTTGCACGGGTAGGCATCCTCATCTCCGTGGGCGCGGTTCTCTTCACCTGCGGCTGCCATCAAGCCGCGAAGCAGGCACCGGCGGCCGCAGCGTCTATCGAGGATGCTCCCCAGATTGGCGCCGTGACTCCAAATAGCGGCACGGGCCGTTCGCAGGCGTTTCGCTTGGTTGTCACGCATCCAGCGGGAGCGACGGCCATCGCCGACGTGCAACTTCTCATCGATGAGAAGATGACCCCGACCGCCGCCAAGTCTTGTTGGATCGATGTCAATTCGCTCAACAGGGTCGCCGCCCGAACGGAAGATGGGTCGGATTGGTTGCCCTTCGTTCCTATTGGCTCCGCCAAGGCTGCCTCCAACGAACAGTGCAGCGTGGATGCCAGCAGCGTGAAGGTGGAGACCAACGGCCCCGAGCTCGCCGTGACTCTTCTCGTCACTTTCGCGCACGCATTCAAAGGCGAAAAGAAGGTTTGGGTGGTAGCTTCAGGTCCCCGCAAGCACAGCGGCTGGCAGGAGCGTGGCGCCTGGATGGTGGAGTGAACGCCAGCTCCCTGTTCCAACGCTGCATTGGCCGGCGTCGTCCAAGACGAGCGGCACTCGACATCGACTGTGACGGCTTACTGCACCGAGACGGAAATGCGGTTTTGCCGATTCGGCACGCAGAGCGCGATATCCTCGTCGCTGATGTGCGCGGTCATCATTGTGGATTAGAATAGGGCAGTGATAGCGCAGGAACGAGCGGCGGGGCGAAAGAGCGTAGCCGGCGCAAGGGTCGCTTTCGCTATGCTGCTGGTTGCCTATTTCTTCTATTTCTCTTGGGATGGGTTGTCTGCACCCTTTGCGGTCGACACGTTTGCTAACATCGACGCCTACTGGAGGCACGGCGTATCCTGGCTACTCGTCTCCCAGCTCCAACTCTGGAGCGGACACTACCGGCCAATGGGTGGGCTCTTTTATCTACCGATTTTTCACTACTTCGGCCTGAACCCTGTGCCTTATCATCTCGTAATGGCGCTAGTCGCGTTGGCGAACGCCTACTGGGTCTACCGTTTTGCCTGCATCCTGGGTTGCGATGATTTAACCTCAGGCTTGGCAGCTCTGATCGCATGCTATCACGTGGGTCTGAAGGATGCATACTACAATACGTCGTTTATCTACGATGCGCTGTGTTTCTTTTTCTATTTCGCCGCTTTCTTGTATTACGCTCGTATTCGAAGGCGAGGTCGGCTACTCCGGGGCGAGGAAATCGCGGTATTTCTCGCGCTTTATGTCTGCGCACTCAATTCGAAGGAGATGTCCGTCACGCTTCCGGTCGTGCTGTTGGTATATGAGTGGATGTATCATAGGCGCTCTGAATTTAGCTGGCGAGGAGCGCTCCAATGGTTTTGCGGACCGGGGCGTGTAGCACTTCTGGCAGGGGTGCTGAATCTCTTGTATATATACGGAAAAATGCATGGTCCGACTGCGCTGGCGAACCAGCCGGGATACCACCCCATCTTCTCCTGGAGGCGCATTCTGGATTTTCAGTACGGCGAGTTATCTGACCTGCTGCCCGGTTGGAACTCCTCCTGGGCGGGATTACTCACAGTTTGGTTGGTACTGATCTACCTAGCATGGCGTAGGCCTCGTCCCGTGCTACGCTTTTGCTTTATTCTCATTGTGCTTGCGCCGCTGCCGATCGAGTTCCTAGAGGCGAGAGGAGGCGCTTGCCTCTATATACCGCTGGCCGCATGGGCTGTATTCGTGTCCGTGGTATTTATGGATGTCACTCGTGCCATGGCGGCATTCATTGTACGTGAGCCCTGGTTTTGCCGTCTGAGCACTGCAACACTGGAGGCGATCATCGTCGTGGTCGGTGTGTACTATTGGGCGGCGACGAACCGCGTACGCCAGGTGACCGATGTTCTGCCGGCAATGGCCAAGATTGGCGGTCACACACAGGACGTGATCCGCCAACTGAGTAGAGTGAATCCGCGCGTGCACGCCAATAGCCAGGTGATATTCATGAATGACCCTCTTTCGGGCTGGGACATGAAGTTCGTTGCGGATTTGTGGTTCCACGATCGGAGCGTGACCGTTCGTCTGGGGAACAAGTCTCCTCCGCTTACACCGGAAGATCTCGCTCTTGTCCAGTATTGCTTCGATTTCCGAGAGGGAAAGCTGATGCCTGGATGCAAGGAGAGCGACGACCACGTACGAGCCGGCCCCGTTTCGGGTCAGCCACTAGCGACCGTCCCAGCCGGGACCTACGACGATGTCGACCCGGCGATCCGTTTTCGGGGAATCTGGGAGAAGAGCGCGGGCTTCGATGGCCCCGCGTTCCACACCATCAGTTATTCCGACCTGCCTGGTGCCGAGATCTCGTTCGCTTTCGAAGGCACGGCTCTTACTTATGTCTTTTCAAAGGCCTTTAACCGAGGGCTGGCCGAGGTGAGAATTGACGGTGTGGGGAAAGAAATTGTTGATCAGTACTCGCCGAACATTGAATGGCAGAGGCGTGTAAAATTCTGCTGCTTGGGGAGTGGTAGGCACGTGGCGACGGTTCGCGTTCTCGGGAGGAAATCGAGGCGTTCTTCGGGGGAATTTGTTGATCTTGATTGCTTTGTGGTTGAGTAGCGCGCTGCGTAGTACTGCCCCAGTCATGACGTGTTCTAGCTCAGGCTTGATCTGACAAGACCCATTTGCAGGCAGCTCTCAAACCGATTCCGTGTCCGGATGCGTATTGAAGACCCCTCTCCGGTTAACACATGGGAGAAAGTGCTCTGGCGGGCGGTACATGGCCTGGGTCCGTGGCACGTTCAACCGCGCCTGGCAAGAAATCCATAGGTACTTCCCGGCGCGGGACGGCGGCGCGTTGCACGATTGCACCATTTCGCGACGTGTTCCAGCGGATCGCCGCCCATCCCATCACGCAACTCGCCGATCTGCTGCCCGACAAATGGCTGGCCGCTCGGAGCACCGCCGCCTAATCGAATTCCGCCCCTGCATCACCACTGCCCGAGGATCCGCACATGGGCTCGCCGGACGGATACCCATTTCGCTGCTGTCTCGCTCAAAAAGAGGTGGTCGGTGGTCAGGCGGCAGGGCACGCCGTGGCGCGTCGGAAGATGGCGGTGGCCCACACAGCCAACCCGGAGCCAGACGGCGCAACACGGAGCCTCCGGGCGCGAAAAGGTGGACGATTCCGGCATGAGCCAGGACGAATCCTTCACCTGAGGGCGTGCGGCACGGCGGCGGCCCGCGTTGAGCGCGCTCTGGCGGGCAGTGAGGGTGATCCGACCCCGCCCGAGTGCTACACCGCCACCCTCAGCTTGATCCCATCGTTCGGCGCGTGAACCAGGTCCTGCTTGGTTCCGAGATACCGCTCGGTGGTCTGAACCGACGCATGGCCCAACAACAATTGGATCTGCTCCAACTCCCCACCGGCGGCGCGACGCAGTTTCGCCGCCGTGCGGCGACAATCGTGAGGCGCGATGCCAGGGACGCCGGCTGCCTCGGCGTACGGCCGGAGCATCTGCCAGACCACCTTTTCGGACAGGACCTCGCCCTGCACTTGGTCGGCTCGATTGACCGGTCGGAAAACGTATCTGTCGGTCACGCTGGCCCGAACAGTCCAGGCATCAATCGCCACTTTCACCCAGACTGGCATCGGCACAGTCCGGACGCGCCCGTGCTTTCCGAAGAGATCCACGATACACCAACGGCCATCACGCTGCTGGATGTGCCCCATCGTCAGCGCGGCCACCTCGGACCGCCGCAGACCGCAGCCCAGGAGCACGGCGATGATGGCGCGGTCGCGCAGGCCCTTCGTCGTCGTGATATCTGGCGCGTTCAGGAGAGCCTGTGCCTGCTTCAGCGACAGCCAGTTCCCCGTGCGCACCCCCATCGACTTCGCGCTCTTCACCCGGGCGATGCCTGCGGCGAGTTCCGGCGCCAGCAGCCCGTTGTCGGCCGCCTCGGCTGCCAGCTTCCGCACGGCTGTAATCCGGACGTTGATCGAGACCGACCCCAGGCCGCGCGCCTCCAGCGCCACCCGCCACGCGCTCACGGTGGCCTTGGTGAAGCCGGGCCGCGGCTCCTGGCCGTACCACTCGAAGAATTCGTCCAGGCCCAGGTTGTAAACCCGCTTGGTGATCGGCGAGGAGACGCTGTCGAGCACCAGCGCCTTGAGTTTCTTCGCCCAGATTGCCACGCCTGCTTTCACACGACTGTATCGGGTCCAGTGCCCCTTGTGGGATTTTCCTTCCTTATTTTTGGGAGTTTATGGTAGTATTCTCCGCTGGAGGCTGGCCCGGATGAGGTTCAAATCGAACCTCGCAGTAGACAGGAGAATCAATGCCGAAGAAGAACATTGCTCGTAGAGCATTCCTGAAGGGCGCGGCCTTGGCCGGCGTGGCGCCCGCTGCCCAGGCCGCCCCGGCTGGGCGCAAGTGGGATCAAGAAGCTGACGTCGTGGTGGTCGGATCCGGCGCTTCCGGGCTGCCCGCCGCCATTATCGCCAAGGAGAACGGCGCGTCGGTAATCTTGGTTGAGGCCAACCGCGACGTCGGTGGCCACGCCATCATCAGCACCGGAAATATCCCGCTGGGCGGCGGCACCAGGGCCCAGAAAGAGGCGGGAATAGTGGATTCGCCGGATATCCTCTTCAGGGACCTCACCGATTGGTCGATAGTGGAGCCCAACGGAGCCGCTGACTTCCGCTTCAACGACCGCGACATCGTTCGCGCTTTCGCCGACAACAACGTTTTGGTCTACGACTTTCTCGTAGACCGTGGAGTAGTCCTTATCGACGGGCCGCCCGACGCGCGCGGCACGCAATCGCCAGGCGTCTCGGTGCCCAGGTCCCACCACATAGCCGTCATGGCATGGCCCATAATTCAGACCGGCAAACCGGCGGACCCCGCCGTCCAGAAAACCCAACTCGGAGGGATCGGCCTCATGCGCCCGCTGGAGGCAGCCGCGCGGAAAGCTGGCGTCGAAATCCTTCTTAACCACAGGATGACCAGCATTATCCGCGAGAACAACAACACGGGCCGCGTGGTCGGAATCACCGTGGACGCCAAAGGCGCCAAGCTCAATATCCGCGCCCGCAAAGGCGTCATCGTCGCCACCGGCGGCCACAGCAGCAACGTGAACTTCCGCCGCATGTTCGATCCCCGCCTCACCGAGGAATACTGCGGCGTCGGCGGCGAGCCGTATACGGCCCAGGATGCCAGCGGAGAGATCGCCGGCATGGCCGTCGGGGCAGCGCTTTGGGGCGCCGCCAACCAGACTGGGGAATTCGGCGCCCATATAGCCAAGCCATCGAATATCGGTTGCCAGTACGGGTACCCCCTTTATCCTCCGTTCCAACCGACCAGCGAATATTTCCACTTGGCTCGCGCCATTGGCCTGCGGGTCTCGGATTATCAGAATGCGATCTGCGTCAACCAGGTCGGCTTGAGATTTTATGACGAGACGAAGGGCCAGTTCAACCAAGCTAACTACGTGCCTGACAGGAAGTACGTGCAGAACGATTGGCGCAACGCGGCTAATAACAAGTGGAATCCCACCGGCTACCTTCCGGCCGCCATGGGCCTGAATGGCGGGACCGGCCCCGGTGGCGGGCCGATATGGTGCATCTTCGACGCCGAGGCAGTGCAGCGCGAGGAATGGACCGTGGAGCCGCCCTATGTGGATAGAGCGGCCGGCTTCTTCTTTAGTGGCAACGCCATCGCCGAGTTGGCGGCCAATATCAGCAAGAACAAGTATCAGAAGAACCCAATGCCCGCCCAGGCGCTCCAGGATACCGTTGCCCGCTACAACTCTTTTGTGGACAAGGGCGCGGACGCGGATTTCGACAAACCCGCTCCCAAGTACAAAATCCAGACGCCTCCGTTCTACGCCGCTTGGGCCACGCCCTCTCTTCATGACACCCGGGCCGGCCTGCGCATTAACGCTAAGTGCCAGGTGCAGGAACTCAACGGGAAAGTGATCGCTGGCCTCTACTGCGTGGGCGAGTCCGCCGGTGGGTTCAGCGAGCACGGCGTGTCCCGGTGCATCACCCAGGGCCTCATCGCCGGCAGGAGCGCCGCCGCGGAGAAGGCGTAAAGCGCTTTCATTCTTAGCACACGGATAAACACGGATTGACACGGATCAGAATCTCGAAGCCGTGTTTATATAACACCAGAAACCTTCTTCCTGGACGAAGAGGACGAAGATGTGAAAAGGCGGGCGCATGAAGCCTGTGCGATGCCAAATCACGTGGCACTTGCCGCCGTTTGATCACAGGCCGACGATAAGGGGTGTGTTGTCGTATGACCTCGGCTCAGTGAGGAGCAGTGCCTATGAAAGAGTCGTGACCGTCCTTTGCTCTTGTGCCCGCCGCCGACCGTCGAGGTTCGTTTCGGCCTCTATGTCTCCAGGCCGATGTGATCGTTCACGGCCCGCCGAAGCCGTTGTTTACAGCCCAAATAGTGCTTTCCCGGTTGGCGAGCGGCCTGGGAACTGGGAGGGTGGCGAAGCACACATCTAGGGCTCTGCAATCGGCGTAGCGGCGTCGGGCGCCACTGTAGCGCACTTCGGAACATCTCGAAGGAATGGCGGTCGGCAAGGCCGGCCTGAAGTTGACACTAGCCATGTTACAAGGGTCGGCCTGACAGGCAAGTGATCCCCGTCGCGAATCCCCCTGCCACTCGTGATGGGCCGAAACTCGCAGTCAAGTTACTGATTCGCCGCATGTTATGGGGGATAGATCGTGATATGTCCCGGTCACGGAAATGAGAGGGTGCGCGAAAGCCGTTTCCGCCCTGCGGTGGGGCGAGAACTGCCCTGCCAGTAGTCCGCCGCCAACATTCCATTGCGGGACCATCCGCATGGTCAGGTCAGTGCGCCTGCGACCGGAAATAGAATGATATGCGGCAGGATCGGTAGGGCTGTCCCCGCAGAACCTGGCGATTGCGGCACTGGTTCCTGGATGCCGGTCCCGAAGGCACACTTCGCCGAATCCATGCTCTTACGGCGTGCCAAAAAGCTGCCGCAGGGCGAAGAGGAAGCCGGCGTGTGCTTCGCACACTGCGGTTCAGCCGGAGTATCTGTAGGTTCCTGAATGCGATATCATACGGAGATTCCTACTGAGACCCCAGCATAATCGAATCGAACGGACCATGAGCCAGACGTTTGGCAGATATACGGTGATGGGACAACTGGGACGAGGCGCCATGGGTGTGGTTTATCTCGCCTCTGACCCGATGCTGAACCGCCAGGTAGCGGTTAAGACGGTGGACCTCGGGGTAGACGATCCTGAAGAACGCGAGTTTCTGCGCAACCGTTTGCTGCGCGATGCCCGCGCCGCGGCCGTGCTCAAACATCCCAACATCGTCAGCGTCCATGACGTTTTCGAAGACGGCGGACGGGCCTATGTGGTGATGGAGTACGTGGAAGGCGATAGCCTGTCGGCGCAGCTCAAGGCCAATCCGCTGCCCGGCGCAGCAATGATCCTCAACGTGCTGCGCCAGATGGCGGACGCGCTGGACTATACTCACGCCCACGGCGTGATCCATCGCGACATCAAACCGGCCAACGTCATGATCGACGCTGCCGGAACCGCCAAGATCATGGATTTCGGCATCGCACGGATCAGCGACACACGCACCTCTACCCCCACCGGCATGGTCATGGGAACCGTCGAGTACATGGCGCCGGAACAGATCCGCGGCGAGACGGTCGACGGGCGGGCGGATCAATTCGCTCTCGCTGCGGTGGCGTACCAGATGATGACCGGCAGTACGCTGTTCGGTCCCAATACCGTAGCCACCCTGACCTACAAGATCGTCAACGAGGCGCCGCCGCCGCCGTGCACGCGAAATGCCGCCCTTCCCCGAGGGGTGGACGCCGTGCTGGCGAAAGCCCTTGCCAAAACTCCCTCCGAACGCTTCACCAATTGTCGCGAGTTTGTGGGCGCGCTCGCACAGGCCTTCTCCGACGCACCCACAGCTCCGGTTGGCCCGGCTCCCGTGCTGGTGGCTCAGCCCACCCAGTCGGTGATACCCGTTCCCGAACCTGCCGAGCCCGCTAGGCGTTCCCGGTCGGCTGTGCTGGCTGCCGTCGCGGTCCTGGGCCTCGGCGGTGCTCTGGCCGTCTGGAAGCCGTGGAATCGCACCCCAAAGCCTCCTGATCAGGTGGCTGCCATCAGGCCCGCAAGCGCGACGCCTGTCCCCACGAGCGAACCAGTAGCTCCACCCCCAGCCCTGCCCAAAGCCCCGCCCCCCGATGCCAATCCACCCAAGGCCGTTTCCACCATACCGAAAGTGGCGCCCCCGCGCGTCGCACCGAAGCCTGCCGAACCGCGCGAACCGCCGGAGGAAGTGGAACTGCTGCCCCCGCCGCCGCCGTCGAAGACCGGCGCCGCTCCATCGCCGTTTGACGCGGCCATTCAGCGCGCCCAGGAGGAGATGAAGATCAAGGACTTTCCCGGCGCCATCCAGTCTTATACCAGAGCCATCTCGTTGCATCCCAATTACGCCCCAGCCTACTACAACCGGGGGTTGGCCCAACAAAAGCTGGAGCACCCTGAGATCGCCATCCAGGATTATTCGGAGGCCATTCGTCTTGCCCCGGGTATGGCCCCGGCCTATTCGGCTCGCGGCGTCTGCCTAGTTCGTCTGCACCGGGACCAGGAAGCGTTTGCCGACTTTCAAAAGGCGCTCAAACTGAAGCCCGGCCTGGCGACTGCCTTGAGCGGGCGCGGTGGCGTCTATTTCCGCCGCAAACAATATCGTCTGGCGCTGGCCGATTACGACGCGGCCATCCGCAGCAATCCGCGCTTCGCCCCGGCCTACATGAATCGTGCCCGCGCCCGAGAAGCCGTCGGCGATTTCCGCGGCGCCGCCGCCGACAGGCAGCGCGAAGCAGATTTGCGCAAGCGGTAGCGCCTTACCGCGCCCCTACCCGAACCGGACCCCAGCATTGCTCGGGGCGTTATGACGTCCACAGATCACCAATTCACCGCCCCCATCAGCCCGTCGCCAGTGTGCGGTTTTTCGCAAAGGGCCCCTGGGTCATCTACGCGGCGATATCTGGGGATATCGGCTACTTTCCCGATAGGGAATCCGCACAGCCCCGCTAAGGGCGCCGAAAGGTCACGAGGTCCACTCCTTTGCCCGCACAGTTGCTGCGGTCGAGGTTTCGTCTGGGTCCCGGTCGCCTGTCTGCGATACTGTACTGCCGCCCGCGTTCCGGCCAAACTCCGGCTCATTATCCCTTACTTGGCAGCGTTTCTCAGCGTTTCGTCGTTTTGAGCAGCTAAGTCGTCTTTGATCACAGCTCCGCCTTTCATCACAAATTTGACGCGCTGCATCTCAGTGATGTCCTGCAGCGGGTCTCCGGAGGTAGCGATCAGGTCGGCGAACTTGCCCTCTTCTATAGTGCCGACTCTGTCCTGCCAGTGGATAATCTCGGCATTCACCGTGGTTGCCATACGCAACGTGTAGAGTGGCGTTGCTCCCCAACTGACAAGGATGGGAAACATCTCGCTCTGCACGCCATGGGAACAGTTGCAGGCGGCGCTAAAGATTCTGCCCTGCCCGTTAGAAACTGGGGTGGAACCGCTTCCATACCCCAGTCTTACACCGGCCTTCAGCATCTTCTTCCACGTCTGCTCCATCAGACGCCAGCGGCTGTAGGGTGCCCATTGCTTCAAATCCCCAGGTTCATCTTGACGATGATCGAGGATCGTTGAAGTGATAGGAAGATGCTTCTGGACGATCATCTTGATGTCCTCATCGGTCGCCGCGGTGGCATGTTGGATATCGTCGACCCCGGCTTCGATTGCCCATTTCAGGCCGTCACCACCGTAGGTATGGCTGGCGACGAACATCCCCCAGCGATGTGCTTCGTCCACGACGGCCTTGAGTTCCTCCAGACTGGGAAGCGCCTGGTTCACCATCTCCCCATTCGGCTTGAAGTAAAACGTCCCGGTGGTGTGGATCTTCACGTGATCCGCGCCATAATGGGCCAGTTCGCGGACGCCCGCGCGCAGGGCGCTTGGGCCATCCCTGACAATTTCCACTTTGAACGGTTTGAACTCCAAAGGATACGGTTCGGCGCTAGGAGCCGTGATCGCCAGGATTGGCCCGGCCGGCAGCAGTCGCGGCCCCTGCACCAACCCCTGTTCGATAGCTCTCTTCAACTCCACATCGGCGAAACCACCCCCATGTGACCCCTGTACGACCTGAGTGGTGTAGCCGGCCTTCAAACTTTCTGTCGCGCTGTGCAGCGCCACCATCATCTGGTGCTGCAGTCCTCCGGCCGCATCCGTCAGATGAAGGTGGCCGTCAATCAAGCCAGGCAGCACCGTGGCCCGGCTCAGGTCGATCACTTTCGCGCCCGCCGGGATCGACACTCTGTCGGCGGGGCCGACACTCATGATGCGGTCGCCCTGGATTAGCACCACCTGGTTCGCCAGCATCTGGCCCGACTTCGGGTCGAACAACTTGCCCGCGCGTATCGCGGTCATCTGTGCAGCCTGCGACCAGAGCATGGCGGCAGCGCCCAGTATTCCGGTGACCGCTCTCAACACATACTTCAATCGCATGGTGTAGCTCTCCGTTCGGTTTGAAGTGCTGTCTTCACTGCCCTTCCCCGCGCGGGATTTCAGCCAAATCGAAAAGAGGCGCGCGTGCGGGCGTAGGGGCAGGTTGCATCACACTAAGCTACCGCCGTACGGGCGCCCGCTGCAAGCGGGTTCTATCGCCTTCGTAGTGGCCTCCGGCGTCAGTTTCGGGAAGCGGGTACCCCGGCTGGCTCTTGTCGGCTGCCACCCGTTATGACCTGAATATCGGTCTTTCATGCCCGCTGGCCTGCACCACTCAAAATGAAAATGATCGCAGGCAGCGATACGCTATCACCACCGCGTAATTGCTGAAAGCCCCGCAATCGCTCGGATGGGATACTGAGTTTTCGGGAGAGCTATTCCGGGCGCGCTGGGCACTTCGAGAAGACCGGACGGGCGACTGCACGGCGTAGCCGAGGCGCTGAAGGCCCAAGAACACGGCCCACTGCTCGGGAGCTGCGCTTCCGCAGCGAAATCAGGCGACCAGGAGGGCCGACCAGGTGTTTGTGGAATGCGCTCGAAATCCTGGCCCCTGGCTCGGCACGTACCTACGCGGCGAATGAGAGGTTGAGCATCGGCGTGATCGGACTGTCCGGCATGGGCGCGATCGACGCCAGAACGCTGAGCAAGCTGGGCGCGAACATCACGGCTTTGTGCGACGTCGATTCCGCCATGCTCGACAAGCGAGCCGTGGAGGAGCACCCGAACGCCAAGAAATACACCGACTTCCGCAAGATGATCGAGCAGGAGAAGCTCGACGGCGTAGTCGTCGCCACGCCGGACCACAGCCACGCCTACATCAGCGTTTGGGCCATGAAACACGGCTTGCATGTGTACTGTCAGAAGCCCTTATGCCAGACCGTGCAGGAGGCTAGAGTCATGGCGCGGGTCGCGGCCGAGACGAAAGTCGTCACGCAGATGGGGACGCAAAGCAGCGCTAGCGAGGCCAACTACCGCACCGTGGAGTTGATCCAATCCGGAGCCGTGGGCGAGATTATGGAGATCCATTTGTCGACCGACCGCCCGATTTGGCCGCAGGGGTACAACCGTCCGGAAGGTGCGGATGCGGTGCCGTCCACCTTGGACTGGGACCTCTGGCTCGGCCCGGCGCCGGCCCGGCCCTTCAAGGCCATGTACCCGGAAGGACATCCGGTCTACAACCCCGCCCCCGACAAGCGGCACCAATCCGACTACAAGGTCGCGGGGCTCGATCCGGTCCCTCCGGTAGGCGTGGTCTACCACCCCTTTGTGTGGCGAGGCTGGACTGAGTTTGGCAGCGGCGCGCTGGGCGACATTGCTCCGCACCAAATGAACGTGATCTTCTGGGCGCTCGATCTGGGTGCGCCTTCGGCTGTCGAAGTCGTCGATACCAGCGGTATGACTCGTTACCAGTATCCGGACTGGACCATCATGCGTTTCGAGTATGCCGCGCGCGGCGTGCACCCGCCGCTGAAAATCTTCTGGTACGACGGCGGCAGGCGCCCTCCCGATGAGATTGCCCGCTCTTTGCGGCAGCCTGCAGCGGCGCCGCCGGAATCCGTCGGCACTCGCCCGCTGGCCCAAGGTGGGGGTGGTGTGATCTGGATCGGCACGAAGGGCAGTTTGCCGGTCGGCCGTGGGCCGTACTACGGCAAGCAGACGGAGCCGTATCCGACACCGCCCGAAAAAGACTGGGGCCGCGAGGAAGTCCACAAGGACTGGGTGGTGGCCGTCAAAGCCGGCCAGCCGGCGCCGTGCCACTTCGGGTACGCCGGTCCGTTCACAGAGGCTTACCAGTTGGGCAGCATCGCCTTGCGGGTGGGTCACCGGATCGAATGGGATCCACTGGCGTTCCGCATCACGAACTGCCGGGAAGCCAACCAATACCTGACACGCGAGTACCGGCGCGGATGGGATGTGCGGGAGATCGCGGGCCGCGCCGCTTACCAGGAGACAAACGTATGAACACTACACGACGGCGAATACTCCAAAGCTCGGCCATTTCAGGCCTGGCCGCGTTGGCTCTCGCCCGTCCCGGAAGAAGCGCAACCCAGGACATGGGCGCACGTAAGAAGCGTGTTCTAGCCATATTGGGCGATGCTTATCATTGCGTCGCCCCACTCGACTCCGCCCTGGTGGGAAGGCTGAGACAGAGCGGCTGGGAGGCGGTCGTGATCATGGACTACGCTGTCCCCTGGGATGATTTTGGCAAGTACGACCTGTGTGACTTAACCCATAACCTTGCCGTTTTGAGACCATAAAGTTGCCGAGATTTGGCTCGTTGGCGCCGACCAAGCCACTCTCAGTGGTTTCACTGCCGGGCATCTGGGAGCATATCCTTGCCGGGAGTGCGGTTTTGGAAGGATATCCTTGCCGCCAGCGGCGACTTGCATGAAGCATCTCTTTAATTGTAGGATTGTGTTATGCCACGCTGTCATCGTGAATCGGAACGGCGGCTTTTCGAGACCGCCGAGGCGCAAGAGGGCTTCTTCACTACCAAGCAGGCAAAGGCTGCCGGTTTTGCCGAGAATACCCATCCATACCATGTCCAGGTCGGGAACTGGATCCGGGAGTATCGGGGCATCTACCGGCTCTCCCTGTTTCCGATAGCGGAGCATCCTGACCTGGTGAAGTGGGCGCTGTGGTCGAGGAATCGGGACGAGGTGACCGAAGGAGTCTACAGCCACCAAACGGCCTTGAGCCTTTATGAACTCTCCGATCTTAACCCCGCCAAGCTACACATGACCGTCCCGACCCACTTTCGGCGGAACAGCGCCATACCCGGTATTCTTGTGCTGCACTTTGCGGACCTAGCTGATGAAGATGTGCAGACCGCGCAGGGGTTCAAGCGTACCCGCCCCCTCCGAACGATTCTCGATTTGATTGAAGCTGATACCGTCGAGCGAGCTTTTCTCCGGCAAGCCCTGAGGCAGGCGCTCGATCGCGGTCTAATCAACCGCCACCAGATCAAGAGCGTAAAGCTGAATGTTCCGGCCCAGAGAGTCTTTGAAGATCTTCTTCGGCGGGTCGCGTAATCAATGCCGCGTGAATACACAACGGCGAAGGCATTCCGGCGGGCGCTGGAAGTCCGACTCGGAAAGGTCGCCGAAACGGAACAGGTACAAGTGAATCGGCTCCGGCGCCAGGTGGCGTTCGATCGTCTGTTAGCGCGGCTATTCCGGGTCGAATCAGCTCCGTGGACTCTGAAGGGTGGTTATGCGCTGGAACTTCGTTTCAAAACTGCCCGGGCGACGATCGACATCGACCTGACAATCCAGAAGGTCGCAGCCGCCAGTGATACTGAAACCAATCGGGTTGTTCGGGAACTGTTGCAGGATGCGGCCAGTTTCGAGTTCGGCGACTGGTTCGAATACACCATCGGACCGCCCGTCATGGATCTGGATGCCGCGCCCTACGGTGGCGCCCGGTATCCCGTGGAAGCGACGATGGACGGCAGGGTCTTCGCACGCTTTCATTTGGACGCTGGAATCGGCGATGTCGTGATGCAGCCAGTGGATGTCATCGAGTGCCGGGATTGGCTCGGCTTTGCCGGGATTGGCGCTCCTTTGGTCCCAACGATTTCGCGAGAGCAGCAGTGGGCTGAGAAACTCCATGCGTACACGCTGCCGAGGAAGAACGCCAACAGTAGAGTGAAGGATCTCATTGACTTGGCGCTGCTGATTGGCTCGGGCGAACTTGAACCGGAGCGAGTTGCGGAGACGTTGCGTCTAACCTTTGAGAGAAGAAAGACTCATGCGCTTCCGTTGGAACTGGTTCCGCCTCCGCCGGATTGGCAAGGACGATTCCGGGCGTTGGCCGAGGAATGTGGGCTCCCGACTGATGTCGCCGCGGCGTTTGCGGGGGTGCAGGAATATTTCAAAGAAGTGCAGACACGTCGCACGAGGCGGTGAACGCGGTATGACGGAGAACGGTTCAGAGTCGCTTCCATTCGAGCCTCCAGAGCAGGAAAACATTCGTCTCCGGGAGGAAAATGCTCGTCTGCGGCGACTTCTTGCGGTTCACAGCATCCCGATTCCGCAACTGGCGCCGGAGAATCCACCTCCAACCAAAAGCGTCGAGCCGGCGCCGCCGGTGGACAAGCCAGAGCGAGCCAGAAAGAGAATCGCGCTCTTTCGAAGCCTGTTTCGCGGGCGAGAAGATGTCTACGCACGGCGATGGGAGAATGATGATGGCCGACACGGATATATGCCGGTGGTTGTAAAGGACTGGAAGGCTATCAACAGAAGCCGCCCGGAGGAGCGGAAGAAAGTCGACCGGAAGACACAGAAGTTCATCCCGCTGACCGACGCCGTCATCGAGAACCACCTCTTGGGCAAGGAAACTGTCGGCGTGTACCCTCTCCTGCCAGATGAATCGTGCTGGTTCATCGCGGCAGACTTCGACAAGATGACTTGGGAGTATGACTCCCTGGCTTTCCTTGAGACCTGCCAGGAGTTGAACGTGCCCGCTGCTTTGGAGCGTTCTCGTTCCGGGAAGGGCGGCCACATTTGGATCTTCTTTGACCGTGCGCTACCGGCGATCACCGCGCGCAAACTCGGATGCGTGCTGCTCACGCGGACCATGGAGCGTAGGCATCAGGTCGGTCTCGATTCTTATGATCGCTTTTTCCCCAACCAAGACACGATGCCCAAGGGAGGGCTCGGGAACCTGATTGCACTCCCCCTGCAGTTTGCGCCGCGCAACGCGGGCAACAGCGTATTCATTGATTCCGATTTCCACCGGTACCCCGACCAGTGGCAGTTCCTTTCGACAATCCGACGAATGCCGGTCGACGCCACGGAGGAGATCGTTGCGGAAGCTCAGCGGAAAGGCGACCTGATCGGCGTCCGGATGAGCATCGCCGATGATGAGGAGGCACAAGACCCATGGACTTTGCCACCTTCCCGCAAGCGGAGGGAGAAGCCGATCGAAGGGCCGCTGCCAAAGACTGTCCAGATCGTTCGCGGGAACCTTGTTTACGTAGAAAGTAAGGATTTGCCGCCAGCAATGCTGAATCGGCTACTCCGGCTGGCAGCATTTCAGAACCCAGAGTTTTACAAGGCTCAGGCCATGCGGCTCTCGACGTACGACAAGCCGCGTGTAATCGCATGCGGCCAGGAATTTGTCCAGCATATCGCTGTGCCTCGTGGATGTCTGACGGAGACCTTGGCTCTTCTCGAGGCGCACAAGATCCGGCCCGAAGTTCGGGACGAACGGTACGCGGGCACGGCGATTGAAGCGGAGTTCCGGGGTCAGCTTCGGCCGCTTCAGGAGGAAGCTGTCGCCAAGATCACCGCCCACGACGAAGGCATCCTCTGCGCTCCGACGGCGTTCGGCAAAACCGCCGTTGCGGCGTGGCTGATCGCGAAACGCAAGGTCAACACTCTGGTGGTGGTTCACCGGCAGCAGTTGCTCGATCAGTGGCAGGAGCGCCTCGGGATGTTCTTGGATCTGCCGGCCAAGTCGATCGGGCATATCGGCGGTGGCAAAATGGACCGGACGGGTTGCGTAGACGTCGCCGTCATCCAAAGCCTCTACCGAAAAGACGAGGTGAAGGACCTCGTTGCTGAGTACGGCCAGGTGATCGTTGACGAATGCCACCACATATCCGCTTTCACGTTCGAACAGGTGATGAGGCAGGTGAAGGCCAAGTATGTTGTCGGTCTGACGGCCACGCCAACGCGGAAGGACGGGCACCATCCGATTATTTACATGCAGTGCGGCCCCGTGCGGTTCAGCATGAGCGCCCGGACGATGACCGAAACGACTCCTTTCGAGCACAAGGTCACTCCCCGATGCACGGAGTTCCGGATGGCGCTCGACCTCACCGAGGTCACGATTCAGGACATCTACGCCGCGCTCGTGAATGATGTCCCGCGCAACGAGATGATCGCTGGCGACATCGTGCGCCATAGGATCTGGGCGGTGCCCGCTGCTTCTGACAGGCCGGACAGAGCATCTCCAATATTTCGCCGCCAAACTTGCAGGTGTTGCCAAGCACGTCTTCGTGTTGAAGGGAGGCATGGGGAAGAAGCAGCGTCGGGAAACAGCGGCAGCTTTGGCGGCAGTGCCGGAAAACGAATCGCGAGTGATTCTGGCGACGGGAAGCTACATCGGAGAAGGGTTTGACGACGCGCGTCTGGACACGCTCTTCCTGGCCATGCCGATCTCCTGGAAGGGCACGCTGCAGCAGTATGTGGGCCGGTTGCATCGCCTCCACGACAACAAGCGATTTGTGCAGGTCTACGACTATGTGGACAACTACGTTCTGATGCTGGCCAGGATGTACGAGCGCAGGCTGAAGGGCTATGCCGCGATTGGTTATGTGATCGAGCAGGAGACCTCTCCACCCCGTCCCCTGGCGGCGGCACACCCGTAGAACAGACAGTTTCAAGAGACCAACAAAAACATGTTGCCTTCAAGATGTATGTGTGCCATACTGCACCTGTACAGATGGCACGAACGGATAAGCCCGAGGAGGTAAAGCAGTGGTTTCAAGACACGATTCTTGGTCTTTGGCCTATTGCCATGGGATCGTTGTCTCTGCGCAAGAGTCCATGCATCCGGGAGCACTGCCGGGCTTGCGAATCGGGTGAGGGGCACTCCAGTTACGCTTTATATGGCCGCAAGGGGAAGCGGCGGTTTTCGATCTATGTGCCGGATGAACTCGCTCCCGATCTGGAGCGCGCCATCCGGAATGGCCGGCATCTTCAGGAGTTGATGATGGAAGCCGGCCGGAGGTATGCGCTCGCCCTAAAAAGTGAACGGCGCTCGCGGAAACGAAAGTAGGGGCCAGCCGGAGGAGGGTGTTGGCTTGCTGAAAGATGACAAGTTCCTCACGTGGTGCAAACGCCTCGGCCTTGGCGACACAACCTGCGAGACTGTCTCCAAGGTGAGATCTCACGGTCCTACTCGCCGGGTTGGCGGAGGCCGCAGCAACGTCAGCGGCCGGTACCCAAGCCGCAAGATGGGCGTCACCATTCAGTTTGAAAGCCACAGAGTCGAACTTGCGTTCATCTACCAACTGGAGCACGACTCGAGCGTGCTGGAGTACTACGACCAGCCACCCTCGATTCCGCTCGCCTACGACGCCTGCAACGGACGGCGCTTGTCAGTCCTCCATACGCCCGATTTTTTTGTCATTCGCAAGGAGGCTGCTGGCTGGGAAGAGTGTAAGACCGAAGAGGATCTTGGGAAGCTGGCCGAAAAGAGCCCCAATCGGTATCAGCGGGATACCGCCAGTCACTGGCGATGTGCTCCGGGCGAATCCCATGCGAACCAGTTTGGCCTCTACTATCATGTCCGATCCGATGCTTCGATCAACTGGACCCTCCAGCAGAACCTCCAGTTCCTGGATGATTATCTCCGCGTTGATTCAACATCGATCAGTCCGAGATCCCGCGAGGAAGTGTTCGCCGAGACTGTCCGGCAACCCGGGCTTCGCCTCAGCGAGTTGATCCAAAGAACAAAGGATGTGGCGAGCCGGGACACCATTCACTTCATGATCGCTGCTGGCGAGATCTTCGCGGACCTCAGCGCTGCCGTAGTTTCACGCCCGACGGAGGTCACTGTCTTCGCCAATGCTGCAGTGGCGGCGGCTTTCCACCACATTAGTGGGGCGCCAACTGCCGCGACACCGGGCCGGCAGATCAACATCGAGCCTGGAGAGGCGGTTTCATGGGACGGGACCGTCTGGCGGATCGTGAACGTTGGCGACCAGTTCATCAGTCTGCTTGGCGAAAATGGCAAGCTGACTGAGTTGCCCCGCGAAACGCTCGACAGATTGATCGCGGTCGGCCGTTTGGACAGCTCGGCCCGAGGTGCGCTTGCATCTTCAGAAAGGGCCCAGATTCTAAGCGGTGCCAGCGAAGCGGATCTGCGGGAGGCGAACAGGCGCTTTGATTTGGTGAAGAGGCATATGAGTGGCGAGCCGCTGCCCGTATCCAAGAGAACGCTGCGCTTCTGGACCGCTTTGTATCGAGAAGGGAGAGAAGAACACGGCAGCGGATACCTTGGGCTACTCCCCAGGGTTGGCCTTCGAGGGAACCGCACCAGCAGACTACCCCACGAAACCCAGGGCCTCATGGAAGAGTTTATTTCGAAGGATTACGAGACGCTCAAACAGAAGTCAAAGCTTTCGTCCTGGGCATTGCTGAAAGCGAAATGCGAAGAGCGCAACCTGACGGCGCCGACCTACAAGACTTTTTGCATACAGACGCGGCAGCGCCCAGCCTTCGAGCAGACGATGAAGCGCAAAGGATCGCGCGCAGCTTACGCACACGCGCCGCTCTACCTCGAACTACATCAGACTACGACTCGTCACGGAGACCGTCCGTTTGAGATCGGGCACATCGACCACACTGAGCTGGATGTCGAACTGGTGTGCTCCATAACGGGCCGCAATCTCGGCCGCCCATGGATGACAATCCTGGTGGACGCCTTTTCCCGGCGTGGGCTTGCGCTTTATCTCACGTTCGACCCACCGAGTTATCGGGCTTGCATGATGATCTTGCGCGAGTGCGTGCGCCGGCACGGCCGGTTGCCTCAGATCATCGTGATCGATGGAGGCGCCGAGTTTCAAAGCACCTATTTTGAAACGCTCCTGGCGCGCTAAGAGTGCATTAAGAAAACGAGGCCGCCGGCGAAGGCGCGTTTCGGCTCCGTCTGCGAGCGCCTGTTCGGCACCACGAATACGCAGTTCGTTCACAATCTCCGAGGGAACACGCAGATCACCCGCAACGTTCGCCAGGTGACGAAGTCGGTTAATCCCAAGGAGTTGGCTGCCTGGACCCTCGGTGACCTCCACGACCGGGCATCGGAATACCTCTATGAGGTTTACGATATGATCGACCATCCCGCGCTGGGCCACTGTCCTCGTGAGGCGTTCCGCGCCGGGCTCGAAAACGGTGGAAGCCGTGCACAGCGGATCATCCCGTATGATCAGGAATTCCTGATCGCGACCCTTCCGACGACACCAAAGGGAACGGCCCTGGTTGCGGTCGGCCGCGGCGTGAAGATCAATCAGATTTACTACTGGTCGGACCGCTTTCTGGAACCCGGAATCGAAAATGAATCGGTCCCGGTGCGCTATGATCCGTTTGATCTCGGGACGGCCTACGCCTATGTGCGGAAGCAGTGGGTGGCATGTCGATCGCAACATTTCGGTGCCTTCCGGGGGCGATCGGAGAAGGAGGTCATGATTGCAAGCCGCGAGATCCTGAAACGCCGGCAAGAACATTCCCGAAGAGGCGGGCTCACAGCCCGCCGGCTTGCCGACTTCCTCATCTCGATCGAGTCGGAGGAAGTATTGCTGCAACAACGATTGCGGGATCGTGAAAGCGCAGCCGTACGCAACGGCGGCGCGGTGGAGCGGTCTGTTGCGGTGGCCGAGGCGGCTCACCGGAACCAACCTCGCGTCGAGGTTGACGTGAGTGAGCCAACTGTTGTCGCCAATCTCCAAACGTACGGGGAGTTCTGAGGATGGCTTCACCTGCGTTGTCACGGAGCAGTTCAGCGGAAACCTGGAGAGTTCGATTAGCACAGTTCCAGGCTTTCACTGTTGCGCATCCACGTCTGGTTGCGGCCAAGGATGAGCTGATCACCGCTATCCGAGAATCCGAGCCGAACTCCATTGTGATGGTTTTCGGCCCGACCGGGGTCGGCAAAACCACCCTGCGGATGAGGACTGAACAGGTCCTGATCGAGGAACTCCGGCCAGAATTGGAAATCAATCGATCCCGAATCCCCGTGGCGAGTGTCGAAGCAATCGCGCCCGACACAGGCAGTTTCTGTTGGCGCAGCCACTTCAAAAGGTTGCTGCAGGAGATGAACGACCCGCTCGTGGATCGAAGACGGTTGCCTGAACCGGATTGCGACGGCAAGCCGAGGGAGCGGTTCAAGTTAACGGCCACCTCATCGGGGAGTGAATACCGCTATGCGGTCGAACAGACGCTTCGGCTTCGACAGCCGGCCGCAGTGATGATTGATGAAGCGCAGCATTTGGCGAAGGTGGCATCGGGGCGACGCCTTCTGGATCAGCTCGATGTGGTCAAGTCGATCGCAAACAGGACGAATACGGTTCACGTCCTGTTCGGCACATATGACTTACTCGCATTTCGAAACTTGAGCGGTCAGCTCAGTCGCCGAAGCGTGGATGTGCACTTCCCGCGCTATCGCGCCGATCTGGCGGAGGACAGAAGGATCTTTATCAACATCGTCCACTCATTTCAGAAGAAGCTCCCAATGCCAGAGCCGACAGACTTGGTCAAAAACTGGGAGTTCCTGTACGAAAGAAGCTTCGGCTGTGTGGGCCTACTTAAACAGTGCCTCGTGAATGCGCTTTCGGCGGCACTTCGGCACGATGATACCACGATCAGCCTCCACCGCCTCGAAACGCATGCTCTATCGATGGCGCAGTGCGACAGAATCCTTTCCGAGATCATAGAGGGGGAGGCTCGATTGAACGACGGCGATGGATTACGTTCTAAACTTCGTGCACGTTTGGGGTTGGTGGAACCAGCCGCCGCCACGGCACCGGACCGCGCCACTCAGGCGTCCACGACCGATCGCCACAAATTGAGACCCGGCCAGCGAAAGCCTGGCAGGGATCCAGTGGGGCAGCCTGCGTATGCTGGATGTCTTTGAATCTTGGGACCTGACGGCACCACCGCTACCACGGCGGAGTCTACTTCTACCGCTTGAGCCGATTGGCATCGAAACACCGCTTGTTGAGAGCTTGACCAGTTATATTTCGAGACTGGCTGAGGTCCATGCTGTCACGGTTTCAGACTTAGGGACTGTAACGAAATAAAGTATGCAGAATCTCAGAATCTCAGTGCCGCCTGGGATGCAGCGTGTAGTTCCAGTCTCCGTGGAACTTGTCACGGCGGAGATCAATCTCCGCTACTTCG
>JBEKTU010000073.1:0-27320 GCA_049515735.1 Bryobacteraceae bacterium
CTCGTGCAGGATGTGGCTCGAGACGATCACGTGGCGGCCCTTCTCGCCCCACTGGCGGAACAGCGCGATGGCTTCGGAGCGCGCCAGCGGATCGAGGCCGTTCAGCGGCTCATCGAGCACCATCACTTGCGGATCGTGGGCAATGGCCTGCGCCAGCTTGATGCGCTGCCGCATGCCTTTGCTGTAGGCGGCCACGGTGCGATTGGCGGCGTCGGACAATCCCACGAGTTGCAAAGCGGCAAGGGTGCGGTCATCGCACTCGGCGTGGCTCATGCCGAAGACGCGCAGATACGAGTACAGGAACTGGTATCCGGTGAGGCCCTTGGGAAACGCGTCGTACTGGGTGCAGTAGCCCGCCACGCGGCAAAGTTTCTCAGGATGGTCGGGGGCGATGCCCAGCACGCGAATCTCGCCCTGCGTGGGGCGGATCAGCCCGGTCATGAGGTTCATGAGGGTGGTCTTGCCCGATCCGTTGGGGCCAACCAGGCTGGTGATGCCCGGCGGAATTGTGAGGCTCACATTGTTGATGCCCAGCACCTCGCCATAGAACCGCGAGACGTTGCTGAAGGTGACCAGCGATTCGCTCACCGCACCACCTCCACGCCGCGGATCTTGCGGGCCAGCATGTACAGGCAGACCAGGCAGAGCATCGCCAGCGCGGTCCAGCAGCACCACAGAGGGAGTTCTTCGCCTTGCGCCACGCGGAAGAAGACCGCGCCATTGGTGGTGTGGGCGTCGCCCTCGAAGAGATGCAGCCAGACGTTGCCGATCAAGCTGCTGACATTGAGCAGGTTGCCCCACCTGGTGCGCTGCACGCCATTGACCGCCGCGCCGAACCCGGCAGCCACGAAAAAGACTCCGAACATCAGGGCGCCGGCCACGGGCTTCCATTTCACCCAGGCCGAGAGCGCCAGCGCCAACAGCGCCAGCACCACGATCCAGATCCACGCTCCGAAGAAAAGGCCGCAGGCCAGGCGCGCGTTGTCCCCAATCCAGCTCCAGCCTTCCAGATAGCCCTGGAGCCCGAATAGCAGCAGGCCCGGCACCCAGGTCATCAACGACATCAGGATTACCAGAACGGAGAGCTTGCCCAACACGTACTCGAGCCGCGAAAAGGGCCGCGCCAGGTATAGCGAAAGCGCGTTGTTGGCCAGGTCGGGCGACACCTGGCCGGGACCGATGAAGGCCGCCAGGAACAGCGCTAACATGCTCTGCCACCCGAGCAGCGACATGAAGAACGTCACGTTGATCGCGATCAGCCGGTTGGCGCCCGGCACGCCCACCAGGTTCAGCGCGCTGACGTTGTGCTGCACGTAAATTATGAGCGCGCAAATCAGCGGGTAGATGAAGCTGGCGATGAAGAAAGTGGTGAGGAAGCGCGAGCGGTGCAGGTCCTCGAAGGCGTAACGCGGAATCGTCAGGAAGCGCGTCCACTGCGACGTAAGCCCGCCATCGTACGGCCGGTAGGTCTTCTTATAAACGGCCATCGGCGGTGGCGACCTCCATGGCTTTGAGGAAGATGTCTTCGAGCGAATCGCGCTTGTGGCTGAGGCGGCGAATTTGCACGTTCTGCTCGGCGGCCACCTGGTAGAGGCGGCGGACCTCCAACCCATCGGGCAGAATCAGTTTGACGCGGCCCGGCGCACCGGGAGCGGTCACGCAGCCCAGCTTTTCCACGGCTTCGAGGAAAAGGCCGTTGACTTCGCCGCGCGTCTCGATTTCCAGGAAGCGGCGGTTGGCGCGGCGCTCCTCCTCCAGATTGCAGAAAGCGGCGACCTTGCCGTCCTTAAGGATCAGCACCTCGTCGCAGCACTCTTCGACGTCGCGCAGCAGATGCGAGGAAAGAATCAGGTGCAAGTCGCCGCGGTCGCGGATCTCCTGAATGAGCTGGATCATGCGCACGCGGGCGGGCGGGTCGAGCCCGTTGGTGGGTTCATCCAGAAACAGCAGCTTGGGACCGTGAGCGATGGCCTGCGCCAGCTTGGCGGCCTGCTTCATGCCCAGCGAATAAGTGCCCAGGGCGCGGTAGCGCACTTCGCCCAAGCCAACGTAGAAAAACGCTTCGTGGGCGCGCTCCAGGGCGTGCTCGCGCGGCAGGCCCGCCAATTCGGCCATCAGCCGCACAAAGCGCACGCCGCTCATCGAGGCGATGAAGGCGTCGTTCTCCGGCATGTAGCCCACCAGCGAGCGCACTTCGCGCGCATGCGTGCGAATGTCGCGCCCGAAGATGCGCGCGGTTCCGGCAGCCGGCTTGTGAAAGCCCAGCAGCGTGTTGATGAGGGTGGATTTGCCCGCACCGTTCGGCCCCAGCAGGCCGATGGAGCGCCCGGTGAGCGCGGCTTTCAGTCGATCGAGGATGACGCGCTCGCCGAAGCGAACTTCGAGTCCGTCCAGTTCGATGACCGGGTCCATGAATCTATCTAAACGCAGGCTGCGGCCGGCGTGTTCCCTGCAATTGCGAGAACGGCAGGGCGCTTCCGGCGATGCCGAGGAGATTTCCGCTCAACAGATCGGTCACGCTCTTGCCCAGCACATTCCCGTTGCTGGCCACCGTAATCCGGTCCGGCTCGCCATAGGCGGCTATGAGACTGGGTTTGAGATTGCCCAGGTCCTGGAGCGGATTCCGCCCGCCGGGCCCGGAGGGCACCCCCGCGCCGCCAAAAGCGCTCAGAAGCCCGGCCAGCGGGGCCAGCGTGGTGCCCAGGTTTTGGTAGACGACGGCGGAGAAGTTGACGTGGCCATCGCGCGGCTCCATGGAAAGGAACTTGGCGGAGCGCGCAATCGAAGTTCCGGCGGCCTTCACCTGGAGCGCGCGGGCCACCAGCGCCCGCGTCGGTCCGGCGATCAGATAGCCGTCGGCGAATGTGTAATGCACCTCCGTCAGCGGGTTGGGGACGGCGGCGGCAATCATGTACCAGGTGTGGCCGTCGGCGGTCTCCTGCGAGGTGCGCAGCGGCTTGCTCCCGGATTTGTCCGCTTCCCGGTTGTACGCCTCCACCACCTTTTGCACGGTGGCTTCGAAGCGGTCGGGGTCGTAGACTTCAGCCACCAGCTTCCACGAGGGCACCGGGAAGGTGGGGCCATCGAGCACCACCGCGAATTCGCCGCCGAGGCTGGCGGCCAGGTCGCTGCGCACATCGAAGCCGGCCTGCTGGCGGGCGTCGGCGAGGGCCTTGTCGGCCGCCGCCGGCGAGCGCTGCTGGAGCGCCAGAGTTTCATCCACGATGGCAGCCGGATTCTTCACCACGAAGGCGGCGACCAGGGTGGCTTCCGGCGAGACGTAATCGAGCGCGCCCATGGGCGAGGGATCGGCCAGCCACGCGGCGATCCCGGTGCGCGGACCGTCGAAGCCCACGGTCGCGCGAGCCTCCATCTGGTGGTTAACTTCCTTCTGCTCGGCGATGATGTAGCGGACGCCGTTCGGTTGCTGCTGCGGCGGCGGGGCGCCCTCTGGGCCCAGCCGCGCCAGGTCGGCGCACAATAGCAGGCCGGCGCCTTCGCCGTACCGCTGGGCGATGCGCGCGTAGAGACCGGTGTTCTGGAAGCCCGAATCCAGCGCCGCCGCGAACGCCGCGACCGCGCCGCCCGGCGGGCCGAAGGCCACCGCGCCGGGACGCGTTTCGATACTGACAGGCAAGCCCTGCCGCTTCAGAAACTCGGGGAAACCCTCGCGCTTCACTTCCGCAAAGACGACCGGGCCGAGCATCTTGCCATCCGCGCCGGCGAAGGCCGTGACTATGATCTCATCGCCAAGGTAAGCGCTGGCGGCGCGCAGTTTCTCGATCGTCGGCTCCACTTTGAGGCCGCTTCCGGCCCACCAGCGGCGCAACTCGGGGCTGTCCGGTATGTTCTGCTGGAACACGGTTTGCACTTCGCCCAAATACTGCGCCAGGTTGGGAATACTCACCAGAAAAGCCGTGGACGCGGGCAAGCGGCCGGCGAGCCGGCTGGAATAACGCAGATCGGGCAGGTGCAACTTCTCGATACTGGTGCGGAGGGCGTCCAACTGCTTCAGCAGGCGCTCCCGGTTGCGGCTCCAGGAGATGTCGTCACGCACCGAAAGCGGCTCCAGGCTGGCGTTGGTCACGGCCTGCTCGCCGGGATGGAGCACCTTTTCCCGGTTGTCTTCGCTCACCCGCACTTCGCCCTGAATCACGGAAACACGCGATCCCTTCACCCCGGCGCTCACGCTGAAAACCGTGCCGGTGACGGCCACGCGGCAATCGGCGGTGGCCACGAACAGGTGGCCCGAGCGCCGCCGGGCGGCCTCGACGATGATGCTGCCGCGGTCCAGGTGAATGGTGAGATCGTTGCCGGCCTGCGAAGCCGAGTAGCCGGAGCGCTCGCGCAATTCCACCACCGAGCCATCGCGCAGTTGGAGCATGGCGTCGGAGTCCTTGGCGGTGCGGATCTCGACATTATCGGGAAGTTCCTGGCCCGCCACCAGCACGCGGATTCCCGCCGGCGTGATTTCGTAGAGCGTGCCGGTCGCGGTTTGGACGATGGCGCGTCCGGTGCGCCCTCCGAACTGATCGACGGCCACCCAGATGGAGAGACCGGCGGCGGCCACCACCACGGCGGCCACAGCCCAGCGGACGGTGTGAACCGTGCGGCGAGCGGCGCGAGGAGTCGGGAATGCGACCACTTTGCCTTCGAAAACGTGGCGGCAAGCCACGCATTGATGGAGATGGTCCTGCAATAGCATAGCGCGCGCTTCGGTGAGCCGGCCGGCGCGGTATTCGGGGATCAGCGATTGAAAATCGGCGCAGCCGCGGATGTGGTCCGCGGACTTCGGCGGAGCGGCCTCAGCCAGCCGCGCCCAGACGCGGGCGGCAGCGGCCTCGACGACGGCATCCTCGATGGTTTCGTCGCGAATTTCAGTCACAGCTTGTTCCAGGGCAGTATCCATGGGGTTGTTTTCGGTCATGCCACACCTCCCAGGTACGCACGGTACTCCTTCTCGAGCCGGTCGCGCGTGCGCGACAACGTCACCGCCACGGTTCCGGGCGTAGTGTTGAGCAGACGCGCGATCTCGGGGTTCTCTTTTCCTTCGAAGAACCGCAGGATGAACATTTGGGCGATGCGCGGATTCAGCCGGGCCATGGCGCCGCGCAGCCAATCGCGGATCTCGCCGGATCCGTGGACGCGGTCCGGACGGCGATGGGCAGGGTCGGCCAGCACCGGTTCCAGCTCGTCCAGCGGCACGCTGCGGACGTTTTGCCGCGAGCGGACCAAGTCCAGCGCGGCATTCACCGCCGAGCGGTGTAGGAAGCTGCCCATATTGCCCACCGGCTCCGCGCCGGGGTCCCGCTTGAGCATCCTGAGAAAGACGGTTTGCAGAACGTCCTCCGCGTCGTTGGGGTTGCCGGTGATGCGGTAGGCCGCCCTGAACACCATGGCGTGGTGTTCGCGGAAGATCGGCTCCAGGTCCGCGGGGGACAGTTTGGCCGGTTCGGTGGGGGCAGCCATCAGCGCTTTCATCCTATCAGGCTCTTCCAATGACAGGACGAGCGGGGAGGGTGGGGATTAGCGGAGGGGGCCGGGCACGAACCGCGGGCGAGGCATGCCTCGCCCCTACGAGGCTGCGAAACAAAGCCAAATTGTCAAAGAACATGGGTCAGGGGCCGGGGTGCCAAGGACGAAAGCAAGGATGACGAAACGAACCCAATTGAGAGGTAAACCCCAATGAATCAATGGCTCGGAGACCGTCTTGGGACAGCGTCCCGAATGTACCACTACCTGCCACCAGGGTAGCATGCGGCGAATCGGGTCTGCGCAGAAGTGACTGAAACGGTTGAGGAAAGAGCTTGTGATTCAAAGAGGTTTACTCGATGCGTCAAGGCTGTTCGCCAGAACTCAGGATTTGTACCCTTAGTTCGAGCCGGCGGGCGTCGTTCATCGCCAGAAGTTGGACCGTGGCGCGCCCAATCGCGGTGATTCCTATGATTCGCTCGCTTTCCACGATGAAATGCTCAGCCCAGTCGTTGCTCCGTGGGTGGAACAGCGGAACAACCTCGCTTGTTACTGGGTCGATTGCCGTCAGGTTCGGCCCCTTGCGAAGGTTACACCGATGGCATGCCAGCGCCAGGTTGCTCGCATCGTCCGACCCGCCATGCTGTTTGGCGACGATGTGTTCAACGTGATGGGTGAGATCACAGTGTTCCTGGCGGAGCAGACAGTACTCGCAACGGCCGGCTGCCCGCCGCCGCACGAAGTCACGGGTGGCAGCATCCATCGGGTCACATGCAAATCGGGCGCAAGTGTTGGCGGGCCTTGATCTTAAGGATTGAGATGAAATCCGCGGCGTTGATCAACGCCTCGTACTCGGCGGCTTCGTCGTCGGTAAGTACGCCGTCATTGGCCCGTTCGGCCAGCGTGTCAATTCGCTGTTGCACGGGCGGAGCGACGCGCAATTCGACGACGCGGCGAGCCGACTCGGCGTCCAGGCAGCGGCCCAAGGGGTCCAGGAAACCGTCGAGCGCGGTGGAGGCACTCATGCTCCTACGATACCACGAGGTCTTCGGGGGTACGCTCTTGCGAGGTTGGCGGCCCGCCGACGGCGGACGCTGTCTCCGGCGCAGCGTAGGGCGTAGACCATCTTGACTGACCAGCAGCAAAGCGATAGGCTCTACTTGGGGTCTTCTCTCCCTTTCGCGCTCGCAGAGTTCTACTTGGAGACCGATGGCGACAGTAGCCGTGTATCTTGACGAAAGCGGTACTCACGACGGATCGCCGTGGTGCATAGTTGCTGGGCATATTGGAGCCGCCGCAGATTGGGGTCAGTTCACCGATGATTGGAACGCGATCCTCAACCGGCCCGAATTTGGTGGAGTCGTATTTCATGCTGCCGACATGTGGGCAGGACACGGAGCTTTTGAGGGTTGGACCAGGTTCAAGTGCTTTTCGTTGGCGCTGCACCTCGCAAGACTGTTGGTCAAGTGGAGTAGTAGGGTCTACGGGCTTGCGGTGGCTATTCCCGTTCCTGATTTCAACGAGATCGTTGCTCCGACTCTACCTGAAGGAGCGCGGGCCCCATATCTCTCAGGTCTGCTGTTGATTCTGTTTCGCATCCTTTCGGTTGCTGATCGAAAATTTGAAGCTTCAAGGGTGGTGTGTTTTGCGGACCAAAAGAAAGATTTCGAGTGGCGCGGCCAGGAGTTGTACAAGATTGTTCGTAGTCAGCTCGGAGGCGACGGAGGGCGCCTTGGCGAGGAGTTAAATTATCGCTCCAGGAAATCCGTGGTTCCGCTTCAAGCGGCGGACTTCCTGGCGCACAGCGCTTTCAAGGATTTAAAGGATTTACCAGTCGGCGGCGGGGGAGACCCAGCTACCGTGCTTGTCCGAGCGGAAATCAAACTGTGTCTGAACCGGTGCTTCACTGAAAGGCCCCAGCTAATAGACAGGGTCATCCTGCGTGCTTTGGCCACTGGCGCAACCTCAGAATTGGAACGTTTGGCTGCGCTGGAGCCGCCGGAGTAGGATGGGATGCGATGAGTGCCCTGCTCACTGTGCCAGAGAGCGCGACGCTGGCGGGCCCGTTCAAGAAAGCAAAGATCCAAAAGAAACCCATCAAATGTCCTTAGAATTAAACGCCCGTTGGCGGCCGCCGGAGCCACTCGAAGCTTTCGTGCCCCTTCGTTCCAGCAAGGGAAGCCTCCTTCAGTTTCGTTTCAATTGGCGTGGTGGTAAACTGTAGGCCGGTGGCGCATGTCGCTCCAGGAGAGTGTCCAGACGCGTCTGCTGCCTGCTGTTCTTCTCACCTTGCTCATGCCCTGGTCCATGTTTGGCCAGACCTACACGATTTACACTGTGGCGGGGAACGGGACGGGGGGCCTCAGCGGCGATAACGGACCGGCCACCGGCGCCCAGTTATACAATCCCTCCGGCGTCGCTGTGGACTCTGTCGGCAGCCTCTACATCGCCGACACCTTTAACAACCGCATCCGCAAGGTCTCCAGCGGGATGATCACCACCGTGGCGGGAAACGGGCCGGTGGGAAACGGGTTCCTGGTAGCAGGCTTCGGCGGCGACAACGGCCCAGCCGCTGACGCCAAGCTGAACGGCCCATCCGGGGTTGCCCTGGATTCTGCTGGTAACCTGTACATCGCCGATCTGTATAACAGCCGCGTCCGCGAAGTTTCGAACGGGGTGATCACCACCGTGGCGGGGGGAGGCTCGACCGTCGGCGACAACGGGCCAGCCACCAGCGCCGCGCTCTACGACCCCCTCGGCGTCGCCGTGGACTCCGCAGGCAACCTGTACA
The DNA here is from genome assembly GCA_049515735.1 of Bryobacteraceae bacterium. GTDB lineage: Bacteria > Acidobacteriota > Terriglobia > Bryobacterales > Bryobacteraceae > Fen-178. Next base: position 8,264 of record JBEKTU010000073.1, read on the forward strand.
TCGCCGACTCTTCTAACCACCGCATCCGTAAGGTCTCGGACGGGGTGATCACCACCGTGGCAGGAAGTGGAGCTGTCTTTCCTTCTGAGGGCGGCTTCAGCGGCGACAACGGCCCAGCAACCAGCGCCCAGTTGGACTATCCCGCAGGCGTCGCTGTGGACTCTGCTGGTAACCTGTACATCGCCGACGAGGGTAACCACCGCATCCGCAGGGTCTCGAACGGGGTCATCACCACCGTGGCGGGAAACGGGACCCAGGGCCTGAGCGGCGACGGCGGCCCGGCCACCAACGCCCAACTGGGCTCTCCCACCGGCGTCGCAGTGGACTCCGCGGGCAACCTTTACATCGCCGACACGGCTGACGAGCGCATCCGCAAGGTCTCGAACGGGGTGATCACCACCGTAGCGGGAGGAGGCGCGTCCCTCGGCGACAATGGCCCGGCCACCAGCGCCTGGCTGTACCTTCCCTTCGGCCTCGCCGTGGACTCTGTTGGCAACGTCTACGTCGCGGACAATGGTAATAACCGCGTCCGTGCTTTGACGTTATCTCCCTGCACTTATTTGGTCTCGCCAACCACGTTGCAGGTTCCAGCGTCGGGCGGTGATTTGACCGTCAGTATCCAAACCGCTGCCCCATGTTCCTGGGCACTCTCCGGCTTGCCGGGTTGGATCACGTCTTTCGGCGTATCCTCCGGCGCCGGCTTCGCCTCCGTCGCTCTCGTGGTAGCCCCCAACTCCGGCGCAGCCCGCAGCACAACGATTTCGGTCGCGGGCGCCTCAGTCACCGTCGCTCAGGCAGCGCCGCTGCCCACCATCAAGGGCGTGACGAACGCGGCGAGCTATGCCACCGGGGCGGTTTCCCCAGGCGAGATGATCACCTTTTTTGGCACGGCCATCGGACCGGCCACAGCGGCGGGCGCGATGACGGACCCGGCTACCGGCAAGCTGGCGACAAACATCGGCGGCGTGCAGGTGCTGTTCGATGGCACCGCCGCTCCCATGATCTACGCCAGCAGCACACAGGTGTCGGCTGTGGTGCCGTATGAGATGGCTTCCGTTGCCAGCCCGTCGGTGTGGATCAAGTACGCGGGACAGACTTCCAACGCGTTCCAGTTGACCTCGACGACTACGGCGCCGGGGCTGTTCACGCAGAACGCGTCGGGCAATGGGCCGGGGGCTATTTTGAACCAGGACAATAGCGTGAACGGGCCGGGGAATCGGGCGGCCAAGGGCAGCATCGTGCAGGTGTACCTGACGGGCGAGGGCGCGACCAGCCCGCCGAGCGTCACGGGCGCGATTACCACCGCGACCTTGCCGCCTCCGCAGGTGACGCCGGCGCCGCTGCTGGCGGTCGGGGTGACGATCAACGGGCAGCCGGCGCTTTATGTGTACGCCGGGGAGGCGCCGGGGCTGGTGGCGGGGATGATGCAGCTCAATGTGCAGGTTCCGGCGAATGCGCCGTCGGGTGAACTGCCGATCCTGGTGTCAGTTGGCGGGAACACGAGCCAGAAGGGCGTGACGGTCTCGGTGCAGTGAGCTGGCGCAGCCGAAGCTGCGTACCGCCCATGTTGGATCACGCCGAATGAGAGGGGTGGGGGCAGGTTATCGGAGGGATTTCAAGATAATGCCCGTGCCATTGGCGCTGGGCAAACCGGGTACAGCCATCCAATTCCAAAAAGCGAAATTGGTGGCAGTCCCCGCTTTGCGGCCCGGTCCGATACCCGACGATATTCTGCGACGCGGCTTATTTGGCTCAAGGCCTCCAAGGCTAGGGAGCTTGCACAAAATGAGTATCACAGGTTAGGTTGTGGGGCAGGTTGGCCGTTAGGCAACCTGCGTGCCGAGTGGCACTTGGCACGCGCGGCGGTTACCAACCGCCGCGCCGGACGCCATCCGGCCCCGCAGGACTCTACCGCAACTCCTCCATCACTTCATCCAGCGCGGCCTTGGGGGGGCGGGTTCGGGATTGCGGGAGGGTGCCGACTGGGTCGTCCACCATGTCCAGCAGGTCGATGAAGGTGGGCTTGGCGGTGTTCACGTATAACACGCCGGTGACCACTTCGCCCTTGGCGTCGGCCGTTTCCAGCATGTTCAGCGCGGCTTGGCGGTTGGTCGGGTCGAAATCGCGGCCGAGCTTGCGAATGCGCAGGTGGGAACCGTCGTGCAGTTGAACGTCCATCACCGCGCCATCCGGGATCTCAACCGAAATATCATCGAACGATGGCACGAAATCCAGCTCTTGCAGGATCTCTTCGTGGTCCTTCACATAGCTGTAGCTCTTGGTGGAACCTTCGTGGTCGTTGAAGGTGACGCAGGGCGAAATCACGTCGACCACGGAGAGGCCGCGGTGCGCGATGGCGGTCTTGAGAATGGCTTGAAGCTGCTTCTTGTCGCCGCTGAAGGAACGCGCCACGAAGGTTGCGCCCCATCGCATGGCCAGGGCGCAGCAATCGAACGGCGGCAGATCGTTGTGTACGCCGGTCTTGAGCGTCGAGCCCAGGTCGGCGGTGGCCGAAAATTGGCCCTTGGTCAGGCCGTATACGCCGTTGTCCTCGATGACGTAGATCATGGGCATGTTGCGGCGCACCAGGTGCATGAACTGGCCGAGGCCGATGGAAGCCGTGTCGCCATCGCCGGTGACGCCCAGGCCGAGGAGGTTGCGGTTGGCTAGGATGGCGCCGGTGGCGATGGCGGGCATGCGGCCGTGTACGCTGTTGAAGCCGTGCGAGAGGCCCAGGAAGTATGCGGGCGATTTCGAAGAGCAGCCGATCCCCGAGAATTTGGCCACGGTCCAAGGCTCGACGCCGAGATCGTAGAAACACTCGATGAGGCGCTCGGAAATGGCATTGTGGCCGCAGCCGGCGCATAACGTGGTCTTGGCGCCCTTATAATTGATAACCTCCAGCCCGATGTGGTTGACCTTCTTGGGCGGAGGAGTCGCAACTGTGCTCATTTGCCCTCCTGTCCGGCGACATCTTCGGTGACCGTGCGCGCGTCCAGCGGCAGGCCGCCGTAGTAGCGCACGCTGCGCAGTTTGGCGATCAAATCCGCGCCCAGTTCCAGGCGCATCAGGCCCAGCAACTGCGCGTCGCGATTCTGATCCACCACGTAGACCCGCTCGTGGCGGCGGATGAAATCCTGCAAATGCGGGGTGAATGGATACGCTTTGAGGCGCAGGTAGCTGGCCTCGATATCGTATTCGTTCTGCAACTGGTCGCAGCTTTCGCGCACGGCGTAATCCGAAGTTCCCACGGCGATGAAGCCGATTTTGGCCCGCGGGCGGATCTGAACCACCGGCTCGGGAACGTGCCGGCGCATGGTTTCGAACTTGTGCGCCAGGCGATCCATGTTGTTGATGTAATCGTTCTCGCGCTCGGTGTACTGGGCCTTGTCGTTGTGGCCGCTGCCGCGAGTGAAATAGGCCGCGGCCGGGTGATTGGTGCCGGGAAGCGTGCGATAGCCGACGCCATCGCCGTCCACGTCCCGGTAACGCGCGAAACCGCCCAGCCTCTTGAGATCTTCGGCGGTCAGCACCTTGCCGCGCTGGATGGGCTGTTCGGGGTACTGGAACGGATCGGCCATCCAGTTGTTCATTCCCAGGTCGAGATCCGTCATGACGAAGACCGGGGTTTGGAACCGCTCGGCCAGGTCGAAGGCATCAATCGCCATGGAAAAACACTCTTCAGGCGAGCACGGGAAGAGCATGGGGTGCCGGGTGTCGCCGTGCGAGAGGATGGCCGTGGTCAGGATGTCGCCCTGCTGGGTGCGCGTGGGCAGGCCGGTGGAGGGGCCGACGCGCTCGACATCGAAGATCACGGCGGGCAACTCCGCGTAGTAGCCCAGGCCTACGAATTCCGACATGAGCGAGATGCCGGGACCCGCCGTGGCCGTCATGGAGCGCGCGCCCGCCCAGCCCGCGCCCAGCGCCATGCCGATAGAGGCCAGCTCGTCTTCCGCCTGCACGATGGCGTAAGTGGCTTTGCCGGTTTCGGGATCGTGCCGGAATCGTTTCATGTAGCCGATCAGCGATTCCACCAGCGACGACGAGGGAGTGATGGGATACCAGGTCACCACCGTCACTCCCGCGAACATGGCGCCGAGGGCGCAGGCCGAGTTGCCGTCGATGATGATCTTGCCGGCGGTCGCGTTCATGCGCTCGACGCGGTAGGGGTCGGTCTTGGTGAAGGTCCTGGCGGCGTAATCGAAACCCGCCTGGCACGCGCCCCAGTTCATGTCGGCGGCTTTCGCCTTGCGCTTGCCGAATTGCTTCACCAGCGCCGCGCGGACCTGCTCCATTTCGATGGAGAGCAACTGCGCCAGCACGCCGTCGTAGATCATGTTGCGGACCAGCTTGCGCAGCCGGGGCTCCGGACAGACCGGCGCCACAAGTTTATCGAACGGCACGGGATAGAAGTGGAGATCGCTGCGCAGTTCGTTGAGCTTCAACGGCGCGTCATAGACCACAGCGGCGCCGCTCGCGAGCTCGATGACGTCTTCCCGCGCCGTTTCGGGATTCATGGCCACCAGGAAGTCCACTTCCTTGCGGCGGCCGACGTACCCGTGCTTGCTGGCGCGGATGGTAAACCATGTGGGCAGCCCGGCGATATTGGACGGGAACATGTTCTTCCCGGAGACGGGGATGCCCATCTGAAAGAGGGCGCGCATCAGGACGGTATTGGCAGTCTGGCTGCCGGAGCCGTTCACGGTGGCGACCTGAATGCTGAAATCGTTGATGACAGGTTGGCTCGCTTGGCCTGAGACAGGCGCCAGCGGCGAAACCTCTAGCGTTGACATCGATGGAGATTCCTTATGAAGGGGAGTGTGACCCAGTTCACGTTCATTTCATTATACGCGTTATACGCGCAGCGGAGAAGGCGGGAGCGCCCCCGGAATTTATGATGAGTATTCACACCGCTTGGTTGCAGCCGAAGTGGCCGCCTGGGCTACCCTGAATTACGCGATGTTCACGGTACACTGAATTAGTGTTGAGGAAGATCACGATCACCGTGAGCGAGGAAGCCGCGTGTTGGGCTCGCAAGAAGGCCGCCGAGGAGAACGCTTCCGTGTCCAAGCTGGTGGGGCGGATGCTGGAAGATCAGATGCGGCGAACCGACGAGTATTGGGCCGCGTACGAGAAATGGAAGAAGATCAAGCCCATCCCAGGTTTGGCCGCGCATCGCCTCACCAGGGAAGAGGCGCACGAGCGCCGGTGAGCCGTTCTTCCCCCCTACTGCTCGTGCACGTCTTCCAAATACGTGTACCCGTGCAGGCCTTCTTCGTAGAACCTTAGCAGCGCGCCGCTTTCCTCGTAGGTCAGACGGCTTTCGCGCAATGCGATCTCCACATCCCGGCGCAGCTTCGTCACCAGCGAGTCCGAGGAGAACTGCACGTAGTTCAGCACCTCGCGGACGGTGTCGCCCTTGATCACCGAATCCAGCATCACCTCGCCGGTGGGACCCAGCCGGACGTGCACGGCGTTGGTGTCGCCGAACAGGTTGTGCAGGTCGCCCAGGATCTCCTGGTAAGCGCCCAGCAGGAACGCACCCAGGTAATAATCGCCGCCGTTGAATGTGTGCAGCAATAGCGTGCGCTTCACATCGCGGCGGTCGATGAACGCATCCACTTTGCCGTCCGAGTCGCACGTGATGTCGCCCAGGACGGCGGGGCGCGACGGCTCTTCCTCCAGCCGGTGAATCGGCATGATGGGGAAAAGCTGGTTGATGGCCCAGCTGTCCGGCATGCTCTGGAACAGCGAGAAGTTGCAGAAGTAGGTGTCCGAGAGCATGGCATCAATGCCTTCCAGCTCCTCGGGGAAATAATCCAGGTCGCGCGCCATCTTCTGGATTCTTCGCGAAATCGCCCAGTAAAGGTTCTCGGCGATCGAGCGCTGTTCCAGCGAGAGGTAGCCGAGGCTGAACAGGTTGAGCGCCTGGTCGAGCGCCTGCTGCGCATCGTGGTAGCTCTCCAGCAGGTTTTTCGCGGTCAGCGAGCGGTAAGTTTCCTGCAGGTCGATGAGCGGCTGCTCGGCCTCCGCCGGCGGCTCGGCCGGCACGTCGGCATCGCCCATTCCGGCCACTCCAAGCACGTTGAACACCAGCACGCTGTGATAGGCGGCGATGGCGCGGCCGCTTTCGGTGACGATGGTGGGGTGCGCCACCCCTACTTCGTCGCACACGTTCTGCACGTGGTAAATGATGTCGTTAGCGTACTCCTGGAGCGTGTAATTGACGCTCGATTCGAAATCCGTCTGCGAGCCGTCGTAATCCACGCCCAGGCCGCCGCCCACGTCCAGGTACTTCAGCCCGCCGCCGGCGCGCGCCAGGTCCACGTACACGCGCACCGATTCGTTCACCGCCGCCTTAATCTGGCGGATGTTGGTGATCTGGCTGCCCAGGTGGAAGTGCAGCAGGTTGAGGCAGTCGGCCATGCCGAGGTCCTTCAACTCCTGGAGCGCGCGCATGGCCTCGGTGGCGGAGAGGCCGAACTTGGACCGGTACCCGCCCGAGGACTTCCAGCGCCCCGAGCCGCGGCTGGCCAGCTTGACGCGCAGCCCGATGGCCGGCCGCACTCCCACCCGCTGGCTGTATTTCAGGATCAGGTGCAGCTCGGCATACTTTTCCACCACCGGGATGATCTGGCGGCCCACTTTTTGCGCCAGCATGGCCATCTCGATGTATTCGTCGTCCTTGAAGCCGTTGCAGATGATGGGCGTGTCATTATCCGCCAGCGCCATCACCGCCATCAGCTCGGGCTTGGAGCCGGCTTCCAGGCCGAAATGAAACGGCTTGCCGAATTCCAGGACCTCTTCCACCACCTGCCGCTGCTGGTTGACCTTGATAGGGTACACGCAACAGTAGCCGCCCTGATACTTGTGCTCCGCGATGGCGGTGTCAAAGGCGCCATGAAGCTCGCCCAGCCGGTGTTTCAGGATATCGGCGAAGCGGATGAGGATGGGGAGGCCGATGCCGCGGAGCACCAGCGTATCCACCAGTTCCTTGAGGTCGATCGACCGGGCGGGGTCCTTTTCCGGGTGAACCCGCACGTGCCCGCCGTCGCTTACTGAGAAGTAGCCCTTGCCCCAGCTCGCGACATCATAGAAGTCGCTGGCCACCTGGGGTGTCCACCGCTCCGTCGGCTCCATCACCAGCGAGCCTTTGCGCCCGTTTCGTTCCAACGCGGGATCTCCTTAAAACAACAGTGTCCTTCGAAATGGCCGAATGAGCAAGAAAAAACAAAGGGCAAGCTAGAGCATGCCCCACCGCTAGCGCGCCGTAAACCGCGTCCACGGGCGCGCCGGCATGTCTCGCAGAATGTCCTTCTGCCATGCGAAATCGGGATGCTTCGCCAAGTGCCGCGCCGCATTGAAGCCCGTTCCGCACGCGTGCCCCAGCGCGGCGGTCAGCGACATCTTCTCGGCGCCCGCCGCATCGGTCACCTTGTTCTGAACCGCGCCCGACGGCGCGAAGGGCCGCTCCCAGCTCCCCAACCCGCGCGGCGAAAGCTCGACATGCCCGCAAAGGGTGCGCTCGCTGGCATGGACTTTGCCTTCATAGGCGTCGAAGTGGTCCGCCAGGAACCTCTGCCCCGCGGCTACGTCGATGCGGCCCTTGTTCTGCTCCATCAGCGTCAGCCAGCGCTGGCGCCGCGCGCTCGGGCTGGTTGCCTGGTCCGCCGGATCGAAACTCGTTTCCTCTTGGGTCAGTTTCGGATTCACCGGAAAATTCGCGCCCACGAAAAAACCGTCCTTGGTGCGCTCCAGCGTCACATTTTTCAGCCCTAGCTCGAGGCTGGCAATCTCGTTCGACTTGCGGTCGGCCACCAGCCAGTTGTTGGCATACCCACCGTTGTTGCCCTCCTTCATGATCCGCGCGAAATCGTCGATGGAAGTGGCGTACTGCATGGCCTTGCGCGCCCGCACGAACTCCGGAACGCCGTCAGGGTCGAACCCGCTGAAATTGCTGATGGTGGTCTCGGTGACGATAATGCCCGCCGCGTTCACTCCGAAATCGTCGCCGCTGTGGATCAGCCCCGGCATGCCGTCCATGAGCATCCGGCTGCCCCTCGCCGGCGCGATGTCGAAAATGATGTTCCAGCGCTCGCCCGAGGCATAGCTCGTCCAATTGTTGTGCCCGATCACCACGCGGCCGTCCTTGGTGTAGCTGCCCGTGGCCACGAACGCGCTGCAATGGTCTCCCGAGCCGGCGGTGGCGGACGGTTTGCCGTGGTCGAGCCACTTGTCGTAATAGGGCAGCTCGAGCCACGCGTTGAGCGCCACCACGTCCCATACGTCCAGCGTCGCGCCGCGCGCCTTCAGCCCCTCGGCGATGCCCGCCAGCTCATCCCGGTATTCCGGCTCGATGTGCGGCCAGAAGACCTCCTGCGCCGTCTTGCGGAAGAACTCCCAGGGCTTCTTCTCATCGTGCGCCATCTCGGTGGAGACGTCCTGGAACGTGTCCTTGATTTCGGGCGCCAGCAGGTACCCGTGCTGGAAACCAATTTCGCCCGGCGTCCCCTCCAGGTGCACCTGAATCCAGCCGTTTCGCTCACCGGCGCGGGACGCCCTCTTTAGGCGCGGGTCGGTCTGCGGCTCCCGTGAAACCAGCGTGAAAGCCAATCCCAGAAACAAGGCAGCGGAGAGAAGTGCAGTGTATCGCATCCCCGTTATTATAGTAAGGACGCTCGCATGGAAGATACCACGCAGCTCCGCAAACTGACGGCCCACGTGAAGGCCGCGGGTTGAGCGTCCAAGCTGAGTCCAAAGTTATTGGACCAAGTCTTGGCCACCGTGCCCCGCTGGGCCGATGAAAACGTGCTGATTGGGTTTGACACCGCCGACGATGCCGGCGTGTACAAGCTGACGCCGGAGTGTGCCCTGGTGCAGACGGTGGATTTCTTCACCCCCATCGTCGACGATCCTTGTACTTTCGGCGCCATTGCCGCCGCCAACGCGCTGAGCGACGTCTACGCCATGGGCGGCCGCCCCATCTCTGCGCTCTCCATTCTGGCCTGGCCGGCGAAAGGCGATCTGTCCGATCTCAAGCAGATTCTCCGAGGCGGCGCTGAGAAGATGCGCGAGGCCGGCTGTTCCATCCTGGGCGGCCACAGCGTGGCCGACGACGAAATCAAGTTCGGCTATGCCGTGACGGGCGTCGTCCATCCCGCGCGCATCAAAGCCAACGCCGGCGCGCTCCCCGGCGATGCCCTGGTCTTCACCAAGCGCCTCGGCACCGGCGTGATCTCCACCGCCCTCAAGCGCGGCATCGCCAACCCCGGCCATGTCGAGACATCGATTGCATCCATGCTCACGCTCAACCGCCGTGCCTGCGAAGAGATGTTGCGCTTCGACGTCCACGGCTGCACCGATGTCACTGGCTTCGGACTGATCGGCCACGCGCGCGAGATGGCGCTCGCCAGTCATGTTACGCTCGAAATCGCCGTGGACCAGCTTCGTTTTCTGCCCGGCGCACTGGAGTACGCCCGCCAGGGCGCAGTGCCCGGCGGATTGAAGAACAACCGTGAATTCGCGGCCTGCGCCGTGGAGACGCTTCGCCAATTGCCGCGCGAGATCGAAGACCTGCTCTATGATCCGCAGACTTCCGGCGGACTGCTGATCGCGCTGCCCGAGGCGGAAGTGGCGCCACTCGAGAGCGCTCTCGAAGGCGCTTATCGCGTCGGCCGCGTGCTGGCGCGTCAGGAAACGCCGATCCGCCTGATATGAAACCCAACCCCATCATCGTCGCCCTGGATGTCGAGTCGGCCGCGGAAGCGCGCGCGCTGGTCGCGCGGCTTGCCGGCAGCGTCGATTTCTACAAGGTCGGCATGGAACTCTACGCCGCCGCCGGCATGGATTTCGTCCGCGAATTGCTCGGGCAAGGCAAAGATGTTTTCCTCGATTTGAAGTTCTACGACATTCCCGAGACCGTGAAGCGGGCCGTGGCGCAGGTGGCCCGCACCGGCGTTCGCTTCCTCACCGTGCATGCCGTCGGCGCAGCGATGCGCGCGGCGGTCGAGGGCCGGGCCGCGAGCGGTCTGAAGCTGATGGCCGTCACCGTTCTGACGAGTTTCGGCCGCGCGGACCTGGATGACCTGGGCTACGCTTGCGAAGTCTCCGAGCTTGTGGAGCGGCGCGCGCGCCAAGCCATGGAAGCCGGCATGGACGGCATCGTGGCCTCCCCGCTCGAAGCCGCGGCCCTTCGCCGGATTGTGGGTCCGAGCGCCGTTCTGGTGACGCCGGGCGTCCGCTCCGCCGGCGCCGCCCAGGGCGACCAGAAGCGCGTGGCCACCCCTGCTGAAGCCATCCGCGACGGCGCCGATTATTTGGTGATGGGCCGTCAGATCACGCGCGCCGCGGATCCCGCCGGTGAACTGGCGCGGGTGCTGGAAGAGATTGGTTGCTGCTGAGTCAGGCAATGCAGCGTGCCGAACCCCAGCACCAGGTCGACGGCGTGGATTCCCACCACCATGCGGTCCTTGAAGAGTTCCCCGAGTATGCCCAGCGCCACACGGTCGTTGGGGTCGTTGAAAGTCGGTACTGACACGGCTGCATTCGAGATGTAAAAGTTGGCGTAGCTGGCCGGCAGGCGGTCGCCATCGAAGTAGAGCGGCCCGGGCATCGGCAGCGGCACCACCTCGGGCTTCGAGCCGTCCTCGAGCCGGAAATCTTGGATTCGCTCCCAGTTCTCCGCCAGCGGACGAAAGTTGATGTCATTGGGGTCGTCCTCTTTGATCAGCACCACCGTCCTGGCATTCACGAAGCGGCAGATGTCATCGACGTGCCCGTGAGTGTCGTCGCCGGCCACGCCGCCGCCCAGCCAGAAGATGTTGGTCACGCCGAGGTAGTCCCGTAGAGTCTCCTCGAATTCCTTCCGGCCCAGGCACGGGTTGCGAACCTGCATCTTCGCATCCCCGTAGCACTCCTCGGTGGTGAGCAATGAGCCGCGCCCGTTCACTTCGATGCCGCCGCCTTCGAGCACCAACGGGCATCCCTTCCATTGCGCGTGGAACAGCCGCGACCCGAGCCGCTTGGCCGCCGTCTCCGGCACACGGCGGTCCTTGCGCCAATCGGGATACTTGGCCCACGCGTTGAAATGGAAATGCACGATCGCAGTTTCGAGCCGCGAGCCAGGGGCGCCCTCTGGGCCCCGCCGCACAAACACCGGGCCGCTGTCACGAGTCCAGCCACGGTTAGTTGGATGCACGATGAACTCCACGCCCCGCGCATCCACGCCCGCGCGGCTCAGATAGCGGCGAGCCAGCTTCTCTTCGCTTCTCGAATTGACCAACATGCGGATGCTCTCGCCCGGCAGAATCCTGCGCACGATCTCGGCGTAGACCCACCGAATGATATCGAGCTTGTCCGGCCAATCCGTCGGGTTACGAGGCCACGCCAGCCAGGTGGCTTCGTGCGTCTCCCATTCCGCGGGCATCGAGAACCCCAGCGAGGCGGGCGTCTTTTCGATCGGTGCGGCCATAATCCGATTGTGCGCTAAAATCATTGGCTTACCAACCATGGCCAAGACTCCCCACTCCCACCGCCGCTACCGCGAAGATCTGTCCGAAATGCCGGACTGGCTCAAGAAGAAAACCTGCCCCAACCGCGACAAGTACCTCTCCGGCCAACGCATCCTGCCCAGGAACCTCACGGGCAAGGAGAAGCTGGCCGACCTCATCGATGACGCGTTTCTGGCGTACAACGCCGCGCGGCTCAAGGAAGGGTGCCAGCTTTTCGCCGGGAAGATGCTCGAGCCGGATGTGACCGTCGGCATGAGCCTTTCCGGCGCCCTCACTCCGGCGGGCCTCGGCTGCTCTTCGATCGTCCCGCTCATCAAGGCCGGTTTTGTGGATTGGATCGTCTCCACCGGCGCCATCCTCTATCACGACCTGCACTTCGCGCTGAACTACCCGGTGCGTGTGGGCAGCTTCAAGATGGACGACACCGAGCTGCGCGACAACGACATTGTGCGCGTCTACGACGTGCTGCTGGGTTACAGCGACTGCCTCATGGCTACCGACGAAATCCTGCGCGGAATTCTCATCCAGCCCGAATTTCAGAAAGAGATGGGCACCGCCGAGCTGCATCACCTGCTCGGAAAATATGCCGCCGAGTGGGAGCGTAAGGCCGGAGTCAAAGACGTCTCCGTGCTGGCCGCCGCCTATCGCGCCGGCGTGCCCTGCTACACCTCTTCGCCGGGCGATTCCACCATCGGCATGAACGTGGCCGGCGTGGAGCTGCGCGGGAATAAACTGCGCATCAATGCCTCCATCGACGTCAACGAGACCACCGCTTTCGTACTGGCCGCCAAGCGCGCGGGCGGCAAGAGCGGCGTGGTCCTGTGGGGCGGCGGCAGCCCCAAAAACTTCACGCTCCAGACCGAGCCGCAGATTCAGGAAGTGCTGCGCATCAAGGAATTCGGCCAGGATTATTTCCTCCAGGTGACGGACGCGCGCCCCGACACTGGCGGCCTGAGCGGCGCCACGCCCAGCGAGGCCGTGAGCTGGGGCAAGGTGGATCCCGACCGCCTCCCCGACGCCGTGGTCTGCTACACCGACACCACCATCGCCATGCCGCTCCTCACCCACTACGCGCTCGCCCGGCACAAGCCCCGCAAGCTACGCCGCCTCTACCAGCAGCGCGACAAGATGATGAAGGCTCTGACCAAAGAGTACTTCCTCCATACCAAACTGAAAATGGTGGACGGCTCCGACCCCGTCCTCGATTGACCGATGACCAGGAAACAACTGCTCGCCATCGCGAAACGGCACGGCACCCCCGTGGTGGTGATCGACCACGACGCGATTCGCCGCAACTACTCCGCCTTTCGCAGGCGTTTGCCGAAGGTGCAGGCGTACTACGCCGTGAAGGCCAATCCCGCGCCGGAGATTATCCGCACGCTGTACCGCGCCGGCACCAGCTTCGATGTCGCTTCGTTCCCCGAATTCATGCTGGTCCACGAGAACATCCAGCACCTGCCGGCCAAGGAGCGGCAGGATTTCATCTGGGACAAAATCATCTACGCCAACCCCATCAAGCCCAAGGAGACGCTTCAGGCTCTCGACCAGTACAAGCCGCTCCTCACCTACGACAACCTGGATGAGCTGCGCAAGATCAGATGGTACGCGCCCCATGCCGGCCTGGTATTGCGGTTGCGCGTTCCCAACACCGGCTCGATGGTTGAGCTGTCGAGTAAGTTCGGCTGCGATACCGGCGAGGCCGTGGACCTGATCCTAGAAGCCTTCCGCATCGGGCTGGTGGTGGAAGGCCTGAGCTTCCACGTCGGCAGCCAGTGCACCAATTTCGACAACTTCGTGCAAGCCCTGAACATCGCTGCGGCGGTGATGCAGGAAGCCCGCTCTCGCGGCCACGAGATCAAGATCCTCGACATCGGCGGCGGCTTTCCGGTGCCTTACGACGCGCGCGTGAAGCCCTTTCCGGTGCTCGCCCGAAGGATAAACTCGGAGATCGACCGGCTATTCGCCAAGGATATCGAGATCCTGGCCGAGCCGGGCCGGTTCCTGGTGGCCACCGCCGCCACCGCGGTGGCGCGCATCATTGGCAAGGCCTTCCGCGACGGCAAAACCTGTTATTACATTGACGACAGTGTCTATCACACCTTTTCCGGCATCGTATTCGACCACTGCCAGTATCGGCTCAAGGCGTTCAAGAAGGGCGACACCGAAATCTGCACGGTATTCGGACAGACCTGCGACGGCATGGACGCCATCGTTCAATCTGAGGAATTGCCCCGGCTCGAGATCGACGATCTTCTCTACTCGGAGAACATTGGCGCTTACAGCAACGCCTCCGCTACGCGCTTCAATGGCTTCGAGCCGGCGCAGGTGGTACATGTGAACGAGTAAGCGGGGCCTTACGCCCGTTCGGCGGATAACTCGTCCAGAACGGCAGCCGCCTTAGTCAGGTTGTCAACCCCGAAGACCGCCAACGCCAGCGCCGAGCCCGGCTCCAGTCCGGAGTAGGAGTAATCGATGTTGATCTGCTTTTCGCCCAGCCGCGCGGCTGCGCGGCCCAGCTCGCCCGGACGGTGCGCCAGCCTGATTACAGCGGCCTCCGTCTCCTCGAAGATCATGCGCAAGCTGCCCAACACCGCTTTGGCTGTGGCCGGATCGTCCACCACTATTCGGGCCAGGCTCTCGCCCTCCTCTACATACGATTGAAAAGCCAGGATGTTCACTCCACGCTCCCCCAGAGCGAGGAAGCATCTCCCCAGAGCGCCCGGTTTATCTTCAATCGTTATTGTGAATTCCTTCGCCTTCGCCATGAACTTGACTCCCTTTCTTCCTACTCGCCGCCTTCCGCCGACAGCATATATATCAACGATTGCACACGCTCGGGCGATCCCGTGAACAGGTTCCACGGCGGCCGGCGGTAGCTCAACATCTGGCGGTAAATGAAATCTTCCAGGCTGGAGTTGATGCCCCATCCGGCCAGGTATTGCAGCCGCAGGTCTCCATCGCGGTTGAGCTCCGCGCCTGCGTACCACGGCTCCAGATCGGACTTCTGGCCGGCATAGGTGGCGAGCAAATCAATCGGCGAGCGAATCCCGATATCGCGGAGCGATTGCGCCACCGGCGCATAATCCGGACGGTTCAGGCGCTGTTCGATCTCGTCGAGGTTGATCTTCAGCGGCTCGGCCTGCCCCAGAAACACCATGTCATAGCCCTGTCCATTGAGTGTGTTGGCCCATACCGTCCCGTAGGGGAAGACCTCCATAAACGTGGCCAGCTCGCTCTTCACCGTCCTCACGTCGCTCTCATACAGAGGCACATATAGCGTGAACATGCCGCCGGGATTCAAGTGCCGCTTCACCACCTCGAAGTACTCTTTCGAATACAGGGCGGCGGTGCCTTTGACAAACACATCCAGCGGGTCTGAGGCGATGATGTCGAACTTCTCGGGCGTGGTCAGCACATAGTGGCGCGCGTCGTCGTAGACAATCCGCGTGCGTGGGTTATGCAGGACATCGTAATCCTGCTGAGCGAAGTAACGCGTGGAGATAGGCGGGATAATAGGTTCGATTTCGCAGATGGTGATCTTCTTGATGCTGGGATAAGTGGTGAAGGTGCCGGCGGAAACTCCCGCGCCGAATCCGATTCCCAGCACCGACTGCGGATGCGGATGAAGCAGCGCCGGCAGGTGCCCGACGGTGCGCTGTAGCTTCATATCGTACGGCTCCGTGGTAGCCTCGACGTGGCCGTTGACGTCCACCTCAGTGGCCCCGTCGTTCCACTGCGAAATGGCGACCGAGGAATTCCTTCCTTCGGCCGTGTAGAGGATTTTCGCTTTGCCGGCTGAGATGGCCATGCGGCGTCCATAGGCGATCAGCTCGCCGGGAATCGCGTCCACCCTCCATGCCAGCAGACCCGCCACCAGCATCGACGCCGCCAGAGCTGCCGCCAGCGCCTTCGACCGGTGCTTGCGCGCGTACGGCGCCAGCACCAACAGCGCGCTCAGGGCCGACACCACCAGCAGCACACGCTGGGAATTGCGGGTGCCGATCCAGGGGATCAGCGCCAGGCTGACACTGAGCGCCCCCACGATGGCGCCCAGCGTATTGGCCGCATAGATGCCTCCCACCACCCGCCCCGGATCCTCGCCCAAAGCAGCCACCGCCCCCAGCGCCAAGGGGAAGCTTGCGCCCCACAGAATGGCCGGCGGCAGGATGGCCCACAGGCATCGCACCATGTCGAGCTGGAAGGTGTGCCAGGGGCTGATGGTAAGCAACGGGTTGATGGGCCAATACGGCAGCGAGTCGGCGATCATGTAAGCGGTCCAGGCGATTCCGAGCGTGAGCAGAACCTGGCACCAGCCCAGCGCCAGCCGGGCCCCCGAGGCGCCGCGCACCGCTCGCACCAGCCACGCCCCGGCGCCGCTGCCCAGCGCCAGCCCGATCAGAAACACCGCCAGGATGATGGAGAACACGTACACCGTGGAGCCCAGCATCATCCCCATCAGCCGCGTCCAAACCACCTCCGCGCCCAAAGCGCACGCGCCCGACAACCCGATGGTGACGTAAACCGTCCATGTGGCGTGCCCGGCTTCGATGCGCGCTGGAGTAGCTTCCTCTGAACCTCCTGCGGCCGCATGAGCCGGCGTCCGGGCCGCCAGGCCAAAGCTCATCGCGGCCACAATAACATTGATGGCCGCGGCGACATACGTGGCCGTAGCCGTGTTGTAGATTCGCAGCAGATAAAATCCCGCGAACAGGCAGCCGAAGACGGCGCCCACGGTATTCCCGCCATATAACAATCCCCACCACGATACCCCGCGCGGCGTGGATTCCACCCAGCGCACGATGGCCGGCAGCGATGCTCCCATGAGCACCGTGGGCGGCAACAGGCATACGGCACAGATCAGCCCGCGCAGCAGCATACCCGGCAGACCGTGCTCCGCTCCGGCGACGTAAACGCGATCGATGAATGGAATTCCAACCAGCACCAGGACGCCGCAGAGCGCGATCCCCAGCTCCAGGACGGCGTAAATCCGCAGAGGATGCCGGCGCGCGAAACCGAGGCGCGGCAGACCGACGCTGCCCACGCACAAGCCGCCCATGAAGGTTGCCAGCAACACGCCCAGCGACACGGCGGTCGAGCCGATGGCCAGTTGCAGCAGTTGATACCAGACAATCTCATAAATCAGCGCGGAGCAGCCGCTCGCCGCGAAGAGAATCAGAAGCAAAGGAAAGAAACGCGAGGCGTCGAAACTCGCCGGTTTGGTTTGTTCCATGGTCAATCTCGATTAGTAACAGAAGTTACACCGTCTCGCCGCGCACCAGATCCTCGAAGGTTTCGCGACGGCGAACGACGCGATAAACGGCGCCTTCCACCAGCGCTTCCGCGGCGCGCGGACGCGAATTGTAATTCGATGAAAGCACGAAGCCGTAAGCGCCGGCCGCGCAGACCGCCAGGAAATCGCCGGGCATGACGTTGGCCATCTGCCGGCCGCGTGCCAGGAAATCGCCGCTCTCGCAGATGGGACCCACCACGTCTGCGATAACCGGCGGAAGCGCGTTCTTGCGCACCGGAATGATTTCGTGGTGGGCGTGGTAGAGCGACGGACGGATGAGGTCGTTCATGGCCGCGTCCACCACCACGAATTCCTTGGGCCCGTTCTTCTTGCGGTAGAGCACGCGCGTCAGCAGCACGCCCGCCGGCCCAGCGATGGAACGTCCCGGCTCGACCACGACGCGCAGGCCGCTCTCGCCGAGGCGCGCGCGCAGGCTCTCGATGAACTCGCGAATGGGCGGCGCCTTCTCGCCGGCGTGATACCGAATGCCCAGACCTCCACCGAGGTCCAGGTGCCGGATGGGGCGCCCAGCGGCGCCGAGCGCGGCGGCCAGCGCGAGCAGTTTGTCCACCGCCTCCAGAATCGGCGCAGGATCGAGAATCTGCGAGCCGATGTGGCAGCTCACTCCTTCGGCCGAAAGATTCTTCAACCCGCGCGCTCTCTCATAAACCGCCAGCGCTTCCGACATGGCGATACCGAACTTGTGCTGGCTCAGCCCGGTGGAGATGTAGGGGTGAGTGGAGGCGTCCACGTCGGGGTTCACGCGAATGGAGAAGCCCGCCTGCACTCCCCGCCGCGCGGCCATGGCGTCGATGAGCGCCAGTTCCGATTCCGACTCGCAGTTGAAGCTGTGAATCCCGCTGGCCAGCGCGTACTCCACCTCGTCCGCGGTCTTGCCCACGCCGGAGAAAACCACCTTCGACGGGTCCCCGCCGGCCTGGAGCACGCGGAACAATTCGCCGCCGGAAACGATGTCGAAGCCCGCTCCGGCTTTGGCCAGCAGCCCGAGAACCGCCAGCGACGAGTTGGCCTTCACCGCATAACAGACCGAGTGCGGAAGATCGGCGAAAGCTTCGTCATAGGCGCGATAGTTCGCCAGAATCGCCTGGCTGGAGTAGACGTAGGCCGGGGTGCCGACGCGATGAGCCAGGTCCGCCAGCGCGACCTGCTCGCAGTAAAGATCGTTTTGGGAATAAGAAAACATCTGGGTGATTGGGCCGAATGGCTGCCGCCTTTGCCAGTATGGCACGCGGAGTCAGGGCGAGGTGATGCCCACCAGGGACGTATGGGCTGAGCGGCCGGCAGTAGAATGGATTCATGAAACCGGATGCGGCGGAAGTACTAAGGGACGCGCTAGCCCTATCGCCTGAAGTTCGCGCTGCGCTGATCGACTCCTTGATTAGCAGTCTGGATCAAGCGGTCGACGCTGCCGCGGAAGAAGCCTGGCGGGAGGAGATCTATCGACGTCTTCAGCAGATCGACAGCGGAGCCGTTCATCTCGTCCCCTGGGAGGAGGCGCGCCGCCGTCTCCGGTCTCGGCTGGAGCCGTGAGCGGCATCCATTCGAATTCACCCTGCCTCTTTGGAGGAAGCCGAAGCCGCCACGGAATGGTACCGGCTGCGCAGTGTGCGGGCCGCGGAGATGTTCATGGATGAGCTTGACCGCGCGATCGAGCGAATTGGAGATCACCCCGGGCAGTTCCCCGAATACGCATTCGGCGCGCGCAGAGTGGTGCTCCAGAGGTTTCCCTACCTCACCGTTTTTCGGGAAACCGCCGCTGGTGTGGAAATCCTTGCCGTGGCCCACGGACGTCGCCGGCGGGATCGGGTTGAATGATGCTGGGGGGGTTGTGGATGCCGATTCTCTAGGGACGGGGACGTACCACGATCTATGTCGCCACCTGCCAACGGGCCGCTCTTGCCAGGACCCTAGCCCGTTCCAAGATCCAATGGAGCATGCCTGCTCACTTTCCAGCCAGGATTACCCGGCCTTACTCGACTTCGCGGCGAGGTAGTTCACAAACGCCGAGCACGACACCAGCATGAACTTGGCGTCGTCGAAATCAACGGTCGATTCCTCCAGCAATGCGTGCCGGATTCCATCCGCATCGCTGGTGTAACCGTACAGACTACTAATACTACTGTGTTATAAATAACATTTTGGTGTAGAATTGTTTTGTGGGCACGCAATCTGCGCCAGGCCCACAGGAGAAACGCTTTGCGGCATACACGGATGGCCTGGCGAAAGCCGCAGGGCA
>JBEKTU010000074.1:0-31941 GCA_049515735.1 Bryobacteraceae bacterium
TTCGAGCTACACCCCCTCACTACCCGACACGGTCCTTCCACCCGCAGAACATTGCCCTCTGAGTACCAAAACCCAATTGGAAACCCATACTCGCGGCTGCCGCGTCCGCCGCAAACGCGAGCCGCTCACTTCAAACGGCTCTATCGAAAGTGACGCGGCGCTCAGCACTGGCTCACACCCGAAGTCTCCCTCGCCGCGTCACTTCCGATAGAGTGCTAACGTCTTCAGGCCCCTTGGAGACGTGCAGATCAAAGAAGGCACAGTCGTGGCGGTGCTGATTCCGGCTGAGCAGCGACCAACAGGTAAGCGACGCTCCATCAAGGATCTTCCGTTCTACGGCATGTGGAAGGACCGCACCGATATCGGTGATGGCGTCGAGTACGTCAACAAGCTCAGGGACAAACCGCGCGGCTCGGCGCGAGGAACAAACGGGACGTTGCCGGCATCGACTCCCTCATATCAACCTATCCCGTGATGCACATTGACGCCGACATCGGCCGACTCGCATATGATCTCCTCAAGCGGCACGCGAGATCGGATGGCCTGCGCACTTTCGATTCATTGATCGCCGCCACCGCGATCCAGCGGGACTTCGCGCTGGTCACCAGGAACCGCAAGCACTTCGCGATGATCGACGGCTTGCGGCTTGAAGCGCCGCAGTACGCCAACGGCTAGAACCCGTTCCCGCGGTGATTCACCAGCGCCAGGAATTCGTCGCGCGTCTTTTTGCGCGCGCGGAACGCGCCCAGCATGGCGCTGGTCATGGCGCCCGAGTGCTGCTTCTCCACTCCGCGCATCATCATGCAGAAGTGCCGGGCCTCGCAGATTACCCCTACGCCCAGCGGGTCGATGGTCTCCTGAATGGTCTGCGCCACTTCCTGCGTCAGCCGTTCCTGAATCTGCAGCCGCCTCGCAAAGGCGTCCACAATCCGCGGGATCTTGCTCAGGCCGATTACCTTGGTCCGCGGCAGATAGGCCACGTGGATCTTGCCGAAAAATGGCAGAAGGTGGTGCTCGCACAGGCTGAAGAACTCGATGTCCTTCACCACCACCATCTCGTCGTACTTCACTTCGAATAAGGCGCCGTTGACGATCTTGTGGACGTCCGTCCGGTATCCGCTGGTCAGGAACCGGAGCGCTTTGTCCACGCGGTCCGGCGTTCGCACCAACCCGCCGCGCTGGGGATCTTCTCCCAACCGCTCCAAGACTTCCCTGATGAGTGGAGCGATGCTCTGCTCCTCCGGCTTCGGATGCATTACCTTGACGACTGCCTTATTCGATTTCATCGGCCCTGATTTCAAATATGTTCCGCGGCGTCTCGGCAATGCGGATCTTCTCCAGCTTCGGCCACTCGCCCGGAAAGATTTGTTTCCAATGCGCCTTCAAACTGCGGCAAATCTCGACCCCCAAATTCTCCGAGGTCGGCACCAGCCGCTCGAACGCTTCCACTTCCGCGTTCAGATTGCGGTGCTCGAAGCGGTCGAGCACCTGCCGCGCCACCATCTCATCGAGCAATGCGGTGTCCACCGCGCGCCCCGTCGCGCCATCCAACGGCCCGCGCGCGCTCACTTCCAGCACGTAGTTGTGGCCGTGCCCGTACGGATGATTGCATTTCCCATACAGCCGGCGGTTCTCTTCCTCGCTCAACTGCGCCACATGCAGCCGGTGCGAAGCTGCGAATTGATACCGCCGCGTCACGCGGAACACGTCTCGTCTCCGAAGTAATCCACGTACAGGTCCGGGGTCTCGTACACCCGAACCGAATGCAACTTGTTGCCGCCCCGATTCAAGTGCGGCTCCAGCCGCCGCCAGATATCGCGCGCGATGTTCTCGGTGGTCGGGATCACGCGGTCGAACGGCGGCACTTCGTAATTCAGAAACCGGTGGTCGTACGGCTCCACGACTTCGCGGTTCAGGACTTCTTTCAGCTCCTTCAGGTCCAGCACCATCCCCGTCACCGGATCGGGCTCGCCCGCGAGGCCCACCTCCACCACGTAGTTATGCCCGTGGCCGTGCGGGTTAGCCGCCATGCCGAATAGTCTCCGGTTCTCCGGCTCCGAAAGCCGCGGATCGCGGCATACGTGGGAAGCCGAAAACTCCACTTTGCGGGTGATCACCATGAGTCGCTTCTTCGACGCCGGGCCCTTGATACAATTGATTATAGTTTTCCCTCATGCATAGCGTCAAAGTCGATCGGTTCCTGCGAGTGGGCATCGGGCTGCTTCTGGTGGCCCTGGTTTATGTCATCTACGCCTCCATCCACGAGCGCGTGGTCGTCGCGGGAGATACGGCCCCTGGATTCAGCGTGACTACCGATGACGGCCGCACCGTCTCCGTGCCGGCTTTCGGAGGCAAGCTGCTGGTCTTGAACTTCTGGGCCACCTGGTGCCCGCCCTGCGTCCAGGAAACCCCCTCGCTCAGCCAGTTCACGCGGGAATTCTCGAATAAGGGCGTGGTGGTGCTGGGCATCAGCGTGGATCAGGACGAGAAGGCCTATCGCGCCTTCTTGCGGAAGTACACTCCCGCGTTTCTGACCGCGCGCGATTTGAAGATCCATGAGGACTACGGCACGTTCATGTATCCCGAGACCTACATTATCAATGCCCAGGGCAAGGTGGTCCTCAAGCTGGCTGAGCCGGCCGACTGGATGGACGCCAAGTTGACGTCCTACATCGGCTCCCTGTTGTAACCCCCGTCCCGCTCGACCTGCCGCTACGGCCTTCCGAGGCTGCCGTCCGCCCGTAGAATAGAGGCATGGTGCCCGCGCTGTTCTTCTTTGTTTCCCTGGTTAACGTCGTCCTCGGGCTCATCGCACAGCACGATTTCGCCGGCGCGGAGCGCGCAGTCCGAGCCTATCGGGCCCAAGCCGGCGCCACTCCGGAGCTTGCCGCCGCGCTTTCCTGGCTGGCCCGCGGCGCGCTCGACGCCAACCGATACGACCAGGCCGAGTCGTACGCCGCCGAGACGCGCAAACTGGCTCTCGATCTCCTGCGCACTCGCAAGCTGGACGGCGATCCCTGGCTCCCCACGGCGCTGGGCGGTTCTATCGAGGTCCACGCTCTGGCGCTCGCGGCCCGCGGAGAACGGCCGGAGGCCATCGCCTTTCTGCGCCAGCAACTCGGCCTGTTCGGCGCCACTTCGCTCGGCGAGCGAATCCGCAAGAACATCAACCTGCTCACCCTGGAAGGCAAGCCAGCGCCGCCGCTCGAAGAAAACGACTGGCTCGGTCCCAGACCCGTCTCGCTCGCCGCGCTGCGCGGCCACCCGGTCCTGCTGTTTTTCTGGGCGCACTGGTGTCCCGACTGCAAAGCCGAAGCGCCGGTGCTCGCCGCTCTGAAGAACACTTATGGCCCGAAAGGCCTGGTCCTTGTCGGTCCCACCAGGTTGTATGGATACGCCGCCGGAGGCGAGGAGGCCGCTCCGGCCACCGAGAAGCAATACATCGAGCAGGTGCGGCACCGGTACTATGCAGCCTTGGCCGATATGCCGGCGCCCCTCAGCGCCGCCAATTTCCTGACCTATGGCGCCAGCACCACTCCCACGCTGATCCTCCTCGACAGAGCGGGGGTGGTTCGCTGGTACCATCCCGGCGCTGCTTCGGAACCTGAATTATCCGCGCGAATTCAGGCAATCTTGAGGGAATGACCCGACCGTCGGGCCGTCCTGTGCAGACGCTCCATTCGAAAGGCGCGGAACTGATCGTAATTCTCCAATGACTGGATCAAGGCATCAATGGTCGAGCGGCGCGCGTAGAGATGCTGCAATTCTTTTCGAACTCCTCGGGCGGGGGGGAGGACCGTTGGTCGAGTCTCAGGCATAGTACTCTTCTATCAGAACTCCTAGGGGGATTCAATAGTAAGTCTAGGGATACTCTCGAACTAAATTGCGGGTTATGCTTAAACACCTCATTTGAGGGTATAGAAATCAATTGCCCAATAATTCGACAATTCGGTCCGCGTCGTTGGGCACCACTGTGGGGGAATTTCCGTAGTTCGGCATAATTCGCGTACCATCCGGCGCTTCCAGCGCACCGGTGTGGTATCGGTAGATGTAATCCGGATCCTTTAGGACATTCCCGGTTAATACGGCCACTACATCCGCATCGCGCGCGATGGTTCCGGCCGCCGTTAGTTTTCGGATTCCCGCCAGCGTGGCCGCCGAGGCCGGTTCGCAACCGATTCCACAGCGCCCGATGACGGCCTTCGCGTCCGCGATTTCCTGCTCCGTCACTTTCTCGACCACGCCGTCCGAACACGTCACCTCGTACAAAGCTTTGGGCCAGGAGACCGGGTCTCCGATCCGGATGGCGGTGGCCAGAGTCTGCGGATGATCCACCGCGTTGAGCCGCGAACGGTCCGGCGCGCGCAGCAGATTATAGAATGGCGCCGCTCCTTCAGCCTGAATTACGGCGAGACGGGGCAAGCGGGGGATCAGCCCGAGATCGCGCATCTCACGCAGTCCCTTGCCGAAAGCCGACGTGTTGCCCAGGTTGCCGCCCGGCAACACCACCCAGTCGGGCACGCGCCAATCGCGCTGGTCCATCATCTCCAGCATGATGGTCTTCTGCCCTTCGATGCGGAAAGGGTTCATGGAATTCAGCAGGTAGATGCCGATGCGCTCGGCAAGCTGGCGCACCAGGGCCAGGATCTGGTCAAAATTGGCCTCTACCTGGAGCGTGCGCGCGCCGTATTCCAGCGCCTGCGCCAGTTTGCCGTAAGCGATATTCCCGTGCGGAATGAAGATCACCGGCTGCAAGCCGGCCGCGCTGGAGTAGGCCGCCATGGAGGCCGAGGTGTTTCCCGTGGAAACGCACGCCACGCGCGTCATTCCCAGCCGCAGCGCTTGTGCCACCCCGCAGGTCATGCCGTTGTCTTTGAAAGAGCCGGTGGGATTGAACCCCTGGTGCTTGAACACCAGCTTGTCGAGCCCTCCATACCGAGCCGCCTGCGGCGCTTCCAGCAGAGGCGTGTTTCCTTCCCGCAGCGTGACCACGCCCTGGTAGTCGGAAAGAAACGGGATGAATTCGCGGTAGCGCCACACGCCGCTTTGGTCGAGCGGGGCGTTGGACGTGCGCCGCGCGCGCCACAGCGTCTTCAGCTCTTCGGCGGGCTGCGCCGGCTTCCCATACACCGCCTCCAGCAGCGCTCCGCACCGCGGGCAGTTGTAGATGACTTCGGTGATGGGGTACCGGGCGCGGCAGCGCTCTTCGAAACATGCAAGTTCGGCTGTCATGAAGCCTTTATTATAAGCGGCGCTGGCTGTAGGGCAGCAGCGGTGGTGGTTCTCAGCCGGATAGCGAGCCGCAGCATTCACTAACCCTTTGCATCACAACGTGTTACGGTTTGGCGGTGGAATTGCAAGTAACCATGGCAGAGGTGCACTATGAAAAAGATGATGCTGATTGCCAGCGCAGCGTTGATGCTGCTGCCTTTGACGGCTTCCGCCCGCGTGGGCATTTTTATCGGTGGCGGGTTTGGCGGGTTCGCGCCCATGGGATGGTATGGCTATTACAGCCCGTTCTACGGCCCTTATCCCTACGGAGCTTATTATGGCGTACCCAACGCCGGCCAGGTGAAACTGGAC
Source organism: Bryobacteraceae bacterium (assembly GCA_049515735.1). Lineage (GTDB taxonomy): Bacteria > Acidobacteriota > Terriglobia > Bryobacterales > Bryobacteraceae > Fen-178. Next base: position 5,584 of record JBEKTU010000074.1, read on the forward strand.
ACGAAGGTGAAAGCCGCCGAAGTATTCGTTGACGGCGCATATGCGGGGACCGCCGGGAAACTCAAGACCATGTGGATGCGCCCCGGCACTTACAACCTTGAGCTTCGGGCACCGGGAGGCGAGCAGTTCACGGAGAAGATCTACGTGATGGCCGGAAAGACGGTACATGTGGAGCCGGGGTTCCAGGCGGTAGCCCGGTAGCGATACCGAGCAACGGGCAGGCTAAAGCGTGCCCCACCTGGTGGCAATGCCTGCGTAGGCGTCGATTCGCCGGTCGCGCAGAAACGGCCAGTTGCGGCGCACCTCCTCGATGCGGCGCGGGTCGCACTCGACGATGAGAGTCTCTTCGCCATCTTGCGAAGCTTCCGCCAGCACCTGGCCGAACGGATCCGCCACGAACGACCCGCCCCAGAATTCCAGTCCCGTCTCCGGCGGCCCTTCGTACCCCACGCGGTTGACTGCGGCCACGTAGAGGCCGTTGGCAATGGCGTGCGCGCGCTGGATGGTACGCCAGGCCTCGTGCTGGGCCGCGCCTTGACGAGCCTTCTCGGCGGGATGCCACCCGATGGCCGTGGGATAGAACAGCACCTGGGCGCCGGCCAGAGCCGCCAGGCGCGCCGCCTCGGGATACCACTGGTCCCAGCAGATTAGCGGCGCGACGCGGGCAAACCGGGTGTCGAAGCAGCGAAATCCCAGGTCGCCGGGGGTGAAGTAATACTTCTCGTAATAGCCCGGATCGTCGGGGATGTGCATTTTGCGATAGATCCCCAGGAGCGTGCCATCGGCATCGATGACCAGGGCGGTGTTGTGATATACACCCGCCGCGCGCCGCTCGAAGACCGACCCGATGATAGCCACCTGGAGCTCCCGCGCCAGCCGCGCGAAACTGTCGCAAGTGGGCCCGGGGACCGGCTCGGCCAGGTCGAACAGGCCGGGGTCCTCCTCGCGGCATAAGTATTGCGACCGGAACAATTCCTCGACGCACACGATCTGCGCGCCCCTGCCGGCAGCTTCGCGAATGCGCCATTCGGCCTTGGCAAGGTTCTCGTTGGGGTCCTTCGAGCAGGCCATCTGGACCAGGCCGATGCGGAATTTGGAGCGCTGCACAGAACCATTGTAGCGGCGTATGATTACCTTTGACCTATCGCGCACTGGTTCTCTTCGATATCGACGGCACGCTGGTGAGGCGCGCCGGCCCGCATCACCGCGAAGCGCTGGTCCATGGCGTCCGCCGCGTGACGGGACTGGAAACCACCACCGACGGTATCCCGGTGCAGGGGATGCTGGACCCGGACATTGTGGTGGCGATGCTGCGGCGGGCCGGCGCCAAGCGCGCACTGGTTCGCGAAACGATGCCCGAGATCCTGCGCGCGGCCGAGCGCCACTACCTGCGGGTGTGCCCGGTCCTCGAGGGCAAGCTTTGTCCCGGCGTAAAGGCGGCGCTGGAGCGCCTGGCGCGGCGCGGCATCCTGCTCGGCCTGGTGACGGGCAACCTGACGCGCATCGGCTGGCGCAAGCTGGAACGCGCGGGCCTGCGCGGGTACTTTCGGTTCGGCGCCTTCGGCGAAATGGCCAAGACCAGGGCGGGTCTGGCGAAGATCGCCATCCGCGAAGCCCGCCGCCGCGGCTGGATCGCGCACGGGGCACCCATTGCGCTCATCGGCGACGCGCCCGCCGACATTCTGGCCGCGCGCGCGAACCGCATCCGCGCCATCGCCGTGGCGACTGGACTGACACCAGCAGAGGAGCTGAAGTCGCATCAGCCCGACATTCTGTTGAAGGATCTTCGGGAGCTGCGGCTGCGCATGGTGGAAGAACCGTAGAAAATCTATACACCAATGATGTAGTTGGAGGCATTTTTCCCCTGACTTGACGCGGAATTCTACAGGTTCTAAGATTAAAGGGTCCTTGATTCCGATTTCACGAAGTCTTGCAATGGTGTTTCGCAGGGGACTTTTGAGCGCTGGCCGATTCCTGATCCTTGCGGTCTTGAGCGCCGTGGTGTGCATACTGCCGGCCTTCAGCCAGACGCAGGACAACAACTCCTGCGCCGGTTGCCACGACCAAGGCCAGAAGCTTCGCGCTTCGGCCCATGCATCGGTGGGGTGCGCCCACTGCCACCTGAACCATGACACGTACCCCCATCCGGAAGGCGTCCCAAAACCCGCCTGCAGCCGTTGCCACCCGGCACAGGTGGGCGAGCATGCGCAGAGCGTCCACGGACTGGCGCTGAAGCGAGGAAATGCCGCGGCCCCGGATTGCGCCGTCTGCCACGGAAGCGCTCACGAACTGGCCGCGACCCACACCGAGGCGTTCCGCAAGAAGGTGCCCGAGACCTGCGGCATGTGCCACACCGACATTTCCCAGCAGTTTCTCTCCAGCGTGCACGGCAAAGCTCTGGAGCTGGGGGTCGCTCAAGCGCCCGTCTGCACGGACTGCCACGGGGAACACTCCATCCAAGCGCCTACCAACCGGGCCTCACTGGTGAATCCCAGCAATGTTCCGGAGACGTGCGCGCGGTGCCACGGCAACGTGCGCTTGACCAGCAGGTTCGGAATGCCGGCGGACAGGGTAGTCAGCTTCGAGGCTTCGTACCACGGCTTGGCGTCCGCCGCAGGCTCGCAAACCGTGGCCAATTGCGCCAGTTGCCACGGAGTGCATAACATCCTGGCATCCTCGGACCCGCAATCCACCATCAACCCGAAGAACCTGCCGCGCACCTGCGGCCGGTGCCATCCGGGGGCGGGGACGCGGTACGCGCTGGGGCCCGTGCACCTGTGGGCCGGCCGCGCGGAACCGGTCTCCGTGCGCCTGGTGCGGCAAACCTACCTGGTGCTGATTCCGCTGGTAATAGGGCTGATGCTGCTGCACAACCTGGGCGACTGGATCCGGAAGTTCCGCAAATTGCGGTGGAGCGCCACACCGCAACCGGAACAATTGCACCGAACCTACCATCAGCCGCTACGCGTGCTACCCTTCGAACGGATTCTGCACGGTCTGTTGTTGGTGTCGTTCGTGGTGCTGGCGTGGACCGGATTTCAGCTCAAGTATCCCGAACAGTGGTGGGCCAAGCCGATGTTGAGCTGGGAGGCGAGGTGGTCCGTGCGCGGCATGGTCCACAGGTCGGCGGCCGTAGTATTCATTTTGACGGCGATGCTGCACCTGTTCTCGCTGATCGTCAATCCGCAACTGCGCCGCCACTGGAAGAACCTCTGGCCGCGCTACACGGACGTGGCCGAGGCCTGGCAGAGCTTCACTTACAACCTGGGGCTCAGCTCCCGAAAGCCGTGCCTGTCGCCATACAGCTTCCTGGAGAAAGCCGAGTACTGGGCGCTGGTGTGGGGAGGCGTGATCATGGGCTTTTCCGGGCTGGTGCTGTGGGCGGACAACCTGACGCTGCGCTTGTTTCCCAAAGAGGTTCTGGATTTTGCCACCGCGGTACACTTCTACGAGGCCGTGCTGGCATGCCTGGCCATCGTAGTCTGGCATTTTTACCTGGTGATTTTCGATCCGGACGTGTACCCGCTGGATACATCGTTCCTGAACGGTAAGGGCGTCCGGGAGCACGGGCCGGCGCCGGCGCCCGATGTTCCGAGAGCGGGCCGATGGTGATGGCGTACCTGTTGCGTCTGGCGCTCGCGGCCGGGGCGCTGGCCACACTCCTGCCGGGCCAGCAGCCCAAGGCCCTTCCGGGTTCTGAGGAGTGCGCCGGATGTCACGACACGGGCCCGCGGACGGGCAAGCGGGAATCAGGCACGCCTCCGCCGTTCAATGCGGCGGCTCTGGCTGCCTCGCCGCACGCGACGCTGGAATGCGCGAGCTGCCATAGCGAGCTGGCCAAGAAGGAGTTTCCGCATCCCGAAAAACTGGCCCGCGTGGATTGCGGCTTGTGCCACCCCGACGAGCAGACGCAGTACGAAGCGAGCCTGCACGGGAAGGCCGCGGCGCGCGGCGACAAGCTCGCGCCGGGCTGCAAGGACTGCCACGGAACTCACAACGTTCTGCGGCCGTCGAACCCGCGCTCGCCCACCTCGGTGATGGAGATCCCCAAGCTCTGCGGGGGCTGCCATCGCGAGGGCACGCCGGTGAGCCTGACGCACGACATCCCCGAGACCAACATCTACGCCAACTACCTGGACAGCATCCATGGCCAAGCGCTTTTCGAGAAAGGCCTCACCGTGGCCGCGGTCTGCACGAGCTGCCACACGGCGCATTTCGTGCTGCCGCACACCGATGCGCGCTCCTCCATCGCCAAGGCGAACATCGCCAAGACCTGCACCAAGTGCCACGCGCAGATCGAAACCGTGCACCGCAAGGTGATCCGCGGCGAGCTGTGGGAGAAGGGACCGAACCTCATTCCGGCCTGCGTGGACTGCCACGAGCCGCACAAGGTGCGCAAGGTCTATTATCCGGAGGGCATGTCGGACCGCGACTGCCAGCGGTGCCATGGCGACCCGAACCTGAAGGTCACACGCGGCGGAAAGACGGTTACGCTGTTCGCCAACGAGGCGGAATTGGGCGCATCGCGGCACGCGGGCAAAGCCTGTGTCCAGTGCCACACCGGCGGCACGCCCGCGCACAACCGGCCGTGCGACAGCATGCCCGAGAAGGTGGATTGCTCGATCTGCCACGCCGACCAGGTGAACCAGTATCGCGAAAGCACGCACGGCACGCTGGCGGCGCAGGGGAGCCCGGATGCGCCAACCTGCCAGGACTGCCACAGCCCGCACGGCACCCGCAGCAGGACCGATTCAGCCTCGCCCACGTTCTCCCGCAACGTGCCGGCGCTGTGCGCCAAGTGCCACCAGGCGGGGCAGAAGGCCGCCATTCGATATAAAGGCGATCAAACCGACATCGTGGAGCACTACAAAGAGAGCATTCACGGCAAGGGCCTGCTGCAAAGCGGCTTGACCGTGACCGCGGATTGCGCCGACTGCCACACGGCGCATCACGAGCTGCCCGCCAGCGATCCGCGCTCGAGCGTCAACCGCGCCAACATCGCGCTGACCTGCGCCAAGTGCCACCGCGGCATCTACGAAATGTTCCACATGAGCGTCCACAGCCCGGAGGTGACCAAGACCGGGAAGCCCCTGCCGGTGTGCTCGGAGTGCCATTCGGCGCACAGCATCGAGCGCACGGACCTCTCGGACTTCCGGCTGCACATTATGGACCAGTGCGGGCGCTGCCACCAGCAGATCACGGCAGCCTATTTCGAGACGTTCCATGGGAAGGTTTCCAAGCTGGGGTATCTGCAGACCGCCAAGTGCTACGACTGCCACGGCGCGCACGACATTCTGCCGGTGGACAACCCGCGATCGCGGCTCAGCCGGAACAACATTGTCAACACGTGCGGGAAGTGCCACATGGGATCGCACCGGCAGTTCGCCGGGTACCTGACGCACGCCACGCACCACGACCCGGCCAAGTACCCGTTCCTGTTCTACACCTTCTGGGGGATGACTTCGCTGCTGGTGGGCACGATGGTAATTTCGGGCGCGCATACCGTGGCCTGGCTGCCGCGATCGCTGGATTACCGCAGGCAGATGAAAAACGGCCCGCCGGAAACCGGGATGTACGTGCGGCGGTTCAAGCCCTTCCAACGCAACCTCCACCTGATGGTGGTCTCCAGCTTCCTGGGGCTGGCGCTGACGGGAATGATCCTGAAGTTCTCCTACGCGGGCTGGGCAAAGGTGCTGGCCCACTTGCTGGGAGGCTTCGAGGGGGCGGGGCTGATCCACCGTTTCTGCGCCGTTCTGACCTTCACGTATTTCGGGCTGCACCTGTACGACCTGGCAAGGCAGCGCCGGCAGAGCGGCAAGAGCTGGCGGCAGCTCATCGCCGGCCCGGAGAGCATGCTGTTCAACCGGCGGGACTGGCGCGAATTCACCGGCTCACTCAAATGGTTTCTGGGCCGCGGCCCGAGGCCGGAGTATGGCCGCTGGACGTACTGGGAGAAGTTCGACTACTTCGCGGTCTTCTGGGGCGTTGCCATCATCGGCGGCACCGGGCTTATGCTGTGGTTCCCCGAGATTTTCACGCGGGTGTTTCCAGGTTGGATGGTCAATGTGGCCACCACCATCCACAGCGACGAGGCCCTGCTGGCGGTGAGCTTCATTTTCGTGGTGCATTTCTTCAATACCCACTTTCGCCCGGAGAAATTCCCCATCGACACCGTGATTTTCACGGGCGGCATGCCGCTTGAGGAGTTCCAGCGGGACCGTCCGCGGGAGTATCAGCAACTGGTGGAAAGCGGCCAACTGGAGCAGAGCCTGATGCCCGAGCCGTCGGCTCAGGCGGCGCGATTCTGGCGGCGGCTGGGCTTCGCCGCGCTGGGCGTGGGTCTGCTGATGATCGGGCTGATCCTGTACGCCATGTTGTTCGCCTACCGGTAATCCGCCGCTACTCCGCACCCGGCGTGGTGGCGCACGCACTCGTGCGTGCCGCGCCGACAGCCGTGTCGGCGCGCACCTGGTTCCACTCTGACGACCAGCGATACTCTTCGGCGCGCGAAACCACTCCCGCTTTCACTGGATTATTCTCGATGTAGAACTTAATTCTCTCCCACTCCCGCCCATCTCTTACCCAATGATCGTAGGTTTCCCGCTGCCAGAATGGCTCTCCCGTCCTGCCCAGCAGACGATTCGCCTCGCGCGCGGTGCACCCCTTCAGCGACTTCAGCAACCGGCTGGGCGGCACCTTCGGCAGCAGCAACACATGAACATGGTTCGCCATCACCACGAAAGAAGCAAGCTCATAATGCCCGAGTTCCGCCCCACGATGCAGGGACTCTACCACCAGGTTCGCGATGGCGTCCTGGCGAAGGAACATGGGGCCAGCACGAGCCATGTCCAATTGGCGGTCCAGCCAGACGAAAGCCTGACTGGCCGACGCCTTGTGGGGTGGCGGGAAGCGATACGGACGGACAGCGCCGTGAAGGCTCCAGGTGAGGAACAGCCAGCGACCCTGGGGATAAAGGTGCGGCAGGCGGCGAACGGAGATCATACGGAACATCAGTGGGATGGAGTGGCGAAAAATCTCGCGTCGACACGAGTGTCGACGCGGCACGCACGAGTGCGTGCGCCACAGTTAGGCCGGCGGTGCGACCGGCAGCTTGACGATGGTCAGCCAGAAATCCTGAATGGAACTTACCACTTTGAGGAAGTCGACCATGGTGACGGGCTTGGTGATGTAGCAGTTGGCGTGGAGGTCATAGGAGTGGAAGACGTCCTGTTCGGCGCTGCTGGTGGTGAGGACCACCACGGGGATGCTCCTTAGGGAGGCATCCGCCTTGATTTCCGCCAGCACCTCGCGGCCGTCCAGGCGAGGGAGATTGAGGTCGAGCAGAACCAGGTCCGGGCGGGGCGCGCCGGCGTGCTTCCCGGTGCGGCGCAGGAAGTCCATGGCCTCCTCACCGTCCCAGACGTGGTGGAACCCGATGCGGAACTTGCCGTCGCGCAGGGCCTCCTGAGCGAGACGCGCATCGCCCCGGTTGTCCTCGATCAGGAGGATGTCTATGACGGTGCCGTCGAAAGGTGCGCTGATCATGGTTCTCCCTTCTCCGGATCCACTTCCGGAAGCGTGAACAGGAATGTGGTTCCCTTGCCCGGCTCGGATTCGATCCAGATGCGGCCTTTGTGGCGCTCGACAATTCGCTGGCACAGGGCCAGGCCGATGCCCGTGCCGGCGTACTTCTCGCGGGCGTGGAGGCGTTGAAAGATGACGAACACGCGTTCGAAGTACTTGGGGTCGATGCCGATGCCGTTGTCGGCCACGCGGAAGAGCCACTGGCGCGGGTGATCGGGCGAGCGCCGCGCCTCGATGTGCACGCGCGGCGGCACGCCCGGGGTGCGGAACTTGATGGCATTACCCACCAGGTTCTGGAACACCTGGACGATCTGAACGGCATCGGCCAGCACGGGAGGCAGGTCGCCGCAAACCACCTCTGCGCCGCTCTCGAGGATGGCCGCCTGCAGGTTGCGCAGCGCCAGCGAGAAGGCGTTGCGGGTATCCACCACGGCCGCGGAGCGGGCATTCGATGTGGTGCGCGAATAGGTCAGCAGGTCCTCGATCAACTGGCTCATGCGGGTGGCGCCATCCACGGCGTAAGCGATGAAATCCCGCGCATCCTGGTCGAGTTTGTCGCCGTAGCGGTGGGCCAGCAGTTGGGTGTAACTGGCCACCATGCGGAGCGGCTCCTGCAAGTCGTGCGAGGCCACGTAGGCGAACTGTTCGAGTTCACGGTTGGAGCGCGCGAGGTCGTCCCTGGTGCGGCGGAGGAGCAATTCGCCGCGGTGGCGCTGCACGATTTCGCCCAGCAGGCGGGCGGAACTGGCCAGGCGCTGCTTGGCCAGCTCGACGATGAATGGGGGGCGTGTTTCGTAGGCCGCGGCGTAGCTTTCCAGCTCCGCGACCTCGACGCCGAGCTGTTCAGCCAGTTGCGCCAGGCGGGAAGGGTCGCGGGTGGGGTCGCCGTACCCCATGCTCATGGTCCCCACCAACTCGCCGCCGGCGCGGATGGGAACGGCGTACATGCGAAGCCCGTCGAGACACTGGAGATCCACGGGTTCGCCGTGCGCCATGATCTCCATGGAAGCCTCCTTGGCTGGGGATCCGCGGCATAGCCACTTGCAGCAGGATTGGGGCTCGCAGACGCCGGTCGCGGCGCAGCGTTGGATGGAACCGGCATCCAGGAACCGGCACCAGTCGGAGACCAGCACGCTGTACGAGAGATCGCCGTTGGCCTCGTGCACGGCGAACCAGGTGCCCATGAGGACGTGAAAATCGGCGGCGATCCCGGACAGGAGGGAATTGCCGGCGGCGTCGAGAACCAGGCGCGCCGTGTTGCGCTCGCCGAGGCGGCAGGCGGTCCCCCGCAACGTTCGGGGCAACATTACAACCGTGCTGCGCGCCGTGTTGCGCTCGGCGGGGCCCTGAGCGGGCAACTCGGGAGCGTGCGCCCCCGCCGGGGGAGACAGCATCCAGCGCAACCGGTCGAGGTCGCGCCGGACGCGCTTCTGCTCGGTAATGTCGCGGGAGATCCTGGCCAATCCGATAATCTGCCCGGAAGCATCCCTGATAGGAGAGACTGAAAGCGACACGTCGACCAGGCCCCCATCCTTGGTGAGGCGGAGCGTCTCGCAGTGTTCGATGCGCTCGCCGGAGCGAATGTCCTGGAGGATGCTGTCCTCTTTGCCGCCGTGGCCGGGCGGTATCAAGCGGCCGATGGCCTGGCCGATCATTTCCGCGGCGGAGTAACCGAACAGGTGTTCGGCCGCCTCATTCCAGTAGGTAACCACGCCATCGATGGTGGTGGCGACGATGGCGTCCTGGGAACCCTCGACGATCGCGGCCAGCGTGGCGGCGGCAAAGGCGGCCACGAACAGGGCGGGCGGAAGAGGCGGCATCTCAGAAACTCCTGAAGTCCGGGCCGGGGAGCCGCGGGCCAGTGGCGAAGAAGGTGTCCAGGTCGGCGATGAGCGCGGTGGCGCAGAGGTAGCCGGAGGAGTTGAAAACGTTGCGCCGCAGGAGGGCCTGCAAGGAGACGGTCCGGCTGCGGTCGCCTCCGGACACGGCCAGCGGCTCGGAGAGCAGCAGCGCCAGGAACTGCCGCCCCTCACGCGCGTCCTGCGTGCTGGAAACCACAAGGAGGGCGCCCTCGCTGGGGCGGAACAGGGTTTCGCCGCTGGAGATGCGGGCGCGGAGCAAGGCCTCGAGATCGGCGTTGATGTGCTCGACATGGCTCGCACTGAGGCGGTTGCGGAGCACGGAGTCGCGGTCCAGCATAAGAGCAATCACCACGAAAGGGTTATGGGAGTCGAAGCCGGCTGTCAGAGCTTCGACGATTTCGGGGGGGATGCGGCTGAACGCGGGGCTGGCGGGCTCCTGGTGCGCCGCCCGGGTGCCGATGGCGTAACGAATGGCCCGTTCCAGTTCCAGCGGGCAGAGGCGGCTTTTTTCCAGGTACCCCACCACCCCGGCCCGCATGGCCAGCAAATCGATGCTGCGGTTGCCGACTCCGGTGAGCAGCAGGAACGGGCAATCGACGCCGCGGGCGCGCGATTCCATGACGATCTCCACGCCGGTGTGCGCGCCCAACTGGTAATCGACCAGGCAGAGATCCCAGTCGATTTCCCCCAGCGCCTTGAGCCCTTGCTCGTAGGATCCGGCCCAGTGGAGATGGCAGCCGGCATCCGGTATCTTGCCGACCATGTGGCGGACCAGCATGGCGTCGTTTTCGTCGTCATCGATCATGAGGACCTGGATTGCGGATTCCGGATTCATTCAGGCGCCTCGACTAATCCCAGCCAGTAGGTGCGGATGAGGGTGACCGCGCTTACCAACTCGTGCAGGCCGATGGGCTTGACGACGTAAGAGGAGGCGCCCAACTGGTAGGCGCGGCGGACATCCCCATCGTTGCGCGACACGCTGAACATGACCACTGGGGTGGCAGCCAGGCGGGGGTCGGCTTTTATTTCCGCGAGGGCTTCCAGGCCGTTCATTCGAGGCATGTTCACGTCCATCAAGACCAGGGCCGCGCGCATACCCGGGAGACGCAGGCGTTGGAGCAGCGCGGTGCCGTCGGGTTCGCACAGCAGGGTGTGCCCGTTGCCGGCCCGCGTCCAGGCCGCTTGGAGGAGGAGAAAATCGGCTGGACTGTCTTCCGCCACCAACACAGGCCAACTGGTGCTTACCTTCATACGCTCCGGCTTTTCACACTGGTACTCATCGACCCGGATGGCAAGATGTGTAGCGCCGGCTTTCAGGATGGCCGGGCGGGTGGGGTTTCCCCCGGGCCGAGCGAGAAGAAGAAGGTAGCGCCCACGCCCGGTACGGCTTCGGCCCAGATGCGCCCGCCGTGCCTGGTGACGATGCGTTTGACGGTGGCGAGGCCGACCCCGGTGCCTTCAAATTCGGTCTGGGAGTGCAGGCGCTGGAAGACGCCGAACAAGCGTTGGGCATGTTCCGCGGCGAAGCCGACGCCATTGTCGCGCACGGCGATAACGGGCGCGGCGTGGCCGTCGGCAGTGGGAAAGACCTCGATGCGGGCGGGGTCGCGGCCGCGCGTAAACTTCAGGGCGTTGGAGAGCAGGTTGACCAGCACGACGCGGAGCAGGCTGGGGTCGGCATCGAGCGAAGGCAGGCCGGCAACCGACCACTCGACGGGCCGTCCCTGGGTTTCGGGCGCAAGTTCTTCGATCACCCCGGTCACCAGGGGGCCGAGAGCCACGGGTTGCCTGGAGACCGGGCAACTCCCCAATCGGGAGAACCCCAGCAGATCGTCAATCAGCTTCCGCATTTGCTCGACGGAACGCAGTATGCGGGCCAGCAGCGTCTGCGCGGACGCATCCAGGCCGGCGCCGGCTTCCTCTTCGAGCATCTGGGTGAAGCCCTTGATATGGCGCAACGGGGCGCGCAGATCGTGGGAGACGGAGTCGGCAAATGCCTCGATTTCCGAATTGGCGGCAACCAGTTCGGCGGTGCGCTCGCGGACGAGATCTTCGAGGAGAACATTCTGGGCTTCGATCTGCTGCTGCGCGAGCTTGCGCTCGGTAACATCGTGGAGCAGGATCAGGGAGGCCGGCTCTTCGTCCCACTCGATCTCGACCACGCGCACCTCGGCGGTTCGCGCCGTGCCGCCGGGGAGCGGGATATCGATCTCGGCCGTGCCGGGCTGGATGACGAAGCCGCCGGCTTGGCCCACCAGATCGGCGGCCGAGCGGCCGTACATCTTCTCAGCGCCGCGGTTGACAAAGCGCACCGCGCCGGAACGGTCGAGGATCAGGATGACGTCCGCGCTGGCTTCGACGATGTTCCGCAAGGCCTCCCGGTTTTTCTCCAGGCGGGCGGCGCGCAGATCGAGTTCCGCGCGCACGCGGTGGCGTTCGACGGCGAAGTGGACGGCGCGAGCCAGCAACGGCCCGATGCCGGGGCCCTTGACCAAGTAATCCTGAGCGCCGCCGCGCAGCGCGCGCAACGCGACCTCGTCGTCGTGGACGCCGGTATAAACGATCAGGGGCACTTCGGGCACGGCGGCGCGGAGGCGTTCGAAGGTCTCCATGCCGCGGCTGCCGGGGAGGTCGAGGTTGAGCAGAACGGCATCGAACTCGCGGCTGGCCAGCAGGTGCAAGCCATCGGAGAGACGGGGAGCGATGGTAAGATGGGCGTCAATCAGAACTTCGCCGCTGAACTCGGCATGGAGCAACCGGGCATCGCCCGGATTGTCTTCGAGGACCAGGACTTCCACCCGGCCGCGGGTTGTTCCCCAAGACTCGTCGTGGTTCATGGCAGCGGATGGCCGCGCCGTGTAAACTACTCCCCTCTGTATGGTGGGCAATGCCGTGGGGTTTCTCAAGTATTTGTGTTTATTAGCCGGATACCACCACGGAGGGTAACATCCGGGTGTGGGGCGACGCCTATGAGTTACTATGACCAAAAAGCTGTTCTTTGTAGTTACGATTCTGCTTGTTGTAGCGTTCGCCGCGATGGCGGCGGATGTCACCGGCAAGTGGGTATACGAGCAAGCCGGCAGGGGGGGTGGAAACCCTACCCAGGTGACGCTTAACCTGAAGGCCAATGGAAGCACGCTGACTGGCAGTATGGTGAGGCCTGGCCGCGGCGGCGGCGACCCCATGGAAACCCAGATCTCCGAAGGCAAGGTCGATGGCGACAACATCTCTTTCAAGATCGCCATGCAGATGGGCGGCAATTCGATGACGTCGGAGTACACCGGCACGGTTTCCGGCAACGAGTTGAAGTTGAAGATCTCTCGTCCGGGTCGCGATGGTTCGCCGATGGTTACCGAAGCCACTGCCAAGCGGCTGGCAGATTAACGTTCACCCGTGTCCGGCCGCTGTGCCGGTAAGGTTAGATCAGGCGGCTCTTCCCGCAGTTTGCGTGGAAGGGCCGCCTCACCGTTCGCTATCGAGCATCTTCATTTGGGCGGCATCATACCTGGTTCCGGCGACGCGCGAGTGATCGCAGATTTCCTCCAGGCGGGCAATGTCACCGGCCGATAGCGTAAGATCGAGCGCCCCCATCGAATCCGCCAGTTGCGCCCGCGTGCGCGCGCCGATCACGGGGACGATGCCGCTGCCCTTGCTCAGGACCCAGGCAATGGCGAGCTGGGCCGGCGTCGTACTTTTCTCCTCCGCCAGACGAGCCAGCGCGCCGATCAATGGCCGGTTCTGCTCGTAGTTCGTCCCGGTGAACCGTGGCAGACGCGCGCGGATGTCGCTTTGTTCGCGTGGCTGCGAACCGGTCAGCAGGCCCCGTGAGAGCACACCGTACGCGGTGACGGCGATTCCCAGTTCGCGCACCGCCGGCAGGATGGCTTTCTCGATGCCGCGGCTTATGAGCGAGTATTCGATCTGCAAGTCGCAGATCGGATGCACGGCATGGGCGCGGCGCACAGTCGCAGCGCCGGCTTCCGAGAGACCCACGAAGCGAACATATCCGCCCTGGATCAGATCGGCAATAGCGCCTACGGTATCTTCGATGGGAACCGCGGGGTCCAGGCGCGTCAGACGATAGATGTCGATGCGATCGGTCTTGAGACGCCGCAGACTATAGGCCGCGAAGTTTTTGACGGCCTGGGGACGGCCGTCCACGCCGATGAACGCGCCGCCGGGGGCGCGCATGGCGCCAAACTTCACGGAAAGAAGCACCCGGTCCCGCCGGCCCTCGAGGGCGCGCGCCAGCAGCATCTCGTTATGGCCCATGCCATAGAAGTCGGCGGTATCCAGCAAGTTGATGCCGGCGTCGATGGCCGCATGGATGGTGGCGATGCTCTCCGTCTCATCGGCGGGTCCGTACCAATCGGACATTCCCATCGTGCCTAATGCGAGGGCGGAAACTTGCGGCCCCGCGGAGCCGAGTCGTTGAATCCTCATGTCAGTTTGAGACCTTTCCATTTGCGCAGAATCAATTCCGCCAGGTTCAGGGCGATGGCCAGTGCCAGGAGGCCCGGCCACAATTCCATGGTCGAGCGGATGCTCCGGCCGCCGGCATCGAAGACCTCGCGCGGCGCGGGGTTGAAGCGGCCGCCGGTGGCCGCGGCTACCTGGCGCAACAACGTTTCGTTATTGCCGTATTCGCGCAGCTCGTCTTCCTGGCGATAGAAACCCACCTCGGGAAAGGCGCGCGACTCCGCCAGCGGGCGCACCCGGAAAAGCCCCTGGTTCTGGCCGATGGCCAGGCGCCCGCGATAATGGCCCGCGGCCACCTTGCCGACCTTCAGCGGCGCTCGGAAGCCGTTGGGTCCGAAAACGAAGATGTCGGGGGGCGGGGCGTCCTGCGAGAGCAAAAAATGATAGTCCACCACCAGCTCGTTGGAGGCGCGGTCGAAATCGGCTGCGGTTTCGGTTTGAGAAGCGCGTGGAAGGATGTCGCGGAAGATGTTGGCCCACAGCCGGTCGAAGCCCGGCCAGGTCACCCAGTTCACGGCCCAGCGGTTCTTGGCGTCGGAAGTGAATACGGCCGCGCGTCCCAAACCATATTGCCAGCGCACCAAGAGCGGGTCGCGACCGCCGGCGGTCAAGATGGTGTCCGACGCCGGACGCGCCTCGAACCGCACGTACCCGCGCAGCGCGGGCGCATTTTCCATGCCGACTCCATCCAGGATTTCGGCCTGCTTGACGATTTTCGGCGCGATCGATTTCTCCACCGTCGTGAGGCCGGTGTGCTCCTCCACGTCGCGCAGCAGAATCTGCTCGAGGCCGGAAGGGTCATTCAGGAGGTACGATTTGCCATCGGCGCTGGAGGCCACCTTTTCCAGAAACGGGCGGTTCACGTCCTGCCCCAGGCCGACGGTGGAAATGGTGACATGGTTGGCGAGCGCTTGCCTGGTGAGTTGGAAGCTGTCGCCTTCCTCCGAAATACCGTCGGTGAGGAGCACGATGTGCTTATAGGCGGCGGGCTGCGGGAGAATGCGCCGGTAGGCCTCCGTGAGCGCGGGTGCGATCTGAGTGCCACCATCGGCCACGATGCCGGAGATCAGTTGCTCGATAAAGGCGCGGTCTTCGGCCTTGTGAATGGGCACGGCCCACTGGAACGAATTGTCGAAGATGAGCACGCCCACCAGGTCGATGGGCCGCAGGTTCTCGACCACTCCGATGGCGGCCAGCCGCGCCAGCTCGATCTTGCGGCCTTCCATGGAAGACGATTTATCCAGGACCAGGACCACGGCGGTGCCTTCGGGCGAGCGCGGCGGCGCAAGCCGGGCGGGGAGCGCGCGTTCCAAGGGGTCCTCTTCGCCCTTTTTCTCGACGTAGACGTTGCGCTCGCCGGCGATCCAGAGCAAGCCCCCGCCCTGTTTTACGAAATCTTCGAGCGCGGCCTTGCGCGCGGCGGGAATGGCGCGGAAATCCCAGTTATTGATGACCACGAGCTGGTAATCGTCGAGCTTCTCCGGGACGCCGCCGGGCGCTGGCTCGACCTCGAACTGGTTGGCCTCGAGCGTGCGCAGAAGGTGCTGCTCGCTGGCCGCGGGGTCGCGCGAAACCAAGAGCACGCGGGGACGCCGCAGCGTGACGGCGTTTTCGAAGCGCGTCTCGCCCAGATCGCCGGCGGAGATCCTCCCGGCCAGCGCAATCGCTCCCACCGCGTTGACGCTGGCGTTAAGCCGCAGGCGATTGGGACCGGGCACAAGCTCCACCTGGCTCGAGCCGATGGATTTGCCGTCGGCCGCCATCTCGATGGTGGCTCGCCGCGAGGCAGGCGATTCCAGCGTCACGTCAATTGTGAAGCGCTCACCGCTGAAAACCTGACCCGGAATGGCAATGGAATTAAGCCGCAGCCCGGGTTGGGCACGGCCGGCCAGCGGTATGGTATCGATGGGGACGCCAAGCTGCTGCGCCTGCCAGATGGCGCGCGCCACGCTGCCCAGGTTCTCATTTCCGTCGGAGATCAGCAGGAGGCGCGGCAACATGCCGGCGGGCAGCGAGGCGGCACCATCGCGGATGGCGGATTCGAGGTCGGTGGAGCGACCCGCGGCGCCGGCAGTGCGTCGCAGGCGCCAGCCGTCGTTGGGGTGTTCCTCGGGGGCGGCGTTGCGTGTGACGCGGGCGAAGGGGATGACGCGCGTCCAGTGGCGGCCACGCGCGCGCTCCACCTGGCTGGTGAGCGCCGATTCGGTCCGCAGGTCTTCCGCGGACACGCTGGCCGAAGTGTCCGCCAACACGGCCACGGCGACCTTGGTCCGGTAGACGGCGATGGGCGGCGCGGCCAGCGCCAGCAGGATGGCGGCCATGGTACCGGCTTTGAGCAGCAGGCCGGAACGTCGCGCGGAACCGCGCCGGAACCTTCCGTAGAGCAGCCATTCAAGCAGCAGCCCCAAGCCGCCGGCGATGGCCAGCCACGGCCACAAATCGCGCGATCCCTCCACGACCGGCTGCCAACGGGGAAGGCCGCGGCGCGCGGCGGCGGGCGGCTCCCACTGGCTATCCCAGAGCTGGGGAAGAGTGAGCGAATAAACGTACTCCCGGTCGCCGGCCAGCACGCGCACGCCGCCGGGCCGGCCGGCAAAGAAGTTCAGGGTGCCTTCGTGCACCGTGAAGGGCACGGGCGAGCCGTCTTCCGAGATGACCTTGACGTTCGCCGGCGCGGTGTCCGGATCCAGTTGGAGATTGACCGTTCCCGCGCTGCCGCCGGCGATTTCCCACTGGCGGAAGATTTCCGGCGACACCCATCGCAGCAGGTTGGCGAAAAGCAGCGGTGTGGCCAGCTCGTAGCGCATGCCGGAAAGCGCGGGATGGAAGCCGAAAACCGCCATCTTGGGGTTGCCGGGCCGTGCCACGATCACCGGTCCGGCGGCGACCTCGCCGATGCGCAAGTCCGTAGGTGCAGTTTCGAAAACCGAGGCCTTCTCCAGCTTGAAGTCCTTGGCGCGGAGCCCGGCGGCTACGGGATTGCCGGTATCCCAGCGCTCGAACGGCGCTTGTTCCACAGTGCAGCGGATGGGCACCGGCGAGCCCTGCGCCGGAGGGTCGATCCAGATGGAATCGGCGGCCGGACGCTGGGGCGGAATGAAGCGGTCGAGGATCACCAGGCCCCGATCATCGGTGCGGTATTCCTCCGGCTTGCGATAGACCGCGGCAACCCGCGGAGTAGCCGAGAGAACGGGGCGCAGCAAATCGGGCTCGTTGGAATAGACGGTCACGGGAAGCACGGCGAGCGGCGGCAGATCGAGCGACACGCGGTCATCGGCGGAGAAAGCGTCGTGCGGTGAAAGGCTCGCACCCAGGATTCCCGCGGCGGCAGTGCGGTATTCGAAACTGGCTTCCGCATCGCCGCCCGGTGGCAGCAGAAGACGGCGCGATCCCGCCGCCACCTTGCCCGCTTCACCCGGCGGCCCAAAGTCGAGCGAGAGCGTCACGGTGCGAGCCACGGTTCCGTAGTTGCGCGCGGAGACGTAGATCTCCCACAGGCCGGGGTCGGTGGCGGAGCGCCGCGCGCCCACCTTGCGCAGGCCGCAGTTCTCGATGGCATCCGGCACCAAGAGCACGCGAAGGTTGCGGGGTGGCGGCGGGGCGCCGGGATCGCGCCCGGCCGTGCGCCCGGTCGCGACGACCGCGATCTCTCCCGCGCGCCGGCCTTCCTGAGATTGGATGTGGCGCGCGAATGCCAGCGCCTGATCGAGATCGAGAGCGGTGGCGCCGGGCTGGGAAGCCGCTATGGCCGCTTCCAGCTTGCGGCGGTCCGGCTCAAAGGCCGTGGCGGGAGTGGCCAGGGCGTCGGCGCGCACCAGCATGACGCGGTCGCGCGCGGGAAGGGCGCGAAGATACTGGCGCGCGCGGTCGCGGGCCAGGTCCATGAGAGTGCGATTGCCGGAGCGCGCCGCCATCCAGGCCGAGGTTTCGAGGATGAGAACGTGGTCCCTTCCGGCCAGCGCGGGCGCACCCCAGCGCAACTGCGCCATGGCCAGCGTCAGCAGTGCCATGCCGGCCAGTTGCAGAATCAACGACCACGGCTGTTGGATGCGCCGCCGTCGCGCGGCCACCGCGGGTTGCCCGGCCGCCACCCAGAAGCGCAGCGTGGAAACCACCTGGCGGTGGCGCGACCGGTCGAGCAGGTAAAGCGCTACGGCGAGGGCGGAAACGGAGCCGAAGATAGTCAAGAACTGCGCCAGCGAAAGATTCAGAAGGTACATGCCCGGCCCCAGCTCATGCAATCCCCCGCACGCGGATCAGCTCCCCGAAGAGCACGCTCTCGAGCGATTGCGAGGTGGCGATGCCGGCGTAGCGCCCGCCGCTGCGCATCGCCACGGTCTCGATTGCGGAGCAATACTCGTCGAAGGCGCGGGTGTATCGGGCGCGCGCGGCCTCGTCGAAATCCAGCTTGAGGGCCGCCCCCGTTTCGGCGTCGCGCAGCTCCAGTTCGCCGGTCCATGGAGGCGTGCGGTCTTCCTCGGCCCATATCTGGAGCAGCATCAGCTCGTGGCCGAAATCGGCCAGGTACTGGAGCGCCCGCTCGCAGCCGTTGTCGTCCAGAAAATCCGAGATGACGATGACCAGCCCGCGTTGCGAGTACGTGCCTATGAAGTCGCGGACCAACGCGTGATAGCTGGTGGGGCCGCCCGGCGCGAGCGAGGCCAGGCCGTCCATCACGCCGGGGAAGCGGTACCGCCCGCCGGTCGAGAAAATGCGCCGCGCCAGGCGGTTGGAGAAGCCGTGGATCGAGATCGAATCGAGCCGCACCAGCCCGACGAAGCAGAGCGCGCCCGCCAGTTTCCGCGCGTAATCGAATTTCCGCCCGCCGTGAGCCGTCATGGAACCGCTCGAATCGAGCAGCAGGCGGACGGGCACGCGCGGCTCTACCTGGAACATCTTGAGGAAGAGCTTTTCCAGGCGCAGGTAAGCGCGCCAGTTGACGGCGCGCAGGTCGTCACCGTGATGAAAAGTGCGGTGGTCGAGGAACTCCTGCCCGGCGCCGGCGAAGCGCGACACATTATGGCCGCCCACCAGACCGGCGAAGGATTTCTGCCAGTGGATGGTGAGGCGTTCGAGCTTTTCCAGGAACTCGCGCTCCAATAACGGGGGCGATGCCATGCGATACCTACGCGACGGAAGCCCGCGCGGTTACTCCCTGGATGATGGCGTCGAGGATGGTTTCCGGCGTCTGGCCGTCGGCGTGAGCGTCGAAGTTGAGGATGATGCGATGGCGCAGCACCGCGGGGGCGACGTGCCGCACGTCCTCGATGGCCAGGTGGAACCGGCCGCGCATCAGCGCCAGCACCCGCCCGCATTCCACCACCCCCTGGGCGCCGCGCGGCGAACTGCCGTAGCGGATATACTTTTTGGCCAGCTCGTGCGCCTCCTTCTGCTCGGGCTGCGTGGCCATCACAAGCTGCACAGCGTACTCGCGCACGTGGGGCGCCACCAGCACCTCGCGGCAAACCGAGCGGACTTCCAAAATGGCTTCCCGATCCATTACGGCAACCGGAACCTGCTTTTCCTTTTGGATGGTGCGCTCGATGATGCCATGCAATTCCTCGCGGCTCGGATAGGTGACCAGAATCTTCATGAGGAAGCGGTCGAGCTGCGCTTCGGGCAGCGGGTAAGTGCCCTCCATCTCGATGGGGTTCTGCGTGGCCATCACCAGGAAGGGGCGGTCCAGATGGTGGGTAGCGGTGCCGCTGGTGACGGTGCGCTCCTGCATGGCTTCGAGCAGCGCCGACTGCGTTTTGGGTGTAGCGCGGTTGATCTCATCGGCCAAGACCAGGTTGGCGAAGATGGGGCCGGGCTGGAAACGCAGAGATTTGGCGCCCCGGTCGCCGGTTTCGATCATCATGCTGCCCACGATATCGGCTGGCATGAGGTCCGGCGTGAACTGGATTCGGGAATATTTCAGTTGCAAAGTCCGCGCCAGAGTGCGGAGCAGCGTGGTCTTGCCCAGCCCGGGAACGCCTTCCAGAAGCACATGCCCGGATGCCAGCAGGCAAATCAGCACGCCTTCCACGACATCGTCCTGCCCTACGATGACTTTAGCGATCTCCCGGCGGACCGCGTCGAGCCGCTCGACGGCGAGTTGGAGTGCCGCTTCGGATCCCACGTTTCTCATTGTAGATCACGCCGGACGGCACATCCCCATGGCCCATGGCAGAGGGACGCGCACAGAGAGGAGAGAGGAGCGAACTGGGGGTGGGCCGCGCTTACGCTTCGTTCTGAACGCCGGCCTGTTCGCCCATTTTCTGGGCCAGCACGTTCAGAATCGACGCCATTTCGTACAGCGCCTGCCGGGCCTGCCGCGGCGCGGCAACCCTGGTCAGGCGATACCACCACTGCATCACTTTGTAGTCCAGCACCAGGAGACGGTCTTCAAAAGATTCCAGGCTGAGGCCGGCGGCGTGTTGCAACAAATAGATGAGAATTTCGTGGTCGCGTTGCAACGAAAGGAGTAGCGGGTCCAGTACCTCGGCGGTTCTAAGCTGAGCCTGCACCTCCGCGAAACAGAACCGGATATCCGGCACGGCCGACGCCGAAGCCGTCCGCTCCGCATGAGCGCGGAGCAACAGAATGCAGCTATAGCGGAACCAATACGCTAAAAGGAGTACTGAGAACCCAATTATTAAGAAACTCGCGATCATTCTAAACCTAAAAAAATATGATATTAACGTCCGTTATGGTACTAGTTCCACCATGACCAGTGTAGCATCGCGATTCGTCGGATGCAATACCTTTCTCCCGATAATGTGGGTCTTTCTCTATCCCTCAGACAAATGGAGGAATGCCCTCAAATGAGGGTATCGACTCCGGAGAGAGTCCCACGTCCTGGCGTTCCCGCCCGTGCGGCAGCCCAGCGCTAATGGCCGCGGTTCGGCGACTGCCGGAGCCGCCGGATCTCTTCCAGCCTCTCCCCAATGCGCTTCTCCAGGCCGCGGCCAGTGGGGAAGTAATAGCGCCGTCCCGCCAGAGACGGCGGCAGGCATTCCATATCGACGATGGCGTCCTCAAACTGGTGCGCGTGCTGGTAGCCTTGGCCGTAGCCCCACTCTTTCATGTGGCGCGTCACGGGGTTGCGGAGGTTCATGGGGACCGGCTCGGCGATGGTTTGCTCGACATCCTCATGCACCGCGTTCATGGCGCGTTTCGGCGCCACGCATAGATAGATGGCCGCCTGCGCCAGCGCCAGGTCGCCTTCGGGTATCCCGAGAAAGTGAACCGCCTGCATGGCCGCCACGGCCTGCTCCAGAGCGCGCGGGTCGGCCAGGCTGATGTCTTCGATGGCCATGCGGATCAGCCGGCGCGCGATGTAGAGGCGGTCCTCGCCGCCTTCGAGCATGCGGGTGAGCCAGTACAGCGCGGCATCCACGTCGCTCGACCGCACCGACTTGTGCAATGCAGAAATCACGTTATAGTGTTCTTCGCCGCCCTTGTCGTAGAGCAGCGTCTTGCGGTTCATAGCGTCCTGAACGGCGGAGAGGGTGAGCTCGCTTCCGGGCCCAGAGGGCGCCCCGGCCGCCGCCGCTTCCAGGGTGTTGTACGCCTGGCGCGCATCGCCGTTGGAGTAGATGGCGATCTGCTCGAGCAGTTCCTCGGGCGCCTGGAGGCCCACCACAGGGAGAGCGCGTTTGAGCAGGGTCACGATTTCCGGCACGGTGAGCCCGCGGAGTGCGTAGACGCGGGAGCGGGAAAGCAGCGCCGAGATCACTTCAAAGGAAGGGTTCTCGGTGGTGGCGCCGATGAGGATAATGTCGCCGCGCTCGACGTAGGGCAGAAAAGCGTCCTGCTGCGCCTTGTTGAACCGATGGATCTCATCGATGAACAGGATGGTGCGGCGACCCACCCGCCGCAGCCGCTCCGCGTCAACCATCACCGCTTTGATTTCCTTGATGCCGCTGAGGACGGCGCTGAACGGAATGAACTCGCAGCGCGTGATGCGAGCGATGAGTTTGGCCAGCGTCGTCTTGCCCGTGCCGGGCGGTCCCCAGAGGATGATGGAGGAGAGCTCATCGCGCTCGATCTGGCGACGCAAAGGTTTGTCCGGCCCGAGAATATGCTCCTGCCCGATGAAGTCTTCGAGCCGCTCGGGACGCATACGCTCAGCCAGAGGGCGCTGGCCGTGTGTTTCGGGCTTGCCCTCTGGGCCACTCGGCGGCGTGGAGTCGAACAGGCTCACGGCCGCAACGCTCTCTGCCGCCGCGCTTCGTAAAGCAGGATGCCGGCGGCCACCGCGGCGTTGAGCGATTCCACTCCCACCGTGGGGATCGAAATATCGAGCGCGGCCGAGCGCAGCTCCGCGCCGACGCCGCGCGCCTCGTTGCCGATGACCAGGCCGCATCGTCCGGAGAGATCGGCATCCGCCAGCGAGCGCACCGCGGCGCCGGCACGCGCCGGAACCCCGGCATACAACTCGACCTTGTTCTGGCGGAGAGCGGCGCGCGCCAGGGCGGCGTCCACGCCATGGAGAAACGGGATGCGGAACAGCGAGCCGGCGGAAGCGCGCAGCGTCTTGGGATTATACGGGCTTACGGTGCCTTTCAGAAACAGGAGGCCGGTAGAGCCGAAAGCCTCGGCGGCGCGCGCGATGGCGCCGGCGTTACCGGGATCCTGCAATCCATCGAGCACCACCACCAGCGGGCAGCCGCGGAACAACTGCTCGAGCTTCCAGACCGGCGGTTTAACCAGGGCCATCACCCCCTGGCTGGTCTCGGTTCCGGAAACGCTCTGGAGCAGCGCGTCCGGCAAGACCACCACCTTGACGCCCGCCAGCCGCCGGACGTGCGCCTCGGCGGCCGACCGCACGGACTCGGCGGCCAGCACGATCTTCACTTCGCAATCGCTGCGCAGCGCCTCTTCCAGCAGGTGAAAGGTCTCCGCTACGCACCAACCCTGCTCGGTGAGCGCGCCGCGCGCGATGGCGCGCCGCACGTCCTTGAGCAGCGGGTTGGCGGCGCTTGCGATCGTCTCAGCCTTCGCCATCTGATTACAATAAGGTTTCCGAATGTTCAGAATACCGCACCTAAAGCGGGCCGTATGGGGCGCCATGGCGGCGGCACTGGCGGGACTGATGGTCGCCGTCGGTTGCCTCTCGGTGCGCATCGGGCAGCAAGCCACGCGCGAGGAAGCGCAACCGGCGGATGTGATCCTGGTGCTGGGCGCGGCCGAGTATCGGGGGCGGCCTTCGCAGGTGTTTCGCGCGCGGCTGGACCACGCGCTGGAACTGTACAACCGCAGGCTGGCTCCCCAGATCATGACCACTGGCGGCGCCGGCGGCGAACTGGTGTTTACCGAAGGCGGCGTGGGCCGCTCCTACCTGATCGGCCGGGGCGTGCCGCCCGAGGCCGTCATTGTGGAAACCGAGGGCGAGAGCACGGTGCATTCCACAACCCTGGCGTGCGAAATCATGCGCCGCATGGGCCTCAATTCCGCCATCGTGGTGAGCGACGGTTACCACATTTATCGCGTCAAGCAGATGCTCGAATCCCGCGGCTTGAAGGCCTACGGTTCACCGCGCAAAGAGCACAACCCGGAACCGCTGCACGACCGCTGGAACTACGTCAAACAGGCGGTGGGATATCTGCTCTGGCGCGTGGGCGTGGGGGTGTAGGGGTGAGATTTATCGGACTGGCGGGGATTGCAGCGGGTAAAGCTGCGTCTTCCAGACCGTCTTGAAACCGGACGGCAGAGAAAAACTGGAGCCGCGGACGAAAAACGTGCCCACGCCGGGTATCTGGTGCGTCCAGATCCGCTGGCTGTACGGGTTGTCCAAGGTCACCGTGCCAGCTCTCCGACCGGCGGACTGGAACCCGCCCGGCTGCAGGCGCGTAACATTGGTGAGCACCATTTCGGCGCCTTCGCGGCGGTCGACATCCTGGAGGTCCGCGTAGAAGCGCAGGTTTCCGCCGGGCGTTTCGAGGCGGGTGAATTCCAACGCCACGATGAAGTAGTCGCCGGCGTCGGAATAGCGCTCCAGGCGGCGGATGCGGCCTTCGACCAGGGCGCCCTCCGGAACCAGCACCGTCCCCTTTTGCATTACGCTGCCCGCCACCTTCCCTTGGATGAGCGATCCGACGGTGGCGCGATCGTCAACGGGAGCACTCAAAGCGACCGTGATGCCGAGATCCGGCGGCAGCGTGGCTTCCGCCGCGGCCGGCTGGGGCGAAGTTGCGGCGGGGCTCTGGGAAGCCGCGGTATCGCGGGGCGCGCCGAAAACCAGCGTGCTTTCGGCATGGAATCCCTGGCAGTGAGTGAATTCGATGAGGTCCCGGTTCTCCTCGCCATTCAACTCTGTGGTCCGCACATCGGCGGTCTGCGGCAACAGGACGTCGCGCTCGCCGATGCGTACGCGATTGTAGTAGATGGCGGTGGAGATATCGGCATAGGGTAGCTCGGGCGGAATCTCGTCGGCGTGAAACTCCAGCCGGCGAAGATCGTAAGTTTCCGGATCGGCCCAGAAGGAACCGCGCATGGCCACCACGCCGGAAGCAGCCGCGTGTTGGATCTTATAGCCGCTCGCCATCCGCGATATGTGGAAATCGTAGCGGGCTTCGCGACGCCCGGTGGGGGACTCGTCGCCCTGGTACTTGATGATGGGCCGGCTGTCGAGGAAGATGGCTCTGAGATGCAGCGCGAAGAGGCCACTGCTCATCATGCCGCTGGTCACGAAGGCGAACGGGCTGGTTTCCCAGTGCGAATCGCCGGGGAAAGCGAACAGCTCTTTGCCGCCGCTAAACAGAATCTGCAGAACTGCGCGGTCCAAGGGCTTGAGCTGTTTACCGGAGGGCTTCCGGAAGCGGGCCACGGTCTCGACACAGGTGCAGTCCGGCAGCCGTTCGACGGCTTCCCGCACGCGGTCGCGGATGCGCGCCAGCGTGAGGACCTCAGGCGGGAGGTCCTGCGCGGGCAACAAGAAGACGGCAAGAAAGAGCAGAGACACCGGCCGGCGCATACAGCCCGCACTTATGCTACCACGTCCAATAACTACCGCCGTCTCAATTCCTGACGCACCCGTTCCACTACTTTCGGGATGGCGGTGGCGGCTTCCGGGGAAAGTTGCATCCCCACGCTGGCTGAACTGACCGTAACCAGAATCCAGATGAACTCCGTGTCGCGAAGCGTGGGGGTTACCTGGCGGAGCAGGGCAAGCATAGCAGGGGCCGAGAGATGATGCGCGTGCTGCTGCCCGTCGACAGACGGGGATTCGCGCAGCACGGAAACGTTTCCGGGGACATCGCCTTGAACGGCGTCGATGAGCAAGACGCGGCGGCGGCGCTCCATCCGGTTGGCGCAGCTCAACACGTCGGTATCGGCGGAAATCACATCGACCCGGCGCGCCAGTCGGCGATCGTTGGCGAGAACTTCGGCGGCCGCGGCGCCGGCCCCGTCATCCCCCATCAGCGGGTTGCCGAGGCCGATCACCAGGTCGGGCTTCATCTCCGTATCAAGTGCACGGAGCAGGAAATACAAGGATCATAAGCGCGCGCGATCATCTGGAGCTTCTTCTTGAGCGTGGCTTCATCGCGCTCCGCACTTTGTTCAACGGTTTTGCGGAGGTGCTGCTCCAGGCTGGCGGCGTTCATGGCGGTGGGCGTGATCACGTCCGCCGATACCACGCAGCCCTGGTCGTCATAGGTGTAGCTGTGGACCAGCAGCCCGCGCGGGGCTTCCGTAATGCCCACCCCGGTTCCGGCGCGGGGAGTCACGGGGACGCAGCCTTCGTCCTTGACGCCGTCATGGATCAGCCGTTCCACCATGTCGAGGGCCAGCCCCAGGTCGTTGACCAGCTCCACGGCCTGAGCTTTGTTGTTGTCCATGGGATTGTCGGAGGGGATGGAAAGCTTCAGCCGCCCGGAGGCCGTGGCGGAACCCTCCGTGATCCGGCTCGGATTTACGGTCAGGCGCGCCAGCGAACCCACCATAAACGGGTTGCCGTTGAAGGTGCTGTGCTTGGCGTGGGAATGCGCGACGGGCTGCTCGTTGGTCAGGGAACGGTAATCGGCAGCAGGGACGGTGGCCCGATCGCCGTTGGAGACGATCATGAGTTGGTCGCCGGCGTAGTAACGGTCGGAGTCGGGAGAATACAACGCGGCGTACGCGGTTGGGGTGTGGCAGAAGCCGGCGTCCGGCAGGGAGGCGATGAGATCGAGCATGGCCTCGGCGTCGGGGATGGCCTCGATGAGGGCGCTGCGGATGGCGATCAACTGGTCGGCGCTGGGGACCCGCCCGAACCCGCCGGGCACCGCGTTGACGGGGTGGATGGCCCGCCCGCCGATGGTCTCCTGAATCAGGTTTCCCAGCCGCTTGAGCCGCAGCCCCAGCATGACGGCGGCGGGATGCTCGGCAGCCACGGCAATGGCGCTGGGGCGGTCGAGGTAGTCCGGCACGGCCAGGAAGAACAGGTGCAGGGCGTGACTTTGAATGC
>JBEKTU010000075.1:0-26455 GCA_049515735.1 Bryobacteraceae bacterium
TGCTCTTGCCGCTGCCGGTGCTTGCGAGTGCCCATCGCCATAAAAACATTCTACGGCCGTTATGTTTCAGGCTCCAGCACAATCGCCCCGCCAGACCGGATTTTCACCACGGGCTGTTAGCGGACCTCGAAAGGCCAGCCAGCGATGGAACATCGTCCCAAATCGAATCCACGGGCACTCCGTTAAGCTCTTTTTCGTACCGCTTCAGCTTCGGAACGCCGCCGCCCTTCGGGATGTAGATGCGCCCATCATCGAACAACCGATCAAGCTCCATGGGCGTTGTCATCCAATGACGGCCCTTGCCGATTTTTCCCGGGTCGAAGCCATGCCATTGCATTCCGGTCTCCCCGTTACGTAGGCCAGCCCCTGTAATGTCCGCACGCCAGTGCTTTCCCCTGCTCTTGACGTACTCATCTTCATAGATGAAATAGCGGTCTAAATAATCTCTTGGATAAGGCTTCAGCTCGACATTAAAGGTTGGTTCTTGCCCATTCGAGTAGCGAAAAATGATGTCGTGAATGTGGCCGAATCCGTGCGTGTCCGTGTGGGCCGTCGTCCGCTTCCAGATAATCTCGTTTTCGAAGGCGTTCTCTCCGAAAACCCGATCGAGCATTACCTTGACGTAATGGGAGGCGTGCCAGTCGCAGTGGTAATAGAACGATCCGGTTTCCTTCAACACGCGCGCGAGTTCGACGCATCGCGGCCGCATGAACTCGATGTAGGCCTGTGTTGAAGCGTGGCGATCTTCAAACGATCTCTTTTCCTGCGTCTCTCCCCAAAACACCTCGTAATTCCGATTGGAGTTGAAGGGAGGATCGATATAGATGAGGTCTACGCAACGGTCGGGCAGCTTTTGCAGTTGCTCAAGGCAATCGCCACAGTAGACGATGCGGGTGTCGATCAACGAAGACGCACGCTGGCTCAAGCAAGCAATTCTGCCAGAATCCAAACGTGGTCCGCAAGCCCCGCCCGGGCACTTACCACTGCAGATCCCGGCGGCGCCAGTACGGCTGGCGCGCGCCCATTATGTTGACCAGGACAATGCCGGCCACAAAGCCGCCCACGTGCGCGAAAAACGCCGTGCCGCCCTGGGACGCCTCGGCCATGCTCCCCACTCCGCCGAAAAACTGGAGCGCGAACCAATAGATCAGCATGAACCAGGCCGGCAGATCGAAGGTGAAAAAGAAGAAGAACCAGAACAGCATTACCACGCGAGAGCGCGGAAATTTCACCAGGTATGCGCCCATGACTCCGGCGATGGCCCCGCTGGCGCCCACCATGGGGACGCGCGAGAACGGGTCGATGGCCATCTGGCCGATGGCCGCGGCCATCCCGCACAGCAGGTAGAACAGCAGATACTTGCCGTGGCCCAGAATGTCCTCCACGTTGTCCCCGAATACCCACAGGAACAACATGTTGCCAATCACGTGGATCCAGCCGGCATGCACAAACATGGAAGTGAAGATATTGGAGAAATGGAAGTAGGCCGGCCTGAAGCTGTAGAGCGCCATGAAATGGTTGAGGGAATACGGGTCCACCATCTCGAGCCAGAATTCGTGCAGAAAGACCAGGACGTTGGCCACGATCAGCAGCACCGTGACCGTGGGCTTCGAGTAGCTCGGCTGTGTGACCTTGATGGGAAATATCATTTGCCGGTAATAGCGGCCGCGCGGGCGGCGAATTCGGGGTGAACGCGCCTCTCGGCCCGCGCCATCAGGCCGCGAATCTCTTCCAGACCGCGGATTCCGCCGCGCGCGCCGAGGGCCGTGCAATTCAGGGCCGCCATGGCGTTGGAAAATTCCAGGGCATCGCGCATCGGCATTTCCTGCAAAACAGCATAGCAGAACGCCCCGTGAAACACGTCGCCCGCGCCGGTGGTGTCCACGCAATTCACCACGAAAGCGGGCGAGTAGAAAAACTCCCCGTTTTCCCTCGCCAGCGCGCCGTGCGCCCCCAGCGTCATGGCCGCCACCTTCATTCCGTATTCGCGCTGCATCAGTTCGAGCGCCTTGAAAGGATCGTTCTGGCCGGTCCAGGCGGGGGGAAACTCGGAGCTGGCCACCAGGTAATCGACGTGCGGCAGCACGCGGTCGAAACCGTGATAGATGGTATCGACATCCACGGTGACGGGGATCCCGAGGCTCCGCGCGATGGCCGCGGCGCGCTCGACCGCCGGCGTATCGTGCCCATCGATATGCAGCAGGCGCGCGCAGGCGATCTGCTCGGGCAGGATCTGTTCGGGGTCGATGCGCAGGCAATCGTCGCGCCGCCACAGCACCGTGCGCTCGCCCGTGCTGCGGTCGATGACGATGTAGGCCGACTGGTTGGCGCAGTTTTTGCGAAGCTGCACGTGCTGGACATCGATGCCCGCCGCGCGCAGGCTTTCCATCTGGATGTGCCCGCGCTGGTCGTCCCCGACCGTGCCGATGTACTTGGCGCGCAGACCCAGCCGGGCGCACGCCACCAGCGCGCTGGCCACCTGCCCGCCCGGGCAGACAACCTCTTCCTGGAACGGCACCTTCCCGGCATAGGCCGGGAAGTGCGGGACGACCAAAAGCGTATCGGTGGCGTTGAGGCCCACGCCCACCACGTCGAATTCAGGCATTCAGGACCATTGTAAAGGAGGGTAGCGCTGGCGGGACCATGCCTGCTTCCACAGTCCCGATAATAACCCCTTGACACGCTCGCTTCGTTGTGCTAATTTTCTAGCATTATGCTAAAAATCCAGCAGGAGACGCGGCGGTGAGCGAGTTGCCCGGCCTCAGCCGGCGGGAACGCCAGATCATGGAGATCCTTTACCAGCGCGGCAAGGCGTCCGTGTCGGAGGTGCGGGAGCTCATGAAGAACGCGCCCGGCTATTCGGCGGTGCGCGCCATACTGCGCGTGCTCGAAGAGAAAGGTCACGCCAGGCACCAGGCCGAAGGGCTGAAATACGTCTACATGCCCACGGTGGCGCGCGAGAAGGCCAAGCGGTCGGCGGTGAAACACCTGCTGGACACCTTCTTCGCCGGAGAGCCCGACCAGATTGTGGCGGCGCTGCTGGATGTTTCCGCCACGCGCCTGACGCGCGAGGAGCTGGACCGGATGTCGGAAATGATCGAAGAGGCTAAGCGGGAGGGCAAGTAAATGTCGATCTGGAACGTGTCGGAATGGTTTTCCTTTTTCGTGAGCGCGGCGCTCAAGAGCACGGCGGTGCTGGGCGCGGCATGGCTGGCGGCATGGGCGCTTCGCGGGCGGTCCGCGGCCTTACGGCACCTGGTGTGGACCGCCGCGGCCGCGGCCGTGCTGGCGTTGCCTTTCCTTTCGGCTTCGTTGCCGGCCCTGCGCGTTCCGGCGTCCGGAGCGCTCCTTCCGTTTGACCCGGCCGTGGTCTTCCGGGTAGGCAGCTCAGCCGCCGCCGAGCAGCCTTCATCGTCATTGCTTCCGTCGGCCAGCGCCCGCCGCGCGATCCATGCGCCGCGCTATTACGACTGGAGAATCTGGCTGATGTTGCTCTGGGCCGCCGGCGCGGCCGGGGCCTTCCTACGCATGTTCGCGGCATTCATCGCCGTGTGGCGCGTCCAGCGCGCCGCGCGTCCGTTCCCCGACGACGGCCTCGCGCGCGCACTGGCCCAGTCATTGGGGATTCGCCACCACGTGGGCGTGCTCGAGAGCCGCCCAGGTGGCATGCCCATGACCTTCGGGCTTCTGCGGCCCGCCGTTTTCATGCCGCCCGAAGCCGCCGCGTGGAGCGAAGAGCGCCGCCGCATCGTGCTTTTGCACGAGCTGGCCCACGTGCGCCGCGGCGACGTGGCTACGCACTTGCTCGCGCGCACGGCCTTGAGTCTCAATTGGTGGAACCCGCTGGCGTGGTCCGCGTGGCGCGAATTCCTGAAGGAGCGCGAGCGCGCCACCGACGACCTGGTGCTCAACGCCGGCGCCCGCGCGTCGGATTACGCGGGCCATCTGCTGGAGGTGGCGCGCACCCTGCAATCCGCGCCGGCAACCGCGTGGGCGGCGGTGGCCATGGCGCGGCGGTCGCAGCTTGAAGGCCGACTGCTGGCCATTCTGGATTCGGGCGTGAAGCGCCACGTGCCGGGACGCATGGCGGCGCTGGCCGCCACGCTGCTGGCCATCGCCGCGGTGGCTCCGTTTGCCGCTATGCAGGCCCAGACCCCGGCACAGCAGACCGCGCCCGCAGCCACCAGCCCGGAGACTTCCGGCGCGCCAAGCGCGGACGACGCCGGGGGACTCGTCAAACTGGGTGACCAGGCGCGGCAGCAAGGCCATCTCGACGAAGCCATCGGTTACTACAACAAGGCAGTGGCAGCGGTGGGCGACCGGCCTGAAACGGCGGTCGCGCTTCTGTATCTAGGAGCCGCCACATATGGAAAGAATCCCGCCCAGGCGCTCGAATATTTTGAGCGGGCTCAGAACGTCGCGCCATATGGCCCTATGGCCGGACCGGCGATGACCTGGCAGGCCATGGTCAAGCAGCACCAGGAAGGTGAAGCCGCTGAATCGCTCTATCGTGCCGCGCTGGCCATCGAGCAGGCGAAGTCGCCGGAGGCGGCACTCACCATGGAATTCCTCGCAAGTTTTCTGCGCGAGCAGGGCCGGGTAACCGAAGCCGAAGCCATGGAAGCGTCCGCCAGTGAGATACGCGAGACGCACGTCGCGCAATTGTCGCCCAAACGGCAAGCCACCGCACAGATCTCAAAAGTCGGCAACGGCGTCTCCGCGCCGATGCTTCTGCACAAAGTCGAGCCAAGCTACTCCCTCGAGGCGCGCGCCGCCAAGGTCCAGGGAATGGTGCTGCTCTACGTGGTGATCGGAGCGGATGGCAGAGCCTCCGACGTCCAACTGCGCAAAGGCGTGGGATACGGGTTGGACGAGCAGGCGCTCGACGCCGTCACCCAATGGACCTTCAAACCCGGCACGCGCGACGGCATGGCAGTGCCCGTGCAGGCTATGATCGAGGTGAATTTCCGGTTGCTATGACGCAACCGTTACTTCGGATACACCCGGAAATCGTCGAAGTAGGTGACTGAGTCCGCCACGGTCCACAGGCCGACTTTCCCAGCGGTGGCGAACGTGTTGTCCCAGCCCTGCAAAATGCGGCGATGGTCCAGGTACACCTGAAAGCGGTTGCCGCGCACCGAAACCTTGAGGATGCTCCAGCCGTTGGAAGGGATGTCGTGCCTGACTCCCGGCCCCAGCGGAATTCGGCGGCCGTTTTCGACCTTGTAAAGGGCCACATTCTCTTCCAGCGCGTTGGCCCTGGCGAGGTAATAATTGTTGGCGTCCCGGTAGCGCCAGACCAAGCCGCCCGCCTGGTCCTCGCGCCCCGCCACCGGCTTGATCCGCACGCTCACGTCGCCATCGCGGAGACTCATGTTGTCGAGAATCGCCAGCGGAAACCGGTCACCCGTGGGGTCGCTCGAAACCTGCGCCAAAACGTACGGCTGAGTCGGCGCACTCCCGTCTCTGCGGATCTCCCAGCGCGGCGCGCCACCGCGATTGGTCATGGCCACCGTCCACCCGGGCGGGGTCTGGCCAAGCGGCCCTTTGTCAAAGTTGATTACCCTCCCAGCGGATGCAATCAACCCGACCGAAACCAGCCAGCTTATCGTTTTCATACGGCCAAACTAAGGGCGAGTGGCTTCTACCCCCCTCACCCTTGCTTCCATTATACCGCAGCGCCACACTACGCCACGGCCGGCCGCGCTTTCGCCAGCTCGCACACCACCGTCGCCGTAGCGCTTTCGAGGCCCGGCGAAGACGCCTCCACGCGCACATCGCCCGCCTGCTTCCCCGCCTGCACGATGGCCATCGCCAGCCCATTGAACGCCCTGCGCTTGTCTCCCTTGTCGGATTCGTGGCTGCTGGGATCGCCGTTGCCCACCCCCAGCAATTTGCCGCTGCCGGACACCTTGAAGCTCATCTCGTTGTCCGCCTCCGGAACCACGCGCCCCTGCGCATCCACCACTTCTACCGTCACCATGGAGACATCTTCGCCATCGGCGGCGATACGCGCGCGGTCCGGCCGCAGCATTATCCTGGCCGCGGGGTCCGTGGTTTCGCGTTTCGCCGTCAGTACTTGCTGCCCACCCTTCGAGCCGCGCGCTTCGATCACCCCCGGCGAGTACTTCACCTTCCACGCCACGTGCGTATTCTTGACCACCTTCTGCGCGCCCAGGCTCTGCCCGTTCAGGAACAGCTCTACCTGCTCCAGGTTGGTGTGGCACCAGACCTCGATCTCCTGGCCCTCTTTGCCGCCCCAGTTCCAGTGCGGGAACAGGTGCAGCACCGGCTTGGAACCCCACCACGCCTGGTAGTAGTAGAAGTTGTCCTTGGGAAAGCCGCACATGTCCAGGATTCCGAAGTGCGAGTTGATGCACGGCCAACCATACGGGGTCGGCTCGCCGCGGTAGTCGAAGCCGGTCCAGGCGAAGCCGCCCGACAGGAACGGGCGCTCGTCGTAGAACTTCCACCAGAACTCGGCGGTCGCCGCCCAGGGCGGTTTCTCGGTGTCGTAGGCGCGAACGTAGCCCTTGGCCTTATCGTTTTCGTAGATGCCGCGCGTCGAAACCGTGCTGGCGGTCTCCGAGCCGAGTGACGGCTTGCCCGGAAAACCCTGGTGAAATTTGTCAATCGCTGGCTCGTTGTAGTTGAAGCCCTGCACGTCCACCACGCCCGAAACACCCTTGCCGCCGTACCCGCCATTCATCGCCACCGTGACCGGGCGCGTGCCGTCGAGCCGTTTGGCCAGCCTTTTCATGGCGGCGACGATGCGGGCGCCGCGCTCGTTGCCCTGCTCGCGCTCCTCGTTGCCCAGAGACCAGATGACGATGCCCGGATGGTTCCGATGACACCGGATCACGCGCTCCAGTTGGCTCAACCCTTCCGCGCTGGAATCCATCATGCGCGTCTCGCACATCACCATCATGCCCAGCTTGTCGCAGGCGTCCATCAACTCCGGCGCCGGCGGATTGTGCGAGGTGCGGAGCGCGTTCGACTCCATCTCCTTGAGCTTCCCGATGCGGAAATACTGGATGCGGTCGGGCAGCGCCGAACCCACGCCGCCGTGGTCCTGATGGCAGCACGTGCCTTTGATTTTGACCGGCTTATCGTTGAGGAAGAACCCCTTTTCGGGGTCGAACCGCACCGAGCGGATGCCAAACGGCGTCTCGTAATGGTCCACCGCCGCGCCGCCGGCCTCCACCGTAGTCAGCAGGCTATACAGATTCGGCTCTTCGATGGACCACAGCGCCGGCCCGTTGACCACCACCTGCTGCTCAAATTCGCGGCGGCTCCACGCCGGGATGGAGATCGGCGAAGCCGTGACAGTCGCCACCGCGCTCCCGCCGGGACCCAGAATGCGGGAAACCATGCGGCAGGCCTTGGTAGTGTCGCTATGGTTGTCCACTTCCGTCGTGATCTTCACGGTGGCCGCGCCGGGGCGCACTTCCGCGCGCACGAAAGTGCCCCAGTGCGCCACGTGCATCGGGTTGGTCTTAGTGAGCCACGCGTGCCGGTAGATGCCCACACCTTCGTAGAACCAGCCCTCGCCGAGCGTGGCGTCCGCCCGCACCACCAGCACGTTCCTGCCGCCGAAGGTGGCCAAGTCGGTGACATCGAAACTGAACGGCGCGTACCCGCTCATCACCGTTCCGAGATAGTGGCCGTTGAACACGATGATGGAATTGCGGAACACGCCGTCGAATTCCACGGCGATACGCCTGCCGGCATCGGCCGCGGGCAGATCGAAGACGCGCCGGTACCAGCCGATGCTGGTAGCCGGGTAATTGCGCCCCAACGGATACGACCCGTGGTCGGTGAGCGCCCTGGCGTTTTCGAACGGCAGCTCGATGGCCCAATCGTGCGGCAGATCCACCTTTTGCCAGGAACTGTCGTCGAAGTCCGCATTGCCCGGCGTCACGAAGCCGCCCGACTTGGCGAAAGTGCCGGCGTTGGCGCCGAAGCCGAAATCCTTCGCGGGATCGCCGGCGTGGCCCAGGTGAAACCGCCAGCCGAAATCGAGCAGCAGCCGCTCCCGGCCGGCGCCGGTGGCCTGCTCCGGTTGGGACTGCGGGGCCGCCGCTCCCGGCCCGGCAGCCGCGGCAGAAGCCGCGATGCCGGCTTTAAACAGATCTCTGCGTGTCCAGTGGCTCATTTCGGTTCCAAGGGTCCACAATATCACGTTGCCGCGCGATGTCCCTTGTCAGGGATGTGAGCCGCACGCTGCGCCCGAGGTTCGAAACGTATCCAAAGGTGGAAAAAAACGGCTACAACGGATGCGGTCCGGGTGTATGATGAACCCAAACTGGGTTCCAAAATGGAAATCCTGGTTAAGAAGGAGGCACTATGGCTGAGACGCACGTCATTGTGGAAGGTAGCAAACGGGTAGCCTTGCCAGGCGCGCGGGCGCTGGGGGGCGCGAATCCGAACAGTAACATTGAAGTAACTGTGAAATTGAGGCGTAAGAAACCGCTGCCGCGGCTGGAGGGCCGCCCGGCGTCCGTCATGACCCGAAAGGCGCTGGCAGACACCTATGGCGCCACCCGGGGGGATGTCGCCAGCGTGGTGGAAGCGTTCGCTAAGTTCGGCCTCAAGACCGAAGCATCCAGCGAAGCCACCAGAAGCGTTCGTCTTTCCGGCAGCGTGGCGAATATGGAGAAGGCATTTCTGGTGAAGCTCATCAACTATGCGCACCCGGAGGGCAACTACCGCGGGCGCGTGGGGAACGTGCATGTGCCCGCGGAAGTCAAAGATATCGTGCAAGGCGTGTTCGGCTTGGATAACCGTCGCGTGGCGCGCAGAAGGAGGCAGCCAATTCGCGATGCCAGCCAGACGCGCGCCTTATCGAAAATCCCGGCATCCTGGTACATACCCAGCGAGCTCGCGAGCCATTACAACTTTCCCGCCGGTGATGGCGCCGGCCAAGCGGTGGGTCTTCTGGAGTTTGGAGGAGGTTACTTCAGTCAGGACTTAGAGAAGTTCTGCAAGCTTGCGGGCGTCGATGTTCCAACGGTGACCGCGGTGAGCACCGATGGCACGTCGACCGACACCCACGACGGGGACGAAGGGGAAGTGATGTTAGACATCGAGGTCGTCGCCGGAGTGTGCCCAAAGGCCGCGATCATCGTCTATTTCGCGCATTTCACCGAACAGGGATGGATTACCATCCTGGATTCAGTGACGCAGGATTCACAAAACGACCCGGGAGTTATATCCTGCAGTTGGGGTTTGGCTGAAGACATCGACGTCTGGACCAGTCAGGCTATGACGCAAGTCAATGAAACATTGCAAGAGGCGGCGCATTTGGGTATCACGGTTTGCGTCGCGGCCGGCGACGACGGTTCGAGCGACGCGGTGACCGATGGCCTGGCACATGTCGACTTTCCGGGATGCAGCCCCTACGTTCTTTCGGTGGGCGGCACCACGATTCCAAACAAGGGCGGCACCGGACCCGACATTGCCTGGAAAGAAGGCGACGGTTTGAGGGCCGATAACGGCGGCAGTACGGGCGGCGGCGTGAGTGCCGTGTTCCCGCGCCCAACCTGGCAATCGGGCATAACAATTCAACCTGTCGACCCAGGTGGCATAGTTGGCCGGTGTGTGCCGGATCTGGCCGCAAACGCCGACTGGAATGCATCCCCTTACCTGTTGGTGGTGGACGGAAAGTCTCAGGGCAATGGAGGCACCAGCGCAGCCACTCCGTTGTGCGCGGCGCTGATCGCGCTGATGAATGCGCAGCGCGGAGCAGGCAATCGCGTCGGCTATTTGACACCGCTCCTGTATCAAACCCAGGGCAGTGGCACGATTGGAGCCGCGGGCTGCACCGATGTAGTATCCGGCAACAACATCACCGACAAGATCGGCGGCTATAGCGCCGGTCCCGGTTACGATGCCGTGTCCGGCTGGGGCACGCCAAATGGAAAGAATCTCCTGACGGCGCTCGGCGGAGCGTAGCGCACCGCTAGACTAGCCCAGCCCGTGTCTTCTATAGCGCCGCTTCGCCGCGCGTATCGTCGCGGATGCGGACGGCTTCCGCCACCTCGGACACGAAGATCTTCCCGTCTCCGATGGCGCCGGTGCGCACCGCCTCGATGATCGCGCGAATCACTTCGTCTTTTCGGTCCGAAGGCACCACCATTTCGAGCTTGAGCTTGTGCAGGAAATCCACCTGGTACTCGCGGCCGCGGTAGACCTCCTTATGGCCCTTCTGGCGGCCGTGGCCGCGCACCTCGCTGACGGTGAGGCCGTCGATGCCGATGTTCTTGAGCGCCTCCCGGGCGTTATCCAGCTTGGAGGGTTGAATGACTGTTTCAATTTTGATCATTGGCCTATGCCTCAAAATTGTACCCCTCTTCGCCGTGAAGCGTCAGGTCCATGCCGCTGTCTTCCTCGCGTTCCTTCATGCGCAGCGGCGTCACCAGTTCGGTGATCTTGAGCGCGGCGAGCGTGCCCACCACGGCCATACCAATGCCGATTCCGGCGCCGATGAGTTGATTCAACA
This sequence comes from Bryobacteraceae bacterium, assembly GCA_049515735.1. GTDB lineage: Bacteria > Acidobacteriota > Terriglobia > Bryobacterales > Bryobacteraceae > Fen-178. Next base: position 10,502 of record JBEKTU010000075.1, read on the forward strand.
CCTGGCCGGGGTTGCCGTCGATCCAGCCGAGCGCGGCGGGCTGGCCGTCGGCCAGCTTCAGACCCGCGTTGACAAGGCGTGTGGCGAACACACCGGTCAGCAGGCAGCCCACGAGACCGCCTGCGCCGTGAACGCCGAAGACGTCCAGCGAATCGTCATAGTGGAACCTTTCCTTCACCACGGTCACCATGAAGTGGCATAGCGCGCCCGCCACCAGGCCGATGAGTATGGCGCTGAACGGTTGCACGAAGCCCGCGCCCTGAGTGACGGTGGCCAGTCCGGCGACGGCGCCGGAAATGGCGCCCAGCGCGCTGGGTTTTCCGTTGCGCACGCGTTCGGCCGCCATCCACGAGAGGGCGCCGGCCGCGGCCGCAAAGTGCGTCGCCACGAATGCGCTGGTGGCCAGCGAGGAAGCCGCCAGCGCGCTGCCGGCGTTGAAGCCGAACCAGCCCACCCACAGCAGGCACGCGCCGATGAAGCTGAGCACCAGGTTGTGCGGCACAATCTTCTCGTGCGGATAGCCCACCCGCTTGCCGATGTAGAGCGCCGTCACCAGCGCCGAGAATCCCGAGGTGATGTGCACCACGGTTCCGCCGGCGAAATCGAACACCGGGTACCTGCCGCCCTGGAACGCGCTGAGAAAGCCGCCATCGCCCCATATCATGTGCGCTACCGGGAAGTAGACGAAGAACGCCCACAGCGTCGAGAACAGCACCATGGCGCGAAAGCGCACGCGCTCGGCAAACGCGCCGGTAATCAGCGCCGGCGTGATGATGGCGAACATGAGCTGATAGATCATGAACGTCTGGTGGGGAATGGTGGGGGCGTAAAGCGGATTCGGTTCCGCTCCCACCCCGCGCAGGAACAGGTAGCGCAGGTCGCCGATGAACGGGTTGCCCCCTGCGAACACCAGGCTGTAGCCGCACACCGCCCACAGCAGGGTGATCACTGCCATCATGGCGAAGCTCTGCATCATGGTGCCGAGCACGTTCTTCCCGCGCACCAATCCGCAGTAAAACAGAGCCAGGCCGGGACCCGTCATCATCAACACCAGCGCGGCGCTGACCAGCATCCAGGCGTTGTCGCCGGCCGACTGGGAGGCGGCTACCGCGGCCTGCAAGGCCCGCAGTTCGGCGCGATCCACCGGTGGCGCTTGCGCCAGGGCGGAGGAAGAGAATAGCAGTAGTCCAACAAACACACGGTTCGACAACTTGGTCTCCTCAACGTGGAGATTGCTCCCGCACACGGAGCGGGAATACCACACGGTAGAAGATGGCGCGCCACAGGGCCACAAGAAAAAATGAATCCGCCCGATAAAAAGAATTTATGGCAGGAAGGCGGGAGCGCGCCGCCCGGCAGCTCTTCCAAGCCGTGCGACAGTGCGCGCACTTCGCCCCCGGCAGTTGCCCGGATATTGCTAAGATAATGCCGTGGGCAATATCGAGTTTGCCTGGGATCGCCGCAAGGCTCGATCCAACCTGGCGAAGCACGGCATCTCCTTCGAGGAGGCGCAAACCGTTTTTCTGGACGAAAACGCCCGCTTGATCGATGATCCGGATCACTCTGAGGAAGAAGAACGGTTCGTGCTACTGGGCTATAGTTTTCAGGCGCGCTGTTTGATCGTCAGTCATTGCTACCGGGAACCCGATTCCGCGATCCGGCTGATCTCCGCCAGGCGCGCGACAGCGCAGGAAGAAGAAGTGTATTGGAGACTCCGATGAGAAGTGAATACGATTTTTCCAAGTCCCGCAAGAACCCCTACGCCAATCGACTCAAGCGCCAGATCACCATTCGCCTTGATACCGCGGCGGTGAATTACTTCAAGGAAATGGCGGCTGAGTTGGGGATGCCATATCAGAACCTCATCAACTTGTTCTTGAGAGACTGCGCCATCGAGAGACGGCGCCCTGTGATTCAATGGCCCCGAGAGGCGGGCAGCACTCATGAGAACCGACCCTAAATCCCTGGTCGCGTTAGCCGCGCTTCTCTGTTTCGCCGGGCCTGCTCCTCGCATCAATCCCCGGAATAACCCGTGACTCGACCACACTTGCGCAACGCTTGTGCGAAACGCACAGCCCATCGGTGCTGGGTGGTCGCGTCCGAGATCTCGTCCTGCCGGAATTCCACCTGGATGTGCGGCAGCCTCCGGCGCAGGGCATGGAAAGGAATACTGTAGTCCACCTCCGGATCCAGGTTGTATGGTTGATTGTCCCCCACAACTACGTCGCCGGGGCGACGCAGGGCAGCCAGCACAGGGTCGGCCAGACGGCGGTCGACATGGCTGGAGAGAGCGATTTTCCAGGGTCTTGATTTGCCGGCAAGAGAAGCCGTCATGGAATGAATGGAAACCGCGATGGATTGCACGCCTCTCGCCTCGCGTCCCAGCAGGATTGATTCGATGGCGTCGTGGTACGGATGGAACCAGCGGTCGATGCGGGCCGCTCTGGCAGCCTGGTTGAGATGCAGGTTGCCAGGGATCGCCGTCCCGTCGCTCACTTCAGGTATAAGGTCCGAAGCGTTGAGATGGCGGTTGCAGTCGATCGCGAGGCGCGAGGTTTCGCAAAGGATCGAAGGGGCGTCGAGGATCTCCGATAGCGCCGCGGTGACGCCCGCCGCGCCGATATCCCACGCGATGTGCCGCGCCAGTTCAGATGCCGGCAAACCCAGATCGTGAAGTTCCGCCGGAATGGAATTGCTGGCATGATCGCAGAAAAGCACAAAGCGGCCGGATCCCCGCGGGCGCAGGATTCGAGCCGCCGTCATGTCCTCGTCACGCGGCCCCTTCGGTAACGTTTACGGCGACGTCCATCCCGAGAAAAGCTCCTGGGGGACCATCAAACGTGCCCCACAAGGGCGGCACCTGATCGGGAGCCCACGCCACGGCGACGCGAATCAGATTGCGGTTGCCGATGATACTGTTCGTGGGGTCGAAGTCGATCCAGCCAGCGCCGGGCAGATAGGCCTGCATCCATCCATGCGTTGCTCCGCCGCCCCCTGCAGCGCCGAAACTGTTGGGCACGAAAATATAGCCGCTGACAAACCGCGCCGCGACACCCAGCGATCTGGCCGCTTCGATCATCAGCGCGGCGAAATCCCGGCAACAACCCCGTCCCCTCCGCAGGGTCTCCTCGGGGGGCTGCACGCCTTTTTCAATGCGGGGCGTGTAGATGAACTCTTCGCGAATGCCGCGGGTCATGGCGCGCAATATTTTCATCGTGCCGGTGGTATCCGATGGATCGAGAAACTGCAATGCCCATTTGGCAACGTTCTCGACAGGGTACTGATGAGCCAGAGCGCGGGCGAGATTGGGGAAGTCCTCGTCGGAATAGCGAAAAGGATACGCCCGCGCGTACTCTTCCAGCGAATACTCCAGCATCGAGTTTTCGAAATGTTCCAGCGTCACCGTGCTTTCGAAGCGGAGTTCGGACGTGGTCCCTTCAAAAGTGGCAACCGCAACAGAGTTATCGAACGGATCGTGCAGCCAGCGCAATTGAACGGGTTGCGGGGTGATAACCAGTTTGGTCCGGATCAACCGCAGGTCGTGACTCGCGCGCGGACGGAACATCATACGATGTTCGCCGAGGCCGACGGGCTCCTTGTATCGGTAGACGGTGGCGTGGTGTACCGTGAGAAAAGACATCAGTTGGCTGTTCCCGCGATCTCACCTTCTGTCATCTCATCGGTCCAGACCGTAAAGCTTTCCAGGATGTTGGGTCCGAATGTCGTGGCGATCGCGACATCGGATGCATCGCAGCCTCGTGCCATCAGTACGCGGCCGATGCGCGGCACATTGTTGCGCGGGTCGAACATCTGCCAGCGGCCGCCGATCCAGGCCTCGAACCATGCCGCGAAATCGCCCACTCCGAAAGGCGGTAGCGTTCCGACATCGCTTAGGTAACCGGTGCAGTATCGCGCCGGAATATTCATACAGCGGCAGAAGGCGATCGCCAGATGCGCGTAGTCGCGGCAGACGCCGGTCCGCTCATTGAATGCCTCGGCGGCGCTACGCGTGGCTCGGGCGTTCTGGTAATTGAAGCCAATATGGCGGTGAACGTAATCGCAGATTGCCTGCACACGCGCGTACCCGGGCGGCGTGCCGCTGAAGAGTCGCCAAGCCGTCTCAGACAGCAAATCGGTCTCACAGTAGCGGCTACCCAACAGGAACATGAGGGTTTCTTCCGGCAAATCCTGCACGAACTCCTGGCCGGCGCCGCGCACAATCGCGTCGGGCTGGCCGCTATCTCTGATAACGCCGTCGGCCGCCAGGCGGAGGCGGCCCGCGGGCGCTAGGACGCGATGGCACTGGTTTCCGAAGATGTCGCGATAGCGGGTAATCGGAACGGATGGAGCGACGGTCAGGCGATCGGGGACGACGATGTCGGAGGCGCGTGAATCATGGATATTCACGAGAAGGATGATCGGCGTGGGTTGTGGAAAGCTATAAATCAGTTCGTAACCGGTCCGAAGTTGCATGCCAAGCCCCCTTAATCTGCGGCGCCGAATCAGCGAACTTGGCTGCATCAAAGTTCAGGACGAGCATGCGAAAGGCCATCCACGCTCTTGCCCCCCGCGAGTTGAACATCATTAATCATACCAGGACAAACCAACTGGACGATGAGCAGGAGAGGTGGTTTGAAACCACGGTTTCCAGGGAACCAGATTCTCAGCCGTATTCGGTATTGTTCCCCGCCGCTGAGGAGTCGGACCGATTGCCAACCCGGGGATGTCGCTCAGCGCCGTGGGCAATATCGGGTTTGTCTGGGATCGCCGCAACCCGATTCCGTGATCCGGCTGAGCCATCGAGAAACGGCGCCCTGTCGTTCAGAGGCCTCAGGAGCCGAAACGGATAGCAGAGCGCTGACCAGGGCGCTCGCCGCACCCCATCCTGGTCCAACCGGACTGGTGCATGACGGTTCATCCGTTGTAGAATCGTCACACCCGGCATTACTCGGCGCCCAAGCTCCCAAAGTAAGCACTCATGAGAACTAACCCTCGATTCCTGGTCGCGTTAGCCGCGCTTCTCTGTTTCGGCGGCCTGCTCCTCGCCCAGCACACGCTCGAAAGCGAAACCAATCCCATGGCCGGAAACCGCACGGCCATAGCGGCCGGCAAACGCCTCTACGACAGCGCCTGCCAGTCGTGCCACGGGGCCGATGCGCGTGGCGACCGTGGCCCGGCCCTGGCCACCGGCCTTTTCCGCCACGGCAGCGCCGATGGCCAGCTCTTCCTGAACATCCGCAACGGCATCAACGGCACGGCCATGCCCGCCTTCTCGCAGTTCACTTCCGACCAGGTATGGCAACTGGTTTCGTACATCCGCAGCCTCGCCGGTACGGCCGTCGTGAGCGAGCGGGTAAGTGGCAACCCGGCCGCCGGTAGGGCTGTCTTCGAGGGTAAGGGACAGTGCCTCTCCTGCCACACGGTCAATGGCCAGGGTCAGCCGGTCGGCCCCGATCTTTCGGCTGCCGGGAACGGGTCCGCCCAATCCCTCCAAGCCACCATCCTCAATCCCAACCAGCCTCCCGCGGCGGGCGGTGGACGGGGCGGCGGGCGGGGAGCATTCCGCCGCGGTCCGCCCACCACCCTGACCGTGAGAACCGCGGACGGCCATGAGTACCGCGGCGTGCGCAAGAGCGAGGACGTCTTTTCCCTACAGATGGTCGATACCGCCGGCCAGCTCCACCTCTTCGACAAGGCCAGTCTGGCCGAACTGCGCGTCGAAAACAAGTCGCTCATGCCCGACGACTACGCCCGCCGCCTCACCGCGCCCGAGATCCAGAACCTGGTTGCTTATCTGAAGACGCTCACCGGACGCAATCTCTCCCAGCCGCTCGCAGTCTCGATTCCCGGCGGCCTCACCTCCGAACGGATCGCCAACGCTGAGGCCGAGCCCCAGAACTGGCTCTCCTACTGGGGCGACCTACAGGGCTTGCATTACTCTTCCCTCAGCCAGATCGACACCTCCAACGTGCGCCAGCTCCAGGCCCGCTGGGCCGTGCCCATGCCCGGAAACGGCATCGTGGAATCCGTCCCCCTGGTGGTGGACGGCGTGATGTACACCACCGGCCCGCCCGGACAGGTCTTCGCCCTGGATGCCCGCACCGGCCGCCAGATCTGGCACTATCAGCGCACCCAGAAGGTGGTCAATCCTTACGAAAGTAATCGCGTCAACCGCGGCGTGGCCGTGCTCGGAAACCGCCTCTTCTTCGGTACCCTCGACGCCGCCCTCGTGGCTCTGGACCTGCGCACCGGCGCGCCTCTTTGGGAAGTTCAGGTTGCCGATACCATGCAGGGCTACAGCATTACCTCCGCCCCCCTTGTGGTCAAGGACAAAATCGTGACCGGAGTGTCCGGCGGCGAGTACGGAATCCGCGGCTTCGTCGAGGCCTACGACCCCGCTTCCGGCAAGCGCCTCTGGCGCTTCTACACCATCCCCGGACCCGGCGAATTCGGCCACGACACGTGGAGCGGCGACAGTTGGAAAGAGGGAAGCGGCGCCACCTGGCTAACCGGCACCTTCGACCCCGAGCTGAACACGTTGTTCTGGCCCGTGGGCAATCCCGGCCCCGATATCAATGGCGACGTCCGCAAAGGCGACAACCTGTTCACCTGCGCCGTCGTGGCTCTCGACCCCGATACCGGCCGGCGCAAGTGGCATTACCAGTTCACCCCCAACGACACCCATGACTGGGACTCCACCGAGGACCTGGTGGTGGTGGACCGTATGTACAACGGTCAGGATCGCAAGCTCGTCCTCCACGCCGACCGCAACGGCGTCTTCTACGTCCTCGACCGCACTGACGGAAAGCTCCTCTCCGCGACCCCCTACGTCCGCACCAGTTGGGTCGACCATTGGGACGAGAACGGCCGCCCCGTTACCAAACCCGGCTGGCAAGCCACCCCCGAAGGCAGTGTCGTCTTCCCCGACGTGGGCGGCGGAACGAACTTCCAGGCCCCGTCCTACAGCCCCCAAACCGGGTGGATGTATTTCGCCTACCATGATGGCGGCGGCCGCTACGCTTCCGGGCCGGCCCCTTACGAACCCGGCCGGCAGTTCTGGGGCCGCGGTACCGGCGGTGGCCCGCCCGCCTCCACCCCGCAGGACTCCCAGGGAGTGGCGGCCCTCGATCCCGAGACCGGCAAGATCCAGTGGCGCTATGAGCTCACCCAGAACTCGCTATCGGCAGGCGTCCTGGCGACCGCCGGCGGAGTCCTCTTTGTCGCTTCGCAAGAGGGCAACTTCATCGCGCTCGACGCCCGAACCGGCAAGCCGCTGTGGCATTTCCAGGCCGGCAACGAGATACCGTCTTCTCCCATGAGTTACGCCGTGGACGGCAGACAATACGTGGCCATCTCCTCGGCCAACGTGCTGTTCAGCTTCGCGCTGCCGGAGTGAGGCCGGCCGCCGCTGGCGCTACTATAGCGCACCGACAGGGGCTGAAACCACGCGGCGATGCTGAAATAGCCTGCAAGCCGCTTGCTGACGCGCGCGTCTCGTAGGCGCGGCCACGTTGCAGGAGCTAAACGAGCCGCGATTCTCCGGCCGGACTTCCGGCTTCCGCCAGAGTTGGCCCCTTCCTGGGCCGCTGGAGTCGCTCGGGCTAATGATTAAAAAGGCTCCAATTAGGGCGGTTGGGTGTATAATTTTGCCAGCTAGGGATGGCAAAACGGAAATCCTCGGCCCAAACGTATCTCAAAAAGAGGCAGCTATGAAGCAGATATCTCGTCGCGAATTGATCGCCGCAGGCACGGGCGTTGCGGGGTTCACTTTTCTTCCGGCCCAGGTGCTGGGTCGCGGGGGTGCTATCCCTCCCAGCGAAAAACTCAACCTCGCGTTTGTGGGCATCGGAGCTCGCGGGTCATTTGACCTGAGGGAACTGGACCACTTGAAGCAGAACATAGTGGCGCTGTGCGACGTGGACTGGCGTGCCAGGGAGACCACGGGGCGGGGGGGCCGGGGCGGCCGGGCGGGGAGCGACGTACTGCGCGTTGGGGAGGCCGAGCGCCTTTCGCCCATCTTGCTGACGAGCAAGTACTACCCGCAAGCCAAGAAGTATGACGACTACCGGCGGATGCTCGAGGAGCAGGATAAGAACATCGACGGTGTGGTGGTAGCCACCCCCGACCATCTTCACGCCTCAGTCGCCCTCGCGGCGATGAAAATGAAGAAGCACGTCTACGTGGAGAAGAACATGTGCCGCACCATTGAAGAGGCGCGCCGCATGATCGCCTTCGAGAAGAAGTACAAAGTGACCACGCAGACCGGCAACCAGGGACATGCGTCGGAGGATATCCGGCTGATCGTCGAATGGGTTCGGGATGGGTTGATCGGTGACGTGAAACTGGTCCATTTTTTCCGGAGCGGGACCGCCGGTTCGCCGACTCCGCCGACGCCGGGAGGGCTTCCGGTCACTTATGAAAATGTGCCGAAGATTGTCGCCGAGGACCACCCAGTCCCGGAGAACCTGCTCTGGGATCTGTGGCTTGGACCCGCGAAATTCCGCGGATACAACCCGGCATATTTGCCGGGACAGTGGCGAGCCTGGCTGGACTTTGGGACCGGGAACCCCGGCGACTACTTGAACCACATTCTCGATCCCGTCTTTTGGGCACTTGATCTCGGGTATCCGAACCGGGCGGAGTCGGACCCCGAAGAGGGATACGACTGGGCGACCAACAAGCAGCTCTACCCGTGGAACGGCTCGATGCGGTGGGAGTTTCCGGCACGGGGAAAAATGCCGCCGGTGGAGGTTTACTACCACTATGGTCAGTATAAGGCGACCATCCCGCGGCCGCCGGGCTGGAGGGAAGGAGAGGACAAGCTCTACAACACCGGCGGGATCATGTACGGCAGCAAGGGGGCCATCGTTTTCGGCGCCATCCACGCCAGCCTGCCGCTGAGCGCATCCACTGGCGGATACCAGCCCGTGCCTTGGGGAACGCCGCAAAAGGTGCTGATCTTCCCGCCGGAGCTCGACAAGGAATACAAGCGGCCGGCGCCGACCCTGCCGCGCGTTTTCAACCACTGGGCTGACTGGGTGGAATCGGCGAAAGCCGGTAAGCCGGCCGGCTCGCCCTTCAGCTATGGCGGCGTGATGTCGGAGATCGCCCTGATAGGAAATGCCGCCAACGCGGAAAGGGGCAAAATTCTCGAATTCGACGCGAAAGCGGGCCGGTTCAAGAATAGCAACGAAGCCAACGAGATGGTGGTCAAGAGATCTTATCGCGAGGGCTGGACTCTGCCGGTCTAGCCCTGTATTCTATCGGGCTTTCTCGAACCAATCACATGAAGTGTGCGACCATCCGCTTGGCGCTGAGTGCTGTGATTCCGTGCTTCTCCCTGGCCACCCTATATGCCCAACAGGACCGCATCGCCACTCGGATCGACGACAGCCGGACTGTGGCGTTGCCCGGTCACATTCACCCCAAAGCCCAGCCTCGGTATGACCAGGGCGTGGTGGAGGCCACACTCCAGTTGCCATCCATCACCATCCACATCAAGCCCTCGACAGGCCAGCAGCAGAGCCTCAGCCGGCTTCTGAGCGATCAGCAGAATCCGTCCTCGCCGCAATATCGCAAATGGCTGACACCCGAGCAGTATGGGGACCAGTTTGGCGCCAGTTCGAACGATATGGGCAAGATCGAGGCCTGGCTCCAATCGCAGGGCTTCGCGGTGCAATTGACGGCCCGGAGCCGCACCTGGATCACGTTCAGCGGCACTGCGCAACAGGTGCAGAACGGTTTGCACGCGGAAATTCACCGCTATAACGTCAACGGCGAGATTCATTATGCGAACGCGACGAATCCCGCGATTCCGGCCGCCTTCGCGAGCATGGTGAACAGTATTCGGGGCCTGAACGATTTTCGTTTGAAGCCCAGGAATTTGCGGAAGGTGAGTCCAAAGACGACCTCGGAGAACGGCACTCACCATGTGGCTCCAGACGATTTCGCCGCCATATATGATGTGGCGCCTCTATACAGCGCGGGCATCGATGGCGCGGGACAAAGCCTGGTGATCGTGGGACAGACCCAGATTATCCCATCCGATATTACAACGTTCCGCTCCCAGTTCCACCTGCCGGCGATTAATCTCCAGCAGGTGCTGGTACCGGGGCAGCAAAATCCGGGGGTTCAAGTGCAGTCTGGAGACCTTGGGGAATCGGACCTGGATATTGAATGGTCCGGCGCCGTGGCGAGGAACGCGACCATCATCTTCGTGTACTCGCCGGATGTATTTACGTCGTTCTTCTACGCCGTGGATCAGGATTATGCGCCGGTGATCAGCATTAGTTACGGCGATTGTGAGTCTTCCGATCTCGTCGATCTGCCTACTTATCAAAGCGCGGCCCAGCAGGCGAACGCGGAGGGCGTTACGTGGATGGCGGCGGCGGGCGATTCGGGTGCGGCCGACTGCGAGGATTCCGGCGCGGTGGTAGCGCAGGATGGTTTGGCGGTGGACGCTCCGGGCAGCATTCCCGAGGTGACATCGGTCGGCGGGACGGAATTCAACGAGCAGGGCGGAACATATTGGAGCGGCACCAATACCGCGAACGACGCCTCGGCGTTGTCTTACATTCCGGAGATGGTCTGGAACGATATGATCGTGGATAGGACGATCGCGGCGGGCGGCGGCGGCGCCAGCCTGGTCTTTTTCAAGCCAGTCTGGCAGGCCGGAACGGGCGTTCCGAACGATGGGGCGCGCGACGTTCCCGACGTCGCCTTCAACGCTTCGGACGCTCACGACAACAGCTATTTCTATTCGTACGGGAGCGGCGGATATGCCGGCGGGACTTCGCTCGGCGCGCCGACGATGTCGGGAATTGTCACGCTGCTGAATCAATACCTGGTTTCAACCGGCATACAAAGCCAGCCGGGTCTGGGGAATATCAATCCCATGATTTACCGGCTGGCCCAGAACAGCCCCGGTGTTTTTCACGATGTCACGACAGGCAACAATGCAGTGGCGTGCGTCGTCGGATCGCCGAATTGCGCCTCGGGCACGCTCGGGTACAATGCGGTTCCGTACTATGACCTGGCCAGCGGATGGGGATCGCTCGATGTGTACAACTTCGTTCACCAATGGAGCAATGCGGCGCCCACGAACTCTGCGGTCGTGGTGTCGGTGAGTCAGAGCACCGGACCAGGAATTTACGGGAACACGGACGTGGTTTTTGAACAGCCGGCTAACAGTTGGAACTTCACGCTGACGTTGACAGAGGAAGCGGGAGTGCCGACTACGCTGAGCGGAATGACGATCGACGGCACGGATTACTCTTCGCAATTTGCAACCCTGTTCGGAAGCGCGAGCATACCGGCGAACCGGTCGATTTCGGCGCAAATCGGGCTGTCGAACCTGAATGTGCCGGCGAACGTGGCGTTCACTTTCAGCGGCGTGGATGTGAGCGGGCGGCAATGGTCGCAGCAGTTGTCGGTCCCGTTCCAGGGTCCGGAGGCACAAGTGGCGATAGGGGGGATCAGCAATGCCGCATCCGGGCAACAGGTGTTCGCGCCGGGCGAGATCATAAGCGTTTACGGCACGGCCCTGGGTGACTTCGTGCAATCGGCGGGCACTTTGCCATTGACAATGTATCTGGCGGGGTTCGAGGCGGCGGTAAACAACAACCCGGCTTACCTGTACTATGTCTCCCCGAACCAGGTGAATCTGCAGATTCCGTACGAGACACCGGCCGGTCCGGCGACTCTGACTGTCGGCAATCCTTATGCGAATGTGACATACAACTTCGAGGTGTCGTTTGCGGCGCCGGGCATCTTCGTAACACCCGATGGTCTTGTGAATCCATCCTCGAGCGGCACAGCCAATCAAGTACTTTCGCTGTATGTCACGGGCGCGGGGCAGCTCCGGCCGGCGATCCCGGATGGCGAGGCTCCGGCCAACGACAATTCGAAGCCGGCGCAAGCGGTCAGTTTGGCGGTTGGTGGAGTGGCGGCCCAGACTACCTACGTCGGCGTGCCGACCTGGTCGGTAGGCGTGCTGCAGATCAACTTCGTCGTGCCCGCGACGGTCGCGGCGGGCAAGCAACCGGTAGTGGTGACGGTGGGTGGAGTAGCGAGCCAGGCGGCGTATATCAACATCGCGCCGTAACTGGTGTCACGCCAGCGCCAGATTCAAATTCTCAATCGCCTCATCGACCTCCGCCGTGTTCTTGTAACCAATCGTCACGGAATCGACGCCCGCATCGTTGAACGCGAACCGCATCGCCGCCTGCCGGTCCTCACGGGTGGTGAACGCGCCTTCTCCCGCCAGCTTCATGCTGATCACGCCCATGCCTTCCGTGCGCACCTGCTTCACATGCGCGACCACCTCGCTCACGTTCCCCGGCCCGTTCGTGTTGAACTCCTCCGCGTCCATCCTGGTGCCGTTGTGGTTCATCCGGATCATGGCAATCTCGAGCCACTGGTTTCCGGGACACTGGCGCAGCGCCGGCAGCCCGTGCACCGACGCGCCGTGCGCCATCACAACCTTGTTCGACTGCGCTTCCAGAATCCCGTCCTGCCACCGCACCGTGTCCGCCGGCCACGTAGCCACGTGCTGATAATGCATCAGCATCACGTCGAAGTAATCGGTATTCGCCAGCTTGCGCAGCTCATCGATCTTTTCCTGCGGATTTACCCCATCGCGCGTCGTTACCTTGGACATCAGCCGGTACGTACCGCGCGGAACGCCTCTCAGCGCCTCGCCCAGCATCTTGTGCATCTCGGCGTAACTCTCGGAGGTTTCGAAGAAGCGAATGCCCCGGTCGTACGCGTGGCGCACCAGCCTTGTGAACTGCTCCTGCCCCAGCTCGCGCTGCGTTCGCCCGGCGAACGTGCCAGTGCCTAACGCGAGCCGCGTTACCTGGACGCCGGACTTCCCCAGCGTCACCCAATCCGTAGCTGAACCGCGCGCCGCCCGCAAGGGCAGCCTTCCGGTTGCCGCGAGTGCACCAGCGGCGAGTCCGGTCCTCAAGAAATTGCGTCGGGAATAGTTACCCATATGTCGCCCTCCAATGGGTAATATCCTATCATGGATCACGGGTCAGACGCTGACGATCCCTGGAATCGCGGGCAGTCCCCTTCCCTACCCCAGTCTGTATATCGTGAGTCCCGAGAGCAGCTTGGGATAGAAGTCGGTGGACTTCTGCGGCATCACCCCGCCAGCGAACGACGTGGCGGCCACCTGCTCCACCGAAACCGGCTTCAACAGAAACGCGATCTGCGCCGCGCCCTTGTGCACCTCTTGAACGGCCGCGTCCAAGCCGCGGATGTAGCGCAGGTGCTTTTCGTCCCGCACCGCTTCCTCGCCGATGCCCAGCGCCTGCGCCAGCACGCGCTGGTGCAGCACGCGTACGTCCAGCTCGCCGCGCGCCTGGCGGTCCTCCAGCAGAAAGAGGCGTTCGCCGAGGGCCGCGCCGATGATGGTGCGGTCTTCGCCTTCGTCCCACGCCCGTTTCAGCGCGTCCAGCGAGCCAATTTCCTCCACCTGAAATCCTGCCGCCGCGGCTTTCAGCAACCGGTCCGCCAGACCTTCGGGGTCCAGTCCGCTCACCAGCCGGTGCGTGGCCAGTATCTTCAGTCCCGATGAATGCATGTTGACGAACGTCATCATCACGTGATCGGCGCCCGGCAGGCCGGGATTCTCGTTGCGGAATGCCAGCGCGGTTTCGTAGCGGTGATGCCCGTCGGCGATGAGCAGTTTCTTGTCCGCCATCAACTGCTGAACGACGCCGCGCGCGGCGTCGGCCATCCTCCACACCGAGTGGACCGCGCCATACTCATCGGTGACCTCGGCAATCGGCGCCGCTCTGGCCGCCTCATCCAGTAGCCCGTCGATGGCGCCATCGGGGTCGGGATACAGCATGAAGATCTGCCCGCAGTGCGCGTGCGTGCGGCGCAGCAGCTCCAGCCGGTCCTTTTTCGGTCCCGAGAGCGTCTGCTCGTGCCGGTGCACCACGCCGGCGGAGTAGTCCTCCACCGCGCCCAGGGCGATGAACCCCTTGCGCACCAGGCGCTCCCCCGTGTCGGGGACGGTGAATTCCTGGAAGTACGGAAAGATGCCGGCCTGGCGGTCGCGCTCGAGCACCCCGCGGGCGATCCAGTCGTCCAGATAGCGCGCGGCGCGGCTGTAGACGTTGTCGCTCTCGGAATCCCCCGCCCTTTTCTCCCCCAGGATCACCCGCACTAGGTTGTGCGGGCTGAGCGACAGGTAGCGGCTCTGCATCGCCGGAGAAATCTTGTCGTAAGGTTGCGTTACGAGGTTCCCCAGCGGACCGGCTTTTTCAGTGTATCGGAACGGTTGGAACGGATAGATTTGTGCCAACTCTAAAGATACCAGCTTGCTATGATGTGGACGACCTCTATCGGTAGGCGCCCGGGAGGTTACCAGCCCACCGGCTTGCCCCGATTCTGTTCGTCCAGCCACTTCTGCAAGGGCGCAAAATAGTCGCGAATCGCCGACGCGTCCATCTCGCGCGTGCCGGCAATTTTCTCCAGCGCCTCCTGCCAGGGGCGGCCCTGTCCCATTTCCAGCATGGCGTTCAGCCGCCTGCCCGCCGCCTGGTTGCCGAAAATCGAGCAGCGGTTCAGCGGCCCTGCACAGCCGGCAGCCTGCGCCAGCGCGCGGTGAAACTGAAACTGCAGGATGTCGGCCAGGAAGTACCGCATGTACGGCACGTTGGCGGCCACGTGATATTTCGCGCCCGGATCGAAATCCGCCTCGCTGCGCTCTGGGGCGCCCTCTGGGGTGCCCCCTGGGCCCGGCGGTGCGATTCCCTGGTACTTCAGGCGAAGCTGCCACCATGTCTGGTTGTACTTTTCCGGCGGAATCTCGCCCGAAAACACCTTCCAGCGCCATTGGTCGATCACCAGTCCGAAGGGCAGAAATGCAATCTTCTCCAGCGCCCGGTGCAGCAGCAGGCCGATGTCTTTGGAAGTATCCGGCGCCTGGTCGAGCAGGCCCAGCTTCACCAGGTACTCGGGCGTGATGGAAAGCGCGATGGTATCGCCCACCGCCTCATGGAAACCGTCGTTGGCGCTGTCGCGGAAAGAAGGCGGCTGCTGGTTGTAAGCACGCTGGTAGAAGTTATGGCCCAGCTCGTGGTGGATGGTGAGGAAATCCTCGCCGGTAATCTGGATGCACATCTTCAGCCGCACATCGCTGAGCGTGTCGACATCCCACGCGCTGGCATGGCACACCACCTCGCGGTCCCTGGGTTTGAGGAATAGCGAACGCTCCCAAAATGTCTGCGGCAACGGATCGAATCCCAGCGACACGAAGAAGTTCTCCCCGTACTTGACCATCTGCCTCCAGTCGGTGTTGCGCTTCTTGAGCAACTCGGTCAGATCGTAGCCCGGGTCGGCGTTGGCCGGCGCCACCAGCGGATAGATGTTGTCCCACTCCTGGGCCCACATGTTGCCCAGCAGGTGGGCGGGGATGGGCCCGCTCGCGGGAACCGCGTCGCCGTATTTTTCCCTCAGCCTGGCGCGGACGTACGCGTGCAGCGACAGATACAGCGGCCGCACCTGTTCCCACAGGCGGTCCAGTTCGGCGGCGAAAGCCTCCGGCGCCATGTCGTACTTGGCGCGCCACATGGCGCCGTTATCCTGGAAGCCGAGCTGCCGCGCGCCCTTGTTGGCCAGCTCCACGTAGCGCACGAAATCCTTGCGCATGGGCCGCGCGATGGCGTGCCAGCCGGCCCACGCCTCCAGCAGTTTGGCGGGGTCGCGGCTGTCGGACATAATGTTGCTCAGCTCGTCGAGGTCCTTGCAGCTCTCCGGCCCGCCTGGGCAATACTTCCCCTTCCCGTAAGTCCCTTCCATACCGGCCACGATGCGGGTCAGCTCTTCGCTCTCCTTGGGATCGGAGGGCGTGGCGATGGTGAGCGAGAGTTTCAGCAGCTTGATTTTGCGCGCCGTGACCGGATCGAGCTTCAGCCCGTCGAACCGCGTCGACTGCTT
>JBEKTU010000076.1:0-24559 GCA_049515735.1 Bryobacteraceae bacterium
TAGGATGCGTGGAAGAAATGATTGAACCCCACCTCGAGCAGCGTGGCCAGCGAGGCGTAGGTGGAAATGTGGCCGCCGATGCCGGCATCGTACTTGTTCTGCCGGACCACCATGGCCATGGCGTTCCAGCGGACCAGGCTCTTGATGCGGCGCTCCATGGCGCGATCGCCCGGGTATGGCACTTCGTCTTCGGGGCGAATGGTATTGACGTAGGGCGTGTTCAGGTGAATGGGCAGGTCGGCGCCTTCAGTCCGGGCGCGCCCGGTAAGCTGCTCCAAAAGGTATGCGGCGCGATCCGGCCCGGCCTGGTCGATCACCTGATCGAGCGATTCCAACCACTCAGCGGTCTCCTGTGGATTTGAGTCCACAACCCTCTCGTTGCGTTTTTGGTGCATGGATATCTTCATTATAATGAACCCCCGGCCGGAGCTTCCCGCGTGCTAGTACAATGTGGTCATGGTCAGAGTGGAGCAGGTTCTCGATTCCTGGAAGACGATCCGGCAGGATACGGCTGCCGCGGTCGAAGAGTTTCCGGCCGGCGATCTGGATTACCGGCCCACGCCCGAGGTAATGACGTTCCGCGAAATCGCGCGCCATATTCTGGACGCGAGCCACGCATTGACGGGCATGTTGCTGGCCGGCGACGATAATTTCGCCGCGCCCGATTTTCGCGAACGCTTGAAGCGGCACATGAGGGGGCTCGACGCGGGCGCGGGAGCGTCCGAACTGGCCGCGGCTTTGCGGGATTCGCTCGACGAGCGCACGGCGCGGCTGGCCGCCCAGCCGGCTGAATTCTTTGCGCACATCATCACCCGGATGGACGGCCAGAAGGTCACGCGTCTGGAAATGGTGCAGACCATCAAAGAGCACGAATTGACGCATCGCCAGCAGTTATTCATGTACCAGCGCCTGAAGGGGATGGTTCCGGCCACCACCCGCCGGCGGCTGGCGAAGCAAGCCGGCAAATAGAGGTTGCAAACGCGGCAGTCAATCGTATATGAGTAGTATTTCGGGAGGATATTGATGGTCGCTTGTCCGAAATGCCAAGGCTTGATCGATGTGGACGAAGAAGACGTCGACGAAGGCGACACCATTAGTTGCGATGAGTGTGGCGCGGACCTGAGAGTCGTAGGCACCGATCCTTTGGAACTGGAGTCGGCGGAAGATCTCGATGAAGACGAGGACGATGACGATTTTCTGGAGGACGACGAGGAAGAAGAATCCGACGAGGAATGGAAGTAATCGCATGAAAACGATCCGGCTGGCTCTGGCGGCGGTTCTCCTCCTGTGCGCCTTCGGCACTTTCGCACAACAGAAGAAAAAGGGTGGAGAAACCACGCGCAGCGTGCAAGGCACGGTGACCGCCGCGGACGACAGCCTGGTGAATGGCGCCGTGGTGCAACTGAAGAACACCAAGACGCTGCAAATCCGGTCCTTCATCACCAAAGACGACGGCACGTATCATTTTTACGATTTGAGCCCGGACATCGATTACCAACTCAAAGCCGACTACCAGGGCGCTTCCAGCAACACCAAGACGCTGAGTTCCTTCGATTCGCGAACGCAAACCGTCCTCAATCTCAAGTTAAATCCCAAGAAATAACCGGCTCAGCGGCCGGCGTCCCCCACGAACTTCACCACCAGCGAGATGCGGCGGTTGCGGGGGTCGTTGGGGTTGGCGGGGTTGAGCAGTTTCTGCTGGGCGAAGCCGCGCACCTCGACGGCTTGTTCCGGGCGCACCCCGTAGGCATGCAGCAGGCGGCGGGCGGCGTTGGCGCGGTCCGCGGAAAGCTCCCAGTTGCCATAGCCGCTGGAAGGGCCGGCATTGCGAAACGGCCGCGCGTCGGTATGGCCTTCAATCACCACCGAGTTGGGCATCTTGCCGATCTCTTTGGCGAGCACCGCCAGCAGGCGTTCGCCGGCGCAGGTAGGGACGGGGCTGCCGGTGACGAAAAACAGGCCCTGCTCGGTCTCCACCAGGTCGATCCGCAGGCCCTCGTTCGAGACGCTGAACTTGATGTTGTCGCGGAGCTTGCGGAACTCCGGCATCTGTTCGAGGGCCTGTTCGATCCGCTTCTGGATGTCCTCGACGTTCTCGCGGTGCACCACCACTTCTTCGGCGGAATTGGCGGAGCCGGCGTTGAGTTTGCTCATGTATCCGCGGGGATCTTTAAAATATCCGCTGACGGAAGCCTTCACCTTGGCGCTGCTGCCCATCAGCCATAGGACGATGAACAGCGCCATCAGCGCGGTGACGAAATCGGCATAGGCCACTTTCCAGGCGCCGCCGTGCTTCCGATGGTAGATGTGGCGAATTCGCACTTCCACCGGCGGCGCGGGCGCGTCAGGCGGGCTGAACTGCCGCATGGGCGTCCTCCGGAACAAACGATTTCGACGCGCCGGGAATCGCGCCGGGCGGAGCATCCGGCTTCGGCGCGGGCGGAATCCTGGCGTCTCGCTTGATGGTGATCTCCATGTCGATAAACGACGGACGCAGTTCCACGGGAATCGACCGGCGCGCGTATTCCACCGCCAGGATGGGCGACGATCCGCGGGCGAAGGCCACGATGGCGATGCGCAGCACCTGAAGGAACTGCGTCTCGGTCCCGCTCATGTTTTCCATGCGCGCGGCCACCGGCCCCACCACCCCGTAACACAGCAGGATGCCCAGGAAGGTTCCCACCAGCGCGGCCGCGACCTTCTGGCCGATGGTTTCGGGCGACCCGCCGATGGCCTGCATGGTAATCACCACGCCCAGCACCGCGGCCACGATGCCCAGCCCCGGCAGGGCATCGGCGACCGTGCTCAAGGCGCTCGCCGGCTCCTGCCAGCCCTGCCGCTGAACGTCGATATCGAGGTCCATCAACTGGTCCAGTTCGTGCGGCGTGGTGACGCCGATCACCAACATGCGCAGGGAATCGCAAATGAAATCGCGCGTGGGCCGGTCCTTCAGGAAGTCGGGATAGTTGGCGAAGATCCGGCTGGCGGCCGGGTTTTCCACGTCGTTCTCCATTTCGACGACGCCGGCGCGCTGCACGAAGACGAATACTTCGTACAACATGCGGAGGTAGCGAAGGAAGGAACGGCTGGTATGGACCGGCGGCCGGAAGGCGGCGAAGACGCCGCGCGCCATCCTGCGCATGACCGCGGGCGGGTTGGCCACCACCACGATGCCAATGGCGGCTCCCACCACGATGAGCAGCTCCGCCGGCTGCATCAGGACATAGGGGTTCCCGCGCTCCAGAACGAAGCCGCCAAAGACGGCCAAGAGAACCACCGCGATACCGAGAAGGGCGAGCATTAACTTAGAACCGTCATGGCTACGTACCTTTTCAGTTCTCTTATCGGCCGGGAACGGGAAAGTCTGAGACCGCCTATCGCCAGCGGAACAGCTTCAGCGCCAGCGTGAAGCACACCAGCAGCCAGACCCCCAGCACACCCAACTGCGGAACCACTTGCGCCAGGCCGGCGCCTTGCAGCATGTGGGCGCGCAGGGCGTCGATCACCGCAGTCAAGGGAAGCGCCCGGATAATGGGTTGCAGCGCGCCGGGAAACCGTTGCGCCGAGAAGAACACGCCGGAGACGATCCACATCGGCATCATCACCGTATTCATCAGGCCGGAAGCGGCTTCGATGGTCTGCGCGCGCGAAGCGATCAGCAATCCCAGGGCGCTGAACGCCAGCGACCCCAAAACACATAGCAGCGCGAGATCCAGCAGGGAACCGCGCACCGGGACCTGGAACACCCAGGCGCCGAACCCCAGCAGCACGCCGACCTCCACCACCAGCAGCAGCAGCCGCGCCAGCACGAACGAAAGCAGGTAGTAATGGCGCGGCATGGGGGTGGCAATCAGGCGCTTCATGAGCTTCTTGCGCCGCGCGTCCACAATCGCGAACCCCATCCCCCAGATGGCGCTGCCCATGAGGTTCATTCCCAGCAGGCCGGGGACCAGGAAATCGATATAGCGCGAGCCGGGTTCGCGCATCAGCCGGTCGCTCGAAGGCACTGGGTCGGCGCGGCCCGCCGCCCGCTGGATGGCGCCATCCGCCAACATGCGCGCGGTGCGTCCTTCGGGATTGGTGTCGTCGTAGCGGTACACCACCGCCCCGCCGGGCGCCGGCGCGGCCAGCAGCGCCACCTTGCCGGTGCGGAGCGCCTCTTCGGCGGCCGGGGCGGATAACTGCTCCACGTCGAGAAGTTTCTCCTGCCGCAGCGACCTGGCCAGCTCCGGCGTCACGGCCGCAATCCCGAGCACGTCCGGGGGACGGTTGCGGAAGGCCAGCCCCAGACCCGCTGCCAGAAGGACCGGGAAGATGAACACCCAGAATATGGCCTCCGGCTCGCGCCAGAATTCGCGGAACCGCACCAGGGTCAGTTGCGCCAGCGGATGGTCCGCCCATTCGGTGCTACTCATCGCGCAGATGCCGTCCCGTCAAAATGACGAAGACGTCCTCCAGGCTGGCGGAATGGGTGCGCAGCTCGGTGAGCGGAACGCCCTGGCGGTCGAGTTCGTCCAGCAGGGCGGGCACGGCCTGGTGCAATTCGGTCACCTGCATGCGCACGGTGCCGTTCTCCGTGCGGACCTCGTGCACGCCCTCGATCCGGCCGAGAGCGGAAACATCCAGCGCCTGTGCCGCGCCGCCGGCCGAAAACTCCACCATCTGCTCCACGCCAATGGACGCGATCAATTCGCGCGGCGTGCCCACGGCGATGGCTTTGCCGTGGTCCATGATGGCTACCCGGTCGCACAGCCGTTCCGCTTCGTCCATGTAGTGGGTGGTCATCAGAATGGTTCGGCCCGCCAGCTTGAACTGTTCGATCAAATCCCAAAGCTGGCGCCGGGCCTGGGGATCGAGGCCCGTGGTGGGCTCGTCGAGGAACAGAAAATCCGGATCGCCCACCAGCGCGCAAGCCAGCGCCAGCCGCTGTTTCTGCCCCCCGGAAAGGCTGCCCACGCGGGATTTCCGCTTCTCGCCGAGCTGCACCAGGGCGATGACTTCAGACGGCTCCGGCCCGCGCCGGAAGAAGCTTCGGAACAAGCGGACCGTCTCCATCACGGTGAGCTTCTCGGAAAGCTGCGTCTCCTGAAGTTGAATTCCCAGCCGTTGGCGGAGTTCGGTGGCGTGGGCGTTCCAGAGCAGGCCGAGCACCTCGACATCGCCCGAATCGGCGGCCGTGAGCCCCTCGCAGATTTCGATGGTGGTGGTTTTGCCGGCGCCATTGGGACCCAGCAGACCGAAGCACTCGCCCCAGCGCACCTCGAGATCGAGGCCGTCGACGGCGACCACGTCTTTGTACGCCTTCCGCAGATTGCGGACGCAAAGGGCGGCCTTAGGCGCGGCGCCGGACATATGTTTAGTATCGCGCTCCCGCCCCGCCGCTGAAACCCGCCTCGCTCGCTCCGCGTCCAGTCCCATTGCATGCGTTTGCTCGTGGGTTTGTCTCTCGCTGCGGTGTGCCTGGCACAGGCGCAGACCGGCAATCTGACGCTGAAGATTCCGCCGGTCAAGATCTCACTCGATCTCAAGGGGCAACCAGTCGAATTCACGGCTTGGGGCGCCGTTTCGGCTGCGCCTTCGGGGATTTTCCGGTTGGCCATGACGGTCGATATGGGCAACTTTCAGGAAAATCTCACACCCGTGCTCGCCGCTCAACTGAACCGGTCGGACCGCTGCGGGGAGCGGCTCTCGTTGGAGCGGGCAACGCTTGCTCCGGCAGCGCCGTCAGCCGTGCTGACCGCCTATGTGCATTACGAGCGTTTCGCCTGCGTCAAGGCGTTCGGCAAGCAGGTTGTCAAGAGGCTGGCGGGCGGCAATGGCGTGGTGGAAGTGAACCTGGTTCCATCAGTTGGGGAGAACCGAATCGCGCTTGCCGCCGAGGTTCGGAAGATCGACGCCGATGGCTCGCTGGGCGAGCTGCTGCGTTCCGGATCTCTGGGCGATTCGATCCGGGAGAAGATCGCAGCCAGCGTCGAGTCGGCCATTCAGAAATCGACGAACCTGAAATCAGCGCTGCCTGCCGAGATGGAAAGCGTGGCGGCCATCCAAACGGTTCAGTTCGCCGACGGCGGCGCCGGCCGGCTGTGGCTCGCAATCAGCGGAGAGGTTCGTCTCTCGGCGGAACAATTCCGGGACGCGGCTAAGAAATTGGCGCACTGATTTTGGCGCACCAAGACGGCGCGCCAAATAAGTGCTAACATGGCTGTACCGACAACGGAATCCTGCTCCGATTGATCCCCGCACACTGCTTGCCGGCGAAAGGTAGGGCCCGGCAAGTAGATGAAGATCCTGCTTTACAACCCCGATAATGGCGTGACCCAGAACTTCATGCCGCACCTCTGGATGTTCCTGTTGCAGGCGCTTACGCCCAGCGGCCACGAGGTGGTTCTGATCGACGGCAACACTCAGCCGATGAGCGACGCCGAGCTGGTTCGGTTCGTTCTCGACCGGCAAATCGGGCTGGTCGGAATCGGCGCCATGACC
This sequence comes from Bryobacteraceae bacterium, assembly GCA_049515735.1. Lineage (GTDB taxonomy): Bacteria > Acidobacteriota > Terriglobia > Bryobacterales > Bryobacteraceae > Fen-178. The sequence goes on from JBEKTU010000076.1 coordinate 6,484, forward strand.
CGCATGATTGCCAAGGCGTACCGGGTGGCGGATGCCATCCGCGCGGCCGGCGTTCCCGTGGTCATGGGCGGACCGCACGTGACGGAAGTTCCCGAAGAGGCTCTCGGCCGCGACGGCGGACCGCGTCACGCGGATGCGCTGGCCCTCGGTGAAGCGGATCATACCTGGCCGCGCATCGTGGAGGATGCGGCACGCGGCGAACTCAAGGAAGTCTACGCTCCCGTAGACGCGTTTGGGCAGGAGCGCAAACCGACCTTGCAGGACTACCCGATCATTCCCTGGGACTCGATCGACTTGCGGCAGTTCAACCGGATTCCGGGCTTCTTTCGTTTCATGATGCGGCGCTTCGGGTTCGAGTGGGAGACATTTCATATCATTCCCATTGAATCCGGACGCGGCTGTCCATATGGATGCGAATTCTGCACGGTCACGGGTTTCTTTGGCGACTCGATCCGGTTCCGGACCAACCGGAGCATCGTCGAGGAGATGCTCAAGATCAAAGAGCGCGCCCGTAAAACTCGCGGCCAGTCCGCCGTATTCTTCGTCGATGATAATTTCGCGATCAACGTCAAGCGGACCAAGGCGCTCTTGCGCGATATTGTTGCGGCCGGAGCCGAACTGTCGTGGGTGGGGCAAATCAGCGCCAACCTGTTGCGGGATGAAGAGCTGCTCGATTTGATCGCCGCTTCGGGCGGGAGATGGCTCTTCATCGGGATGGAGTCTCTCGACCCCGCCAATCTGGCCAGCGTCAATAAGAGCTTCAACAAGCCGGCGGATTACGTCCGCGTGCTAGACGCGCTGGCCCGGCGCCACGTGTATGCGATCACCTCGTTTATCTTTGGGCTGGATCACGATACTCCCGGGGTGGGCAACCGCACCCTCGCCGAGATTCGCGAGTGGCCACCGGGGCTGCCTGTGTTTGGGCAGATCACTCCCTTTCCCGCCACTCCGTTGTATGCCCGCCTGGAGGAGGAAGGACGGCTGATGCGCCCGAAACACTGGCTTGAGTTCGCCCCGTTTCGGATGGCGCACACACCTCTGAAGATGACGATCCCCGAGGTGCAGGATGAGGTTCTGTACGCCTGGACTAACTCTTACAGCCCGGCTGCGATCGGGAGAGCCCTGGAGTCGATCGCGGACGAGCCGGCGGCGTATAAGATCAGCCACTTGATGTCCCGCCTGTTCTTCCGCGGAATCTACTTCCCGCAAAAGGGGGCGTGGGAATGGCTGAAGCTGGCCACTCGGAACCGGCGCGCGATCTATAGCGTGGTCAAGGATTCATTCACCAAGTGGCACGGCGCCCAGGAGGCCCGGACGGGGCCCGCAATGCATCCAGCCAGGCCAGGGAGGCCCGTCCCACTGATATAATATTAATTTCTCCTTTAGAAGACAGGAGTTTTTCCAAAAATGTTCGATCTGTTTCGCAGCCGAGAGAAGTCCGTGCGCATCCTTCTGGGCGCGTTGCTGCTGCTGGTGGCGCTTTCCATGCTCACGTACCTGGTGCCCAGCTATAACACGGGGTCGAGCTCGTCGGACATGATCGTGGCGGAGATCGGCAAGGACGACGTGATTACCTTGCAGGAGGTGCAGACGCTGATCCAGAACACGATGCGCGGCCGGCAGTTGCCGGCGGATGTCCTGCCAACCTACCTCCCGACAATGGTGGACCAACTGGTGACGGACCGCGCGCTGGCCTATGAAGCCACGCGGCTGGGGTTCCAGGTGACCGACGCGGACCTGGCGGACACCATCCGCCAAACGGCGCCAGGCCTGTTTCAGGACGGCAGGTTCGTGGGCAAGGACGCCTATGCCGCGATGCTGGCCCAGCAGAATGTCACGATTGCGGAATTCGAGAGCGATCTGAGGCGGCAGATCCTGATCAACCGGCTGCGCGAAGTGGCCATCGAAGGCACCATCGTCACGCCGCTCGAGATCGAGCAGGCGTATCGGAGGAAGAACGAGAAAATCAAGATCGAGTACGTCAAGATCCCCAACGACAAATACCGCGCCGAAGCGCAGCCGACGGGCGCGGAAATGCAGAACTACTTCAAAGCCAACAACGCGCGGTATCAGACGCCCGAGACGAAGAACCTGGCCATCCTGATTGCGGACCCGGCGAAGATGGAGCAGGCCGCGACTCCGACCGACGCCGATCTCCGGCACATGTACAGCCAGAACCTGGACTCGTTCCGCACGCCGGAGCGTGTCAAGGTGCGGCATATTCTGCTGAAGACCGAGGGCAAGCCGGCGTCGGAAGAGCCGAAGATCAAGGCCCAAGCCGAGGATCTGCTGAAACAGATCCGCGGCGGGGCGGATTTCGCGGCGCTGGCGAAGAAGAACTCCGAGGACCCCGGGTCGGCTGCCAATGGCGGCGAGTATCCCGGTTGGGTGACGCGCGGCCAAACCGTGCCGGAGTTCGAAAAAACGGCGTTCTCCCTCAAGCCGGGGCAGACCAGCGACCTGGTCAAGACGCAGTATGGGTACCACATCATCCAGGTGCTGCAACACGAAGATGCGCGGCTGCAGCCTTTCGAGGAAGCCAAGAACGATCTGACGGCCCAGTGGAAGAAGCAGAGCGGAAGCGATGCCATGAACAAGATCTCCGACACGGCTCAGGCGGCGCTTCAGAAGGACCCGGCGCACCCGGAAAAGGTCGCGGCCGATCTGAACATGCAACTGGTGCGCGTGGACGGTCACGCGGCAGGTCAAACGATCAAGGAGATTGGCCCCAGCCCGGATTTCGACCAGGCCGTTGAGACCCTGAAAAAAGGCGAGGCCTCGCAGTTGCTGGCCTTGCCGGGCAATAAGGTCGCGCTGGCGCTGGTGACGGATGCGACACCGCCGCGGCCGCAGACCTTCGAGGAAGTCCAGGACCAGATTCGCGAGACGTTGGTGCAGGGCAGGCTGACGACGGCCGTGCAGAACCACGCCAGAGAACTGGTGGAGAAGGCGAAGTCGATGGGCGGCGACCTGGAGAAGGCGGCCAAGGCGATGGGCCTGGAGGTGAAGACCTCGGGCGAAATCGACCGGTCGGGTTCGGTGGAAGGACTAGGCTCCGCCACTTACTTGCAGGAAGGTTTCACGCGTCCCGATGGAACTGTGTTTGGCCCCATCTCCACGCCCGATGCAACGGTGGTGGCCAAGGTGATCCAGCACGTCGATCCGGACATGTCGAAACTGCCGGAGCAACGGGCGACCCTTCGCGACGAGATCAAGAGCCAGAAGGCGCGCGACCGGAATTCACTCTTCGAAGCGGGACTGCGCGACGCGCTGGTCAAGCAGGGCAAGATCAAGATCCATCAGGACGTGATCAACCGGCTGCTGGCGAGCTACCGCGGCTAGCGAACCGGATGACGCAAGCTGTCGTCGATTTTCTCAGGTCGCTGACCAACCCCGAGCGCCTCATACAACTGCTGAGCACGCTGCTGTCCGGCTGGCTCGGTTACGTGGCGCTGTGCGGAGTGGTGTTTTCCGAGACAGGTCTGCTGCTGGGCTTCTTTCTCCCTGGAGATTCGCTGCTGTTCACGGTTGGGGTGGTAGCGGGCGCGGGGCAGTTGAACATCGTGCTGGTAAACGTGGCGCTGATGGCGGCGGCGATGGCGGGCGATTCGACCAACTACTTTCTGGGCCGGAGAACCGGGCCGCGCATCTTCAGCCGTCCGGATTCGCGCCTGTTCAAACAGGAATACGTGACTCGCACCAAGGCGTTCTACGATCGGTACGGAGGCAAGACGATCATCCTCGCCCGCTTCGCCCCGATCATCCGCACTTTCGCGCCGTTCCTGGCCGGTGTGGGCGGGATGCCTTACCCGCGCTTCCTTTCGTTCAGCGTCTTCGGCAGCACCGGGTGGGTCTTCCTGCTGACCATGCTGGGCTACGGGCTGGGCAATGTGCCATTGGTGCGGCGGAACTTCGACGTGGCGATTCTGGCCATCATTCTTGTGTCGCTGCTGCCGACGTTCACGGAGGTCGTGAAGGCGCGGCGATCATCGGCTCGCGCGGCCGACCAGGCCGGCGGCGAATAAGCGGTCGTCGACCCGGCCCAGGCGCGGGATGAGCCGCGGCGCCAGAAGCGGCGTGTGGGCGATGGTGGTCAGGTACTCGGGCACTGCCCAGACGTCTTCCTCGGCCGTCATCCAGGGGATGGAGTCGAACCGGCGGAGGTTCACGGGGCGGGAATAACGGCGCAGGGTTTTCTCCTTCCGCAAATTATAGTAGTGCTCGAAATAGGACATCGCCAGCTCGCGCAGCGTGCGGTAGACCGGCTCCCGGTAGCGGAGCCCGGAGTAATTGGATTTGGCGAGCGCGCCCCAGTGGCCGCGGCAACGGAAGATGGCGAGGACATGATCGTCGTCGCGCACCGCTTCGAGATCGAGCAGCAGCGGCGGATGGCCGAGCATGCGCAGGGCGGCCGCGCCGGCGAGCGCGCCTTCCATGCAATGCGCCGTGCGGTCCCGGAGGACGCGCCGCGGGGAGCGGCAAGTGGGGCCATGAGGCTCTTTGTTGTAGGGCAGTTCGTCCAAGAAGCGCTGGATCTTTTCGGGCGTCGCGAGACGGCGGAAAGCGGCGCGCTCGGCGGCGGTGAAGTCGTCGTGAGGCATTGCGTAACAGCGCCTCACCGGTAGCGGTACAGCGTCACGTGCTGGATGCCCCGAGTACGCAGCATCAGGTATTGCCCTTCATCGCTGTCGTCGCCGGCCAACCCACGTCCGGGAGCCCAGCGGCCGTTAACAAAAGTGCCCTCTTCCACGGTCGCCAGTCCGGCGAGCGGAGGCCCCGGTGTATTGGGAGAAAAGCTGACGGTCATGCCGCTGCCAGCCGCAAAGTACTCGTCCGGCCCGGTCGCAATGAAAATTGCCGCCGCGGGGGGCGGGGTTCCCTGGGCTGCCTCCCCAGTCGCTCTTCGGGAGCTCAAAAACGCCGCCTCCAGCGTGTAATTCCCCACTTGGATCTTTTGAGGCGGGTCGTTCGGTCCCCGCAGCAGGACAGCGGACATTGTCCCGTTGCCCTGGTGTTCCGAAATCAAGGGCGCCAATTGCGCGATCAGGTCGTAACTGCTGGTCAGTTCCTTGTCGGGAGTGGCTGGTCTCTCGATCCCCATAGGCGAGAAACCGATCGCATCGTGACGCCCGAAGACATAGAGCACTCTGGCTGCGCCTTCCGGCCCACCCGCCGACTCGGGTAGGAACAGCGGGTTCCCGGATCGACTGTACTTTGCGCAAAACGCCACGAAGTCCCTGTCGCTGTAAGCATCGGGCGAGAGTATATCGAGTTTCGGCGCCCCGGCTCTCCAAACGTCCATCAAGTCGTCCATGGGGCCGCCGATGGCGAAAAGCCCTCCGGTTCTTGCGGATTCGTGGCCCTTCCCAATTGCGTCCGCGATGGAGGAGCTTCGGGGCAGCGCCGCGTTCACGAACATCGGTATGGGGTATTCGGCTTTGCCCGCCTCGACTACCCGGCCGATGTAGCGCGCGTAGTTCCAGGCCATGAAGATTTCATCCGTCGCCGTGTTCCGGCCAAATACCTCTTCCCACGTCCCGGCGGTTTTGAAGCCGGCCGCTTCCCACACCTGGCGAAACTCCGGAATCAGGGTATCCTTGTGCTGCTGGAGGTAATCCATCAACTCCTTCGGAACGGGCCCGGCGAAAGCCTGATTGGCCGCGGGCGAGCGGTCGCGGGAGTCCCCCTGCATTCCGACCTCGTTCTCCACCTGGATCATAATGACCGTGTGCTGCTGGCCATCCACTTCCTTGACGTGACGCATCAGGGCGGCAAAGGCGCGCGCATCGGCGTCCCGGTTGGCATCGCTTAAAGTGCTGAGCAGCTCGAGGCTCAGACTCCCTACGATCTTGGCGCGCGGCACCGTGTTTGATATTGTGAGCACGGGCCAGGGTGTCTCACCCCCTATGAGTTGGGCGCGCGGGAAGCGGTCGAAATCCCTCTTCAGCCAGTTGGGCGGGTAACTGGAGAGACCGTTCTTCCAGCTTGCGAACCACAGAAGCACGAGATGCAGGTTGTGACTCCGTGCGTCGCGGATCACGCCGTCCAGCACACTAAAGTCGAACTTCCCTTCCTCCCGTTCGATCTGGTTCCAGGCAACGCCCGCCAGGACGGTGTTGAGTTTGGACTCGACCAGCTTGGACCATATCGGCGTCATGTACTCGACGCTGGTGGCACTGTTGTTGCTCAATTCTCCGGCCAAAGCCAGGAACGGCTTGCCGTCGACGATCAGTTGGGTGGCCGATCCCTTCTTCTGAAGATGGGGAATGGCCGTGGATATTCCGGTGTTGGTTCGAGAGCACGCTGCCAGCGCAGCGAGCGAGAATATGGCTATCGCGCCATAGTAGGATCGCGTTTTCATAGCTGTTCAGTATACACCCGGCCGCCTTCGTTGATCCTGCGAGTTGCGGATAGGAGCTAGAGGCGTTGGAAACTGCCCCCTCATGTGCGGGGGGTGGGGCGGAATGGCAAAGCAAAGTGCAGGGTGAAAGAACGGCGCAGAAAATCGAGCTGCGGATTTTGCGGGATGGAAATGGTGAGGGCCGCCGTTACGCAGACCTCACCCCCGGGCGGACTTTGACGATGACGAGGCAGACCTTAGCGACGCGCGAAGATCTGCTTGCGCCGCCCCCAGCCGAGCACGCCAAGCATCAACGCGACCGAAATCAGGGTGGCAGGTTCAGGAACCGTTGTCGACGACGAGTTCACATCCAGTTTTACAATGGTGCTGCTCGTCCAGGGAAGACTCGCCCAGTTCACCTGGATCTGGTTGCCCGTGAAGCTCAGGTCGCTCCCGTTGAAACCAACCATGTTGGTCGCAGGATCGATACTCACCGAGGTGAACGGCCCACCGGAAATCAAATTGATCGCGATTCCGTTGTAGATGGTTGGACTCAGAGACAGTATAGAAGCAGCCCAAGTGTCGGGCATGGTGGTGCGCGAATAATCAAATGTGATCGACGTGGCATCGGAATCGATGTCGAAGTAGTTCACGAAGCAGCACACGGGACCGAAACTGCCGCCGCTGCCCGGGACGGTCCAGGTATTGCCAGTTTCGTACAGCCCGCCATAGGCGTAGTAAACCCACTGCAGTTGGTCGCCGGTGATGTCGGCGCGAACCGGTAAACTTAACAGCACGAACCCGATCGTACAAATCAGAAGCTTGCGCATTGTGTTCTCCTCGTTTTTGTATTCACACAGGCAGCCATACACCAGATGGCATCCTTGCGGCTCTTTCAGCAATCCAATCGCCAATTCCAAGCACCCACTACTGCGCGGGCAATTCTTCCGTGTAAGGTGTTACAGCCACAGGAGATCCAGACGTTGGACAGCGGCTTGGCTGAGACTTGGGCGCTGGGATGTATATCAGTCGTGTTCCCAAATTTCGGTATGATTCCCGTTTTTTCGGATTGGCACAGCGCCGCTTCCAGTTCTCTATCCCCACCACGGCTCGCCGGGCGGCAAGGTGGCTTTTAAATAATCGAGGTTGAGGTCCAGACCAAGGCCGGGCAGCGAGGAGACCTTCATCTTGCCGTTCGTGATGACTGGGGCGTTGCTGGCCGCTGCCTTGGGTTTGTCGGAGCCGCGAGCGCACTCGATCCGGGGACAGTTGTGGACGGCTGCCGCGAACTGCATACAGGCCATATTCAATAAAAGGCCGCTGACGTTGTGCAGGGCGATGGGCATACGGTAGGCGCTGGCCAAGTCGGCGATCATCTTGACCGCCGTGATGCCACCCGAGTCGATCATGTCGGGTTGGAGGCAATCCACGGCGTGATTCTGAATGAAGGGAAGGGCGCCTTCCAGAAGCTCTATGTCCTCTCCCGTGAGAATAGGGACGCGCGTAGTGCGCCGCAACGCCAGCCATGAATCGGAGTAGAGCGGAGCTATGGGGTCTTCAAAATAGAGCGGCTTGATGTGCTCCACCACCGCCGCCACCTGGACCGCGCTGGGCCAGTCCAGTTCGTTGTGGCCGTGTACGATGATGTCGATGTCCGGGCCGAAGCTCTCGCGCGCCAGGTCGTAGCACAACTGGACCTTGCGCACTTCCAACGGTCCGAGGCTGGGAACAAACTGCCTGGCGGTCACGCCCAGAGCGTCGTTCAGGTCGACTTTGAAGGCTTTGAAGCCGGAGGGGTAGTCGACCAGTTCCTTAGCCCGGGCGCGCCATTCTTCTTTGCTCCAGAAGTTCCCCGTGTGCCCACAGTGGGAATAGAGCGGGATCTCCTCGCGGAAGTTCCCTCCCAGAAGCTTGGAAACGGGCACGTCCAGGATCTTCCCCGCCAGATCCCATAGCGCGATGTCGACTCCGCTCAGCACACGAACGTGCCGGTCGCGCTGTGCATATGCATAGAAGAGGTTGTGAAAGTGCACCTTAATCGCGAGCGGATCTTTGCCGACCAGGCCTAGTCCTTCATTCGAGCCTCGACCGCCGCCTACTTCCTTGAGGATCTCTCTGGCCAACGGGCCGCTCCCATGGCAGGGACCGTAGCCGACCAGGCCGGCGTCGGTCTCAATCTTGATGATCGTTCCCGTGTCGCCGGTTTGCATGGCCTTGATGGCCGTAATCTTGATCTGGTTCCTGGCCGGGGCAGCCAGCGCCTCAAAGTGGGCCAGAGAGGCGCCGATCGGCATTGCCAGGGCCGCCTGGAAAAAACCGCGTCGTGTGATGTTCATAATGACCTCCGTGGTCAGTTAGCCGACATCCTCGAACTTTCCGTTTTGAACTTCCGGCTCCGGTTCAGTATACCGCCAACCCGACGCCGCTCACCTGGAGACGGTGACGGCTTTGCTGGCGTAGGGCACAACCTTGTCCGCCCGGGCGGCCGGCGCCACGCCGGCTCCGTGCCCCGGCCCTACAAACGTGACGCGGAATGTGCGGGACTCGATCATCCCCGGGAAGCTGCCTTTGCGTTCCCCAATTGTGAGTTGCTTGGAGGTGTCGTTCCAGTGGATGGGGATGGTAGCGTAAACGCCCTTCTCATAATTGTAGTTGTCGTTCTCGTCTTCGTAGAGCGCGAAGTCGCCGTCTGCGCCCGCGTAAACGCGCAGCTCGATCGGGTCGGCGGCCTTTTCCGTCGCATATTCCACGTCCGGCCCCAGGGGGACGATGGACCCGGCGCGGACGTAAAGCGGGATGCGATCGAGTGGAGCCGCGGCGTCAACCATCTTGCCGCCGGTGAGGGAACTGCCCGTCCAGAAGTCGTACCACCCGGAGACGGGCAGGTAAAGATGCCGGGTAGTGGCGCCCTGCTCGGTGACCGGATTGACCAGGATCGCCGGTCCGAACATAAACTGGTCCCCGATGTTCAGAACCTTGGGGTCCGTGCGGAAATCCATGACCAGGGCGCGCATGGGAGTGTAGCTCTCGTTGGTGGTCTTCCAGGCGACGGAGTAAATGTATGGCATGAGCCGGTAGCGCAGGCGATCGAAGGCCGTGAGGATCTTCTGCGCCTCCGGGCCGTAAGACCATAGCTCGTTGTGGCTGGGAGCACGCGTTCCTTTGGTGTCCACCACGATGGCCACCGCTTCGGGGCCCCACGCGGACAGCTCCGCCGGATCCGTGGAGCGCGTTCCATGCACCCGGAAAATGGGGCAGAAGCTTCCGTACTGAAACCAGCGCACGAACAACTCCCGGTAGGCCGGATCATCCGGGTTCCCGAGGTAGAATCCGCCGATATCGGTTGTCCAGTAAGGGATTCCGGAAAGGGAGTAGTTCAGCCCGGCCGGGATCTGGTGCTTGAAGGACTCGAACTCGGACTTCACGTCGCCCGACCAGGCAGCCGCGCCGTAGCGCTGAATGCCGGCAAAGGCCGAGCGGGTAAGAATGAAGACCCGTTTCCGGTCCGTCTCGTTTCGCTGCGCCTGGTATACGCCGCCGACATGCATGAGCGGGAACATGTTGGCGTAGCGCGCGCCGCTGCCGATGGCGGTTTGATCGCGCGTGAGGATGTTCTCTTCGCGTCCCGACGTCTCGGGCTCGTCGGTGTCGAGCCACCAGGCATCCACGCCGATCTTGAAAAGGGCGTTGTCCATCAGGCGCCAGTACTCGGCGCGGGCTTCCGGGTTCATGGCATCGTAGAGCGCCATGCCGGCCGGAAACGTTCCGGCCACCACCCTGCGGTCGAGGAAAAACCCGCGCTTATCCATGTCGTCGTAAACCGCCGAGCCGGGATGGAAGAAGGGCCAGTTTGAAATCATCAGGTGGAAGTTGTTGCCATGAAGATCGTCGACCATGGCCTTCGGATCGGGGTAGTTCTGGTTGAACCGGAACGAACCCATGATGTCCCACCAGAACCAATCCTGCACGATGTTGTCGACCGGGATGTGCATCTGGCGGTACTGGTGAGCCACGCTCAACAACTCCTGCTGGGAGCGGTAGCGGTTCTTGGACTGCCAGAAGCCGTAAGCCCACTTCCCGAACATAGGGGCCGAGCCTGTCAGGTCCCGGTAGCCGGCGATGATGTTGTCAAACTCCGGCCCGTAAATGAAGTAGTAGTCGATAGCGTCCGCCACTTCCGAGCTCAGGTACAAGCCTTGCACGAAGCGGGCATTGAAACGGCTCCTGGACGTGTTGTTCCAAAACAGCCCATAGCCGTTGGTCGATAACATCAGTGGAACGGCGATGACCGTATTGTCCTGCGAGAGGTCCACGGATTCGCCGCGGTAGTTCCAGACGCCGGCCTGCTGCTGCCCGAGGCCGTAGAACCCCTCCTTGGAAGCGTATATGGAGAAGGAAAGCTCCGCGTGCCAGGTGTCCTCGCCGTTGACCCTGGCGGGAGTCATGTTCCGGCTGCCTTCCTGCAAGAGGCGCTTGCCCGCGGCGTCGCGGTACACGATGGCGCCGTCGGCGCGGTTCACCGTCACCCGCAGACGAGAGGTAACCAAAGCGACTTCACCATCCGTGGCCTCCATCTTCCACTGCACGGCCGGCCACAGGGTCTTGGTGACGACATACTCCGGGCGGCTGGGGACGTTGGAAGTGGGTGAATACCGCGCGCGGATGATGGAATCGGAACAAACCTGGATCCGCAACACGCCCACCCGCATCTCGAGCCGGACACCATCGGCCTCCCGATGGACGCCAGTCACCGGATTCAGCGGATTAAACTGGGCGCAGGCTAAGCCGGCGAACAACGGAACCAAGAGCCATGGCAGGCGGAGAAAAGCGCGCTTTGCTGTCAAGATAGGATGCATAACATCCTAATTGTATTGCGGCGCCCGTCTGGCGGCGGCCTGGCCGCGTCACCTGGTATCGGGGTGGATTTCGACGTAGTCGAGCGCCGCGGGATCGCCGCCATCGGGCACGCCTTCGATGCGGATTTCATCCCCCGGGCGCAGAGCGATGCCCGGGATGACGCGCCGGACTGAGGAAGACCCGTCGATTTTCCGTGCCGGCAGATGGTCAGCAACGGCCCATTCATCGACAACCTGGCTCGCCACCAGCACTCGAAAGCGGGAGACGCCGGTGGGCAAATCGAAATATTGGACTCGAAGCGTGTACCAGCCGGGCGCGCCATCGAAACGCAGGGTAGCCGCGCATTCGGCCGCGGCACATACGACGGCTTTTCCGCCGGAAGCGGCTTCCCATGGCACGACATCCCTGACGGCGTAGCCCTCGAGCGCCATCGACTCCGCCTCGAAACGGCCCGGGTAACGGCCCACGCGGCCCCTCGCATCGGGGATGCCGGAGGCGCGCAGAAACCACATCGTGACCGCGTCGCGCCACACCTGGGCCTGGCCGGCCTGGTACTCGAGTTGCGCCAGCACCTCGCCATACCGCCGATCGTCAACCCGCTCCTTGAGCGGCTTCCACGCGTCCACATATCCCGCGACGGCGTCCGCTCCTTCGTAGTGCGAATCGTAAATGTACTGGATGACGGTCTTGCCGGAGTGCAGCTTGTAAGTGTAGGGAACGTGGTGCAGGAACAGCAGCAGATCGTCCGGACAGGTAGCCGGCGATTCGTACATGCGGGCCACGGCGGAGTGGTATTGCCCGATGAAACCCGTGCCGGTGGCCACCGTGCGGTCCATGCCGGCGCCCTTTTCGTCGGCATTGTGCCACTGTCCCCAACCGTTGCGCTCGGAGGCTTCCACGGCGACTCCGTAGTGATCGCCGGTGATATCGGTAAGGGTCTGTAGCCCGAGCGGTCCGGTGTAGTTCTCATAGGTGCGCCACGAACTGAGCTGCAATCCGACGACGGTCTCGACCACTTTGGGATCGTCTCCGAAGGTGAGACGCGTCCATTCCTCGGCCAGGCGCCGGGCGCTCAGATCGGGGTCCCACGCCAGCCGGCCGAAGCCGTAGAGATTCGCCATCGAGAGGTGGTTGCCCGCCCAGTCGTCGTCGAGGCCCACGTTGGCAACTCCCACGAAGCCGCCGGCGGGCCGGTGGAAGACTTTGCCCGCTACCAGCGCCTTGACCGGTGTGGGGGCGGGGCGCGCCGTGGGCCCGGCGTGCATGTCGAAATCGAGCGTCTCCTTCCACATGGGGACCAGAAAGACCGTATGCCGGGCCTGTCCCATGTACTCCTGGGTGATTTGCAATTCAACCGCCTGGTTGGTCTTTTCGAGCGCGCCAAACAACGGGGACGCCGGCTCACGCACCTGGAAATCAATGGGACCGTTCTTGATTTGGATGATCACGTTGTCGTCGAACTGGCCGTCGAGTTCCTTGAAGTTGGCGTAAGCCGCGCGGGCGCGATCGTTCTTGGGATTGCGCCAGTCCATGTGATGGTCATAGACAAAGCCGCGGTAAAAGAGGAGACCGCCGTGCGGCTGGAGTGCGCGAGCCACCACATTGGCGGCATCCGCGTGCGTTCTCCCGTAGGCCGAAGGGCCCACGCTGCCCTCGGAATCCGCTTTCAGGACGAAGCCGCCCAGGTCGGGGATGGCGCGGTAGATCTCGTCGGCTTTGGATTTCCACCATGCGGCCACGCGCGCGTCGAGCGGGTCGAAGGTATCCAGACCGCCCACGGCTTGGGGACTGCCGAAATCCACCGCAAGCGCCACCTGGATGCCCCACGGGCGAAAAGCCGCGGCGATGCGCGCCACCTGCGGGATGAAGTCCGAAGCCAGGATGCGCGGGTTGGCGTTGACGTTGTTGATGGAGCAGCCATTGATGCCCAGCGACGCCAGCAGGCGAGCGTACTCGCCGGCGCGGGTTAGGTCCTCGCGCGCCCGGCCGTCCTCCCAGAAAATGGAGCGGCCGCCATAGCCCCGCTCGATCGAGCCATCCAGATTGTCCCACTGGTTGACCCACCGCACCGGAGCCAAGGGCGACTGCTTCTCATCGAGGTCACCCACCGGATCGCCCAGAGCGATCTTCCGCAGCAGCGCAAACGCACCGTACAGAACCCCGCGATCGTTGGCCGCGGTGACAATTGTGTAGCGGATGGCGCCGGTTCGGAAGGTCTTGAGCCAGTATCCATCCGGCTCCAGGGTGGTGGCGGCATCGAACTGCGGAAAGGCCCGTCGAATCGCGCCCAGCGTGCCGAGCACGATGGCGGATTCGGCGGGCACGCGGGAGTCCACGCGCAGCGTCCTGCCGAGTATACCGCGAATGCCGAGGATCAATTCCCGCCGTGCGCTCTCAATCGGAGCAGCGTCGCCCAAGGTGACGACTATCGCCGGTATGGTCGCGCGGTACTGCCGCGCAGAGTCGTCGCCCAGCGCCGCGTATCTCAGCCAGGCTGCGCGGCCGGTTTCGGCGTGAAGGCCGGCGGCCGCCATTAGGCCGAGGAGCGTCCAATTCAGGCTGCGTCGCATCTCAGTAGGGAATGATACAACAATTGCCCCGCGGGACCGCTTATTGACACCTATCTCGGAAACATGAACACTGGTACAGAGTTCGATCCCTGAACGAACTGCATGCGCCCCCAACAATGGCAGTACTTCAGAACGGCGGCCAAGCAAGCACCTAACGCCACGACCCCCGTCGCGCTGATCGTCGACAGTCCATGGATTCCCGGATACATCGGGGTAAGCCACCTGGATTATTATTTGGACCCGGAACTCTGGTTCCAGGCGAATTTGCGGATCATACGCGAGTTCCCCGATATCATTTTGCTTCCTTCCTGGTGGGTGGAATACGGGATGGCGATCGAACCATCGGCGTTCGGCAACCGGATCCACTTTTGGAAAGACCAGCCGCCCGCGCAGTCGCCGATGCTGAAACGCCTCGAAGACGTGGATACCATGCCGGTGGTCAACCCGCTGACCGACGGGCTGATGCCTCTTGCGCTGCACCTATACCGCATGCACCGGCCCCGCATACTCGATGCAGGCTACACCATTCCGATGGTAGCCGCCCGCGGCCCGCTGTGCCTGGCCGCATTTTTGCGAGGCGTTTCCGAATTCATGGTCGATACCGTCGAGAACCCCGAAGCGGTGCACAAGCTACTCGCCCTGACCACCCGCACTGTGATCGACTGGTTGAAGGCGCAAGCCGAGGCCGTCGGAGACACGGTAGAAGGCATTCTGATCCTCGATGACATCGTGGGATTCCTCTCGGCCAACGCCTACCGCGAATTCGCCCATCCTCATCTCCAGCAGATCTGCGACGCATTCCCGGCCGATTGGGTCAAGGTCTATCACAACGACGCCAACATCCGGCCGTTCCTGGCTGAGTTACCCGGCACCGGATTCGACGTTCTGAACTGGAGCCACAAAATCGACGTTTCGCAGGTACGGGAGAAGACCAACGGGCGCCTCTGCCTGATGGGAAACGTGCCGCCGCTGGAGATTGGGGTTCGCGGCACGCCGGATATGGTAAGAAAAGCCGCGGCAGGAATCCTGGCGAAAACCAACGGCGCAGGCCTCATCCTCTCGGTCGGGGGCGGGGTCAGTCCGGGTATGCCGAAAGAGAACATCATGGCTCTCGCGGAAGCCGCCGGACTGACGGCACCGCGCGGACCCGGTCCGATTCCGGTAGAATTGGCATAGACGTATGGTCGAGATCCAGCCGCTGCAAATTGAGATCGAGCGGGAAGAAGACGGGAGATTCCTCGCGTCCGTCCCGCAGTTGCCGGGAGTGATGGCTTACGGCGACACGGAAGAGTCGGCACTGCGGAAGGTGAAGGCTATCGCGCTTCAGGTTCTCGCCGATATGATTGAGAGCGGCGAGGAACTGCCGCAACTGCTCGAGGTTTTGTTCGCCGCGTGAGCACCTGGAGCGCAACGAAAGCCAGACGGCGAGGAGATCGGACCCGCAGCGTTGGCGAAGATCGCCAGAGATACAGGGCTTCACCCGGAAGATCTCTGAAGTCGCGATCCCCCCGCACTCGGCTCCCTTACGCCATCCCGCCGCGCAGCAGTGAAGCCGCCGTAGGCGCAGCCACGCCCGCGCCGGCCGGCATGCGCGGCTTCTCCTCCGCTTCCGGTTCCTTCCCGCCCTCACCCGGCGCCAGAAACAGGTTGGCATCGATCCCGTGCTGCCGCGTGTACAGATCGTAGTAGCGGCCGCGCGCAGCGTACAGCGTTTCGTGCGTCCCGCGCTCCACGATCCGGCCCTCTTCCACCACCAGGATCTGGTCCGCCCGGCGAATCGTCGAGAGACGGTGCGCAATCACGAATGTCGTCCGGCCTTTCATGAGGTACGCCAGGCCCTCTTGAATCGCCGACTCCGATTCCGAGTCCAGGCTCGAGGTGGCCTCGTCCAGGATCAAAATCCGCGGGTCCGCCAGGATCGCGCGCGCGATTGAGACGCGCTGCCGCTGGCCGCCCGAGAGCTTCACACCGCGCTCGCCGACGATGGTGTCGTACTTCTTCTCGAGCCTTTCGGCGAACTCGTCCACGCGCGCGATGCGGCAGGCCGCCAGCACCTGCTCTTCGCTTGCGCCCGGCCGCGCGAACGCCACGTTCTCGCGAATGGTCCCGTCGAAGAGGAACGTGTCCTGGAGCACCACGCCAAGCTGCGTGCGATAGGCGTCCAGCCGGATCGTGGAAAGGTCCGTTCCATCCACGCGAACCGCGCCCTGGACCGGCTCGTGAAAGGCCGCGATCAGGCTGATGATGGTCGATTTCCCCGATCCCGACGGCCCCACCAGCGCGGTCACCGTTCCCGGTGGCGAGTCGAAGCTCACGTCGTGCAACACCGGTTTGGCGGCGTCGTACTCGAACGTCACGTGCTCGAAAGATACGTAGCCCTCAATCGCGCCAATCGCCTGCGTGCGCCGCGCGTCCTCGTCTTCCGGTTTCTCGTGCAGCACTTCCTGCGTGCGGTCCAGGCCCGCCAGCGCCTCGGTAATCTGCGTGCCGATCCCCACCACCTGGAACATCGGCGCCACCAGGAACGCCAGGTACGCGGTGAAGGCCATGAATCCGCCCAGGGTCAGCGTTCCGGCCAGGATCTGGCGCGCCCCCAGGTACATCACGGTGGCGCCCACCAGCCCCATCAACACCGTGGCCGAAAGGCTCATCAGCGAGATGGCGGTCAGGCTCCGCAGCACATTATCCAGCAGGCGCTTGACGCCGCCCGCGAAGACGCCCGCCTCCTGGACCTCGGCGTGATATCCCTTCACCACCCGCACGCCGGCCAGCGACTCGGTGAGCCGCCCCGTCACCTCGGCGTTGATCTTGCCGCGCTCGCGGAAGATCGGCCGGATGCGCCCGAAGGCCTGGCGCAGCCCCAGCCCGAACGCCGCGATAAACAGCAGAGCCAGCCCCGTGAGCAGAGGGCTGATGCGCAGCAGCAGGACCAGTGCAATCAATGCGGTCATAATCCCGCCTACGAACTCGATCAAGCCCGTGCCGATGAGATTGCGGACGCCCTCCACGTCGGTCATGATGCGGGAAACCAGCACTCCGGTCTTGTTGGAATCGTAGTACGCCACCGGCAGGCGGCCCACGTGTTCCTGCACCTTGCGCCGCAATTCCGCGATCAGGCGTTGCGCCTCTTTCGAAAGCAACTGCGTGAGGATGAAGGAGGTGACACCCTGAATGAGGGTGGCCGCAAGCACCAACAGGACCAGCGGCTGCAACATCCATGTCTGGTGCTTCATGATGACGCTGTCCACCAGGTACTTGGTGGAACCCGGCAAAACCAGGCCGGCGGGCCGGTTGATCAGCATCAGCAGGAAGCCCAACGCGAGCTTCCCGCGGCGCGGGCGCACCAGCTCCTTCAATAGAGGAAGCACGCTGCGGAGATGGACTCCAGTCGACGATTCCGGCCGTTGACGGCCTTCGCCGGGCAGCACGGCTACGCCAGAGGCGCGTTGCCGCCCTGCCGAGCGCTCGGAAGTTATCCCCTGCGGTTTGAATGGCGCCACCAGAATGCCTCTTATGTCAGATTACACAGTATTGCTGTCCACTACGGCCGCTGTATCTATTTATCAATAGTTTAGCAAGGCCCGATGTCCACTGGGTCTAGCAAAACGGTGGAAAACCTAGCCCGGTTGCTACCATTTTCCGCCAGCCTTACCCGTCGGCTGGCGTTCCGGGTTATCGCACTGGGGCACCCTCCACTTCAGGGCTTACACTGTCCGTAGGTGGTCGCTGCGGGTACAACGCCCAGCTATCTCCGGCGCCGATCCTGGAAGCGCGCGGCTGCCCGTACACGCCAGCCAGCGGCCGCCGGCTGGCAGCCGGTTAAAGATCGGGAGCTGCCCCGCACATGGTTGGCGTACAGATACGACGTCATCCCCTCGGCGTAGCAAATCCTCGGCACAGTGCCGAAGACCAGCATCCGGTCCCAGCAACCCAACACTCCTTCGATCTGCGCGGCGTGCCGCTCGGTGATTAGCTCGATGCCCACTCCGGCATCATAGCCGGCCCTGTTTGGTTCCGGCTACGCCGGGTTAGGTACATCAGCGTCTGGATGTGCGCACGGTCGAGATGAAAGACTCTCTCGCCCAGATAAAACAATCCGAATGCGGAGACGACCCCGATGACGCCCAGCACGGTGGAAACCCCCAGCACCAGGCGCATGTTCCAGGTCTCGGGCTTATCCTTGTAATCCGAATTCAAACGCCGATCGGTCCGGCGTAGGGAAGGTGAAGTGGCGGCCCGCTTTGGGCTCGACCGCACAAAAGACGTTGGCTGTGCCGCGGCGCTCGTATTCGTTGTCCCGCCGGGCTTC
>JBEKTU010000077.1:0-24459 GCA_049515735.1 Bryobacteraceae bacterium
CCCCACATTGGACCCTTCGGAAACGACCAAAACCGAGAAATCGCCTATGTGGTGACCAAAGTCAAAATCCACCTTCGTGTTTTCAACGGGTTACCGCCGCAAAACGCAAACATGCGCTAGCGTGCCCCTGGTCGGCTGCTTTGCGATACCAGCGGGCGCCTTCGGCGTAGTCCTGCGGCACGCCCCGGCCCCTGTCGTACATGTAGCCGAGGTTGCACTGCGCACTCGCGTCTCCTTGCTCGGCTGCTTTGCGATACCAGCGGGCGGCCTCGGTGTAGTCCTGCGGCACCCCTTGGCCTCTGCGGTACATGAAGCCGAGGCGGAACTGGGCATCAGCGTAATCTTGCTCGGCGGCCTTGCGGTACCAGCGGGCGGCCTCGGCGTAATCCTGCGGTACCCCGTGGCCTGCCCCGTACAGGGCGCCAAGGACGGCCTGGGCGGCAGCGTGCCCGTGTTCGGCGGCTTTGCGGTACCAGCAGGCGGCCTCGGCGTAATCCCGCGTGACCCCTTCGCCGAGGTGATACCTAACGCCGAGTCGGACCTGGGCGGTCGTGTGCCCTTGCTCGGCGGCTTGGCGGAGCCAGCGGACAGCCTCGGCGTAGTCCAGCGGCACTCCGTGGCCTTCGTAGTACATGTCGCCGAGGTTGTACTGGGCGTCGGCGCGCCCCTGGTCGGCAGCTCTGCGATACCAGTGGGCGGCTTCGGCATAGTCCTGCGGCACCCCTTCGCCCTCGTAGAACATGCAGCCGAGGCTGTATTGTGCCTCGACGTCTCCTTCCTCGGCAAGCCGACGAATTTCCGATAACGGGTCCGTTGGCTCTGGAGGGGGCGGTCCTGCGAGAGCAACCGCATCGCTAAGACCGCGAGCGATGAGGCCGGATCGCACCTTCGAGAGGCTGAGCGAGGCGTCGCCATCCATGGGCCTGACCTGGAGTTGGGATTCGTCGGTCACGCGGGCTTGGCCTCCTGTTTGGCGAGCGACTCGTGTTTCTTCTTCGCCAACTCAATCTGTTCCCGGACAGCAGCCGCAAGCTCGGCCAGTAGGTCGCGGCCCTCTAGCTCCCTCTCTTCGGTCTGTTTCTTAAGTAGGGCGATTTCGCTTTGGCGCAGAGCAGCCAATTCCCGCTCAATCGCCGAAACGCGAGCCTTGGCCGCGCTGATTTGCCGGATGATGCGGATCAGTTCGGCACCGATCCCCTCGCCTTCTACCGCCTCCGCGCCCTCCTCATATTCGTCAAGAATGCGTTGGAGTGCTTCAGCGTCGCCCGCCTCGTAGGCGTGGTTAGCCGCAGCCATGAATCGAGTGCGGCGCTCCAGGTCGGCGGCATCAGTGGCAAAGTCGGGATGGATGCGTTTGGCTGCATCACGGTAGATCTTCTTTAGTTTGGGCGATGGGGTGAAGTCGGGAGTTTCAGATGCCTTGCCGTGGGCGTCTTCGTAGGTCTGGCGTGCCTGATCGCGGGCCTCCTCTGCCTGGACCTTCGAGGCGGCAGAAGGATCAAGCCGGGCCTGCAACTCGGCAATTCGCGCCTTCCAGTCGTCCAGCTCAGCGTAAAGAGCGCCAACCTGCCGTAAGTAGCGCCCCTCAAAAGCGGCGAGTTGGCTACGCAGATCGACAAGCTCCAGCTCACGCTCCGCAAGAACTGCGCGAATGGCCGCCAACTCCTCGCGCTTGCGAAGAACTTCCTCCTCTTCGGGCTTCAGCCGCCGGGCGATCTTACCGGGCATCGTTGAATACTCCTCACGTTACCGCCGTCCGAGCAGATATTGCGCAACTACTTCCCGCCCCACGCCGACGACTACGGCACGGTCCCCCCGGCCCCGTCCGTGTACAGGGTTCGAGATCATAGGCGCGGAGCCGGCAGACGCCGGGAGGTCACCAGGCAAGCCTCTGCAGTTCGAGACTGAGGACTGGGGTCGCTCCGCATGCCAAAGTTCGAAACGTGTCCACGACGGGGAGCCAAACCTCGCAATTCGGGCTCGGCCGGAACCGCGGATTACCCATCCTTACCCGAGTCTACCCATCTGTGGACTTTGGGGTCCGCCTAAGATCCCCCAGGTTCGTTGGCGCTCGCGCGCTACATGTCGGGAAGCCCCGGACCTAATACCTTGTCGATACCTATTTTGGCGAATTCCCTTGCGGCGTCCGGCCCGTGACATCATTTCCCAAGACCACGTCGACTTTGACGTTGATGAGTTCTCCCGGCGCGACGCTGCTCTTACCCGAGTGAGCAGCCAGGATCTTCTCTGTGATGGTCATTCCCAAAGCGTCACGCGATTCCTGCCGCCACCAGGTCGCCAACCTCGGAGGTCGAATAGCCCATGCGGCCGGCTGCCAGCGATTTCAGCTTGTTCGCCGTAATAAACATGACCGATTCCTCGACCGCGGCCGCGGCCTTGTCTTCGCCGAGCGTTAGCAGCATCATCTGCATCGCGCAGATAGCAGCCAGCGGATTGATGACACCCTGGCCGGTGTACTTGGGTGCGCTCCCGCCGATGGGTTCAAACATGCTCACCCCTTCGGGGTTGAGATTGCCGCCCGCGGCAATACCCATTCCGCCCTGGATCATCGCACCCAGATCCGTGATGATGTCGCCGAACATGTTTCCCGTGACGATCACGTCAAACCACTCTGGGTTCTTGACAAACCACATGCACGTCGCATCGACGTGGTAGTACTCGCGGACGATTTCCGGAAACTCCTTCTGCCCCATCTCGTGAAAGGCTCTTTCCCAGAGGTCGTAAAGATACGTCAGGACGTTCGTCTTGCCGCAGAGCGCCAAGGTATTATTGTTTGACTTGCCCCGCGCTTTCTTGCCGTGCTTCCGCGCATAGTTGAAGGCGTAGCGGAGGCAGCGATCAACCTGAAAGCGGTTGTACACCGCTGTTTGTACAGCAACTTCATGCGGAGTTCCCTTCATGCTGACGCCGCCGACTCCCGTGTACAAGTCCCCAGTGTTCTCCCGGACAACGAAAAAATCAATGTCGTCCGGCCCTTTGCCCTTTATGGGCGTGTCGACGCCAGGGAACAATTTCACCGGTCTGAGGTTGATGTACTGATCCAGGGCAAAACGGGCCTTGAGCAGGATCCCTTTTTCCAGGATCCCAGGCGCCACGTCGGGATGTCCGATGGCTCCAAGAAGGATCGCATCGAACTTGCGCAATTCCTCGACAGCGCTATCCGGCAACAACTCCCCGGTTCGCTTGTATCGCTCGCCCCCGAAGTCAAACTCAGTCAGTTCAACTTTGAAGTCGAACTTCGCAGCCGCCGCCCTGAGAACCTTGACTGCTTCGGCAGTCACCTCTGGCCCAGTCCCGTCTCCGGGAATTACCGCAATCTTATGCATCTTCCAAACCTCCATAAACAGACCTCACAATGTTGAACGTTTAACGAAGCAAGCAATCAATAACAATAACACTAGACATCTGCTCCTATGCCGCAGCGAGCAGAGTTCGCATGTTTGCGCTACCTGCGTTGTGATCACGAGTTTCCGCAGTCGATTGGGCGTCGAAGATCGCTTGTCATTAGCCGGCCCCGTGAGATGTCCACAGCCCGCGGGCGAATGGCGGGCTCCGCAACGATCATGCAAGCGTCCACTAGCGCAAAACCCTTAGCATACAGGATTATCGGATTCAGATCCAGTTCGTTGATCATTCGTTGATCTCTGGATGCCCCTACATCATCTCGGAAACGTGAATCACGAACTCGATCAGCGGCGCTCCGCAATAATCTTGTGCCTTGCCCGTGGAAACGTCGCGGCTCGCGTCCGCCGCGGATGCCACGCTGATGGGCGCCGTGGGCCTGCCCGAGTTCGATCATGCACCGCCTGAAAAGCGGCCGGAAAAAGGATTACTGGGGCTGCGCGAAGCCCTGGGGGTGTACGCCAACCTGCGTCTTTGTTGGATTCTTCGACCTACACGCGCGCGGAAATCGAGCGCGTTTCCCGCGTGGCCTTCCACCTGGAGCGGCCGCGCCGCAAGAGGCTTGAGAGTTGATAAGCTGAGAGCTAACGGCTGATCGCTGAAAGCTGTTTTTTTATGCCACGCACTATCATCGAAAAACTCTGGGATTCTCACGTAGTCCACCAACGGCCCGGCGCTCCGGCGCTGCTGTACATCGATCTGCACCTGGTTCATGAAGTCACTTCGCCGCAGGCTTTTCAGGGTCTGCGCGAGCGCGGCCTGAAAGTCCGGCGTCCCGATCTCACGATTGCCACGGCCGATCACAGCATTCCGACCACCGATCGCTCGCTGCCCATCGTCGACGAGATTGCCGCCAAACAGCTTGCGCAACTGGAGGCCAACTGCGCCGAATTCGGAATTCGCTGTCTGGGCATTCACAGCGACCGCCAGGGCATCGTCCACGTGATCGGGCCGGAGCTTGGCTTGACGCAACCCGGGATGACGGTGGTTTGCGGCGACAGCCACACCGCCACGCATGGCGCCTTTGGCGCGCTGGCATTTGGGATCGGCACCAGCGAAGTGGAACATGTGCTGGCCACGCAATGTCTGTTGCAGCGAAAATCGAAGACCTTTCAGGTTAGCGTGGATGGCCGGCTGAGGCCTGGCGTTTCGGCCAAGGACATCATTCTGGCGCTGATCTCGAGGATTGGGGTGGGCGGAGGCACGGGCAGCGTGATCGAGTACACCGGCAGCGCCATCCGCGCTCTCGACATGGAAGAGCGCATGACGGTGTGCAACATGTCCATCGAGGCGGGCGCGCGCGCGGGGCTGGTGGCGCCCGACGACACCACATTCCAGTATCTCAGCGGGCGTCCGCACGCGCCTCATCCAGGTGCCGAGTGGGACGCGGCCGTGGCGCGCTGGAAGGAGCTTCCCACCGACGCGGGCGCGCCCTACGACAGCAGTGTGACCATGGATGCCGGCGCTCTGGAGCCCATGATCACCTACGGAACGAACCCCGGCATGGGCATGCCCATCACCGCGCCGCTTCCCGATCCGTCGCGAGTGGCCGACCCGATGGCGCGCGAATCCATTACCAAGGCGTTGAAGTACATGGGGCTCGAAGGCGGAAAGCCGCTGCTGGGGCGGCCCGTCGACGTAGTCTTCATCGGAAGCTGCACCAATGGGCGCATCTCCGACTTGCGCGCCGCCGCGGGGCTGCTCGACGGCCGCAAGGTCAGCCCCAGGGTGCGCGTCCTGGTGGTGCCTGGCTCGCAGGAGGTGAAGCGCCAGGCCATGGCCGAGGGGCTCCCGGAAATTTTCCGCGCCGCGGGCTGCGAGTGGCGCGAGCCGGGCTGCTCCATGTGCATTGGGATGAACCCCGACCAGCTCACGCCCGGCCAGTACAGCGTTTCCACCAGCAATCGCAATTTTGAAGGACGGCAGGGAAAGGGCGGGCGCACGTTCCTGGCCAGCCCGCTCACCGCCGCGGCCAGCGCCATCACCGGCGTGGTCACCGATGTGAGGACGATGCTATGAAGCCATTCACCAATTTCGAGAGCCGCATGGCGCCGCTCGCCATTAATAACATCGACACCGACCAGATCATTCCCGCGCGCTTTCTGAAGACCGTCTCCAAGCAAGGGCTCGACCAGCAGCTTTTTTGCGACTGGCGCTATGACGCCCAGGGCCATCCCAATCCCGATTTCATCCTGAACCAGCCGCGGGCGCAGGGAGCGCAGGTGCTGCTGGCGGGGGACAATTTCGGCTGCGGCAGCTCGCGCGAGCACGCGCCCTGGGCCCTGACGCAGTTCGGCTTTCGCGCCGTGGTGAGCACGTCTTTTGCCGACATCTTCAAACAGAACTCGTTGAAGAATTCTCTGCTGCCCATCGTGGTCCCGCCGGACGCGCACGCCGAGTTGTTCGCGGCCGCGGCGGAAAATCCGGATGCGGCGGTGAAGATCGACCTGGCCAGCCAGACCCTCACCACGCCCAGCGGCCGGAAAGTGGAATTTCCCATCGACGCCTTCTCCAAGCACTGCCTGCTGGAAGGCGTGGACGAACTCTGCTATATTCTCCAACACGAGGCCCACATCGCCGCTTACGAAGCGCGCCGCGTGGGATCCATCGACACCTTTTGAAGCCATGGCTCTGGACATCGATCAAAGAGAACGCGAAGGCATCACCATCCTGGATCTGAAAGGCCGCATCACCGTCGGTCCGGAAGCCACCACGCTGCGCGAGAAGGTCGCGGCGCTCAACGCCGCCGGCACGCGCAACCTGGTGTTCAATCTCGCCAGCACCGATTACATCGACAGCACCGGCCTCGGCGCGCTGGTCATGTGCGCCACCACTCTGCGCAAGAACGGCGGCGATATGAAGCTGCTCAATCTCAACCGCCGCCATATCGAGCTGCTGGTCATGACCAAGCTTGCCACCATTTTCGAGATCTTTAACGACGAGCAGGACGCCGTCAACAGCTATTACCCCGACCGCAAGCTCAAGACCTTCGATATCCTGGATTTTGTGCAGAAGATGAAAGAGGAATAGCCGCCGATGGCACTGGTGGTCATCGGAGGCGTCGCCGCGGGCCTGAGCGCCGCGGCGCGCGCAAGGCGCATCGATGCGCGCCTCGATATCGTGGTCCTGGAAAAAGGCCCCGTCGTTTCCTATGGGGCCTGCGGGCTGCCGTATTTGGTCGAAGGACGCGTCCGCGAGGCGCGCCAGTTGATCGTTTATACACCCGAATATTTCCGCAAGGAGCGTAATATCGAGGTGCGCACCGGGGCGCGCGTGGTCTCCATCGTTCACCCGCGCCGCGAGGTGGCGCTCGAATCCGGCGCCCGCGTGCATTACGACCACCTCATCATTGCGGCCGGGGCGCGCTGCGATACTGCGGGGATCGTTGGCGCCGAGCAGCCGCACGTGTTCACGCTGCACACCCTCGATGACGCCGAGCGCATGCGCCGCTTCCTGCGCGAGAAGCAGCCCCGGCGCGCGGTGGTGATTGGGGCGGGATACATCGGCGTGGAGGCCGCGGACGCGCTGCGCCGCAACGGCCTGCGCGTGACGGTGCTGGAGCGCTCGCCGAACGCGCTGCTGCGCGACGATCCGCATTTCACCGCGGCCGTCCGCAAGCAACTGGAAAAGCACGGCGTTGAGCTGCGTTGCGGCGTCAACGCCGGCGCCATCGAGCCGGACCGCGTGGGGGATGTAGCCTGCGATCTGGTGGTGGTCTCCGCCGGGTTTAAGCCCAACGTGGAGATGGCCGCGGAGGCCGGCATCGAGCTCGGCCGCACGGGCGCCATCCGCGCCGACGACCGCATGGAAACCAACCTGCACGGCGTCTACGCGGCCGGCGACTGCGCCGAAGTCATGCACCTGGTAACCGGCCGCCCCACCTGGATTCCGCTGGGAACCACCGCCAACAAAACCGGGAGGGTTGCCGGCGCTAACGCCGCTGGAAGCCGCGAGCGCTTCGCCGGCGTGGTGGGAACCTCCATCGTCGGCATCTTCGGGATGGGCTTTGCCACCACCGGTTTTTCCGTGGCGCAGGCGCGTGCCGAAGGTTTCTCGCCGGTCGCCGCGCGCATCGAGGCCCCGGTGCGGCCGCACTACTATTCGAGCGCCCAGACCATGGTGGAACTGGTGGCCGACCGCGCCACCCGCCGCCTGATCGGCGGATCGGTGATCGGTGAGGAAGGCGCCGCCGGCCGCATCAACGTCATCGCCGCCGCGCTTCAGTCGCGCCTGCGCGTCGACGACCTCGAGCAACTGGACCTGGCCTACTCGCCGCCCTTCGCGCCCGTCTGGGACCCCCTGCTGATCGCGGCCCAGCAACTCATCAAGGAGATGTAAGCAGGCTTCCGATCAGCTCCAGATGAGCCGCGCCGGCCCCTACAACTGCCCTGACCGGAATCGACCGATCAAACGTGGCGAGTCTGCCGCCGCGCCGGACCGCCAAGCCGAGCAGATAGACGTCCGTAATCTGCTGATGCCCTGCGATCGCTTGCGGACGGAACAGCGACTCATCCAGCAGCGAAACAGAGTCAGTCCAGAACTCATGACCCGGATCCGTGCAGAGAACTCTGAGACGGGACGCAACCTCAGCCGGTGCCGCGGTAACGGTAGGATAGGCAGGGTTGCTCAGCACGCGGACACAGCCGTTCACAGTGACCGGACACGTGGCCCAACCGGGCTTCCGGTTGCGGCCAAACCACCGGTGGGCGTCTTCGTGATTCGGGTGCGCCGGATCATGCAGCGCGACCAGCACGTTGACATCCAGCAGTGCAGCGCTCATTGCTCATCCCGCAGCTGATTGACCAACGCCATACCAGGTTTTCTCGCCCCCGGCTTCGGATCAAACAGCAGAACTCCGTTTCGCATACGGGGCGCGTTCTTCGGCTCCATCGCCTTGCGAACTAGTTGGGAGATTACCTGCCCCATAGTCGTCTTGCGCTGTTGCGCAAGTTGCCTCGCAACCTGAACCAGGTCATCGTCGATCTCCAGAGTGGTCCTCATATCTGTATGCTAACACATCAGACATCATGTCTGTTGATGAGCGATGCGATTACCTGTCTCACAACCCCTCAAAGAAGAGCGCATCCAGCACCCGGACCGGCTCGCCGACACGGACGAATACATCGGTTCGCAGCCATGGAACCGGCTTTCGCCACTCCTCCTCCGGCAGCACGGCAATCCCATAGCGGCTCAGTGTGTCGCAAATCCGGCCGCGCAGCTTCAGGAGGATTTCAAATGCCTGCTCGCCCTTGGATTCCCGGAACGCAGCCTCCTCATTGATCGGCTGCCCCGTTTCGGTGAACCCATGCGATTCGATAGACGGCTCCGTAGCGGAGCCATCTTCAAGAGCCTCAATGTTGCTGAGGGTGACGACCGCGAAAGGTGCGAGCAGCGATACCGCCACCGTCCAGCCGGTTCGGCCGCTCTCGGCGACCGTTTCCATGGGCGTCTCATCCTCGTTCCAATCTTCCTCGCAGGCGGGACGGGCAAGGCTCTTGATCTCACTCTCATAGGTGAATTCGTCCGCTTCCGGGCAGACGAAGAAGAGATAGTAGGACCGCGGCCGCACCTCGCCGTCTGCCGGATCCTCTTCGGGATCGGAATCGTCGAACCAGGTTGGCCCGCCGTCCGGCACGCGCTCGTGGACCAGCCGTGCGCCTTTGAGCCGCTGTATCGCCGTCCTCAGCTTCGGGTAAATGTCCCAGAAGTAGGACTCATCCGAATGAAATACCATTTCCACTACACCCTCGGGCCAAGCTCGCTCGATAGATTGCCGAACATCCTCGCGCGGAACAGCGTCCGAATTCCACATCTTTGTCTTGTGCCGCCTTCGGCTACAGCCGCCGTCGTACACTGGAATTATGGCCGCCGGTAAATACCGCAAACTCCTCGACCCCGGCTCCCGCGCGCCGGATTTCCGCCTTCCGCGCCTGGATGGTGGCACAACCGCGCTCCAGGAGATCCTCACCAACGGTCCGGCGCTGATCGCCTTCTTCAAGACCACGTGTCCGGTGTGCCAGCTCACGCTCCCGTTCCTCGAGCGCATCCACAAGCCCGGCACGCTGCCGGTCTACGCCATCTCGCAGGACGACGCCGAAGATACCCAGGAGTTCAACCGGCAATTCGGCGTCACGTTTCCCATGCTGCTCGATACCGAGCGGAGCGGCTACCCGGCGAGCAACGCATTCGGGATTTCCAGCGTGCCCACCGCGTTTCTGATTGAGCGCGACGGCAGGATCTCGCGCGTCATCGAAGGCTGGAGCAAGCGGGAAATCGAATGGCTCGGCGGCCTGGCAGGCGTCGAGGCGTTCCGGCAGGGCGACAACGTGCCCGAATGGAAGGCCGGTTGAAGCTCGCGGAACTAGGCTCCCGTGCGGAGTCCCAACCCACGCTAAAATAGAACCAGGCCCTATGTCGAACCTCGTCGGAGAGATTCTGGATACCGCCGCCGCTATCGCCAAGGGGATGGGCGTCACCTTCGGGGAGATGATGTCTCCCACCGTGACGGAATACTATCCCGAGGAGCCGCCCAAATTTGAAGAGCGCTACCGCGGCGTTCACGTGCTCCAGCGCGATTCGAACGGCCTCGAAAAATGCGTGGCCTGCTTCCTGTGCGCCGCCGCCTGCCCCGCCAACTGCATCTACATCGAGGCCGCGGAGAACACCGATACGGTCCGCATCTCCGGCGGGGAGCGCTACGCCAAGGTTTACAACATCGATTACAACCGCTGCATTTTCTGCGGGTATTGCGTGGAAGCGTGCCCCACCGACGCCATTACGCACGGCCACGGATTTGAAATCGCCAGCTTCAATACTTCCACGCTGGTGAAACGGAAAGAGGATATGCTCGCGCCCCTGCCGCCCGGCGCCAAGCCCCCGGTGGTGGCCGAGGGGTGCCCTCCGGGCCCGACTCCGGCGCACTGAATCGGCATGTTTAGAGCCATCAGGGAATAGGTCGGCGCCATTCTTGCTCGCCGCGTGGCGGATCTGGAAAGCACCTTGCGGCAGTTGATCTCCGAGCACGAGATCGAGCACCACCGCAAGAACTGAACCGAAATCGCTGTACACTATCTTCATGACCCGCAGACTTCTTTTGTTGTTCCTGCTGCTTTCCGGTTTGGCCTTCGCGCAGAACCGCGTTTACGAACTCCGCACTTACACGGCCTACGAGGGCAAACTGGAGGCCGTCAAGGCCCGCTTCCGCGACCACACCATCGCCCTTTTCAAGCGTCACGGGATTGAGAGCATCGGCTATTGGGTGCCGCAAGACCCCGAGAAATCCAAGAACACGTTGATCTACATCGTGGCGCATCCCAGCCTGGAAGCCGCCGAGAAGAACTGGACTGCGTTCCGCGCCGATCCCGAATGGTTGAAGGTCAAGGCGGACTCCGAAGCCGCCGGCCCAATTGTGCTGAAGACCGAATCGGTTTTCCTGACGCCCACGGAGTTCTCGATGTTGAAGTAGAGGTGCGGCGGGCAGTCATTCTATTCCAAAGGCCGAGAAGAAGTCAGCCCTGCCGCTTAGCCCGGCCGCATAGCTCATCCACTCCAGGCGCACCGCCGGCCTAGGTCCCCGCCCACCCGCAGAGGGCTTCTACGTAAGCCGCCGACCCGTCCCTTAGCCAGCCGTCCAGTTGGGCCGGCTCCTTGAGTTGCTGGCCACGCATTCGCGGCACTGCCACAAACCGGCATTTCAGCTCCGGCAGACCGGTCATGTCGCCCCATAGCTTCTCGAATTGCGCTACCGGGAAGACATCCTCCTGGCCTTTGCCCCATCGCTTCTTGACGTCCTTCAATGTGATGTAAGTGGGCATGCGGGTGGCCAGGCGCCGCACTGACTCATTCAATTTCTCTGTGTCCGCCAAATCGCCGCGACTAAGTCCGAACACCGCCAAGAGTTGGTCGATATCGATCCAGTAAGTGGCGCTGTTGTAGTAAGACAGCCGCGATTCGATCTCGTCGCTGGGCAGCGCCAGGCCCTCCACCAGGCGCACGCGGTCGTCCACGCGCGCCAGGCCGCCGCCGCGGTCCTCGATGTGCCGCGCGATCACCTCCGCGGTCAGAGCCGCGCCTTCCTCGATATGGAATCCGAGGAGCGCCGCGTCCAAGTCTACCCCTGCCGTGTCGATGTTATGGACCATCAGGTGCTTCAGCCCCGGCCGCTCCTCCAGCAGGCGGCGCAGCGTGCCGTTGCGCAACAGGTTGGGCACTTCGTACCAGTGGCCCACCGGGTGCAAACACTGCACCGGCAGGTTGTCGGTGTAGTTGCCGCCCTCACCCATTTGCCGGGCCCACGCGATCAGCGTGGCGTGCAGACTCTCGCGGACCTTCTGGGCCTGCTCGTCGAGCAACTGCTGCGGCATTTCCTCCCAGGCGAACCGCAGATCGCGCTCCATCGGCACCAGGCGCAAGCCGATGCTTCGGCCTGGCGAAAGCAGCAGCGGGCCGGGGTAGCCGTAATGTTCCACCGCCCGTATATGCGCCTCGATGGCATCATGCGTCAGGTAACTGGTGGTGATGACGTGCGGCGGCATCACCCCGCTGGCGCGGCCCGCCCGCAGGCTTTTGGCAAGGTGCACTTCGATGAAGCTGCGGTGCCTGCCGCCCAGCTTCGAGAACGGGTTGAGCGCTTTCACCACCCCCGCTCCCTTGGTCCAGCGGCTTCCCACGCCGCCCGCCAGCGAGACCACGGCCACGGCGCCGGCCGCCAGCGCGTCCATGCCCGTCTCGCGGTAGTGCCTGGCCAGCCCGTGAGTGGCATCCAGCAGGTCGTCCGGGTTGGCGTCTTCGATCCGGCTGCTCGCCGGAAGGCGGTTCTGCGCCAGGCCGATGCGGCCGCCGCGCAGGTCGGCTTGGATCTGTTCGTGCTGCACGCGGTCGAACCCGTGCGCTTCCAGAAGTCCTTCGAGGCTCTGCGACCGGTCGGTTTCCTTCTCCTGGCCGCGCGGCAGAAGGTGGTCGAACAGGTGCTCCACCATGCCGGAGAACTCCGCCACCGAGCGGCACGCCGCAGTGAACCGGTCCAGCTCCGCGCGGCGCACGGGCGAAAGCAGGCGCGATTCCGTGCGCAGCAGCGGAGGCACGGCCAGCGTGTAGTAATCGGCGGGCATGAGCGCACCGTCGCCGCGAAAAAGCGCCGCCTCGGTGCCGCGTTCGTTGATGGCGAAATTGTAAACCACCGGCTCCATGGCGAACGGGATGGCGTGCTCCAACTCGCGCTTGGTCTCGCTCATGATGGCCCCCAGCCGCTCCTGGGCGGAAGGCTTGCGCTGCGGGCTGAACAGGAACCCCATGCCCCCGCCCGACATCCCGCCGAGCATCCAAAAGCCCCAGAAGTCGTGGCCCATTTCCGCGCGCACGCGGCGGATCAGCGTGTCCGTGTACAGGTTTCCCGCCCACGGAATAATGGTCTGGATGGGGCCGTCGAAATTCCGCTGCGTGCAGGCGCCGATGGTCTGGACGTCGCCGTTCTTCAAGTGCCCCATCACCTCGTCGAGAATGCCGATAGCCTCCAGCCGGCCGCGCCACTCGGTTTCCGAGCGGAGCAGGTATTTCTCCGTCACCATCTCCAGGATGGGACCCACGTCCTGCGCCATCCCTCCGTGTACCAGCACCAGGCTCTGCTGGAGCTTCTCGCGCGTTTGGGGCGGCACCTCGGCCAGGCTGAAGATCTTGTGATCGGGCAGAAGCCGTCCGCGGCTGATGCCGAATTCGGGATCGCCCTCTTGCGCGCAAACCCCGTGGATGAGCTTGATTCCCGGCCACACGCCGCCCGAATCCTGCCACCCGCCGCCCGAGCCCGCCAGCCACTCGCCCAGAATCGCGCGCGCCGCAACCAGCCGCCGGTCGTGCTCTTCCATGGCTCCCGTGAGCGCGTGAATCTGGCTGGTGGCGCGCATGCACACGGCGATCAGACACGCCAGCAGGCTGGTGGATACGGCCAGGCGCGACCCTTTGGGGATGTCGTTCACCTTGCTCACGATTTCGATGCCGTGGCCCGGCCTGCCCGTCACTTGCGCCAGTACCTCGGCCAGTGCCTCGGTCGCGCCCTCCATTCCCGGCGGCACGATGCCGGAGGCGATCACCGCGGCCTTCAACAGGCCCAGGTAGTCGCGCGCGAAATCGAAGACCTCGGCGATGGTTGCGATCTCGGCGCTGGCCTTGAGGTCCACGCTAACCAGGCGCAGCACCGGCTGATCGATCACCCTGAAGTACGCTTCCACCGGTGGCGCAGGCGGCGCCGCCTGCCCGCTTGCGCCGCGCACGCTCAGGTCAATCGAAATGTTGAGCACCCGCGCTCCTTCCGGGAAATCCATCCCCAGGAAGAAGATGTCGCTCCATCCGCTGTGTGTCAGGTCCATGCGCACCGGCGTGGCCTCGCGCAGAATCGGAAAAAGAGCGGGATTGCAGGCCAGCAGCTCGGGGCGAACGCGCAGCGGATGGTCCGCCGGATGGCCCGTGCGGAACATCCACTGGTTGCCGCGCACCGAGCGCACGCTGCGGCGCACCTGGTCGGCCAGCGTCTGGAAGCCCAGCGCCCGGTAACCGGCCGCCAGCGCGCTGGAGATGGCGGCGCTGGGGCCGTTGGCGGTCTGAGCCGCCAGGAAAATGTCGATGGCCTCCTCGAAGCGCCGCTTCAAGAGGTTGGCGTAGCCGGAGAAGGGAATGGGCGCGCGCATCCCCGCTTCCGGCCGCAGGGGAATGTGGAAACGGTGGATGGCATACAGGAAGAACAAGGCCCGCACGCGCTGGTACAGGTTGTCGCTCGAGCGGCGAAAGCCGTCCAGCGCCGCGCATTCCTCCAGCAGTTCTTCCAGAGTTGCGCCTTGGCAAAGCGCATCCAGCGAACGATTGCGCGTTTCCAGGTCGCTCGCCGCGATTACCCCGGTCAGCTTGTTCACTGCTCGCTCCCGCCGGACAGATTCGCCATCTCCCGGTCCGCCAGCAGCTCGAGCAGGCTGGAGAGCACCTGGCTGCGGTCCCGGCCGTTCAGCGCCATGGCCACTTGCGCGGTCAGCAATCCGTAGCGCGCGCCGATGTCGTACCGCCGGCCGGTTTCTTCCACCGCC
Source organism: Bryobacteraceae bacterium (assembly GCA_049515735.1). GTDB lineage: Bacteria > Acidobacteriota > Terriglobia > Bryobacterales > Bryobacteraceae > Fen-178. The sequence continues at coordinate 14,493 of JBEKTU010000077.1, forward strand.
AGGTACTGCTCGTGCCTGGCCAGCTCGGCCAGCGCTGCAGAAAGCGTCGCCGCGCCACGCCCCAGATACTCCATAACCGCCGGCGTGAGCACGTGGATGCCGAAAAAGCACAGGTAGAAACCGGCCCGGATCCCCGGCGCAACCAGGCGCTGCTCCGCTTCGGTGGGCGTCGGCTTTTCGATCACCGTGTCCACCCGATAAAGCCCCGGTTTCCCCGGCACGCGCCGCCCGCCCACGGCGCCGAACTGCGGCAGCAGGCCTTCCCGCGTCGGCTGGACCCCGGAAACCGCGCATTCCTCGGTCTCCGCCAGATCCACCACCCGTTGCGCACAGGGTTTCGACTTGCTGCACACGTAGAGATGATCTCCCACCAGGTGCAGGAAGGGGTCGTTGCCGGTAAACTCGCGCGCGCAATAGATGGCGTTCCCATATCCCAGCGGCTGCGCCTGCGGGACGAACCGCACGCATCCGCCGCGTTTACCGGCCGCCTGGGCATAGCGCGTCTCATCGCCCGGCCAGACCACCACGCAGATCTCCTCCACCTTGGCCGCCAGGGCCTGCTCGATCAGAATCCCAAGGACCGATTTCTCCTGCCCGTCCCGGTCGATGAGAGTTTGCAGCGGAAGCGCCCGCTGGTTCTGCCCGGCAGCCGTGATCACCGCTTTCTGGATTCTCAAGTTTAGTGCTCCTCACAGGAGTGTAACCGACTGCATGTGCCTGAGAGCGGTCGTGCTTTCCCAACAACGCCGTGTTCAGGTCTTCAAGTGGCTGGCTCGGTCGGGCTAGTTCCCCAACTGCCGCGAACGCCTTGCCACGGGAATCATCGTCGGCTTCCCTGGAACGAAACCGCTTTGGGTATCTCCGAGCTGGCTTCGTACCCTTGGCTGCGCGCTTCAGATTGACAAGAAGCGCACAATCGCCTGAATGCACTGAAGTTCGACATTCCGAATATGGTCTGTATCCCTCGGCGGTTCTGTTGACCTGACCCGCCTCAACGGTCGTTCGGAGTGGCGCGGGGGCGTCGCGTGGAAGCTGTCCCGCGTTGTGGTGCAGCAGCAACTCGCGACGACGGGAAACAACGATCACGGCCGCCGTTGAAATCCCCAATGCAGTGGCGGCAGAGAACAACGCCGAGCATTCCATTTCCACGCCTGCGAGCTTGACATCATCCTTAACTCGGTTACCGAGGAACTGTGACACTCCGTACTCTTGGTCCGCAACCTGCCCGTATAATGCTGGAGAACCATCGAAGCAGTCGTAAGAGTCGACGGACCAAACACACTTGCCGCAATCGGTGAAGGGCTGAACACGTGCCCACCTTCACGATTCTGCCGCAACCAGCCGCTTTCAGCTGTTCGACGAGCCAGTTCGTCTGGGCGGAGCCCATCGCGGTAGCAAACAAGGCAATACCGCGTCCAGCTAGCGTCAGGTAGTAGAGTACATATCGATCCAGGAGGTGTTTCCTTACGGTTCCGCCGAACCCTGCCACGAAGCGGTTAATCGCCGTCCAGTTGTCGTGGATCAAGACTTGCTCGTAGTTACCAAACGGAAATGTGGGCGTGCTCAAGGCTCCTTTCAGGTGTCCAACCACCTCAAGTATTTACCTTCCTCAACTTGACTCTGTACGGCAACTTGCCGTACAGTAGAGCTATGAGTCGTTCGGTTCACAAAAGCGAGAGGCAAGCCGCCCCAAGGCCGCAGCGCCTGGAATTGCGGGTCGGCAGCCAGCAGAAGAATCTGTTCCAGCGCGCGGCGGACCTCCAAGGCCTTACGCTGACCGAGTTTGTGACCGTGACGCTGGTTGCCGCCGCCAAGGATGCCATCAAAGAGGCCGGGCTGATAACGCTCACCACCCAGGACCAAGAGGTGTTCTTCGAGGCCCTCGCCAGCCCGCCCGCGCCCAGCCGGAACCTGCTCAAAGCAGCCGGCCGATACAAGAGACTGGGGCTGTAGCCCGTGCCGGTGGAACCGCTTTACGGTTTTGAACAGCTACAAGAGCGTCACGTCAAAGCGGACTTCCACTGCGGCGTGGACGCCCTGGACTGGTACTTCCGGGAGCGCGCCCTGCACGAATTCAAGAAGCACGTGGCCGCGACTCTGGTCCTTGTAGAGCGCGCCACCGAGGCTGTGATTGGCTTCTACACGCTTTCTTCGCTGGGGATCGACGCCGGCGATCTGCCGCCGAAGCTCGCCAAGAAAATGCCGAGGTATCCCCGTCTTCCCGCCACCCTGCTCGGGCGGATGGCCGTCGATGAGAGCTTTCGCGGCCGGGGATTCGGCGGGATACTGTTGATCGATGCTCTGCGCCGCGCCTTCGAAAGCAAGCGAACGGTGGCCTCGATTGCGGTTGCCGTCGACGCGAAAAGCGACCAGGCCCGCGATTTCTACCTGCACTACGGTTTCCACCCTTTCCCCGGCCACTCGCACCGGCTTTTCATCATGATGGAGACCATCGGGCAGATGCTTTCGCGGATGGGGATGCGGGCGACATGAGGCAGCGCGCCCCAACTTATTGTGGTTATCGGGCGAAAAGACCCGTTAGATGTGGTGAAGGTACTTTACTTTTTCCTCTTTCGAGTTTAGTATAGTTACGATCCCCCGGAGCAGAGGATAATGCTTTGCTGAAACTCAAACGCATCGAACTGCAAGGATTTAAATCCTTTTGCGAGCGCACCGAGCTGCGATTCAACGGTGAGGGCATCGCCGCCATCGTCGGACCGAATGGCTGCGGCAAGTCCAACATCAGCGATGCCATCAGTTGGGTCCTCGGCGAACAGTCCGCCAAGACCCTCCGCGGAACCCGCATGGAAGACGTGATTTTCGCGGGCACCCGCGACCGCAAGCCCCTCGGCATGGCCTACGTGACCATGACCCTGGTGGACCCCGATGTTTACCGTGAACCGCTAGCGGGTGCGCATGCCCGGCCCGTCCCCGTGGAAGGTACCCACCCCAGGAAAACCGGCGAAGTCACCATCATGCGCCGGCTCTTTCGCTCCGGCGAAAGCGAGTACCTCATCGACGGCCGCCCCGCCCGCTTGCGCGACATCCAGGATATCTTCATGGGCACCGGCCTCGGCCCCGAGAGCTACGCCATCATCGAGCAGGGCCGCATCGGCCAGATTCTGAGCTCCAAGCCGCAGGACCGCCGCTCGGTGATCGAAGAGGCCGCCGGCATCACCCGGTTCAAGACCCGCAAACGCCTCGCCGAAGCCAAGCTCGAGGGCGCCAAGCAGAACCTCGCGCGCGTCTACGACATCCTCGAGGAAGTCACCCGCCAGGTGAATTCCCTCAAGCGCCAGGCGTCCAAGGCCCGGCGCTACGCCGAGCTCCAGAGCGAGATCCAAGCCCGCTTGCGCGTGGTGCTCTCCGGCCAGTACCGCCTGCTGGAGCGCGACGCCGCTAAGACTGCCATCGACCTTAACCTGGCTTCGGCTGAGCTGAAATCGCTTGCCGAGCGGATGGCCGAAAAGGAGCAGGCGCACGAGCGCCAGCAGGCGGCATGCTACCGCTTCGAGCAGCAACTCACCGAAGCGCGGCGGCAGCTCGCCGAAATGCGCGTCGAAGCCGAGCGCACGCGCGGCCGTTTGGAATCCCAGGTCAAGGAGAGCGGCGCCATTGAGCAACGCATCGCCCAGGCCGAAAACGAATCGCGCGAGTTAGGCCTCCGGCTGGGCGCCCTCGACCAGGAGATCGTTGCCCACCGGAAGAACGTGGAGGTCCTCGAAGACCAGATCGCCCAGTCGCGTGGCCGCATGGCCGAGATCAACCGGCAGCGCGAATCGTTGCAGGCCAGGGTGATCGAGGGCGAGCAAACCATCGAATCGGGACGGCAGTTGATCCTGCGCCTTCTCGGCGAGGCCTCGACGCTCAGGAACCAGCTCGCCCAGATCGAGGAATACCTGGCGGGCATCGACCGTGAAACCGCCCGCTCGGCCCGCGAGGAACAGGTGGCCGCCGCCGAGATCGAGCGTCTCGAAGCCGCCCGCAAGCAGCTTTCCGAGACCATGGCGCAGCGCCAGCTCGAGCTGGAATTGGTCACTGGCGAGCGCCGCCGCACCGAGGAGCAACTGGCCGAACAGCGTCTCGCCGCCGCCGGATTGCGCCACGCCATCGACACGCTCAAGAATGAAGTCTCGCGGATCCGCGCCCGCAAGGAATCGCTCGAACAGGTGCTGGCCCACCGCACCTATACCACCGAATCCGTCAAGCGCCTCTTCGCCGCCCTCGAAAAAGGCAATACCTCAGACCTGAAGCTCATGGGCGTGCTGGCCGACTACGTGGAGGTCGATCCCCAGCTCGAAAAGCCTGCCGAAGAGTTCCTGCACGACGAGCTGGAATACGTGGTGGTGGAGAGCTGGCAGCAGGCCGAGCGCGGGCTCGATTTCATCCGCGCCGAGCTCGACGGCCGCGCCACCTTCCTGGTGCATCCCGAGCCCAACGGCCACGGCCAGCGCCATCTGCCCGAGCCGCCCATCGGCCCCGAGACCGGCATCACCGCGCGGCTGAGTGAATCCCTGCGCCTCACCAACGGTTTCAAGGATCGCGCCGTGGACCTGCTGCCGCGCGTTTCCCTCTGCTTCCTGGCCGACGACCGCGCCGCCGCGCAGCGCCTGGCGGTCTCCTATCCGCACCTGTTCTTTCTGCTGCCCGATGGCGTTTGCTACCACGGTCACACCGTCACCGGCGGCAGGAAATCCGGCGCCGGCCCGCTCGCCATGAAGCGCGAAGCGCGCGAGTTAGCCGTGGCGCTGCGCGGACGCCAGACGACGCTCGATGAACAGGTGGCGCGCCTCGATAGTCTCACCCAGGAGATCATCGCGCTGGAAGCCGAGCTTGAGCGCCTGCGCGCCTTGCAGCAATCCCGCGAGAAAGACCGCGTGGCGCTCGACCACGACATGCGCAAGCTCGGCGACGACCTTTCGCGCACCAATTCGCGCCTCTCCGTGGCGCGCCTGGAGCTCGACCGTCTGCGCCGCGACGCCCAAAAATCGGCCAGCCAGCGCGAGCAGAACCGCGCCGCCGTCGAAGAGAAGGAGCGCCTGCGCGCGGCGCGCGAAGAGGCCCTCGAAACCGAGCGGCGGGATCTCGCGATACTGGAGGGCCAGGCCGCTGCCGTCGGGGAAGAGCACGCCGCCACGCGCGCCGGGCTGGCGGGTCTCGAAGAGCGCCATCGCGGGGAGCGCAGCGCCATGGCGCGCCTGGAGCAGCAGTTCGGCGAAACCTCGGCCCGGCGCGGCGCCATCGCGCCCGAGATCGAGCGCCTGGGCGCGGAGCGCTCCCGCCTGCTGGCCGACAATATCGAACTCGACCGCAGGTCCGTCCAACTCGCCGATGAGATCGTCGCCCTGGAAGGGCGCGTGGACGCGATGGCCTTCGAGGAAGCCGATATGCGCGACGCCTTGCGCGACGGCGAGGATGATCTCAAAGCCCTGCGCGCCAGTGGTGAGGAGAGCCACGAAAAGCGCTCGCAAATCGAAGTCGACCTGGTACGCAAGCAGGCCGAGCTGAAGTTCCTCGACGAAACCAGCCGCAAGGAGCTCAATGCCCCCGTGGCGGATCTGGCCGCGCCCGACGATCCGGTCCCCAATGCCGAGGCCATTGCGCAGGCCCGCCAGGAGTGCGACGAGGTGCGCAACCGCATCGAATCGCTCGGCCCGGTGAACGCCGCCGCCATGGAAGAGTATCGGGAAGCGCAGCAGCGCCACGATTTCCTGAGCGCCCAGCGCCAGGACCTGATCGATTCCATCCGCGACACCGAAAAAGCCATTCAGGACATCGACCAGGTTTCACGCCAGAAATTCGCCGAAGCCTTTGAAGCCATCAACGCCCATTTCCGTGAGTGTTTCCTGACGCTGTTTGGCGGCGGCACCGGCGAAATGCGCCTTACCGACCAGGAGAACCTAGCCGAATCGGGCATTGACATCATTTGTTCGCCCCCCGGCAAGCGCCTGCAAAACGTGCTGCTGCTCTCCGGCGGCGAGAAAGCCCTGGCCGCAGTCGCCCTGCTGATCGCGATTTTCAAGTACCAGCCCAGCCCCTTCTGCGTGATGGACGAGGTGGACGCCCCGCTCGATGAAGCCAACATCGGCCGCCTGACGAAGCTCCTGAGAGAGATGGCCGATCAAACCCAGTTCGTAGTGATCACGCACTCCAAGCGCACCATGGAAGCCGCCCAAGCCCTCTACGGCGTGACGATGCAAGAGCCGGGCGTCTCGCGTCTGGTCTCGGTGAAGATGAACGCGGAAGCTGCGGCGTAGGCCTTTTGGACCGCCGTTTACTTCCCCACCACCACAATCGAAAACGAATCCGGCACCATCTGACCTCGACCGCCGCCGCGTCCTCCCGCCGGGGGCGGGGTCGGAGGCGGCGTGGGCGGCGCAGCGTACTCGGCGGCGATCAGCACAATGTGGCCCGTCTTGCTGTCCAACGTCAGCGTTTTGGCGCCTGTCATGGTTTGCACGGTCTGTTCCACCACAAAGCTGGTCGGGCTGTTCTCCTTAATGACAGTCAGCGTGCCGTCGCCTTGGGAGCTGAATGCTTCCATCGTGTTGGGGTTGAATACGGCGCCATCAACGCCCCTGCCGATCGGCAGTGTCGTAATGATCTTGCCGTCGTCGGCATTCAGAATCACCATCGTTTGTGGCGTGTGGCAGGCGGCGAAAAGAATGTGGTTCTTGACGTCGAATGCCAGCCCGCCAGGCCCGCCACCCTTTCCGGCGATATCATAATGGGCCGTTACCGTGAGTGTCTTCGCGTCCACCACGGCAATGTTGTCCTTGTCTTCAATATCGACGTACAAATGCCCCTTGCCGTCGGTGACCGCCTGCTCCGGCGCTCCGCCCAGGTCGACTGTGCCGGCCACGCTGCCATCGGCTGCGTTGATCACCGTCGCGTTGGGCGCGCGGTGGCTGAAAATCCAGACGCGCGCGTTGAATGGGTCGAACAGAATGCCGTCCGGGCCGCCATCCACGTCGATGGTCTTGATGGTCGCCAGGGTCTTGGTATCCCACATCACCACCGGTTTGCTGCTGGCGAAGCCGTGACCCGACTTGGGATCGACCGCAGCGCCACGCGCGTTGGCATTAGGGATTTCGCCAACCGGCGCGAGTGTATCCAGATCAAAGACCGTGACTCGGGCGCCGTCCCCGGTGCGCGGGACGTACAACCGGCGTCCGTCGGCGTCCGCATAAACATAGTCAAAGCCGCCTGCGCCACCTGTTTTGGCGGTCTTCAGCACCTTGTACGGCCCTGCGGACGGGGTCTGCTGTGCTAGGCCGATGAAAGCTGCCATCGCCATACCTACTGCGAATGCCAGGCAAAATCGTCGCATGAAGCAACTCCTCTCAATGGGGGCCGAGATATCCGTTTCGGCAACCTCAGTATATATCAGGCGGCAGCCAGGAACTTTCGCCGCACCTCCAGTTTCTAAACCGGATAAGGGCTCGGGAGGAGCCTTGGCATGCCCGTCAAGCGCCACCTCGATATCTTCGCGCAGGATTTGCGCTACGCCGTGCGCGGTCTTTTGCGCACCCCCATGTTCGCTCTCGCTGCCATTTTTGCAATGGCTCTCGGCGCCGGCGCCGGCACGGCGGTCTTCAGCGTGGTGGACCGCATTTTGTTCCGGAGCCTTCCCTATCCTCAGGCTGACCGCCTGGTCTCGTTCGGCATGGTGGCGCCCATCGCGCCCCAGGAGTTCATGCTTGGCTATGACTTCCTGGATTGGCGTGCGTCGCAGGCGCCCTTCCAATCGCTGGCAGCCTGGGCTACCCCGGCTGACCGCGACCTCACAGATGCGAACCCAGTACGTCTCCGCTGCGCCCGCGTGGACTCCGGCCTCCTGCCGACGCTGGAGATCCGGCCCATGATCGGTCGTAACTTCACGCCAGAGATCGGAGTTCGCATGGCCCTGGACGCCACGCCCGGAGCCATCGCCCGGCTGGTGCTCAGGCTCGCCGCGCGCTGGACGGCAATCGGAGCGGTGCTGGGAGTGCTGGGATCGCTGTTCGCCTTCCATTTGCTTCAGGCCATGCTGTTCCAGGTATCCGCGCGGTACCCGTGGACACTAGCCGCCGCACTAGCCATGCTATCGGCGGTTGCCCTGCTGGCGGCCTGGATTCCCTCACGCCGCGCGGCGCGGGTGGATCCCGTCGAGGCGCTGCGGCAGGAATAGACCGCGGATGTAAACCCGCCCTGCCAAAAACTCGTCTACACAGGCGAGTGCAGCCGATTGCGACATCCGGGTCTATGATAGCGGCAGTGGAGCGATCCGCCTCGGAAATCGATGACCTCGACACACTGGTGCACCTCTATTGGACGCGGGTCTTTCGGTTCGCGCTGGCTTCCCTGCGCGACCCGGACGCCGCCGGGAGCGTGGCGCAAGATTGTTTTCTGAGAGCTTATCGGAGCCGGGAACAGTTTCGAGGCGATTGCTCCATCCAGTCCTGGCTGATGCGGATCGCCGTCAATCTGATTCGCGACTATGCGCGCAATCGCCGCTTGCAATTTTGGAAGCGCGCGTCGGCGTCCGCGGTAGACCTGGAGGCCGTCAGCCAGTGGATACCGGATGATGACGCTTCGCCCGAGAGCAGGGCTATGGCCCGGGAACAGCTTGCGGCGGTCTGGAAAGCCGCCGGGGGCCTGTCGGAGAGGCAGCGGACGGTTTTCCTGCTCCGCTTCGTGGAAGACATGGACCTGCTGGAAATCGCCGCGGCCACCGGCATGAAGGAAGGAACCGTGAAACTGCACCTGTTTAGAGCGCTCCAGGCCGTTCGCGAGCGCATCGGGAGGTCCCAATGAGCCAACATCTGTCTTCACAGGAGATTTCCCAGTGGATGATCGGCGAGCGCACTCCGCAACAGGAGCAGCATGTTCGTCAGTGTTCCGAGTGCGGCGCGGAGCTGGCTCGCCTGCAAGCCGCGCTCGCGCTGTTTCGCGGTTCGGTGCGGCACTGCAGCGGCCGGCAAAGCCGCTCTGAGCCGTCGGACATCGCCAGTATTTTGTCGGTGCGGCGGGGTCCCAGGATCCAGCCGATGCGCTGGGCGCTGGCCGCCGCGGCGCTGTTGGTTCTAGCGGCGGTCCCGATTTATCGAAACGCGCAGGACAGGCAGCGCCAGGCGGAAATCGCCAGGGCCGATACGCTGCTGTTGGAGCAGGTGGATGCCGAGGTGTCGCGAGCGGTTCCTCGGCCCATGGAGCCTTTGGTGAAGCTGGTGTCCTGGGACTTCAGTTCCACCATTCAAAACGAGGAGATTCGATGAGAGCATACGGAAGTAAGTTAGGACTGATTTTGCTGTTCGCCGGCACCGTGGCGTTAGCGCAGCAGCCACCACAGCCGGCGCCGCCGCCTCAACCGCCGCAGCCGCCCCAAGGCGGGGGCCCGGGCATGGGTCGCGGCATGGGTATGGGACGCGCCTATGGCGCGCCACAGCCGGGCCGGGGGCCCATGGAACGCGGCATGGGCCGTTGGTGGAAGAATCCCGAAATGGTGGAGAAGCTGGGCGTGACCGCGGACCAGCAGAAGAGGATGGACGACATCTTTCAGCAGCACCGCTTGAAGCTGATCGATCTCACCGCGTCGGTCGAGAGGGAAGAAGTCACCCTCGAGCCGATGATGCAGGCGGATCAGCCGGATGAGGCCAGGATCGTCGCTCAGATCGATAAGGTGGCACAAGCCCGCGCCGAGCTGGAAAAAGCCAACGCCAGAATGCTGCTGGGTATTCGCCGGGTTCTGACTCCCGACCAATGGAAAAAGCTGCAGGCGGAAACACCCCGGCCCGGCCGTGGACCCGAAGGCCAACAACCTCCCACGCCGCGCAAGGACCGCTAAGAGAAGCTCTCAGCTATCAGCTAACCGCCATTTCTCACAGGGGCACTGGCAAAAAGCCGCCTTTCATGGCATAACTGAGTTTCCACACAGCAGTTAACGCCAAAAAAAGACGGCCTTTGCTATGACACAGTGTAGCCAATC
>JBEKTU010000078.1:0-24362 GCA_049515735.1 Bryobacteraceae bacterium
GCGATCTCACCGTCAACAAGCTGATCAACAAGGAAATCACTTCCCACATCACCATCACCGACGCCGACGTGGCCAATTATTACAACGCCAACAAGGCCAGCTTCAACCTGGTCGAGCCGCAGATCCACCTGGCGCAGATTATGGTGACTCCCTACGCCAACCCCAACGTCCGCAACCTGAAGAACAGCAAGGCCCGGAACGAAAACGAGGCCGTGACCAAGATCAACGACATCATTGCCCGCCTGAAACGCGGCGAAGATTTCAGCATGCTGGCGCAGAATTACTCCGAGGACCCCGATTCCGCTCCCAACGGCGGCGACATGGGATTCATTCCCGAATCCACTTTGGAGAAGGCCAACCCCGAGCTGCGCAAGCTGGTGGCGTCGCTCTCGCCGGGCGGTTTCGCGCCCATACACACGCAGGAGGGCTACCGCATCCTGAGGGTGATCGCCAGAGAACCGGCCGGCCAGCGCGAGCTGAACGATCCGCGCGTGCAGCAGAACATCCGCGAGACGCTGTTGAACCGTAAAGACCAGCTTCTGAAGAACGCCTACTATGAAATGGCGCGCAACAGCTCCAAGGTGGAAAACTACCTGGCGCGTAGCGTCATCGAGAACGCGGGAAAAACCAAGTAGGGGCCAGGCGCGGCTGGGCCTTACCGCTGCCGTCCCATCTCGTAAAGGTAGATGCGGTGCTCCGTTTTGCCGGTCTGCAAAACGATCACCCTCACCGGCTTCCAGCCTCTAATAGGGAATTCGTAGGAGACTACGCGGGAGCCGCGTTTCAGGTACTTCTCCAGGTTGGGCTTGAGCCGTTCGTTGGAGCTGGTCAGCAGGTACATGGTCACCACGTCGGCGGCGCTGAGGTCCACCCGCAGCGCGCTGTCTTCCACCATGCTGACGCGGTCTTCCAGGCCCAGTGACTTGATCCGCTCCCTGGCCTTCCGGCAAAGGTCGGACCCAATCTCCACTCCCACGCCCCTGGCGCCGAACTTCTGCGCCGCCGTGATTACGATGCGGCCATCGCCGCCGCCGAGATCGTACACCACGTCGCCGGGCTTTACATGAGCGGCCTCGAGCATCCTGTCGACGGCCTCCTGGGGTGTGGGAATATAAGGCGCGAGATTCTCGGCAGGCCCGAACTGTTGGGCGCCGGCAGGTAGCGTGGCTACCGCCAGCAGCAGCGCGATGGCGAAAACCTGCATGGGTCACTGTGAGGACGCGTTACGGCTAACCGTCCCCCCAAACTTCGATTTTACTATACGGCCGATAATTTCGGTCCAGGCGAAAAAGAGGTCCCGCGGCCGAGAGATGGTGTACTCGGCGCCTTTCAGATACCGGACCGTGTTGCCGATAGCGTCCCGCCAGGGATACCCCTGCGGGTTCAGGTTGTAGTTCATGTAAAACACGGGGAACTTCACGTCCCCCAGTTGTTTCAACGCATCTGGCGGCAGGGCTTCGTCAAGCATCACCTTGGGCCCGGCGAAGATCACGGCGTCGGGCTGCTCTCTGTCATCCTTGATCTCCTGGGTAATGAAGTTAGCCAGAAAGTCCTTATCGCCGTGCTTCTGGCTCAGCCGTTTGAGATCCACGGTGCCGAGACTGAGCGTGCCCAGCGCCTGGCCGAGCGCGGGGAAGTCGATTTGGGAAGCAGCCTCCTGCCGGTAGATCACGCGCTGCTCCTGCATGTTGAACGCGACAATCGAGAACTTGCCGATTCGCGGCTCGCGCGCGATATTCCGCAGGATGGAGAGCAGAGCGTTGGTGTCGAGCGGCTGCAAGGTGGCCGATTGCCAGTTCTGCGGGGCGAAATTAACCACCACCTTGACGTTCAGCGGATTCTCTTGCGGCTCGCGCTCGACGGGAGGCTCCTGCTTGAATGGCTCGCTGTCGGCCGCCTCGACCACGCCGGGAGCGATGTCCAGCGCCATCTCCTTATCCTTCGCGGGCAGACTGGCTTCCGCGTCCCAGCTCGAGGAGCACACGCGTTCCGCGCGGTCGCGCATCATCCAGTCGACATGGTACTTTCCTTCCCCAACGTCGACCATGCCTTGCAGAACGGCATCGCCATGGGCGTCTTCTTCGATGGCCGGCACGGAGACGTGCTGCGAAAAGTAGACCGGCTCGTCGGGGCGGTCCTCCGGAACCACGCGGAAGATCATGGTGAGACGGTTCTCCGGGCCGGCCAGATCCTTAAGCGGAACACTGACGTCGTACCCGGCATGAAACTTGAGATCGAAGCCCAGCACCGCCTTGGCCGGAAATACCGTACACGGAAGGTCTTTGCGCGTCTCCTGCGATTCCAGAATGGCGGCATCCGCGCCGAAGAGCCGCACCATGCCACCCGGGGCGGAAACCGGCATCAGAACCTGGGCCGAAAGCGCGCTGCCGCACAGAAAGAGCGCACATACCCCCCACCCCGTTCTTCCCGCGTGACCGCACCCGATCCGGGACCCGAAAATCATCGCCATTGCGGTGAGCACGTTAAGTACCAGCGCCTCCGGCACACAGTCTGCTACTGCAAGTATTATGGCGCATATTCCAGAAGGTGCATAGAGCTAAATTGTGCGCGCCCGCCGGCGCGCGTAGAATGAAATCAGAAAGGCACTCGGAGGATGTTCGGAATGGACCGCGACAAAACCCAGAGGGACGAAATCCTATCGCCGGATGGACTTTCGCCGGAGGTAATCATCAGCCCGGATACGCGCCGGAGCGAGCGGATTCCGCCGGGACAGTCGCGCACCCGGAAATGGCCCGTGCTGGACGCCAGCGGCCCGCCTGCAATCGACCTGGGTCAATGGCGTTTCCGGGTGGCGGGCCTGGTGGGCCAAGCGGTCCAGTGGGACTGGCAAGAGTTTACGGCGCTTCCACAGGTCGAGGTCTTCGGGGACTTTCATTGCGTGACACGATGGTCGCGGCTGGGAAACCTGTGGCAAGGCGTCTCCACGCGTGAGCTGATGCGGCGCGCCGGCGGGGTCCGGCCCGAAGCGCATTACGTGATGGTTCACGGATATGACCGGGGATGGACCACCAATTTGCCGCTGGAACACTTCCTGGCGGAGGACGCGCTGGTGGCGATACTCCACGACGGCGAGGCGATTCCGAGGGAGCACGGCGGCCCGGCGCGCCTGATCGTGCCGCGCCTCTACGCATGGAAGAGCGCCAAGTGGGTGGCCGGGGCGGAACTGATCGAGAAAGACCGGCCGGGCTTCTGGGAAGCCAACGGGTATCACATGCGCGGCGACCCGTGGACGGAAGAGCGCTTCGGATGGTGAGATTAGTGCACTGTCGTCGTGGGGAGCTTCAGCCGGCGCCGCGCCACGTGGGGCTCCCGGTGGATCTCATCCAACATGCTGGTCGAGTGGACGCTGGCCGGCTCGAAGCCGCATGAACTCAGCGCATTCCGAACCTCGTCCAGCCGCCCTTCATAGGCCGGGAATTCCACCAGTGTGGCAGACCGGGTCTCCTCGCGCCCATCGGCATAGAGGTACACCACGGCGGCGTCGTGATAGATCTGCGGGTTAATGGGAAAACTGGTCTGGGCCAGCGCTTCCAGGAGCGACTCCAGGCGGCGGGGGTCCACGTCGATCGAAACAGAAACCAAAGCTCCTTCGCGGCCCAACAGCGAAGGGCTGGCCGGCAATGTCTTGGGCCAGACGCTCATCGAATCCTCCAGCATCCGGCGAAGGGGGCCAGCCGAAAACAAAAAACCCTGGAGCCCAAAGGCGCCAGGGTCGAAATGTTTTCGAACAGACCGACTCACCTTTAGCACTTTTTTGCGTGGTTGCAATTAGCCAGGCTCGAAGAGCCTTAAATCAATCCACGGTAGTTTTAGCGTATCACGACCGGCGGCCGGAGGCAAGAGGTTTTAATGTTGGCGCGGTTGCGGACCGCCGATTCCGCGTGGTAGGCTCAAAACACATCCGGAGGAGACCATGAGGAAGCTGTCTATTCTGCTGGCGGGCGCACTGGTGCCTGCCGCTCTTTTCGCCCAAGCGCCACAAGCCCCACACACCAGCCTGAAAGTGGGTGATATGGCGCCCGATTTTACACTGCCATCCACCGCCGGCGGCACGGTGAAGCTCTCCGATTTCCGCGGCAAGGCCAACGTGGTGCTGGCTTTCTTCCCGGCCGCCTTCACGGGCGGTTGCACCAAGGAGATGCTGGCATACCAGGCTGGTATTGCCAAGTTTGAAGGCGAGGAGACCAAGGTGTTCGGGATCAGCGCGGATAATACCCCGTCTCAAGCCGAGTTCGCCAAACAGCTAAAGGTCGCCTTTCCGCTCTTGAGCGATTTCGCCAAGCGGGAGGTGATCGCGAAGTATGGCGAGCTCTTTCCCGACCGTGGTTTTGCGAACCGGTCTACGTTCGTGATCGACACGGAGGGCAAGATTGTGCACATCGAGGAGGGTACTGGCGCGGTCGATCCTACCGGCGCGGAGATGGCTTGCAGCCGACTGGCCCACAAGGCGCAGTAGGGGCCGGGGGCCAGGGGCCGAAGCCCAGCGGCTACTTCTTGGCCAAGCCGAAGAAGTCGGGATCGAGAACCACCTGGCTCTTCTGTTGCAGTTCTTCCACGGTCCTCTGTGCCTGCTGGGGGCGCATGCGGGTCTCCAACTCCGGCCGCGCGTCCTCGAAGCTCTTGGACTCTCTAGCCTCGACTTTGATGAGGTGGTAGCCGAACGGAGATTTCACCGGCTCGCTGAGATCCCCAGGATGGAGAGCGAAAGCGGCCTGCTCGAATGAGGGGACCATCTGCCCGTGGTGGAAGAACCCGAGATCGCCGCCCTTGGCCGCGGAGCCGGCGTCGTCGGATTCCTTTTCGGCCAACTGGGCGAAGTCTTCGCCGGCCTGAATCCTCTTTCTCAGATCCTGCGCTTTGGCCAGCGCTTCCGCGTCGGTGAGGTCCTTCTGTCCCGGCTTTACGGGCGTCGCGGAACCCTGCACCCTAATCAGAATGTGGCGGGCGCGCACTTGTTCGAATTCCGCCTGGTGGGCCTCAAAGAACTTGCGCAGGTCGGCGTCGTCGAGCTTGGCATCTTTGCCGATCTCCTGGTAAGTCATATTGGCCAGAAGATTGGCGTTCTGAAATGTGGACTGGGCGCGGTAGGCGGAAGTCTCATCCAGTTTCCGGCGCTTGCCTTCCTGGGCCAATACCTCGATGCGCACGATGTTATCGGCAAGCTGCTTGCGGCCCGCACCGCGAGCCGCGGCGCGGTACTGCTCCGGAAGAGCGTCGATGATCTGGTCGAACTGGGCGGCGGTGATAGTCACGTCCCCGACGGCAATCACGACGCGATCGGGGGGGACCACCGGCGCGGCCTGGGGGCCCGGGTTATCCATCGACAAGGTGACGGTCGGTTTTGGTGCTGGTGCGGGTTGGGGTGGGGGAGCCTGCGCCAGCAGCCACGCCGCCGATGAAAACAGGAGCAGAATGCGGGGAAGCCTCATTTGGTCATGATAACAGCGTGGCGCAGCTACAACTACTGCGCGGGTTCGACAAGCGCCGACATGGATCCCTTAGACCGGGGAAGGCGCCAATCGGGACCGTAGGAGTGAATCTGATCGCGCGCGAATTCCGCCTGCGGCAGCTCGCAAGAGATCAGAACCGTGCGGCCGCAGCGGTCCACCTCCTCGGCGTGCCGATAGGCCTGATCCAGGGTGAAGACGAAAATCCTCTGGAGCATCTCGATGACGTAGTCGTAAGTGTGATCGTTGTCGTCGAGGAGCACGACGCGGTAGAGCGGAATCAACTGATCCCGCTCAATGACGTCCGTGTCGGGAGAGACCGAAGGCTTCGGCATGGGCGCCGGCCACAGCCGGTATGACCAGTATCCGCTATTGCGGGCCGCCGGACAACAGGATTCCTTTGAGGGTGTGGACGAAGATGAAGGTATCCAGGGCCAAGGACATGTGCTTGATGTAGTACAGATCGTATTCCAGTCCGGCGCCGGCGTCTTCCGGCGCATCGCCTTGGCCGGGGCGGATCTGGGCCCAGCCGGTGATCCCCGGCCGCACGCAATTGCGCTGCCGGTAATAGGGAATCAGGGCGGTCAGGGCGTCGACAAACTCGGGCCGTTCGGGGCTCGGTCCGGCAATCGACATGTCGCCCTTCAAGACGTTGAAAAGCTGCGGCAGCCGGTCGAAGCCGAGCCTGCAAATGAACCGCCCTACCGGCGTCAGTTCGGGGCCTTCGGCGCCGCTCCGCGTGGAGCGAAACCGGTACAGGGTGAAGGGAGCGCCGTCCAGCCCGGTGCGGGTCTGGCGCCATAAAACCGGGCCGGACGAAGAGAGCTTCACGGCCAGCGCGGTGAGCAGGAGGACGGGAGACGACAGGATGACGGCGATCCCCGCCAACACCATGTTCCTCAGTGTTTGATAGAAAAAAGCGCGAGGCTGCGGATTAAACTCGCCGGAGTAAATGAGTTGGGAAGGCCGGAGTTCCCTGAGGCACACCCGCCCACAAACTGTTTCATAGGCGCCGGCGACTTCTTCGATGAGTAGCCCTTCGAATCGAAGTTTCCGCAGATCGTTCACCAGCGCCTGGTTGCGCCGGTCAGAGACTCCCACTACCACGCGGCGCGGATGGGTGGCGCGCACAATCTCGCGCAGAGAGCTGAGCGGGCCTAGCGCTTGCCCGCCGGGGAGCGGCGCGCCCGGTGGCGTGGAGTCGTCCACGTACCCGGCCAACGCCAGACCGGTGTCCGGATGAGCTTGGATGAAACTGCCGACATCCTTCAGCGATGGGAGGTCTCCGACCAGGAGCAGACGGTCCTGGCCGGCCATCTGCGGCGCCAGGGCGCTGAACAGAATGCGCCAGGCGAAGATCGCCGCCAGCGCTATGCCGCTGCCCGAGAGCATGACCCGCAGCGGCACTCGCAGGCTGGGGGCAAAGGCGCCGATCAGACCCTCCATGAGGAAGGCGAAGCCGAACACCATGCAGAGATGTTGCAGCAGCACCACCCGCGACTTGACGCGAATCTGCGAATAGAGATCGCGGAAGTACATTCCCACCAGGATGCAAAGCAGGACCAGTAAGATGCCCTCGAACCCGCCGTCGTAAAGCAGAAAGACGGTTGGATCGACCGTGAGCTCGAAATAGGTGGCGAGAACAAACGCCGCCGCCACCAGCAAGATCTCGGAGATCAGGAGCAGCAGCGCGCCGGCGGGAACGAAGACACGAGATAGGCGAGCCATCCAATAGGGACCGGAACCAGCCTCACATTATACTCGGATTAAGCCATGCAGAAGCCGATCTACCTGGATCATCACGCCACCACCCCGATGGATCCCCGCGTGCTCGAAGCCATGCTGCCGTTCTTCGGGCCTAAGTTCGGCAACGCGGCGAGCCGCAGCCACAGCTTCGGCTGGGAAGCGGAAACGGCCGTGGATGTGGCCCGCAAGCGGGTGGCGGAGCTGGCCGGCGCGGCGCCGCGCGAAATGGCCTTCACCAGCGGCGCCACCGAGTCCGATAACCTGGCGCTCAAAGGAACCATGGAGGCCTACCGCGCCAAGGGAAACCACATGGTGACTATGGCCACCGAGCACAAAGCGGTGCTTGATACGGCCCGGCGCCTGGAGCGGCAAGGCTGCCGCCTCACCGTGCTGCCGCCGCAGCGCGACGGGCTGCTGGACCTGGACCGGCTGCGGGACGCCATACTTCCCGGGACCGTGCTGGTAAGCGTGATGCACGCCAATAACGAGATCGGGGTGATTCAGCCGGTGCGCGAAATCGGCGCCATCTGCCGCGAAAAAGGCGTGCTGTTCCACTGCGATGCGGCCCAGGGTTTCGGCAAGGTTCCGATCCGCGTGGAGGACGACCACATCGACCTGATGTCGGTAAGCGCGCACAAGATGTACGGCCCCAAGGGGATCGGCGCGCTGTACGTGCGGCGGCGGAATCCGCGCGTGGAATTCGCGGCCCAGATGGACGGTGGAGGACACGAGTTCGGAATGCGTTCCGGCACTCTGAACGTGCCTGCCATCGTGGGTTTCGGCGAGGCGTGCGCGATTTGCGCGCGCGAGATGGCGGAAGAAGCTGCGCGACTGGCCCGGCTGCGCGACCGGCTCAAAGCGCAGATCGAAGCCGGACTGGACCGCGTATATGTGAACGGCTCGATGGAGCACCGGCTGCCGGGCAACCTGAACATGAGCTTTGCGGGCGCCAATGGGGACTCGCTGCTGATGAGCCTCGCCGACGTGGCGCTTTCCACCGGCTCGGCTTGCACCTCGGCGACCGTGGAACCCAGCTATGTGCTGAAGGCGCTGGGCGTGGGAGAGGAGTTGGCGCACTCCTCGCTGCGGTTTGGGCTGGGGAGATTCAACACCGAGGAAGAGGTGGATTACGTAGCTCGGCGGGTGATTGAAGGGGTGCTCAGGCTGAGGGAGATGTCGCCGATTTAGGAGAGCGGCCCGCCGTTCGCCACCATCGGGTACACTGAGTGTTTGTGCCTGAAACCACTGAGCTGGAATCTGAAGCCGCAGGGCTCAGTTATCTGCGCGGGGCAGCCGTGCCCCTTCTCAATCTGACCCTCTCAGAAGCTCTCGCCGAAACCGCCAGGAAGTTCCCCGATTGTGAAGCGCTGGTGGTGTGCCATCAGGGGGTGCGCCTGACCTGGAGCGAGCTGGACCGCGAGGTGACGCGCGCCGCGCGAGGGCTGGCGGGGCTGGGGCTGCGGCCCAGCGACCGAGCCGGCATCTGGGCCAGCAACTGCCTGGAGTGGGTGCTGCTGCAATATGCCGCGCCACGGGCGGGCGTCATCCTGGTCAATGTCAACCCGGCCTCCCGCTCACACGAACTGCGGTATGTGCTGGCCAAGTCGCACATTCGCGCGTTGTTCCTGCACGAGAAGGACTCGCGGGCAAACTACCGCGAAATTCTGGCGGAGTCCCGCGATGGCGACCGGCTGCCCCTCGAGCACATCGTCTGGCTGGGCGACGAATCGTGGCATGCCATGATCGCGGGCGGAATCGACTTCCCGAAAGACGCAGCCACGCCGGACGACGTGGTGAACATCCAGTACACCTCCGGCACCACCGGCCTTCCCAAGGGCGCCATGCTCACCCACCGCAACCTGCTGAATAACGGCATGGCCATGGGAGTGGGGATGAAGGCGACGGAAAAGGACCGTATCTGCGCGCCGGTGCCCCTGTACCATTGCTTCGGGTCGGTGATCGGGTCGATGGTCTCGGTGGTATCGGGGGCGGCGCTGATTCTGCCCTCGGCGCAGTTCGACGCGCTGGCCACGCTGGAGGCCGTTCACCACGAGCGGGCCACCGCCCTCTACGGCGTTCCTACGATGTTTATCGCCGAAATGGAGCATCCCGAATTCGACCGCTTCGACCTGACTTCGCTGCGCACCGGCGTGATGGCGGGGTCGGCGTGCCCCATCGAGTTGATGAGGCACGTGGTGGGGCGCATGCACATCCCCGAGATCACCATTGTGTACGGACAGACGGAGTCGTCGCCTGGAATCACCATGTCGCGGGCGGACGATCCCCTGGAGCTGCGCGTGACCACCGTGGGGACGGCGCTGCCCAACACGGAAATCCAGATCGTCGACCCGAAAACTCACCATCGGCTGCCCATCGGACAGCAGGGCGAGTTAGCGACGCGAGGATACCTGGTAATGAGAGGCTACGATGCCGACCCCAAGGCCACGGCCGAGGTCATCGACAGAGAGGGCTGGCTGTACACCGGCGACCTGGCGGTGATGCGGCCGGACGGCTACTTCAGCTTCAAGGGACGCGCCAAGGAGACCATCATTCGCGGCGGCGAGAACATTTACCCACGCGAAGTGGAAGATTTTCTGCACACATTCCCCAAGATCGCCGACGTATACGTGGTGGGATTGCCAGACGCCAAGCTGGGCGAGACAGTGCTGGCGTGGGTCAAGCTCAAGAAGGGCGAGCAGGCCACGGCCGAGGAGATCCGCGGTTTTTGCCGCGGCAAGATCGCGTACTTCAAAGTCCCGCAGTACGTCCGTTTTGTGGATACGTTCCCCATGACGGTGAGCAAGAAGGTGCAGAAGTTCCTGATCCGCGAGCAGGAGATCAGGGAGCGGGGCCTGGAAGAGGTGGCGCGGCAGGCTACGGCATAGACGGCGCGAGTGGTCTACAAGCGGTCCTTATCGCCCCAGGTTTTCGTACCACTTCAGATTGGCGCCGGCAGTGCCGATGCATGCGATGTCCGGCCGGCCGTCGCCGTTCAGATCGGCCACGGCGCAAGCGGCGGCGCCCATCCCTCCCTGGTCCAGGACCTGCTTCGACCACCGCGTGCCGGCGGCGTCCTCGGCGGAATAGATGTACACGCTGTGCCCCTGGCCGCGATACCCGGCGATCACTTCGTCGTTGCCGTCGCCATTCAGGTCGGCCGTCTGGATGGTGTGGCCATCCACCAGCGAACTGTCGATCACCACACGCTGCCAGGCAGTGCCGCTGCCACGGTAGACCGCCACCTGGTTGCCGTGCCAGGGCTCTATGGCCGCCAGAAAGCGCTCCTTGCCCAACTTCCCGACGGCGACGTCGCTCGAGCCGGACTTGGGCCACGGCGCAGGGTCGCCCTTGGCGATCTCGGTGCGGGTCCACTTGCCGTCCTTCCCCAGCTTGAACAGATGAATGCCTTCGAAACCGGCGGTGAGGATCTCATCGCGCCCATCGCCGTCCCAGTCGATAATGTAAATGCCGTGGACCAGGCCGCTATTCTGCGGGGTGATGAGCTGGCGCTTCCACTCGCCCGGGCGGTAAAACACCAGCGGCGCGTTGCCGCGGAAATCGGGAGCTTCGGCATCGCCCGCGGCGAGGGCCGCGTTGATCACCACGCGTTTGCCGCTGCCATCGATATCGGCGGTGCGCAGGCGGTGCGAGGCGG
Organism: Bryobacteraceae bacterium; assembly: GCA_049515735.1. Taxonomy (GTDB): domain Bacteria; phylum Acidobacteriota; class Terriglobia; order Bryobacterales; family Bryobacteraceae; genus Fen-178. Next base: position 10,870 of record JBEKTU010000078.1, read on the forward strand.
GAATCCGGTCGATCTCGGTTACCGTCCAGGGATTGCGCGGGTCGCCATTGTGGCGCAACACGGAGACCACGCCCGCACTTTGTTTCGGCTGATTGGAGAACTCCGTGGCCAGCACGATTTCGGGTATGCCTTCGGAATCGGCGCCGACCACGGCGCAATTGATCATGTGCGCCTGGTTCCCGGCAATGACGTGGCGTTCCCAAGTGGGGTTCTCGTACCACACCAGCTCGGGCAGGCCGCTGGCCAGGGCGATCACGTCGGGCTTGCCGTCGTGGTTGAGATCCGCCACCACCACCTGGTATCCACCGGTCAGACCGGTGGCGATGGTGTGCTCCGCAAAACGGGCCGGTGGGGCGGCAAACAGCGGGAGTGCGACAAGGAGACAAATTGTTCGGGTCACTGAAACAGTATAGTAGGTTCGCGCCGGCCCTGCCCGCAACGTGGCCCTACCCTCCGAACCAGCGCCGGGTGATGGCGCGCAGACGCTTCTTCACGCGCTGTGTGAAGGTCTCCGACGGCGGCGCGGGCGCGGCGGCCGATGGGGTCGAGGCCGACGCTTGGACCGTCGCCACCGGGGCGACGGGCGCTTCGCAGGGGTGTTCTCCGGCAAACCGTACCGTCGCAGCGGTCGGCAGCGCATATTCCTGGCGATAACGCTGCCCATCCATCTTCTCGATACAAATCGAAAAGCCGGGGTACTTGACGGCCTGGCCATTGGCCTTGCCGCGCGTGGAGAACTCCACTTCCTGGAGCAGCACCGGGGCGTAACCTTTCAGGTTGCGCTCGATGTAGGCGGTTTCGTAGTGCTGGTGGCGCTGGCTCCAGACGAAGACGCGGAAGCTGTCGAAATCGTACGGCTGCGTACCTTCCCCAATGGTGGTCCAGAGCCACGTGGGCTTCTTCTCGTCGCCAGCGCGCACCTCGCCCAGGGGGAAATAGGAAACGATGCGGTGTCCTTCGGCGTACTGCGCCACCTCGTCGGGGATGGCCATCACCAGGCGGCGCGTGAGTACCCAGCCGGATTGCCCGCCGGCGGTCCGTATCAGGCTCCACTCGTCCACGGGAGCCGGCGTCTTCTCGTCGATTTCCTCCGCGGCCGGAGCGGCTTCGCCGGGCTGATCGGTCTTCGAAAGATCGAGCCAATCCGGCGGAGGCGCCGGCGGCTTAGGCATGGGTGGCGGAGGATACAGGGCCTCCTTCGCGGCCGGTTTCTTAGTGGCGGCCTTGGCCTTCTTCGGCGAAGGGGACAGGAGCGGTTTACGCGGCGCATCCGCGCGCGGCGTGACCACATGGGTCAGCACGTCCACCTTCTCCTTTTCCTTGACTTGCACGAAGCTGGGCGATTGGCGTGCGGGCAGGGTGTGCACGTTGAGCTCGCTGTAGGTCGTGGCCTGCCCTTGCACGGGCATGGCGGCGGCCCGCTCGGAAAGCTCCCTCAGCGCGGCCATGTCCGCGGTGGAGAGCAGTTGGCGCTCGTCGGTCCATCCCTCGGCGCCGGCGGGCGTGCGCACGCGCAGGAAGCGGCGTCTGGTCTGGAGAATCTCCAGGCGGTCACCGTGTTTGACGGTGGCAACGGCCGAGGACTGCAGGGGGATATCGCTGCGGATCTTGAGATCGGCGGGCCCCACATAGGCCTCGCCAATAGCGGGCGCGTGCGAAGGACCGCTGCGACAGCCAGCCAGGCACAAGACCAACTCGGCCGCCATAGCGACCTTAATTATGGAACCCGACGACACTCCTGTTTCTGAGTTTACCTCCGGCAGCGCCGCCGGCGCTTTCCACACTTTATGCGGCGGGTACGGCGACCGCCGGACGGAACGACGGTCTCGAACAGGCGTAATTCAAGATGCGGCGCACCTCCGGCTCATAGAATGGTTGCGCCAGCAGATCGTATGCGCCCAGGTTGAGCGCTTCGGCCCAGAAGCCGGCGTCCGCCAGCGGGTCGGTTACGATGACTTCCGGTTCGTGCGGGCATTGGCGGGCCAGGTGCAACGCATCCAGCCAGTTTCCATCGGGTAGAGCGGCTTCCGTCAGAACGACTTCGTAGTGTTCCTGCTGAAGCTGGGCGCGCGCTTGCAGCAACGTCTCCACGTAGTCCAGGACTATCGGAAGAGCGTGCAGCATTTGCGACAGACGGCGGGCATCCTCATGACGCCCGGAGATGAATAGAATCCGGGACCTCATTTGCGCGCTCCTTGTTTCTTAAACTTTCTTAATTGTAGACCCGAAACTAAGAAAAGACAATGACAATTCTCGGAAGATCTCGTGAAACCCGCGGGATTTACCGTTGGAGGTCGCCGTTCTCAGGGACGCCCGGTTCGTCCAGCAGTTGCGTGGCCGAGGCCGGCCCGAGAGTCTTCCAGTCGCGCAGCGCCCAAACCACCTTCTTGCCCGGTGTCACCTCGATCAACTGCACCGTTTTGGGCCAGTCTTCCATGGGGAGGCTTCCGGCCCAATTGTCGATCAAGGTGTTGCCGTTCGCCAGCCGGTCCACTTCCTGAACCGTATAGAGCGGTATACCCGGCAGGTCGTTCTTGTCGATTTCCCAGACCGTTTCGCCCTGGCGGTTGACTTCGCGAATATAGCCCACCTGGTTTCCGCTGATCAGCGTGTTCCCGTTTTTCAGCCGGACCGCGGCCCACGCCGAGGGCGCGGCCACCGACCAGATTTCCTTGCCGTCCGCGGAGTACTCGACTACTTTGCCCAGATCCATGTGAGCCACCAGGAATGTCCCGGCCTGGGTCATGCGGATGTGGCGGAACTGGCCGTGAACACTATTTGCATCGCGCGTTTGAAGGACCAATTCCTTCTCCACTTTCCCGGTTGCCTTTTGGATCAGCATCAGCTTTGCCGGATTCCCGTTCTGCATGATGAGGACGCGATCTTTGCCCACCGGGTAGGTGGTATGGATTTCCGTCCCCGGGGGGCCATCGTAGTTCCACACGATTTTCTTATCGGGAGTGATCTCGCTGGCTCCAAACTGGCGCGAGAAGACGATGTTGCCGTTCGAGAGCATGGTACAGTCGCCAAGCTCTCCCTTCAGGGGGTTGGTATACGACCAGACGATCTTCCCGTCCCGAACGATGTACATGACCTGCTGCGAGGTGCTGCGGTTCTGCCATTCCCCGCAGTACAGGAACGGATGTTGCGCCAGGCCCTTGCCGGGCAGAGGCGCCGGCTGCGCCGCAACTGTGGTGGCGCAGCCTACAGCGATTGAAAAAAGTAGGTGTTTTAGGTATCGGGATTGCACGCGACCATTCTAACGTGCTGGAACAGATGCCCGCCAGATGGTACGATCTGAGCTACAGAGCAACAAGACAATGAGAATTATACGAATTGCAGCAGTCGTTCTCCTGATGGTCTCGGCCCTGTCAGCGGCCAAGACGCTCGACATGTATGTCATCGATGTGGAAGGAGGGAAGTCGCTTTTGCTGATTTCGCCCTCCGGACAGACTATGCTTATCGACACCGGCGGCGGCCGCGAGGCGAACCGCATCGTGGAAGACTTTAAGGCCCTCGGTGTCAAGAAACTCGATTATCTGGTGGTGTCGCACTACGATGGCGACCACGTGGGCGGCGTTCCCACAGTGGCAGCGGGCGTGCCCGTCGAAACCTTCGTGGACCATGGCGCGAACGTCCAACTGGACAACCCCGGATATCTCAAGAACGTGGACGCATACCTGGCCCTCGCGGCCAAGGCCAAGCGCCTCAGCGTGAAGGCCGGCGATAGAATTCCGATCAAGGGCTTCGACGCACTGGTGGTGATGGCGGCGGGGAAGGCCATTACAGAGCCGCTGAAAGGGGCGGGCCAGCCGAATCCGGAATGCGATACGACTCCCCGCAAGGTCTGGGGGCTGGATGAACGCGGAATCTTAGACAACCACGACACCAACGAAAACTCGCAGGCGATTACGCTTCTGGTGACGTATGGCAAGTTTCGTATGCTGGACCCAGCCGATCTGACGTGGAACAAGGATCGGGAGCTGTTTTGCCCCGTCAATCGCGTAGGCACAGTGGACCTGTTCATGACCGCCAATCACGGTATGGACAACGCCAACTCGCCGATCATGGTGCACGCGCTGCGCCCGCGGGTGGTCATCGCGGACAATGGATCGAGAAAAGGCGCCACAGCGGCGACGTTCCAGACTGTCGAATCATCGCCCGGGCTGGAGGATTACTGGCAGGCGCACTATGTGATCGCGGGCGGAGAGAAAGCCAATGTGAAGCCGGACTACATCGCCAACATAGAGGGCAGCCCGGATGGCAAGTGGATCAAAGTTTCCGCCCAGGCGGATGGCACGTTTACGGTCACCAATTCGCGCAACAACTTCAGCAAGACGTATAAGCCGCGGAAGTAGGGCTGAACTATGTAGTCCGTGCTACCGGACAGGGTACTCGTAGATGCTGATGCTGATGGGAGGAATCGCCAGTCTGCCGGGCGCCTGGTTCAGAGAACTCTCCACAATGTCCACGATGCGCGGCTTTCCGGGCACGTTCGCGGCGGCCAGGTCCGCCGCGGCGATTCGCCACAACCGGCCCGTGTCCTGAACGGCCACTCCTTTGAGCGCAACATCGATCTGCTGGGCCGATTCGGTCGGGTTGACAATAGCCAGGGTCAACGATTTCCGGTCGGCGGCCAGTGCGGCGACGGCATCGAGAGGGTATGTGTCGCTGCCCGAGGGGATCCTGGACTTGTCCACTCCCACCGTGCCCTTTATATCGTGTTGCGGTGAGCTTCCAGCAACGGCCAGCGGAATCGTCCCGAAATGCCGCCGGTACACTTCGAACATCAACCCGATGGGCCGCACTGTCACATCGGTCTTGCCGATAGCCAGCAGCTCGGGTGCGCCAGTGTAGGCCGAAATGACGAACCGGTTCGAATGCCGGAGCATTTCATTCAGCGCCTGGGCGCAAGATAGCGGCGAGAACATCGAATCTCTAGCGTCGCCGATCCTGCCGGAGACCCATTCATCGAGCGCCATGGGGATCCGATCCACCTTGACGGAGGGGAATCGCCGCTGGTACTCGTCCCAAGCCTCGATCGGGGCGCGTACCGCGCTGGCCAGTTTCCGGGCGCGATCCACCAGCGGCTCGTCCACCTGCACGTAATCCTGCTTTTCGGAATCGAATGCCCGGTCCACAGTGGTGGGATAGATATGCTCGGCGATGGCATCCAAGTACTCCGCGGAGTGGGCCAGAAGGCCGCCCGTAAAGTCCGCCGGCCCGCCGAATGCAGCCACGTGCTTTCCGGTGATCATCATCGCCGCGCGGCTCTGGCTGGCCTCGACGGGCGTCGCTCCCGAGGCCACAATCTTGATGCCCGGATCTACCTGCCGCATGGCCTGAACCACCATGTTGTGCTTGACGACGTACTGATCGAGAGCCATGAAACCGAGTTGCCAGGGACCGAACATCTCATTGCCGACGTTCCACCAAACCGCCTTGTAGGGTTCCGGATGGCCATTGGCGGCCCGCAGCTTGCCCATGGGAGTGGTCGCCCGACCGTTGACATACTCTACCTCTTGGGCGGCCGAATGTGCGTCGCCGAAACCGGTATTCACACAAATGTACGATTCCATGTTGAGCAGCTTGTTGAGGTTCATGTAGTCGTCGATGCCCACATCGTTGGGCTCCAGCGCGTGCCAGGCGAAGTCATAGCGCGGGGGCCGTTTGTCGGGGTCGCCGATTCCATCCCGCCAGTCGTAGGCGGAGGTCATATTTCCGCCCGGCCAGCGGAATAAGGCCGGGCCGATCTCCCTGAACGCGGCGATGATATCAGCGCGAAAGCCGTTGAGGTTGTCCGCCGGCATCAGGGATACGGCGCCGATGTGGAACGAACCCTTGCCGGTTCCCACGATCTCGAGGCGTGCATCGTCGCTGTCCCCTCCGGCCGTGAAGCTCAAAGAAAATTTGGTGTACTCTTTTCGCAGCGGTTTGATGGGGATGGTTTGCCGGTCGCCGGGATTGGCCCCCCACACGAGGCTGACCTTCACTTCGGCTCCGGGCTCCGCCGCCAGGACGATGCGGCCGGAGTACTTTCTCCCTTTTCGAAGCGCCATGCCCGCCTGCTCAATCCCGTGCGGCGTGGCGGCCTCCAACTTGACCAAAGGGCTGTGCTCACCCACGTAAGCGTGCTCGCGGTCCATCAGTATGAACTCGTCCGGACCCACGGGCCTCCACCGGGCCACGAACCTCCGGCTATTGGGGGGCGTGAGTTCCTTGCTGGAATCCACCGGATAGAAGAACTTCCGGTCACCCAGCATTTCGGCCCACATGCCGCCCTCGTAGCAGTTGCTCAAGAGTTCCGTGAAAAATCCATACATGTAACGGGTGATGGGCGCACCGGGCCGGCTCGCGTCCACCGTCATGGTCACTGGTTGTGCGCTCGCACTGAGCGCCAGGCCGCCGGCGATCATCGCCGCCAGCACGCCTTTGACGAATCCATTCTTTTTCATGGGCTCGGCTCCTGTGCCAGTGTACACCCAGACACCGTCCGGGTGTAGACTAAATAAGACCCGGAAATCCAAAATGGGAAATCCGGCTTCGGAGAACAACTATGAAGACTGATTCCTCGCGTAGAAACTTCCTTGCGGCCGGGCTGAGCCTTCCAGTAGCCGGCATGGCAAGCGCCGCGGCGCCACAGGCGCCCCCCGCGAAAGCACCCAAACCGGCGGCGGCGGCCCCATTGGCCCACTACCGGACACTGGGCAAGACCAGGCTCAAGGTCTCGACGGTCGGCTACGGGTGCATGATTACGTCCGATTCCAGCGTGATTTCCCGGGCGGTCGACATGGGCATTACCTATTTCGACACCGCTCGCGGATACCAGTCGGGCAACAACGAGCGCATGGTGGGAGCGGCCCTGAAGGGGTCGCGCAACAAGGTCGTGATCTCGAGCAAATCCGAGGCCAAGACCGCCGCGGAGGCCGTGGCGCACCTCGACACCAGCCTTAAGGAACTGGGCACGGACCACCTCGACATCTGGTACATGCACTCCCGGGATACCGCCGCGGACATTCCCGACGAGCTGGTCGCGGTCTGGGAGCACGCCAAGAAACAGGGGAAGATCCGCCACATCGGCGTCAGCACCCACAGCCCCACCACTATTGTGGACCGCGTCCTGGCGGTGGGGAAGTTCGAGGTGGTGCTGAGCACCTACAACTTCACGGTGGGCTCGGGGAACGACGCTGCCTACAAGCGGCTTGCCGACGCCGGCATAGGCATGGTGGCGATGAAGGTGATGGCGCCCGCCAGCCGCGCGATGGGGTTCCAGAACGTGCCCGGCTTCCGGGCCGATCGCATGGACCGCGTGCAGAAACCGGGCGGGCCGCTGGCGGCACTGAAGTGGGTCCTGCGCGACCAGCGCTTTGCCACCACCGTTCCCAGCATGACCGACATCGACCAACTGGAGATGAATTTCCGGGCCATGTCGGAGCCGTACTCCGCGGCGGACGAGAAACTGCTGGCCCGCATCGACGAGGACATTCGCCCGCTTTACTGCCGCATGTGCTACCAGTGCACCGGCCAGTGCCCCAAGGGCGTGCCGGTTCCGGATACCATCCGCTACCTGTCGTACGCCGATTTCTACGGGCAGTTCGCGCTGGGCCGGGAGCACTTCCTGGCGCTGCCGGAAGAGGCGCGCGCCGTGCGCTGCCGCGATTGCGCCTCCTGCGAAGTGCGATGCCCCAACGGCGTCCACGTGGCGGAGCGCCTGATCCGCGCGCAGGAGTTGTTCGCGTAGTTCGAAAAAATCAATTTAGCCACGGATGAACACCGATGAACACGGATGAAAATCCTTGATCCGTGGCCATGATTCTTCGCCTTACGCGCTTTTTTCCAGTTTCATGACGGCCACGTAACTCAGGTTGCGGTAGAGCTGGTTGTAATCGAGGCCGAACCCTACCACGAAGCGGTCGGGGATCTCAAAGCAGTGGTAGTCCACGGGCACCTGGACGATGCGGCGCGAGTTGCGGTCCAGGAAGGTGCACACCGCCAGCGAGTTGGGCGCGCGGCCGGCCAGCGTTTGCAGCAGGTAGCGCAGGGTGAAGCCGGTATCGACAATGTCCTCCACCAGCAGCACGTCTTCCCCCTCGATGCTGTCGTCCAGATCCTTGGCGATGCGCACCACGCCGGGCGCGCCGCTCTTGTTGGAGAAACTGGAGATCCCCAGAAAATCGATCTTCAGCGGGACCTCGATGTGACGCGCCAGCGCCGTCAGGAAAAACACCGATCCCTTCAGCACACCCACGAGTTTCACTACCTTTCCCTGGTAGTGGCGGGAGATTTCAGCGGCCACTTCACGGATGCGCTGGTCGATCTGCTCCGGGGTAAAGAGAATCCGTTCCAGCCCGGGGACCAAGGCGGTGCTCATACCTTCACCGGCCGTTCGGCTAAGCCGTACTTGAAGACCAGGTTTTCAAAATCCTTCTGGTAGAAGATCTGGACATTGAAGTGCGGGTAGAGTTCCCGCAGGAGCCGCACCTTGCGGTTCTTCTTGGTCACGTGCGACTGCTTCATGGTGGTCAGCTCCACGTAAAGATCGAATTCCGGAAGGTAAAAATCGGGGGTGAAGGATTCCATAACATTTCCGTCCCGGTCCCACTGGATGGGAAAACTGCGCGGCTCGTACTCCCAGGCGATGCGATAGAAATCCAGGAGGTTGGCGAACATCTCCTCGCTCTGATGGGCGAACATCTTCTTGCGCAGCGTAATGCTGCCGGTGGGAACGATGCCGTAGTGCGCCAGCCGCAGACGCATCTGAAACTGGAGTTGGGCCGCGGCCTCGGCCGAAAGAAAGCCGCGTTCCTTGATCCCCGCCGAAATCACAATGGTCTCGATCAACTCGGCCATCTGCTCGCTGGTCAGGGATTCGGCGTTGAGCACCAGGTCGAACAGATCGGCGGTGGCTTTGGTCTTCCCGAACTTGGCTTTGCGGTCGGCGCGATCGGCGGCTTCCAGTTCCAGCAGCAACTGGCGGGCGGCGGCGCGCTCCACGCGGTTATCGAACATGAGATTGCCGATGCGGATGTTTTCCGGGGCCACCACGTGGACTCGCAACATGCCCGGAAAGTGGCGCGCCTGGAGCTCGCCGCCCACGGCGCAGTAGACCAGGTGGTGCGCGGTGGCCAGCCGCGCCAGAATCGAGGTCACCAGGCTGGGATAAGCCTTGTCCGGAATGTGCGCGCCCGCGCCGAATTCCTCCTCGGTGAGCGCCCGGATGCGGGATTGCGTGAGCAACTCGAACCCGAGCCGCTGCGCGCCGATGCGCGCCAACTCCTCAAAACGGCACCCCGGATGACCCGAAACCGCGATCAGCGCCATGTCACAAGCTCATGATAGCGCCGCGAGAGGGCAGCAGGTCCGCATAGACAAACCCGTCGATTTTGCGGACTTCGCCGGCCTCCACTTCGACCGGCGTGCGAAACATCGGCCCGTCGCAGACAAAGGTGTGGAACTCGCCATTTTCGCCGCAGGGATCGATGCGCTCCGGCAGGTCCGCCAGCAGTGCGTGGTCGAACTCCCGCCCGGCGAACCCGCCGTCGAGAACCCTCGAATCCACGCAAGTGACCCACGCGCGCAGACCGGCATTGATCATGTCCCGCGCCAGTTGCGCAGTCGGAATTCCCCAGAGCGGAAACAGCGGCGTCAGGCCGGAACCGGCCAACCGCTGCTCGCGGTACTCGCGAACATCGCGGAGAAAGAGATCGCCGAACGCAATGGAGTCGAAGCCCTCCGCTACGGCGCGCCGGCAGGCTTCAGCCATGCGCGATTCGTAATCTTCGTTGGTGCAGGGCCAGGGCAGCGGAACTTTCCAGAGCGGAACCCCGACGGCCTCGGATTGCGCCTCCACGAGCGATCGCCGAACGCCGTGCATCGCCACTCGGCCGGCTGCTTCGTTGATGGTGGTCAGCAGGGCTCCGACTTCGACATTCTGCTGCCGGAGCACGTGGAGCGCCCAGGAGCTGTCCTTGCCGGAGCTCCAGGCGAGCAGCGTTTTCACCCTAAGCCGCCTGCGGCGCCACCCGTTCCGAACGCGCCACCGTGCGGCTGAGCCAGGCGTGCAGACCGAACAGAGCGGCCGAGTACAGCAGGTCCGACGCCAGCGTGCGGCCGTAGAAGGGAATGGCCGCGATGTAACAGCTCACCAACCCGCCCAGAGTATGCGGGTACGCCGCGAAGGAACCCAGCCACACTCCGAAATTGGAGATCAGGAAAAACTGGAGGCTTCCCACGCCCGCCGCCGCGCCAATCCACAGCGGACTCTCCGTCGAGCGCAGCCGCGAGCCAATCCAGACGTTGATCAGAAAGCTGAAGTAGATGAACGGCGTGGCGAAGGAGTATCCGCCCACCAGCGGGTCCGTCGCGGCCATCAATACCAGCGGCAACAGGTACGCCTGCCACCCCCTCAGCCGGCCGCCGGCATACAGGCTCAGGCTGCCCACGGGGGCGAAATTCGGCGGGTGCGGCAAAAGCCGCGCTAAGGCTCCCAGGATTGTGAGGCCCATGGCCAGCGGTCTCGCGGTGTTCTTCTGCATCGATTTCTCCTTATCCCCAATTATCCACCAGCCAGCCCCGAGCTGGACAGGTTCGGTTCCCATAAAGTCTCGGGCGCGCCCGTGACGTGGTTGGCCCACCGGCTCCAAACGAATAGCGCGTCGCTGAGCCGGTTCAAATAGCGCACGGCCTCCGGCGGAACGCTCTCCACGCGGCCCAACGCCACCGTGGCCCGCTCGGCGCGCCGGCAGACGGTGCGGCAAATGTGGAGCGCAGTACTGAGCCGGTCAGCGCCGGGGAGCACGAAGGAGCGGAGCGGCGGCAGATCCTCATTCATGCGGTCTATTTCGGATTCGAGCTGAGCCACCTCGGCGTCCGTCACGCGCGCCTGCTGAGGGTGCACGTCTTCGGGCAGCGTCGCCAGAATGGATCCAAGATTGAACAGCTCGTGCTCGACCCGCAGCAGGATCGCCGCCAGCGGCGAAAGCCGCGCTTCCGTAGCCGCCAGTTCGCTGGCCGTGACGCGCGCCGCGCCCACGAACGAGTTCAGCTCATCCACCGTGCCAAAGGCTTCAATGCGCGGGCCGTCTTTGGGAACACGCTGCCCGCCCGCCAGGCTGGTCTCGCCCTGGTCGCCGCGCCGCGTGTAAACGCGATTGATCGCCAGGCGCGGTTCGTCGAATGGTCCCTTGCTCATAAGATCGCCCGTTACCGCCCCTTCGCCAGCGTCCATTTCATACCCGCCACGAAATTCAGCCGCAGCGAAGGATAGCCGAACACTTCCTCGTAATGCTGGTTCAGTGCGTTGCGCAGATTGCCGTAAGCCGTCAGGCCGCGGCCCAGCGCGTAGTTGATATTGATCCCCACGTTGGCGTAGCCGGGGTTTTGGTAGAGGCCGTTGGTGGCACCCTGCGCCGGCTCCACGTCGAGCACCGAACCGCGAAAATAGCCGGTCACGTCCGCCGTCACCTTGCCGCGCGTAAACGCCGCCACCACCGCGCCGGAATTCGCCGGCCGGCGCAGCAGTTCCTGGCCGACCTGAAACGGCGCCGGCGCGAGATTCACGGACCCGTTGAGCGAAAGGATTTCGCTCTTCAAGAGCGTGTACCAGCCGGTGACGAAGATCCATCGCGCGGGCCGCAGCTTGACCGCAAACTCCGCGCCCTGTGCCCGGGAGTTGGCAACGTTGCCGGTCTGATAAAGACCCAACTGCGAGAGCGAGCCGCCCAGGGTCACGATCAGATCGTAGAAACGGTTATAGAAGTAAGTCCCGTCCAGCGCCAGCCGGTCGTGGAAGAGTTTCTGCTCCACGCCGGCGTCGATGCTGCGCGTCCGCTCGGGCTGGAGAGCGGGGTTGTTGGTGAATGCCAGGTCGAATCCCGCGGGCGGCCGGATTCCCGTGCCAAAGGAAGAATGCCAGCGGGTCCGGCCCAGCACGTACGCCGCGGCCAGCTTGGGATTGGCCCTCGAAATGGTTTGCGCCGGGAAGAACGGCCGCGAGTATCCGTCCGTCGGGATGGACGCGGTGTGGATGAACTCGCCGCGCACGCCCGCACTCAGAAACAGGTGGCCACCCACTTCCAAGCGGTTCTCGAGATACACCGCGGTGTCGCGCCGGCGGATTGGAAACGTAAGGTAATCGGCGTCCGTGATGTAGCTGTTCTGGACCTCTTCCAGCCCGTCAGACACGCCCACGGCGACGGTGTAGTGGCGCGTAACGCTCACGATGGTGCGCGCCTCGCCTTGCGCGCGAAGGTCGCGATTGAGGGAAAAACCGTAGGGGCTCTGGTACCCGTTGTTATTGAGAAAGAAGGTTCCGAACAGATCCTCGCGGACGCGATCCCAGAGGTCCGCCTGGTAGTGCGCCAGGTAATCCGAGAAGTTGTTCTTGCTGCGGCTGACGGTGTCGATGCCGGTAAAGGTGTCCTTGGGGTCGGAACCCCAGGGGCCGGGCTCGCCGACCTGGTTGGAATCGAAATCTCCGTGCAGCGCCAGCATCTGCCGGCGGAAGTGCCGCGTGATGTTCAGCAACAGGTCTTCGTTGCGATAACCGCCGTTGGTGACGGGACCATCCGTGTCCAGGCGCGACGCCGAGGCCGCGATCCCGAAACCGGCCACCAAGCCTGCGCCCGAGATGCCGAAGCGCCGCTCGTAGTTGCTGCCGCCCTCGGCAAGGACGTCGATGGCGAGCGGCGAATCCGGCTCGCGCGTCACAAAATTGATGGCGCCGCTGTTGGCGTATTCTCCGTAGATGGCCGATTGCGGACCGCTAATCACCTCCACGCGGTCCAGCGCCTCGGCGGGAATGTGCGCGAAATCGAAGTTGCCGCCGAAGGCATTGACCGGCACGCCATCGATCTCCACCAGGTTGTCCGTGGCGTATCCGCCGCGGATGAACAGCCCGGCCAAGCCCCCGGTGGCACCCGTCTGGCTGAAGGCCAGGCCCGGCACTTCGCGCAGCATGTCGATCGCCAGGGCTTGATTGCGCTCGCGGATCTCCTGGCCCGATATGACGTTCACGCTGCCACCCTGTTCGCTCGCCGGAACACCCATGGCGGAGCCGACCACCCGCACCGAATCGACCTGCGGCGCAATTTCGAGGCGCACCGAGACCTCGCGCTCCAGCGGCAGCGTTTGGGTGCTGAAACCGGGCGCCGTGACCACCAGCTTCGCGCCCGGAGTTTCCGGAGCGTTCAGTTCGAAAGCGCCGCTGATTGAGGACGCCGTTTGCGCCTCCACTCCCACGCGCCTGACCACCGAAACCTGCGCGCCGGCAATGGGCGCTCCGGATGGATCGATCACCGTGCCTTTGAACTGGGCGGCGGAAAGAAAGGCGGGAAAAAACAAGCAGAAGGCCGAAACGTCTGAGATTTTTCTTCGCATTTCAAGCTCCTCCCTCGAGAGCCAAATGTGTAGAATCCGCCGGCCGGTCTCCTGACTTGCGCATCTTCGAACCGATCGGCCTTCCCATTCCGTCGCCGGAACAGTGACTCGTTCGA
>JBEKTU010000079.1:0-24290 GCA_049515735.1 Bryobacteraceae bacterium
GAGCGTGACGCTTTTCGAGAAAACGCCCATTTTACGGGCACTTCAAGCGTCGGACTTCGAGAATGACCTAGGCGATCCAGGCAACCAATTGATTCTATTCGACTTTTAGCCGGACACTAGTGGATGCAGATCTTGCCCACATTGAAAGTATACGCCCCTCGGATCGAAGCGCTTGGCCTATTTTGTCAAGTAGATAATTGCCCTTAAAAGGCACCGGGTTGCGTTGACTGGGCGGCAAGAGTCTGCCCGGTGCGGGTGGTCATCTTCAGGCCTTAGGGCCTGGCGCGAAACAACTGTGCCAACCGCTCTCTGACGTTCGCGGCTCTAACGCACATCGGAACCGCGAATGTTAGAGGTCCCGACAAACGGGGACCCCGCTACCTCCGCAGCGGGTCCTCCACCCACGGCGGCGTGGCTTCCATCAAGCGGCCCAGCTCGGGTTCGACCTGCTCCATCTGGCGCTTCATCTCCCACGCGATTTCGCGGTAGCTGAAGTGGCCCTTCACGCCGCTGCGCAGCCGCGCAATGTACTCGGCTTCGGCGAAATCCATCTTGAAGAGAAAGCGCGAGCGCGCGCCGAACGGCAACAGGTAGTGCGCCGCGGGCGCGGGCAGGCGGCGCATGGTCTCGAACGCGCGGCGCATGGCGGAATCGTAGAGTTCCTCCGCCCCGCATTCCGCCACCAGCTTGGGCGTATCGTAACCCAGGGCGCCGTTGTAGGCCTGGCGAAATTTCTGGCAGCGGCGGTGCCGGTGCAGATCGCGATACGCGCCGATATCGATGACGAAATCGTAAGCATACAGGCCGCCGCGAAAGCCGGCGAGGATTTCATCGCGCGCGGTGCGCGAGCGAAGCGCCACGTCCATCACCTCGCCGCGCAGCGCGGCGCTCCATCCGCGGGCGAGTTCGTACAACTCGCGGAAGGGGCGATCCGTGACCGGGTAGAGCAGCGTGGCGGCGATATCCGCGGGCGTGTCGGTGGGGCGCACCAGGTCCACCCGCCCGGGCGCCGGCCCGCGGGGCGCGCCACTTGGCAGGTTCTGCTCCGCCCAGCGCTTCAGGTCTTCCCGCGAACGCGCGGCGTGCTGGTCGGGTTCGGCGTGGCGCGCCAGAGTGGGCGCCAGCGGCTCGGCCGCCGCCTCGAGGTCCCAGCGGCAGTCCGGTTCCGCGGCGCACGCCTGGGCCATCTCACCGCCCAGCTCGCGCACTTCCGCATACTCGGAAGCCTTCAGGCGGCGGATCTGTTTTTCGAGCGTGCGGATGGTGGTCACCTGGCCCACGTTGGTGGGCACGCCCCAGAAGAGCAGATAGCGCGCCACGTCGAAGGCGCGCGCCGCGATACTGCGCCGATAGGCGTCCGGCTTCATGTCGTCGGGGCGCGGCAGGCGCTCCGAGAGGCGCGCCAGCGCCAGCTCGTTCAGCTTGCCGTAGGCCGCCAGCAGCGCCTCGCCCGCCCTGCGGTAAGCTTCGGCATCGCCGGCTGAGAACTCGGGCGGCGCGATGAAGCCGGAGCGCGAAAAATCCTGGTAGCGCGACGATTTGGCCTGGCCGTCCCAGAGCGGCTCCTCTTCGATCTCGGTAGCGGCCAGCTCGGAGATGCCCTCGAAGCACATCACGGTGTGGCCGAGATCGGCGATGGAGGCGTGGCCGTACTGGAAATAGAAACTCTCCAGGAATTTTTGCGAGTCGTGAGTGCGCACCCAGTCGATCGAATCGCGAATGGAATCGGGCGAGCGGCTGTAGCGGGCCAGCGCGTAAGCGCTCTTCTCCGGCGGCATGGGCGCCACGGTGATGACGCGTTTGGTGGGGCTCAAGACGATATGATAACGGAAACAGATGCGCATCCGAATTCAACGAATTCATCCGGCCGCCACTCTTCCTTCTTATGCCCATGGACCCCGGGAGGACGCCGGCATGGACCTGCACGCGGTGGAGGACGTGACGCTCGAGCCCGGCGTGCCGCGGCTGGTTCCCACCGGCCTGATCATCGAGGCGCCCGCGGGCTGCGAAGCGCAGGTGCGACCGCGCAGCGGGCTGGCGCTCAACCATGCCATCACCATGCCCAATGCGCCGGGCACCATCGACCCGGGGTATCGCGGCGAGGTTCGCGTGATCCTGCTGAACCTGGGGCGGGAGCCGTACACGGTTCACGCCGGCGACCGCATCGCCCAGATGATTGTGGCGCGCTATGAGGCGGTGGAGTGGGTGGAAGGCGAGCTGGCCGATTCGCGGCGCGGGGCGGGCGGGTTCGGATCGTCGGGGCGGTGAGATCAGAACTCCAGCCGCACCGCGATCTGGCAACGGCGCGCGGTCGAGCCGTAGGGGAAACCGTCGGCGGCAATGCCCACGCCCAATCCCGGCGCCGGCTTCACTATGCCGGTCGCGGTGGTGTACGCGAGGGTGTTGACCGCGGTGATGAACTGGCTGTTGAGAACATTGAATGCCTCAAACATCAGCTTTCCCTTCACGCGCCCCGTGAAGGGCAAGGTGCGCGTCAACCGCCCGTTGACGGTGTACTGGTTCGATCCGGTGGTCAGGATGCCCACCCCCTCGAACGGCGCCCGGTTCCAGCCACCCGACGCGTTAAGAGAATTGGTGTAGCTCATGGTGATGCCGGAAAACTGCTGGGTGCCGACCATCATCACCGGAGTCCGATGTTGCGGAGAGGCCAGCATGGCAATACCCGAAACTTCCCATCCGTTCACCAGGAAACGCGCGAAGAGGGAATTGCTCTTGAGTACCCTTGGCTGCCACAGCCAGTTCACCGTCCCCCGCTGCCGCTGGTCCGCCTGCGAGTTGCCCTTGTCGCTGATGTAGTCGCCGGGGGTGGTGTTCGAAGGGATACCCGGAGCCACCGGCGGTCCGCTCACATCGTCGATGGAGTGCGAAAACGTGTAAGACGCCTGCACGCTGAGGGTGCGCGCCAGTTGCTTGCGCAACTGCACGACCGCGGCGTTGTACCAGGACGATCCGCCGTTATCGAACTGGAAAACCTGCGCCTTGGTCGTATCGTTCTTGGCGGTATAGATGTTGGTGAGGAAAGTGCTGGTCGCCTGGTTGCTGGCATTTTCGATGGTGTATGTTTCAGTCTCTGTTGGAGCGGTCAGATTGAGGTCGGATGCGGTCCACATCCTGTAGCCCCGGATGTTAGTCAAGCTGACGGTAAGTGCCGTGTCTACGCTCAATCGCCGCTCGATCGACACGTTGGTCTGTTGTGAGTAGGGCTGCCGGAATTTGTTTATGGCAAACATGATGTTGGATGTGCCGTTCGGCAGCGTGGCGGTGGGCGAAAACACGTTGGGGAAAACCAGTGCGCCGGACTGATTGGGATTCACCACGACGTTGGTCTGGTATATGCCATTGCCCAGAAACAGCGAATCCACAGCCTGGCCCGCAAAGGGAGCGATATACCAGCCATAGCTGGCGCGAAAGGCCGTGACCGGGCTGAACAGATATGCGAAGCTGGCACGTGGAGTAAGATTCAAGGTGCGCGACGGAATGGTGCCGGTATTGTAATATTCGGTGTTGGCAGCGAGCTCCGTGGGTTGTTGCGTTTTTGTTTTTTCCCAGAGCAAACCGCCGCTAAACGTCAAGTTCCGCGTGACCTTCCAGGCATCCTGAAGGTATATATGGATTTCCCTCATGCGCAACGAACGGGCGGGATCGCCTAAGGTCTGTGTGAATTGCGTGTAATTCCTCGAGTTGACGGTGGTCAGGTCTTGCGCAAAGGCGGTCAGCGACGAGTAATAATAGGTACCGGTGGAGTTGGCGAGCTCATTGATGGAGTCGCGGGTCTGTGACGCGTCCACGCCGAGCTTGAAAGTGTGCGTGAAAGCGGTCAGGGTGAAGTTGTCCGCGAACTGGTACCGGCGTTCGGTTAAGCCGGTGTACCACGGGTGGTTGGCGCCGAGCGTCACTCCCTCCACGTCGATACCCACATTGCCGGTAGACAAGTTGGATTGCGAGGCGGGGTCGGCGAAGCGGTCCTCGAACGCGCCGAAGCGCGCTTCATTGACGGCCGCCGAGGACACCTTGCTGATCCAGGAACCCCTTCCATAGCGATTGTCGTCCCTGGAATTGCCGAGGCCCAGCAGTCCGCCATCGGGCGCTACGTTCCCGGTCTGCGCGTTCTCGGGGAGGCGCGAATTCATGGCGTTGGCCTCGAGGGAGAACGTCTGGCTCTCGCTGCGGCGGTAATCGAGCTTCGCCAGGGCGGTGGCCCAACGCTCGGAGAGCGGCGCCACCACGTTCATTTGCGGCTGGATGAAGTGGATTGCGGCTGCGCACACGGTCGCTGTCGCCTTGCAATTCGACGCCAGAACGGAGCTGCCGGTGGGATCGGCGATCACCGGGCTGGTGATGCGGTTCATGTCCTTAAAATCGGCATCCAGAACTTCGGCATTCAAGAAGAAGAAAATCTTGTTGGGGATAACGGGCCCGCCCACGCTGCCGCCGGCCTGGTGCTCCTTTTGGAACAGACTCCGGCCCAGCGCGAACCGTTCCGCCGTGCTCAGCGAGGGATTGGTGAGATATCCGTACCCGGCGCCGTGAAAACTGTTGGCGCCGCTCCTGGTCGCGGTGTTGACGGTTCCTCCCAGGTAGCGCCCGAATTCGGAGGAGGCAGCGTCGACCAGCACCTGCACCTCTTCCACGGCGTCCTGCGAGAGCTGGTTGGCAATTCCGGGCCGCCGCAAGAAGTAATAGGTATTGGCGGTAGAGATGCCGTCAACCAGAAAAGAATTGTAGAATGGCAGGCTTTGAAAGGCGATTACTCCCAGGGCGCTGTCGGTGGAGACCAGGGGCGCCAGGAGCACCAGATCATCCAGGCGGCGGTTGTTGGTGGGCAGCCCGTCGATCTGCGACCGGCTGACGAATGTGGAAACGCCGACCCTGGTATCGTCCACCGGAGCGATTGCCCGGGCGGGGTCTATCTCGGGAATGGCGCCTCCTTCGGCTTGCATCATGACGGTGAAATTCAGCGTTTCGCCGATGGAGACATCGAAGGCGTTGGATTTCCAGTCCACGAATCCCTTTCTGATCACTTTCAGGCTGTACCCGCTGGCGGGCACGAGCGCGGGCGCGTCGAAGGTCCCGTCGTCGGTCGACATCATGCTGCGCCGCACGCCCATGGAATCGTTGGACAGAAGCACGGTGCTATCGGGTATGCCTTCGCCGTTAGCGTCGCGCACGGTTCCGGTGACGGCGCCATATCCCGCCACCGATTGTGCATACACGCCCGTGGCACATACCACCGCGAGTAGAGACAGACCAAATGTTGTTTTCATGCGTTCCTAAACTCTAAAAGTACGATTGTAATCCTTCGCGGCACGAACATCGCGCAGCACCGCCGCCCAGCCGGGACAGCCGCGGGCGGCCGAATACGCGTCTTCCTCCAGTGTAAATGCTATGTCCACGCGCGCGCCGGGCGGCATCTCGCCGGCGCGCCCGGCGAAGTTCCAGGCTTTCAGCGCGAGCGTGCGGCCGTTCCGGCGCACCATCACCCGCAGATGTTTCTCGTTCCAGACCACGGGCTGGCCGGCGACTTCCACATCCAGGGCGGCCAGCAGCGGCGTGGGATTGCCGTGACCGAAGGGCGCCAGTGCGAGGACCTCCTGAACGGCGGGGTCCGTGATGTCGCCGAAGCCGATCACGGCGTCTACATCCGTTTGCGGCAAAAAGTCCTCGGGACGCAGGCGCGCGGCGGCGTAGGCATTGAAGCGGAGGCGGAATTCGTCGACGCGCGCGGCTTCGAGCGTCACGCCGGCGGCGTGCCGGTGGCCCCCGAAGCGTACGAAGAGATCGGGCATGGCTTCCAGGGCTTCCAGCAAGTGAAATGCCGCAATGCTCCGGCCGGATCCCTGCGCCAGACCATCCTCGGGATTGCGGCCGATCACAAACACCGGGCGGTGGAGGCGCTCGACCAGCCGTGACGCGACGATGCCGAGCACGCCGCGGTGCCAAGTCTCGGCATAGTAGACCAGGGCGGCGGAGGAATCGTCCACGGCGAGGCCCTCGCAGGCGTCCCGGATCTCGTCCTCCACCCTCCGGCGCTCGGCGTTCTGCTCGTGGAGTTGTTGCGCCAGCTCGCGGGCGCGATCCGGATCGCCGGTGAGGAACAGATCGATCACCGCCTTGGCGGTATCCATGCGGCCGGCTGCGTTCAGGCGCGGCGCAATCTGAAACGCCACCTGGCGCGCTGTCGGCACAGTGTTGCCGGTGAAGCCCGCGACGTCCAGCAGCGCGCGCAGGCCGGCGTTGCGGACGGCGTGAAGACCGTCGAGCCCGTGTTTGACCATGATGCGGTTCTCGCCGGTGAGCGGCACCACGTCGGCCACGGTGGCGATGGCCACCAGCTTGAGAAACGACTCGGAAACGCGCCGCATCTTCTCCGCCGGCCAGGGCAGCGCGGCCAGCAGCGCCTGGACCAGCTTGAACGCCACGCCGGCGCCGCACAGATCTTTGTCGGGATACGGGCAGTCGGGGCGGTTGGGGTTGAGCACGGCCAGCGCCGGCGGCAATTCGGTCTCGGGGAGATGATGGTCGGTGACGATGACGTCGACAGCCAGCTCGCTGGCCCGGCGCACCACTTCGGCGGCGCGGATTCCGGTGTCGACGCTCACGATGAGCCTCACACCTTCGGCGGCCGCGGTCTCGACCACTTCGGCACGCATGCCATAGCCATCCTTGAGGCGGTGTGGAACGTAGTAACCGGCGGCGCCACCGGCGAGCTCGATGGCCTTGGTGAGAAGCACCACGGAGATTGTGCCATCTACGTCATAATCGCCGTAGATCAGGATCTTCTGGCCGTCGCGGATGGCTTCCCTCAGGCGCGCCACGGCCCGCGGCATGTCGCGCATGGTCAGCGGGTCGTGGAGGTCGTCGAGCGAAGGTTGGAGGAAGCGGCGCGCGGCGGCGGGATCGCGGAGGCCGCGATGGACCAGAATTCCGGCGGCGAGCGCGGCGATGCGCAGGGCGGATGAGAGCGCGTCAACGTCGCGCGGATCGGGGCTGGGAAGTAGCCAGCGGGAATGAGCCACTAGCTAGTTCTTCGAGAAGTAGCCGCCGAGGGACTCGCCCTCGTCCAGGTCTTCTTCATCGGCCATCCGCGATGCGATCTCGTCCTCGACGCCGAGAAACTCTTCGTACCAGTCGGGCTGCACTTCGTAGACGTAGAGGCGGGAATGGAGATCGAACGCCAGATCGAGAGAGCAGGTGACGCCTTCGAAGATGCGCAGCTCGCGCAGGCGCGACTCGTAATCGCGGCGCTCTTCGCGGGTGAGCTCGCAGTCTTCGATCTGCGCCAGAAGGTCGTCCAGGTCGGCGGCTTCGAACTCGCGGGTGGCGAACACCACGAGGTTGACGCCGGCCTTGCGGGCGACTTCCAGAAACATCCGGTAGTCGGGGTGGTGCTCGGTGTCCCAGAGGATCACAGGCGGGCCTTCCAGACCCCCGGGATGGCCGTGAA
This sequence comes from Bryobacteraceae bacterium, assembly GCA_049515735.1. GTDB lineage: Bacteria > Acidobacteriota > Terriglobia > Bryobacterales > Bryobacteraceae > Fen-178. Next base: position 7,466 of record JBEKTU010000079.1, read on the forward strand.
AGACGGCGAATCCGGCCGAATCGAGATACTCGAGGACTTCCTGCTTCAGTGTGTCGAGATTCAAATCCACGTAAATGCCTCAGCCCTGAGCCAGCACCAGAATAGCAGAGGGACCGGCCAGGTCGCGGGCGGAGGGCGTAACGATCGTCTTCGGCCCGATGTAAATCTTGCGGTTTTCTTGGATGGCGGCGCGCACGTCGGCCTCCGCGACAAAATCCACCGGCTTGGGTGGAGGCGCGGGCTTTGACGATGCCGGCGATGCCGTCTCCGCCTGCGGGGCGGGCGAAGCCAGGGGACAAGACGCAACCGCGCCTGAACCCGTCAGTCAGCCAAATCCACTCTTGGAGTCGGCAGCGCCGCGGCGGGCCAGGAAGCGGTCCACAACTTGGGCCGTAACATTCGGGATCACGGACGACGAGACCACGGGCGGCGCCGCAGCCGGAGCCCGGCGGGACGTCAGATACCGGTCAACAATACTCGAGACCATAGAAGACACCGGCAGGGTGGCTTGTGGCATGGGCGCAGGCGATGGCGCGTTCGCGGCCGGCGCGGTAACAAACGGGATTCCGCGGGACGCCAGATACCGCTCGACGGCGGCGGCCACGGCACTCCGCTCGACGGGACTGGGGGCGGGGGAGCCTGCCGGAGCGCCCGGCGCGGCGTTGTAATCGATGGGCATCTCGAACGCCTCCTGCGGCTGGCGCGCGGTGTAGGCCAGCCGCTTGATGTTAATCAGGTTCCGGGGGCCGATGTTGTCGGACGTGATGTTGCCCGCCACGGCGCCGCACCCCAGCGTCATCGAAGGAAAGACATTGGTGGTGATGCCGATGGAGCCGTGCGGCGCGGGCGTATTCACCAGCACGCGCATGGCCGGCATGCGCATGGCGTATTCGCGCGTGCGCTGGTCGTTCTTCGAGTGAATCACGGCGGTGTGGCCCATGCCGCCGAACTTGAGCAGCGCGAAGCAGGTGTCCAGGGCCGCGTTGAAGTCCTTGACGAAGTAGAGCGAGAGCACCGGCGAGAGTTTCTCGGCGGAGAGCGGATACTGCTTGCCGACGCCCTCCAACTCGGCGCAGATGATGGAGGTATCCGGCGGCACTTCGAAACCAGCCATCTTGGCGATGGTGGCGGCGGGCTGGCCCACGCACTGCGGATTCACCGTCCAGTTCGGCAGGATGAGCAGCTTGCCGAGCGCGAGTTTCTGGGCGTCGTTGGCAATGCAGGCCTTGTTGGTTTTCAGCAGGCTGAGAATGCGGTCGCGCAGCGCAGCTTCTGCGACCAGAGCCTGCTCGCTGGAGCAGACCGTGCCGTAATCGAAGGACTTGCCGGCGACCACCTTGGCGACAGCGTCTTCCAGATCGGCCGAAGTATCGATAAGCACAGGGACGTTGCCGGGGCCTACGCCGAAGGCGGGCTTGCCGCTGGAATAGGCGGCTTTCACAATGCCTGCGCCGCCGGTGGAAAGGATCACGCCGGTGCGCTCGTGCCGCATGAGAGCGTTGGTGGCTTCGAGGGTGGCGTTATCGACGCACTGGACGATGCCCTCGGGAGCGCCGGCTTCCACGGCCGCCTGGTACAGAATTGCCGCCGTGTAGCAAGTCGACTGGTGCGCGCGCGGATGCGGGCTGAGCACAATGGCGTTCCCCGCTTTGAGCGAGATCAGGACCTTGTAAATGGCCGTGGAGGTGGGATTGGTGGTGGGCAGGATGGCCGCCACCACGCCCATGGGAACGCCTATCTCCACCACTTTTTCTTCCGGCAGCTCGCGCAAAAGGCCGACGGTTTTCATGCCGCGCATGAGCCGCGGCAGCCGGTCGGCGCACAGCAGGTTCTTGACGTACTTATCCTGGGCGTTGCCGTAGCCGGTCTCTTCGACGGCCATATCGGCGAGGCGCTTGGCATAGGCGCGCGCAGCGGCCCCCACGCGCTCGACCACGGCGTCAATCTGTTCCTGGGAAAAGGTGCGATATTCGAGCCAGGCGGAATAAGCCTTCTCGACCTTGGTGCGGACCTCTTGGATCGAGAGAAGGTCTTTGTCCTCGATCATCGGCCGTTACTTCTTGAGGCCGCCAGTGGGGAGGGCCTTTTCCACCTCCTCATGCGGCCGGGGAATGACGTGGACGCTGACCAGCTCGCCGACGCGCCGGGCCGCGGCCGCACCCGCGTCCGTCGCAGCTTTCACCGCGCCAACATCGCCGCGGACCGTGACGCAGACCAGTCCGGCGCCGACGTATTCCTTGCCTTGCAGGATGACGTTGGCGGTCTTACACATGGCGTCGGCGGCTTCGATGGCTCCCACCAAGCCCCTCGTTTCAATCAGGCCAAGGGCCTCCATCATAATCCACTGTCCTCCAGTTCAAGCGAAAGACCTAACGTATCACAAATCGAGTGGGCGTGGAGCGGAAGTTAGTTAGCGCAAGAAGAGGGGCGAAGGAGGGTAAGCGCAAAAAAATGGTTCCAAGTGATCCGATTTCCAGCCTTGCCCACCACCGGCATGCCCGGTACTGAACATCGCAATCGGGAGCCCTGAACGCTTCGCCTCTCCGCTCCCCAACAGCCGTTTTCTCCAGCCGCCGGATCAACGCTTCCTGACGCGTCGCAGCCTTTCTTCTCTCCCTCTCGGGGCTGGTTGCTCGTAACGGCCTTTCCCTCGCCCGCAACGACTCCCGCTTGCGCGATTCCCGTTCCGGGGTCAAAGGTCCCGACCTGCTACTTCGCTCCCCGCTACCTGCCTCCCCTGCCCGTTCGGCCTCTCCGCTCCACTACCCAAACCGGTTCGCCCCGGCTCGGGCCGCTTCCTCGCTTCTGGCCCGTTGCAGCGTCAGCAAGTAGCCCGACTGGCTGCATCCCCCGCCTCCACTCCCCTTTGGGACTTTTACCTCCCTCGGGATCAAAGCGTTCAGCGGAATTTGCCGCCTGCCAAACCCGCCTTCCGAACCCGCCCGATTTCCTCTCGCTCCCCGCAGCCCGTTACTATCACTAGATCTCGCGGCTGCGGATCACCGTTCCTGGTCCGCTACGTTTCCGGAGGCTTGCTGTTCCTCAAACCTCTTGGAACCTCCCCTAATATGCCCTCACCAGGGTTTTCTGTCAACCCCTTTTGTGATCTCTAACCCCTTTTCCCTCAATATTTATTTCCTTTGTTTCAAATCGGTTACGGGGAAGTCGACGTGGATCTTCTGTGGATAAATCGAAACCTGGAACTTCTGTTTTTGCGATACTGGAACGGAAGTGCGAAGACTCGTGATCCGCCCCGGCGCGATCGGCGATTTCCTGGTTTCTCTGCCGGCACTGGAGTGCCTGCGAAGCCAATACCTGGAGGTTTGGGCCGCTTCGCCGAATGTGCCGCTGGTGCGATTCGCGGATCGCGCGCGCTCCATCGCATCCACGTCGCTCGATCTGCTGGGCGTGACGGAACCGCCCGCGCGCCTGCTGGAAGAACTGCGTGGATTCGACTCAATCGTGTCGTGGTATGGCGCGCACCGACCCGAGTTTCGCGAGTTGGTCCGCGCGCTTCAGCTTCCATTCACGTTTCTGCCGGCGCTTCCGGCGGAGGGTTCGGGGTTGCCCGCCACGGATTTCTACCTGCAGCAAGTGCGCGCGATGGCCAATGTCGCGAGCGACGGCATCCCGCGTATCCGCTGCGACGTGGAACGCGAGGACTTCGCCGCGATCCATCCGTTCTCCGGCAGCCCGAAGAAGAACTGGCCGCTCGAGAACTTCCGCGAGCTGGCGCGCAAGCTGGAACGGAACATGCCGGTGCGCTGGTGTTCGGGGGCCGACGATCCGCCGCTTGAAGGCGCGGTGCGCATCGACGATCTTTACGATCTGGCGTGCTGGCTGGCGCGGGCGCGGTTGTACATCGGCAACGATTCGGGCATCACGCACCTGGCCGCGGCCGTGGGCACGCCGGTGCTGGCGCTCTACGGCCCGGCCTCGGACCCGGCGGTGTGGGCGCCGCGCGGGGAGCATGTGCGAGTGGGGCGGTTCATAATGGAAAGGGAGTGAACACGTGCGGAGTGCGCTGATTTTCGTTTTTGCGGGCGCGGCGGTTGCGGCTGACAGCGCCGCGCTGGTGGACCGCGTGGGGACCACCGGGTTCGTGCAGCTTGAAGCGGAGAGCTTCCAGAAGCTGCCGCTCAAAGAGCAGACGCTGGCTTACTGGCTGAGCCAGGCTTCCATCGCCATCGATCCCATCAACTACGATCAGAACTCGATCTGGGGGCCGCGGCAGAAGCGGCTGCTCGAAGCGATCATCACTCACGCGGCGCCGGCAAACCCCAAGATCACGGCTTTCACCAAGCTGTTCTGGGCCAATCGCGGTAACCACAACGAAATGACGGCGCAGAAGTTCCTGCCGGAGTTTTCGTTCGACGAATTGAAAACAGTAGCGACGGCGGCGCTGGCCGGCGGAGGTTTCAAGAGCGCGGCGTACGGCCTTGCTCCCATCCGCAGCCAGGCGGAGCTGGATCGGGAGCTGGAGGCGCTCCGGGCATCGCTGTTCGACGCCAGTTTCGAGCCGACCATCACCGCCAAGAGCCCGCAAGGCACGCTCGACATCCTGCAAGCCAGCGCCAACAACTTCTACCTCGGCGTCAGCCTGGCGGACCTGAAGAACTTTCACGACCGGCATCCGCTGAATTCGCGGCTGGTGAAGAGCGATTCGGGCAGGCTGGTGGAAGAAATCTACCGCGCGGGAACTCCGGACGGCAAGATTCCGGCGGGGCGCTACGCCCAGTTCCTGAAGAAGGCCAACGAATACCTGGAAAAAGCGCAAGCGCACGCCGAGCCGGGGCAGGACCAGGCGATCGCCGCGCTGATCCGCTATTACCAGACGGGCGACCCGGCGGAATGGGTGCGCTTCGGCACCGCCTGGGTGCAGAACAACGCGCGGGTGGATTTCGCCAACGGGTTCATCGAGGTCTACCGCGATGCGCGCGCCGCCAAGGGCACGGCGCAGAGTTTCGTCAGCATCACCGATGAGAAACTGAACCAACCGATGGTGAAGCTGGCGGCCAACGCGCAATACTTCGAAGACCGCGCGCCATGGGCGCAGCAATACAAGAAAGAGGGTGTCACGCCGCCCGTGGCCAAGGCCGTGGAGACGGTGATCGAGACGGGCGATTTTCACGTGAGCACCATCGGCGACAACCTGCCCAACGAGAATGAAATCCACGAGAAGTACGGCAGCAAGAGCTTCCTGTTCACGGGCAGCTCGCGCACCTTGCGCCAGGGCATGGGGCTGGGACCGCTGGAAGAATTCGCGGCGTCGGAGGAAGAGATCGCCATCTGCAAGAAGTACGGCGAGGAATCGTCGGCCATGATGACCGCGCTGCACGAGGTGATCGGACACGGCTCCGGCAAGCTCAGTCCGCGGCTTCAGGGCGGGTCCGAAGCCCACCTGAAGGAGTACTATTCCACCCTGGAAGAGGCGCGCGCGGACTTGATGGCGCTATGGAACATCTTCGATTCGAAGCTGCGGCAGCTTGGGCTGGTTTCGAGCTCGGAGGTGGGCAAGGCCATGTACTACGACGCGGTGCGCGGGGTGCTGACGCAGTTGATGCGCATTCCGCAAGGCGACACCATCGAGGAGGACCACCAGAGAAACCGGCAGTTGATTGTCAATTACATCATGGACAAGACCGGCGCCATCCAAAAGACGGAGCGCAACGGGAAAACCTACCTGGCGCTGAAGGATTTCGACAAGATGCGCCAGGGCGTGGGCATGCTGCTGGCCGAGTTGATGCGCATCAAGGCCGAGGGGGACTACGCGGCCATCAAAGCGCTGGTAGACCAGTATGCCGTGCACTTCGACCCCAAGCTGCGCGACGAGGTGGTGGCGCGCTACCAGAAACTGGACATTCCGACTTACTGGTGCGGGATCAATGCCACCCTGGCGCCGAAGTTCGATTCGTCCGGCAAGGTGACAGCGGTGGGAATTTCCTACCCGCGGGACTTCGTCCGGCAGCAATTGAGCTACGCCGCCATGTTCGGGGTACAATAACAGGCACCTCATGGCTGCCCAGATGCATCCGGCTGTTTCGCGTACGCCCAGGATTATCGACCTGCGGCGGCTTACCTCGCGGGACCTGGAACCCCTGCTCGCGGAAGAGACGGCCGCCTGGCGGGACGAGATGGAATGGGACTTCGACAAGTCGGCCGAGTTGGTGCGCCGCTTCGTGGATCTGCGGGCGCTGAACGGGAGCGCGCTCATCGAAGACGGGGAAGTGGCCGGGTACGCGTATTACGTGCTGGAGGAGAACAAGGCGCTCATCGGCGACCTGTACGTGCGCCGCGCCTGGCGCACGGCGGAACGGGAGAACCGGCTGCTGGAATCGGCGCTCGAACCCCTCATGGCGAATTCGTTCATCGGGCGCATCGAGTCGCAGCTCATGATGTCCGGGATGGCGCCGGACCGGCCAGCTCCCTATGCCGATTACCTGAGCGTTTACGAGCGCAACTTCATGCGGCTGGACCTGGGCCGCGCCGCGCTGGCGGAAGGCAACGTGCGGCGGCCCATGTACCTCGAGAAGTGGTCCGACCATTATCAGGATGCGGCCGCGCAGTCCATCGCCGCGGCGTACGTGGGCCATATCGACAGCCGCATCAACGACCAGTACCGCAGCAGCGCGGGCGCGCGCCGGTTCCTGTATAACATCACGCAGTGTCCCGGTTGCGGGGTCTTCTGCCGGCCGGCGTCTTACGTCGCGCTGGAGGCGCTGAGCGGGCGGTTGTGCGGCATTTCGCTGGCCAGCCTGGTGGCGCCGGGGTGCGGCCACATCACGCAGATCTGCGTAACGCCATCGGTGCGGGGGACGGGCATCGGACACGCGCTGCTGCGCCAGTCGCTGACCACCCTGCGGGAGGCGGGCTGCCGCTCCGCGAGCCTCACGGTGACGGCCGCCAACGAAGACGCCGTGACGCTGTACGAGCGCGTGGGATTCGAAACCGTGAGACGGTTCCCGGCGTACGTGTGGGAAGGGTTCTGAGGGCCTTCGTCGGACCCGAACAGCTGGGTGCTCTCCCTGGACAGCGCGTGCAGGCCGCCTCAGCCCCGGCGGTTGCATTGTGAGGCATAATCCCGTACAATACTGCTTAGGAGTGTTCCAGCCATGCCTCAGCAGGCAAGCCGCACGGCGCGTATCGAAGCTCGCATTGCGCCTGATGCGCTTCGAGTCGTCAGGCGCGCCGCGGAATTGCAGGGCCGCAGCATCAGCGATTTTGTGGTGGCCGCCGCTCAAGAGGTCGCACACAGGACAATCGATGAAGCCCAGGTCATTCACCTGTCCGTCGAGGACCAGCAGCGCTTTGTGGAGTTGCTTCTGAATCCGCCGGTTCTTTCGCCCGCCCTGAAGCTCGCCAAGAAGGCTCATGCCCGTTTGATCGCATCCTCGCGATGACCGGTTCATTCATCGTTGAGCCGCTTGGGCCAAGCCATGATCGTTCGGAGTTTACGTGTGGGGTGGATGCGCTCGATCGCTATTTTCGGGAGCAGGCTGGCCAGGATGTGCGCCGCCGCGCCACGGCGTGCTTTGTGGCCCGTGAGATCGCGACAAATCGGATTGCCGGGTTCTACACATTAGCCGCGGCCGGGGTCCTCCTCGCGCAGATTCCAGTCCGACTCGCCAAACGTCTGCCACGCTATCCTGCGGTACCCGTGGCGCGCCTGGGGCGCCTCGCCGTCGCGGGCGCCTGGCATGGCCGTAAACTCGGCGGCGCCCTGTTGTGGGATGCGATAGAGCGAGCGAGCCGGTCCGAGGTTGCCGTTTACGCGCTTGTCGTCGATGCTAAGGATGAACAAGCGGAGAACTTCTATCTGCACCACGGCTTCATTCCGTTTGGCGACGCGCCGAGAACCCTCCTCCTGCCCCTGCCGAAGAGGACGTGAACCCGCATCGGGGATCAGTCGTCGGCCGGATTGCACCTAGCCGTAACGCGTCCAGACCGCGGGTGGGATTCGAAACCGTGAGGCGGTTCCCGGCGTACGTGTGGGAAGGGTTCTGAGGGCGCTTGACGCTCGATCCGGCTTACGCCAATATAGCGAACGATAGGTCGGCTTGCGGCCAGAGTTTTTGCTTGAGCGAGCACTCCGTCAGATCTTACAGCGGCGCATCCAACCATCTCTTCCAAGCCCTTTGGTTTCTGATCCGCTCCACCAAACCATCAATGATTACCCTCCGCAAGGCAGCAATCAAGGTGAACACAATGCTCTCAATCATCAACGTTCCCCGCGACCACTTTTCCACTGCGAGGCAGTCCAGTTCTTCCGGCTCAAACTGAAACGCAATCGGCTCACGGTACTTTTGCAGAATCTCTCTTCCGTGCGCAATCAAACTGCGGAACTCAAACATGTTGGCGGCCATTTCAGCAACGGTGTACGTGGGCCGTCGCCCGGCCCGGTCCTCGGGAAAGATACGCGTGTCCTTTCCTAAGAGCTTCTGGAGGCGATTTGAGAAGACCACCTGCCTCTCAGCCGCCAGCAGGCCATCAAGCCCCATCATCCACAACACCGCCCCGGCCCTTCGATGGTTGACGGCGGTCTGAAGCCCGATTTCGAGAAAGCGAAATGGATTTACAATCGGCACGCAACCGGAGTCCACCGCCGCTAGCGTCCCCTCAGCCAAAAACCCCAATTGTGCTGGATCGAGCTTCCGTAAATCGAGCATTCGTCCCCAAAACGGTGTCGCGTAGTCCTCCGGCCGATGCACACGTTCTACGGTGAGCGAGCCTTCCTGGGTTCTCGAGCAGTCCAGGATGAGCCCGTCCCAACCGATTGGCGCCCACAACTGGAAACCCAGCATCGCTGTGCGAAGCTCCTCCGCCATCTGATTAAGGAGCGCGTGGTCGGTCCACTGACATTCGCGCTCTGTGCACAACCAGTAGGTCCGCTCCCGCACAGTTTCTTCCTCGGTGCGGCGCAGGTTCCAAAATCGCCAGTCCTTCTCGTTGAATACTGGTCTGTCCACTATTTGAATGCCACGACTCAACACCCTCAGAGGATGCGGCCAGTGTCGCGCGATCGGAGTGACGGAAACCAAGTGCGTGGACATAATACTCTTAAGAGTACGCCCAACGTTTTCGCTGAATCTCCCGATCCAGGATCAGTCCAGTAATCGGATCGTCCCGCGGGAAGAAACGAGTCAACCTGAACACCGCGCTTTTCGGGACCAGCCTTGTGGATTGGTCCCTACAGGTCGCCCAGCATCCGCCAACCTCCGGATGGCCGTGATCCGGGCGTAATGGCCCTTGGCCCACTGAACCTGTCTGCGCGAGGCGGGGGCCTCAGAGAGTAACACGGCTCATGCAGCGTCGAGATCGACGCGCACGCGGCAGCCCAGCGCCGTCGCAATGTTGACCAGCGCGTCGAGCGAGAAGCGGGAAAGCCGGCCGCGGAGCAGATCGTTGATCCGGGGCTGCGTCACGCCGCAACGGCGCGCCGCTTCGGCCTGTGTCCAGTCGTGTTTCTTCAAGTGTGCTTCGATCTTGTGCATCAGGTCGGCCCGCGCTCTCAGGTTCGCAGCCTGCTCGGGGGTGTCCGCGATCGCATCCCAAACACTTGCGTAGCTCTCCGGTTTGCTCATATCCTTCCTCCCAACAGTTGCCTAAATCGTTCCTTCGCGATTTCCAAAGCCTTTCTTGGCGTCGCCTGTGCTTTCTTGTGGAAGGCGTGCAGGACGTAGACAGCTTCCGCGCGCCTAGCCAAGTAAACCACGCGGTAGGCGCCGCTTGAGTCCGAAACGCGAATCTCCTCGACACCCTTACCGATGGCGGGCATCGGCCTGAAGTCGTCGGGCTGGTCGCCTCGCTGAACCTTGTCGAGTTGATAACCCGCATCATGCCGCGCGCCCTCCGGGAAGTCTCGCAGGCACTTCAGCGAATCACCAAGGAAGCGCAGCGGCCGCATGATTCAATTATATCCAACTGGATATAATTCGCAAGCGCGCCTTGGGACGCGTGTGTCAGTCACCGAGCTATTTCACCCCCGACATCATGCGCACCGTTGGCTTGATCAGCAGCACCATCGCGACGGCCGCGGCCATGGCGAAAGCGGCGTCGATGGCGAACAGGGTGGAGATTTTCATGGACCCGTAAAGCGAAGCCATCCAGCCTCCGCAGTAATTGCCCGCGCCGAGGGAAACGAACCAGAGACCCATCATCATTCCGGCCACGCGCGTGGGCGCCAGCTTGGTCATGGCGCTCAATCCGACGGGGCTGAGGGACAACTCGCCGAGTGTGTGCAGGAAGTAAGTGCCGATCAACCAGAGAGGCGAGACGGCCTGGCCGCCCGCTACCGGAACCAGCAGGATGAATCCGGCGCTCACGAAGAACAGGCCGAAAGCGAACTTGGCGGGGCTCGAGGGCTCGCGCTTCCCCAGCCTGACCCAGAGCCAGGCGAACGCCGGCGCCAGCGTGATGATGAAGAACGGTTGAACCAACTGATACCAGCTCGCCGGGAACTGGTATCCATGCACCCAGCGGTCGACGCTGCCCTCGGCGAACAGGTTGAGCGACGATCCGGCCTGCTCGAAGGCAAACCAGAAGACCGCCGAGGAGAGGAACAGAACCAGGATCGCGGCCGAACGTTTGCGCTCCTCGGCGGACCATCCGCGGCCCAGCAGCAACCAGGAGAAAATGGCCACCGAGAGGAGCACCAGGGCCACCCCAAGCGCGTCGGAAATCAGCTCGGTGGTAAGAACCAGGGCGCCGGTTGCGGCCAGCGCTCCGAGTATCGCCAGAACCGCCAGCGCGCCGGCCGCGGCCAGGGCCACACGGCGCTTCTGCCGGCGATCCGCCGCCGGGTCAGCGGGGATTGCGGGGTGCAGGCCGGCTACGCCCAGGTGCTTGCCTCCCAGGGTGTATTGAATCAGGCCGGCGATCATGCCCACGCCCGCCAGGCCGAAACCCAATCGCCAGCCGACCTTCTCTCCCACCCAGCCGCAGGCGAACGGGGAGATGAGCGCTCCGAGGTTGATGCCCATGTAGAAGATGGAGAAGGCGGCGTCGCGTCGCCCGTCGCCCGGCGCGTAGAGTTGGCCCACGATGGTGCTCACGTTGGGCTTCAGCAGGCCGGTTCCCATCACCAGCAGCACTAATCCCAGATAGAAGGTCATGACACTGGGCGCCACCAGGCAAAACTGTCCAGCGGCGATGAGGATGCCGCCGTAGAGCACGGCGCGGCGCTGGCCGGTGATGCGGTCCGCCACCCAGCCGCCCGGCAGGCTCAGCAGGTAAACCATGCCGGTGTAGAGACCGTAGATGGCGCCGGCCTTGGCATAGGAGAAGCCCAGGCCGCCACGGGCGGCACCGGCGGTCATGAAAAGGATGAGGAGCGCGCGCATGCCGTAATAGCTGAAGCGCTCCCACATTTCGGTGAAGAACAGGGTCGCGAGGCCGCGCGGATGGCCGAAGAAGCTCCGGTCGGCGCTCGTGGCGCTCAGGGATGGTTGGGGGTCTGGGCGGAATGCCATAGCATGACCGGCAACGCCAAGTTTATATGGTTGGCGCGCCTGGCGGCAATTGGGGCTGGTAACATGGCCAGTGGCAAGAGCACGGTAAGGGGCTGTTAATTCCTCGCGATATACTTGAGGCACGTGACGCATGAAGAGTAGCAGCGCCGACATTCGCAACATCGCCATCATCGCCCACGTGGACCATGGCAAGACTACGCTGGTGGACGCCATGCTCAACCAGAGCGGCATCTTCGGCCAGCATGAGGAGCACGTGGAACGCGTGATGGATTCCAACGAGCTGGAACGCGAGCGCGGCATCACCATTCTCGCCAAGATCACCGGTATCCGTTACCACGGCGTCAAGATCAACATCGTCGATACGCCCGGCCACAGCGATTTCGGGGGTGAAGTGGAGCGCGCGCTCAAGATGGTTGACGGCGTCATGCTGCTGGTGGACGCCAGCGAAGGCCCGCTGCCGCAGACGCGCTACGTCCTGGTGAAGGCGCTGGAGGCCAAGCTGCCTCCCATCGTGGTGATCAACAAGATCGACCGGCCCGACGCGCGCGTGCAGGAAGTCCTCAACGAGATCTACGACCTGTTCATCGACCTCGACGCGGCGGAAGACCAACTGGATTTCCCGGTGCTTTACACCATCGCCAAAACCGGCGTGGCCAAGCGTTCCCTGGATGATCCGTCGAGCGACCTGCGCCCGCTGTTCGACGCCATCGTCGAGCACATTCCCGCGCCCGTGGGCGATCCCGATGGCGTGCTCCAGATGCTGGTGGCCAACCTGGATTACAGCGATTACCTGGGCCGCCTGGCCATTGGCCGCGTCTTCAATGGCACGCTGCGATATGGCGACACCGTGGCCATTGCCAAGCGGGACGGATCGCTTCACAACACGCGCATTACCAAGCTCTACTCCTTCGAAGGACTGAAGAGGGTGGACGAAACCGTGGGCGTCCCCGGCAACCTCCTGGCCATTGCCGGCGTGGAGGGGATCACCATCGGCGAGACCGTCACCAGCGCCGAAACGCCGGCGCCGCTGGCGCAGATCCTGATCGACGAGCCGACCATCGCCATGGCGTTCACCATCAACACCTCGCCCTTTTCGGGGCGCGAGGGCCAATGGGTGACGTCGCGCAACCTGCGCGAGCGGCTGGACAAGGAACTTCTCACCAACGTGTCCATTCGCGTCGAGGAACTGGGGCACGACACCTTCAAAGTGATGGGCCGCGGCGAATTGCAGCTCGCTATTCTGATCGAAATGATGCGCCGCGAAGGCTTCGAGCTGATGGTCGGCAAGCCGGAGATCCTGACGCGCACCGCCGGCGGCAAAGTGCAGGAGCCGGTCGAGCTTCTGGTGATCGACTGCCCCGAGACCTTTCTCGGCGTGGTGATCGAGAAGCTGGGCGCGCGCAAGGGGAAGATGACCAGGATGGTGAACCACGGGTCGGGCCGCGTGCGCCTCGAGTTTCACGTGCCCTCCCGCGGTTTGATCGGGCTGCGCAGCGAAATGCTCACCGACACGCGCGGCACCGCCATCATGAACTCGCTGTTCCACGGCTACATCGAGTGGCAGGGCGAGATCCCCATGCGGCCCACCGGTGCGCTGGTGGCGGACCGGCCCGGCAGAGTCACCGGGTACGCGGTTTTCAACCTTCAGGAACGCGGCGAAATCTTCGTCACGCCGGGCACCGAAGTCTACGAAGGCATGATCGTGGGCGAGAACGCCAAGGAAGCCGATCTGGACGTCAACATCGTCAAGGAGAAGAAGCTCACGAACATGCGCGCCTCCACCGCCGATGAAGCTATTCGCCTGGTGCCGCCGCGGATTTTGAACCTGGAACAGGCCATCGAGTTCATCCGCGACGGCGAATACGTGGAAGTGACTCCGCAATCCATCCGGCTGCGCAAAAAGGTGCTGAAGGCCAACCAGCGGTAGTTGGCTGCTGGGTGTATCATAACTGGAGGCCGGGAGCCAAAATGGAAATTCCGGTCTGATTCGATACCAGGGGGAGTCATGGCAACAATCGTTTCCCGCGCAGCCATCCGGAATTGCATGGCCATGGGCGCTTTGGCTATGTTCGCGCTCTGTGCGCATGCTCAGAGTCCGGTGGAATCCAGTTCCGAGACTCGATTCCAACTGGATTTTCACGTGCCGGACGACGCGCTGAAGGCCTATCTGCCCGCCGGCTGGACGTCCAGTGTGGCGGCTCAAGGGCCGGCCAAAGATTGCAACCTGCGTGGTATTTTTATCGATCGCGTGACGATCAACGGCCCGGACGGAAAGCCGGTCGGCAAGGGCTCGAACCGCCTGGTTTACCTGGTCGCTCCGGTGAAGGATCCTAACGGCGCCAGCGTCCAGCTCGTTATAGGCGGATTGACGGAAGATCCGGCGGATGCGCCAGGACCCTTTGGGGTCTATCTGTTGGCCACCACGCACATGATGCAACGCTCCACCTCAAGCGGGTCCGGACCAATCCTCGATTCCCAGGATTGGGTATTCGCCGCCGCCAGCGGCGAACGCCTCGAGCTGCACATCAAGTACGAGCGGGGCGTGGGCAACAAAGGTGGCCCGTCCGAGACAAAGTTTTATTCCGCCAAGAATCCCGGCTTTTATCAGATCTCCCGGCAGGAGCAAGTGCTCGATATGGTGCGGAACCTTACGACGACTCCTCCGGATCACGTGAAGGAGTTCTCGTTCAAGGCATCGGGCGGAGCATATGCCAAATTGTTCGACGGCACGGAGAAGGTGGTGGCCTGGGACAATTTCCTCTGGGTCAATCGCACCGTCCTGCTGCCTTGAGAAGCACCCGCGGACGGAAATGAGACGCGGTCTTTGGCACAGGACCGTGGCCGCGGCGGCCCTGTTGCTGATCGCCGCCGCGGGGTTGGCGCAGCGGGGGCGGTTCCGGGAACCCGAGGATGAAGGACCGGCGATCCCGGTGCGCGCCGCCGAGTTCCACTTCATTCGTGTCGAATACACCGACCTGCCGCAGTACCACCGCGGATTCGGCTATGCTTCGCGTGACGGCCTGGGCTCCGGCTGGTGGATCGTGGACTGGCCCGCCGCCGACAATCATTTCACCTCCGGAATCCAGCGGCTGACCCGGATCGATACCGGCGACCCGCGCCACCTGCGCCTGACCGACGACCGGTTGTTCGACTACCCCTGGATCTACGCCACGCAGACGGGCTGGTGGGGCCTGAGCGATGCCGAAACGTCGCGACTGCGGGAGTACCTGCTGCGCGGCGGGTACCTGGTGGTCGACGATTTCTGGGGACCGGAGCAGTGGGAGGTGTTTCGCCGGACCATGGAGCGGGTCTTGCCGAACCATCCCATCACCGACATCGCGCCGTCGGATTCGGTGATGCACGCTCTCTACGACATCGAGGAAAAGGACCGCACCATCATCCCCGGTTCGCGCCATCTGCGGCGCGGCCCCGGCGGCGGGGTTCAGGTGGTGCTGCCCGCGGGCGCGGTTCCTGCCTGGCGGGCGATGTACGACGACCGCGAACGCATGGTGGTGGCCGTCAACTTCAACACCGATGTCGGCGACGCCTGGGAGTTCGCCGATGTTCCGTACTACCCCGAAGCGATGACGGCGCTCGCCTACCGCTACGGGATCAACTATATTGTCTACTCGATGACCCACTGAGCGGGCGGGGGCGGGTTGCATCCCAGCCGTCATCGTTATCATAATCAGTCATCATGACCTTAATAGACCGTCGTCTGTTTCTACAGCGGACCATGGCCGCTGCCACGCTAGCGTCGGCTCAATATCCACTCGCCGCCGATGCGGTCGATCTGAAGCCGTTCGAAGCCGAGATCGCGAAGCGTCACGATGAAGCCGTACAGCGGCTTCAAGAGTGGATTCGCCAGCCCGCGATTGCGGCCGAGAATCGCGGCATGAACGAAGGTTGCGACCTGATGATGCGCATGCTGCGGGACGCGGGCTTCGACAAAGTCACGAAGGTTCCGACCGATGGGCACCCTGGAGTTTTCGCCACGCTCGATGCCGGCGCGATGAAAACGGTCGGCATCTATTTCATGTATGACGTGAAGCAGGCCGACCCTTCCGAATGGTCGTCTCCGCCGTTTGAGGCGCGCCTGGTCGAGAAGCCCGGGCTCGGAAAGGTCTTGATCGGCCGCGGCGCGGTCAACCAAAAAGGACCTGAAGCGATGTGGATCGCGGCTCTGCACGCGTTCAGAGGCACACGCCGCAAGCTTCCAGTGAATCTCGTTTTCGTGGCGGAAGGGGAGGAGGAGATCGGGTCGCCCCATTTCCCGCAAATTGTCCGGCGGCCGGAGATTCTGGCCGCACTCCGGAAATGCGCGGGCGTCTACATGCCGATGCCGATGCAGGCGCTCGACGGAACGGTGACCATCAACCTGGGCGCAAAGGGCGCCATCGAACTGGAACTGGTGTCGAGCGGCGAGCGGTGGCATCGCGGACCCAGGCAGGACCTGCATTCATCGAACGAGGCTCGCGTAGACAGCCCTGCGTGGCACCTGGTGCAAGCGCTCGCCACGCTGGTAGGCCCGGATGGCCACACGCCGGCTATCGACGGTTACGCCGAAAAAGCCCGGCCGCTGAATGCCGAGGAGAAAGCGCTCATTCGCGAGGCCGCAAAGCGCCAGAGCGAAGAGGTCGCGAAGAAGCAGATGGGAGTCGAACGCTGGGTGCACGACGTGGACTGGCTGGAGTCGCTGGAAATGCTCGCGGGCCGGCCGACGGTGAACATCGAAGGACTCGTCGCTGGATATACGGGGCCAGGCGGCAAAACGATCCTGCCGCATCGCGCGGTGGCGAAGCTCGACTTCCGCTTGGTCCCCAACATGACGGCCAAGGATTCGCTTGCCGCGCTGAAAGCGCACCTGGCAAAGCGCGGGTTCGGAGACATCGAGGTCAATATGACCGGCGGTTACGATCCGACCACGACGCCGCAGAAATCGGCTCTAATCCAGGCGCAGGCCGCGGTGTATCGGCGCAACGGAATCGAGCCGGTCTTCTGGCCCAGGCTGGCGGGATCGTGGCCGGGCTACGTCTTCACGGGCGAACCGCTCAATCTGCCGGCGGGACATTTCGGATTGGGCCACGGGGACGGCGCTCACGCGCCCGACGAGTACCTGATTATCGAATCGGCGAATGCGAAGGTGCAAGGGTTCGACGGCGGGGTACGATCGCAGGTAGAGTACCTGTACGAGCTGGCGGCAAGCTGAACTATCATCGCGCCCATGTACGCGCATTAGTACTACTGTGTTATAAATAACATTTTGGTGTAGAATTGTTTTGTGGGCACGCAATCTGCGCCAGGCCCACAGGAGAAACGCTTTGCGGCATACACGGATGGCCTGGCGAAAGCCGCAG
>JBEKTU010000080.1:0-24080 GCA_049515735.1 Bryobacteraceae bacterium
CCAAGGGCGCGTCTCTGAAGGATCCGGCCCGTCTCTTCAACTCGAGTCTCGACGGAAACGCACGCCGCGCGATCGACATCCACGAAGGAGAAGAAGTTGACGAGTCCGCCTTCAAGGCGCTCATTCGCCAAGCGGTCGCCCTCAACAGTTCTGGCAAGTCGAAACCTTCGAAGAAAGCGAAGTCCTAAGGGAACGCGCAAAGGTCAACCCGCGACCGCCCGCCAGCAGAGCTGGCCGCCCATGGACATCAGCCACAGCGAGAGCGCAACCCGCAGCGGGCGCGGCGGCAGAATGGAAAGCAGGTGCGCGCCGACAAACGCTCCGATCACTCCGCCGGCGGCCAGCTTGAGGGCCAGCGCGCCATGGTAGTTGCCCATTCCGAGGCTGATGCCGCCGCCACCAAGCGACAGGCCGAGGCCGAAAAGCACGTCCGTGCCGACCACCTGCGCAGTGGACATCCGCGTAAGAGTCATCAGGACCAGAGAGCCGACGGCGCCGGCGCCGGCCGAAGAGAACCCGACTTCAGCGCCGATGGGAATCGCCACCCACGGCAGCCATCGGGTGCGGTCGCGAGTCGACGGGCTGGGCCGCGCCGCAAAGAGGCGGTAGAGATTCGCCAGCGCCATTAAGATAATGACCGCGCCGAGCACGGCGTACAACGGGCCGCGATGTTGCGCCGAACTCAACCGCGCGAGCAGGTAGGAGCCGGCCAAAACGCCCGGCAGTCCTCCGGCCAGCAGCCGCCGGAGAATCCGGAAATCCACTTGCTTCCGTGCGATGTAAATGGGCGCGGCCACCAGCTTGACAATGGCGGTGAAGATCAGCGCGGTCCCGACGCTTTCCGCCGGCCCGACACCCAGAAACAGCGCCAGCGCCGGCGCGGTGACCGAGCCTCCGCCGACCCCGGTGAGCCCGATTAATACCGCGACCGCGAATCCAAGAAGGTATTCCATGACGGCTCAGCCCTGGATGTGAATGCCGCATTCGAGCTTCTGGCCCGACCAGCGGCCCGACCGTGGATCGTCGGCATCGAGCGGCAGCGACGTGCACGGCTGGCACCCGATGCTGGTATAGCCCTCGTCGTAGAGCGCGAGCTTCGGGAGGCCATGGTGTTTGAGGTACTGCCAGACGTCGCGCGTGGACCAGTCCGCCAGCGGGCTGATTTTACGCAGCACCTTGCCGGAGGGCAGCTTGAATTCGGTGGAGACCTCGAGATTGGCGCGCGATTTCGATTGCTCGCGCCGCAAGCCGGTGAACCACATGTTGTAGTCTTCGAGCGCTGCGAACAGCGGCTCCACTTTGCGCATCCCGCAGCAGCGGTCGGGCGCCGTCCGGTACAGGATTCCAAACTGCGACTCCTGTTGGACGACGGTCAGTTTGGGAGTGAGCGTGACCAGGTTCAGATTCCATTTCGCGGTGAGCTGGTCGCGAAAGGCGAGGGTTTCCGAAAAGTGATAGCCCGTATCGAGGAACAGCACGGGGATGCGCGGGCGGCGCGCGACCAGCATGTGCACCAGGACGACGCATTCGGCTTGAAAGCTGGAGGTGACGCATTCCGGCGCAGGGCCGGCGGCGAGAGCCTGGTCGATCCATCGATGAGCTTCGGCGATGGTGCGGTCCATATTCAGATTCCTCCTCCTGCGGAAACGCTGTCGCGCGAAACCAAAACGCCTCGTTCTTCGAGCTGGCGCAGAATGGCCGGAACGTCGCGCGGGGGCGCGGGGCCCGGAGGGCACCCCGTTACCAGAATGGCGAGCATTCCCGCGCCTTCGAGAGCGGATGCGGCGGATTGGCCGCCGACCACCGCGGCCGAGCAGCCGCGGTCGAACAGTGCGCGCTCGAGCGCCGCCGCGACATCCGCGCTTTCGATTTCGATCACCGCGCCGCAGTGTCCCCAGCGGGCCATCCGTTCGGCGGCGGTGACGGGACCGGCGCCGCGCACAGCGAGGACCGGCTGGCAGACCAGCCCCGCGGCAACCGTGGCGTTGGTCTCGGGGTCGATCAGGATAAAGCTGCCGGTGACCCGATTGCGTTTGTAGGAATCGAAGAAGAGCGGCTTGGTGGCGGCGATCTCCACCACGCCGATGGCGTTCATTTCGAGCGTCTGCGCCGGCTCGGCGTCCAGCGTGCGGATGTCGATGCGATGGCGAATGGTTACTTCCGCGGAGACGGTTTGGGTGGCGTGTTTCAGCAGGTAACGGCGGCGCACGTCCAGAGGGCGCGCGTCCATCCAGACCAGGTGCGCTTCCAAACGGCGCGCCACATACGGAGCCACCGAACCGGCAAAAAGCATGTCGCCGCGGCTGATATCCAGCGGATCTTCCAGCTCGAGGGTCACCGACATGGGCGCGAATGCTGCGGCCAGGTCGCCATCGAAGGTCGCGATCCGTTTGACGCGCGACCGCAGACCCGAGGGAAGCGCGGTCACCACGTCTCCCGGATGAACAGTGCCCGAAGCAACCTGCCCCGCGTAGCCGCGGAAAGAACGATCGGGGCGTGAAACGCGCTGCACGGGCATCCGGAATCCGGTACCCGCGCCGAGGCCGCCGGCCAGGTTGCCGCTGCCGCGGCCGACGGTCTCGAGGTATTCGAGCAAGCTGGGGCCGTCGAACCAGGGCATGTTGGGGCTGCGCGAGACCACGTTGTCGCCGGCCAGAGCGCTGACCGGGAGGAAGTACGCCTCGGGTGCGCCGAGCTTGGCAAGGAAACCGGAAAACTCATCGCGTATGCGCTCGAACACGGCGCGATCGTAGCCGGCCAGGTCCATCTTGTTGATGGCCACCACGAAGCGCGGAATCCCCAGCAGCGAGCAGATGAAAGCGTGGCGGCGCGATTGCGGCAGCACGCCGAGCTGGGCGTCGATCAGCAGAATCGCCAGATCGGCCGTGGAGGCGCCGGTGGCCATGTTGCGCGTGTACTGTTCGTGGCCGGGGGTGTCGGCGATGATGAACTTGCGGCGCGCCGTGGCGAAGTAGCGGTACGCCACATCGATGGTGATTCCCTGCTCGCGCTCCGCGCGGAGTCCGTCGGTGAGCAGCGAAAGATCCACCTCGCCCGCCGCGCGGTTGCGCGTGGCTTTGGCGGCGGCATGAACCTGGTCTTCAAACACGTTGCGCGAATCGTAGAGCAGGCGTCCGATGAGCGTGCTCTTGCCATCGTCCACGCTGCCGCAGGTGAGAAAGCGCAGCAGGTCCTTGGCCTCTTCCTGGGCCAGGTGCCGCTCGAAGGGCGAATCCACCAGCGCGCGCGCGGCAGCCATCAGAAATACCCCTCGCGTTTCTTGACTTCCATGGAGCCGTCCTGGTCGTAGTCGATGACGCGGTTTTCGCGCTCGGACCGCCGCACGGCGATCAGTTCCCGGATGATTTCGGGAACCGTATCGGCATCCGAGCGGATGGCCCCGGTGCACGGGCTGCACCCCAGCGATCGCATGCGGCATCGCACCAGTTGCGGCTTTTCGCCGGGAAGCATGGGGATGAATGGCTGTTCCACCGGTATCAGCGTTTCGCCGCGAACCAGCATGAGCCGCTCCTTGGCGAAGTAGAGCGGAACGATGGGGATGTTGTCCGCGTGGATGTAGTGCCATACATCCAGCTCGGTCCAGTTGGAAAGCGGAAACACGCGGATGCTCTCGCCCGGCCCGGTGCGGCAGTTGAAGAGATTCCACAGTTCGGGCCGTTGGCTTTTCGGATCCCATTGGCCGTGAGCGTCGCGGAAAGAATAGATGCGTTCCTTGGCGCGGGAGCGCTCTTCATCGCGGCGCGCGCCGCCCATGGCGGCATCGAAGCCGCCCTCGGTCAGAGCGTCCAACAGCGCTTGGGTTTTGAGCAACCCGCAACATCGCTGAGTGCCGATGCGGAACGGCTGCGCTCCATCATTTAAGGCCTGGCGATTGGTGTGGACAATCAGGCGCGCGCCGATGCTGGCGGTATAAGCGTCGCGAAACTCGATCATCTCGCGGAATTTGTAGCCCGTGTCGATGTGCAGCAACGGAAACGGAATGGGCTCGGGATAGAAGGCCTTTTGCGCCAGCCGCAACAGAACCGATGAGTCCTTGCCTATGGAATAGAGCATCACCGGCCGCTGGAATTCGCTGGCCACTTCGCGGAGAATGTGGATACTCTCCGCTTCGAGCGCTTCCAGGTGGGTCAAGGAGTGCGGCATGACTTGAAACCAGTATACATCATATTTTCTATGGACAATAGGATGATTATCTGCTAGGCTTTTTTTATGCACTTCTGTTGTTGTTGCCGCTGCTGGAAGTAACCCCTGTTTTCTTAATCATTTAATCTGGAGAAGAGCACATGAAGAGCTGGCGCAGTCTTTTAGTAGTAGCGGCCCTGGCGAGTGCGGCCTGGGCCCAAACCGATTCGGGCCTCTTTGGAATTGTGAAGGATCAAACCGGCGCAAGCCTGCCGGCAGCGGTGGTCACCATCCGAAACGTCGAAACCGGCGCCGTCCGTAGACTGGTGACGGACCAGGGGGGACGCTACGCGGCCGCGTCCCTGGCCGTCGGTCATTACGAAGTGCGCGCCGAAAAAACCGGTTTCGCACCGCAGACCAAGACCGGAATCTACCTGGTAGTGGGGCAGGAGGCCAGCGTCGATCTCACGCTCGAGGTGGGAGAAATCAGCCAGCAGGTCGACGTGGTGGAAACGCCGGCGGCCGTGAACCTTTCGACCTCGTCCACCTCGGGGTTGGTGGGCGAACGCGAAGTGAAGGATCTGCCTCTGAACGGACGAAGCTACGACGGCCTGTTGAGCCTGAACCCGGGAACGGTGAACTACACTTCGGAGCGTTCGGGCGGAATCGGCACATCCAATTCAGCGGTGGGGAGCATGTTTGCCGTCTCGGGCCGGCGGCCGCAGGAAAACCTGTTCCTGCTGAACGGGATCGAGTACACCGGCGCGTCGGAAATCAACGTGACGCCGGGTGGCGCCAGCGGGCAGTTGCTGGGCGTCGAAGCGGTGCGCGAATTCAACGTAGTCAGCGACAACTACGGCGCACAGTACGGCAAGCGCCCCGGAGCGCAGATCGGCATTGTAACGGCGTCAGGAGCCAACCAGCCGCACGGCAGCGTGTACGAATTCCTGCGCAACAGCGCGCTGGATGCGCGCAACTTTTTCGACTTCGGAGATATCCCGCAATTTGAGCGGAATGAATTCGGAGCGTCGGCGGGCGGGGCCATCCAACCCGACAAAACCTTCGTGTTCGGAAACTATGAGGGCTTCCGCCAGAACCTGGGCTTGAGCGACGTGACTCTGGTGCCGGACAACAATGCGCGAGCCGGATACCTGCCGAACTCGAGCGGAACGCTGAACTACGTGGGAGTCTCACCCGGCGCGCAGCAGCTTCTGGCGCTGTGGCCGGTGCAAAACGGGCCGAGTCTGGGCAGCGGCATCGGCGAAGCCTACAGCCATCCCCTGCAAACCATCCGGGAGGACTTCGGAACGGCCCGGCTGGACCACATTTTCTCGGATAAGGACACCCTCTTCGGCGTGTATACGGTCGACGACAGCCAGGACAACACGCCCTCGGCGAATCCGCTCAGCCTGGTGTTTGAAGCGCTACGCGAGCAGGTGGGAAGCGTGCAGGAAACGCACATCTTCTCGCCCAGCGCGCTGAACACCGCGCGGGTGGGCTATTCGCGAGCGTCGTATTACTTCACGGGACAGACGCCGGTAGGCATTCCGGGCTGGGTCGAGGGCGATCCGATCGGGGCGGTGGTCATCGGCGGAGGCACCGCGTTGAACGGCGCCTCGCAGATCACCGGGGCGGGGACCAACGCCGGCAGCAATCTCACGTCCGTCCGCAATCTGTTCACGTATCAGGACCAGGTGAGCCTGACGCATGGAATTCATCACCTGGAAGCGGGGGTCTGGATTCAGCGTATTCAGAACAACGACAATCTGGCGCAGGATCAGTACGGGCAGGCATCGTTCGGCAGCCTGACGAGTCTCCTTGAAGGTACGGTCGGCACATTTACGGTGGTTCCGACATCGACCCTGCTGGGCTGGCGTTCGCTTGAGGCGGCGGAGTATGTTCAGGACTCCATCCGGCTGGGGAAGGGCTTGGAAGTGTCGGTGGGATTCCGCGTGGAAAACTCCAGCGGAATGCAGGAAGCCCACGGGCGCGCCTCGAACTACGGGTTCGGTGCCAATGGCGTCATCGATACACAGCCGGC
Organism: Bryobacteraceae bacterium; assembly: GCA_049515735.1. Taxonomy (GTDB): domain Bacteria; phylum Acidobacteriota; class Terriglobia; order Bryobacterales; family Bryobacteraceae; genus Fen-178. The sequence continues at coordinate 6,185 of JBEKTU010000080.1, forward strand.
GGTGGGCGATTCGGTCTTCACGGTGAACAATGGAAAGTTCTTGCCGGAGCCGCGCGCGGGGCTCGCCTGGGACCCGTTCGGCCGCGGCAAAACGGTGCTCCATGCCGGATTTGGCATCTATCACGCGCAGTTGGATTCGTTGAGCTACCGGCTGGACCAGAACGGCCCGTTCAACACCACCGTGACGGAGAAGAACGTTTCGTTGAACGGCCTCAACATCGTTCCGGGCGCCGCGCCGCCTTCCGGCAGCCTGGTTTCGCCGAGCGGCATTCAACCGGATGCCAGGATACCCACGGTGGAGTCCTACACCTTCAAGGTGGAGCAGCAGTTGGCGCCGTCGTTGACCGTTAGCGCCGGGTACACGGGTTCGCGCGGATACCATGAGATTCTCTCCATCGACGCGAATCTGGCGCCGGCGGCGGTCTGCCCGGCTCCGTCATGCCCGGCCAGCCTGCCGGCGGGCACCCTTTACATCGCGCCCGGCACACCATTGGCGAATCCCAACGTGGCCAATACCACCACGTGGTGGTCGAACGGGGAAAGCAATTACAACGCCCTCCAGGTGGACGTGAACCACCGTCTGGCGCGCGGCCTCCAGATCCGCGGCGCGTACACGCTATCGAAGAGCCTGGACGACGGCACGGCCTGGAACAGCAGTGTGGGCGCAAACGCCCCTGGCTTCGTGATGTATCCGCCGAATCCCCGGCTCGACTGGGGACCGTCGACCTACGACGTGCGGCAGGCGGCGGTGATTCACGGCTTGTGGGAACTGCCGGTTGGGCGCGGCCACGGAACCGGAAGCAAGCTGCTGAGCGGCTGGACCCTGAGCGGGATCGCGACAATTCAATCGGGCTTCCCGTTCACACCGCAATTGGGCTACAACCCATCCAACGACGGCGACAGCCGCGACCCCGTCCGGCCATCGTGGAATCCGGCGTTTCAAGGGCCGGTGATCGAGGGCAACCCGAACCAGTATTTCAACCCGGCCGCGTTCGCGGAGCCGGCGAGCGGCACGTACGGCAATGTCGGGAGGGATACGCTGGTAGGGCCCGGAATCCGCACCATCGATCTATCGGCTGTGAAGAACACGGCGATCTCCGAAAGGCTCAAGCTACAGTTCCGGACCGAGGTTTTCAACGTGGCGAATCACGCCAACTTTGCGACGCCCAACCCGGTAGTCTTCTCATCGGCATCGGCCGCGCCTTCGTCGACGGCTGGATTGATTACGGCCACTTCCACGGCCTCGCGGCAGATTCAGTTTGGGCTGAAAGCCGTCTGGTAAGGCGCATGTTCCACGTCAGACTGCGAGACCCCCGGGTCGGCCATATCCGCGAGCGATTCTTTATTGCGTCAGAGCAAAACCAAAGATTCCGCCTTGTCCGGCAAGAACCACATATTGTGTGCCGCCGACCATATAGGTCATCGGTGAAGCCCGCCAGTCCTGGCCGGTTTCGAAATGCCAGACGGGGATTCCGGTCTTGGAATCCAGCGCCGTGAATGTGCCGCCGCTCTCGCCGAAGAACACCAGTCCGCCGGCGGTCGCGAGCGTGCCGGAACCGCCGAAGCCACCGCCAACCAACGGATACTCCCATGCTTTTGAGCCGGTGTGGAAATCCATGGCGCGAATAAAGCTCTGGCCGCCGGTTGGCCGTTCGCCAAAGGACCCACCAAAGAATCGCTGGCCCATTTCGGGGGGTGTCGGGTCTTTGCGAATGGCGGAGCAACCCTCGGAAAGCCGTACGAAGAACAATTTCGACGCCGGATCCAAGGCCACCGAGGGCCATTTCTGGGTTCCGGTCCGGCATGTCATCGTTCCTTCGAAACTGGTTTCGAAGTGATCGGTCACAACGGGACGGCCATCTTTGCCATATCCAGTAGTCCAGTTTTGATCGCCCATGGGCGTGGCGAGGAGCAGTTTTCCGTCGGTGCGATCCAGAACGAAGAAAAAGCCGTTCACATCGGAATGCACCATCAGCTTGCGGGGACGCCCCTCCCATTGTTCGTCCAGCAGGACGAGCGGCCCGTTGGAATCCCAGTCGTGGGTGTCGTGCGGCGTGAATTGGTAGTACCATTTCATGACGCCGGTCTTCACGTCGAGCGCGACTACGCTGTTGGTGTACAAGTTGTCGCCCTTGCGCTCATCGCCGTTGAAGTCGGGGCAGGGATTGCCCGTGGTCCAGTACACCAATCCGAGGGCCGCGTCGTAGGAGCCGGTGACCCAGGTGCTGCCACAACCGTGTTCGAGAGCGTTTCCGATCCAGGTTTCCGAGCCTTTCTCGCCACGCAGCGGGATGGTCCAGAAACGCCAGGCACGCTTGCCATCGGCCACCCGATAGGCATCCACGAAGCCGCGCGCGCCTTCCTCGCCTCCGGCGATGCCGGAGACCACCAGATCGCCGATCACGAGTGGAGCGGCGGTCGCGCTGTAGCCCTCTTTTGTGTCCCCCATCGTGACATCCCACAGCTTGCGGCCGGTAGTGCGGTCGAGCGCCAGCAGATGTGCGTTGTCCGTGATCATGAATACTCGGTTTCCGGAGAGCGCGACGCCGCGGTTGGCGCCGCCGCCTGCCTCGCTGAGCAGGCCCGGCGTGCGCGGCGTGCGGAACGACCAGATCTGGCGGCCCGTGGTTGCGTCGAGCGCATAAGCCTCGTTCGGCCCGGTGATGTACATGACGCCGTCCACAACCACCGGGGTGACCTCCAGCCGCGGCGCGCCGGGAACCGGAAAAACCCAGGCCGGGGCCAGGCGCTTCACATTGGCCGTATTAATCTGAGCGAGCGAACTATAGCGGTTGCCGGTGTAGCCGCCATCGTAGCTGGGCCAGTCGAGTTTTGGCGCGATCGGGCGCTCCGCGTAAGTATCGCCGCTGCGCGTCAGCAAATGGAATTTGCTATCGGCGGTCAACAGGGTGACGCTGAACGGGTTCGAACTGGTCAGCGTGCCGGCAAGCGTGCGGCCATCCTGAAGTTTCAGTGTCGCGGGGTGCGGCTGGAAGGCCCCGCCGCCGCGGCCGCCGCGCGCCGGTGCTGCCGCGGCGCTGACGGCGCCAGAGGCCAGACCGCGCAGATGCGCGATCAGCACCTTCATCTCGGAGTCGTTGAAATCGAAGTTGGGCATGCCCTTATCGAGGCGGCCTTCGCGCACCAAAGCGGTGAGTTCCGCGTCGGAATGCGAAGTAACGAAGGTGAGGATGCCGGGCGCCCGGTCCGTGCCGGCAGCATCGCCGCCGTGACAGATGGTGCAATGAGTTCCGAACGTCCTGGCGGGGCGGGCCTGCGGCTGAGAGATCAACGAAGGCGTCAGGAGGAAGAGACAGAAGATTGTATTTCGCATGGCAATCACGTATCGCAATCAACCCTTCACCATACCATCCCAGGGGATGGCGGTGTCGCACCGCAACGCCGGTCAGGCTCGTCTTCGCTAGAAGACCGCCCTTTCAACTTCCGGGAGCACATCGCCGTCGCGGGCCAGCCAAACATAGAGCGCCGGCAGCAGGAAGATGCTGATTGCCAAAGCCGCCATCAGACCTCCCACGATCACGATGGCGAATGGCCGTTGCGAGTCGGAGCCGATTTCATGCGACAACGCAGCCGGCAGCAACCCCAGCGTGGCCACCAGCATCGTCATCATGATCGGCCGCAGCCGCAGCACTGCCCCCTCTATGGCCGATTCCTCGATCGAGTGGCCTCGCGCGCGCCTTTGGTTGATGTATTCGAGCATGATCACCCCGGTTTGGACCGAGACCCCGAATAGTGCTAGAAAGCCGACCCCCGAAGAGACGCTGAAGTTGGTGTGCGTGGCCAGAAGCGCCAGCAATCCGCCAATAGGCGCGGCCATCACATTCACCAGAATCAGCACCGCCCATTTGAAGGAGCGGAACATCATGTACAGAATGATGAAGATCAGCAGTACCGTCAGCGGCACAATGATGAACAGGCGCGCTCGGGCGCGTTGCGCGCTCTCGTATTCGCCCTCCCAGTTGAGGCGATAGCCTCGGGGAAGTTGGATCCCCGTGTTCACCTTCCGCATCGCCTCCTCCACCGCACTGCCCAAATCCCGGTCGCGCACGCTGTATTTCACGGCGATATATCGTTGGTTGGCCTCCCGGTAGACTTCGGAGGCGCCGTCGCGCTCTTGGATTGTGCAGAGCTGCGCCAGCGAAACTCGTTCGCCGGTGGGCGACAGCAGGCGAATATCCTCAATCGCCTCCTTGGTGTTGCGGTACTGCGGCAGATACCGCATGACCAGGTCGTAGCGTGCCTCGCCTTGCAAAACTTGAGTCAGGGCATTGCCTCCCACCGCAGTCTGGATGGCATCCTGTACGTCCGCTACGTTGATCTGGTACCGGGCGGCCTGGCGGCGATCCACCGTCACATTCAGATTTGGCTGACCCAATACGCGAAAGACCCCGAGGTCCTGTATCCCCCTCACCCCGCGCATAATCTTCACGATCTCATCGGCCTTGTCTTCGAGAACTCTCAAGTCATCGCCATATATCTTGGTGGCAAGTTCTCCCTTCACCCCGCTGACAGCTTCCTCCATGTTGTCCTCGATAGGCTGGGAGAAGTTCCAAAGCACGCCCGGTATCTTTTCGAGTTCCCGGTTCATGCCCGCGATGAGCTCGTCCTTGTGCTGGTGAAACCCCGGTCGCCACTGTTCCTTAGGCTTCAAGCCAACGTAATACTCCGTGTTGAAAAAGCCGGTCGTGTCCGTTCCGTCATCGGGACGGCCCACTTGACTGGTACACTCGGTAGCCTCGGGAAAAGAGCACAGCAGAATTCGTGCCTGATTCGCCAGGCGGATACCTTCGCTCGGTCCGGTGCTCGGCGCGAGAGTGCCACGCACCCAGAGCGATCCTTCATCCAGGTGAGGCAGAAACTCCGAGCCGATCACCCCGCTGACCGTGAGATACACCGCCAGCAGAAGCGTCGCCACACCCCCCGCGACAGTGAACCAGCGCAGGCGGATGGCCCACCTGAGGGCTCTGCGGTATCCGCGGGTCAGCCATGCCAGAACGGGGTTGTGCCACTCGCGTGTCCCCTTTGAGAAAAAGAAACTGGAGAGCACCGGCGCCACCAGCATCGAGAACATAAGCGCGCCCAGCAGGGCAAATGCTACGGTCCAGGCCATGGGCTTGAACAACCGCCCCTCGACGCGCTGCAGCGTGAAAATGGGCAGGTAGGCTGTGATAATAATGCCGATGGCGAAAAACACCGGCCGCTGCACCTCGTGCGCCGCATCGAAGATCCTCTCTTTCGGGGACCGGTTGTCCGGCTCGCGGAGGCTCAGGTGACGCACGATGTTCTCGACCATCACCACGGTCCCATCCACCACCATCCCGAAGTCCAATGCGCCCAGAGACAGCAGGTTTGCGGGAATGCCTTTCAGCTTCAAACACGTGGCGGCGAACAGCAGCGAAAACGGAATGGTCAGAGCGACGATGATCGCTCCCCGGAAGTTCCCCAGAAACATCAGCAGAACGATCACCACCAGGATGATTCCCTCGGTGAGGTTGTGGAGCACCGTTCTCGTCGTATGGTGTACCAGCTCGCTGCGGTCGATGAACGGAACGATCTTCACTCCCGCCGGCAGAATGTGATCGTTCAGTTCCTCCACTTTGGCGTGGAGCCCCCGGAGCGCGGCTTCCGCATCCGCGTCTTTGCGCATGGGCACCCACGCCGACACCACATCGTCGTTGTCGATGATCTTGCCGTCCTCGCGGTGAATCGCGCGTGCGAACTGGCCGAGACGAATCTTGGGGCCTTGCGAAACGACAGCGATGTCTTTCACACGAAGCGGTGTTCCGCTCTTCGTCATCAGGACCGTGTTTTCAATATCGTGTACGTTCCCGACAAGTCCTACTTCCCGGACGTTGATTTGTTGCAGGCCGGCTTCCAGGAAGCTTCCCCCGGCATTGACATTGTTATTGGTGAGCTGTTGCTCCACCTGGCCGAGACTCAACCCGTAGGCGATCAGCTTATTGGGATCGACACGCACTTGATATTCGCGTGTCGGGCCGCCGAAAGTAGCCACATCGACGATATCCGGGACGGACTTCAGATTCTTCTCCACCACCCAGTCTTCGATCGATTTCAACTCCATCACGTCGTATTGGGGATTGGTGCTGACAAGCGTGAAAAAGTAGATTTGGCCGACCGGACTCCAATCGGTTCCCATCTGCGGCGACACGCCCGGCGGCAGGCTGACCTGCGAAAGACGCTCCAGAACCCTCTCGCGGTTCCAGCCGTTGTCCGTGCCGTCGTCGAAAATCAGCTTCAGGTCGGAGAGCCCGAAGATGGAAAATGAGCGCAGATGGGCCACTCCGGGAACGCCGTTCATCACAATTTCGAGCGGTATGGTGACCTGCTGCTCGATTTGCTCCGCCGAGATTCCCGGCCACTGCGTGATGATCTCGACATAGTTGTCCGCCACGTCCGGATAAGCTTCGACGGGAAGCTGGTGAAACGAGACGGCGCCCCAGGCAAACAGGAGCACCGCGACCGCCAGGATAAGAAACCGGTTTTTGAGCGCGAAATCGACGAGCCTTTTGATCACTTATTGCTCCACGGTGTTCTGCAGGACCAGCGCATTGGCAATCACCTTCGCGCCGGGCTGGAGGCCCGAAACGATCTCCTGCAGATTCCCGGGGAGCATGTCTCCAGCAGCCACTTCGACGCGCCGGAATCTCCCGTTGTCGGCCGGCATATAGACCCAGTCGCGGTCGTGCAGGTGCAGGATGGCCGTAGCCGGCACGGTTGCGTGTTTCTCTCTTGCCAGGCCGTGGAAGGTCGCGGTAACAAACATCCCGAAGCGCATGAGGCCGGGATTCTCCACCTCCAGCCGTACCTTGGCTGTTCGAAGGTTTGGGTCCATGATTTGAGCGATGTTGCCGATCCGGCCTCGCAGCGGCCGGTTTGGATAGGCATTCAGATGGATATCCGCGTACTCGCCAAGATGGACCTGTGCCAGGTCGTTCTCGTAAACATCGCAGACAATCCAGACGTGCGACACATCGGAAATCGTGAAGGGGTTGGGCGCCGTCAGAGCCTGCACGCCCGATGAGTTAGTGATTTGTTGGTCGGTAATCACTCCCGAAACCGGAGCGTAGACCTCTACGATTCCGGTTGGGTGGTTGGGATCGGACCCCAGCAAACGGAGGTGTTCGGTGGTGGTATCGAGATCGATCTTGGCGTTATCCTCGGTGGTCTGAGCGACTTCGAGGGCGCTCTTGGGAACGGCCCCATGGTCGAATAGAAGCTTGGCGCGATTTAGTTGGATCGAGGCCAATTGTTCGTTTCTGACGGCCTTCTGATAATCCGAGAACGCACCCGCAATGTCGGTGCTCCTGACTTTGAACAGGAGCTGCCCCTGCTTCACTTCGTCTCCCAGCCGCCCATCGATTTCCACGACGCGTCCCGAGGCCAGTGACGGCACCGGCACCTGCCGCGACACATCGGGACTGACCACCCCAGTCACATTCAATTCCGGCGAGGCGACGTACTCACCGGCAGTCGCCAGTGGAAACTGTTCCGGATGATCCACTTGGAAGTTGTTGGCATCCATGTACGGCTCGACCGTGGCCGGATGCGGCCCGGTGTCGCTGTCCCCCGCTGACGCGGCGGCGACTCGCTTGCCGCACGCAGCGGTTGAAAGAACTAAACACAAACACAGACTTGCTTCGAGAAGAAATGAGCGATTCATGGAATCACCTCCCGGCCCGCTGCCATGTTCATTTGGGCCGCCGCGGTCAAGTAGGATCCAATCAGATTTAGATACGCCAGGCGCGTATCGCGATAGGCCTTCTCCGCATCCAGATAATCCAGCAATGACGCGCCGCCGTTCTGGTAGGAGAAGGAGATTCTGTCGCGGCTATCCGCGGCAAGCTTCAGATATTTGTCCCTGTACGGCCGCAGCAGATTCAGAGCACTGACCAATGTGACGTAGGCCGAATCTACGTCGCCGAATACCTGAGCCTGTGTGGCATCCCGCAAACGTTCGTTGCGGCCGATATCAATCTGGGTCCTCGCCTTCTCGCCCTGATTCCGGTCGAAAATCCGCAGTGGAATCGACACGCTCACGCCGAAATAGACGGGAATCGGCGGGTTGCGCGCAAAATCCATGCTGAACGTCGGATCGGTCGAGCCGTTAGCGACAGCAAGCTGATAATTGGTTTTTGCCAGCTCTACCGATTGCACGGCAGCCTTTAAGTCCGGCCGCGCGTCTAGTGCGACGTTCCGGAATTCCTCTAACGGCATCAAGTGGTCGATGAAATCGAACGGACCGGTGACATCGAACTGCTCGATCGGCGTCCGATCGTTCAACAGGGTCAGAAGCTGGATCTTGGCCGTGCGGAGATTCACGGTGGCCATTTCGAGGTCGGACTCGAACTGAACCCGCTGCAATTCCAGGCGATCGAGGTCCACCTGGGCCAGGTCGCCTGCATGGAAGCGATTGCGATTCACGGCGAGTTCGCGATCCCAGTAGTCCAGGTTCTGCCGGGTGTTCTCTTGCACCGCCTTTGCCTGTAACGTTTGCACGAAGGCATTTCGCAAGTTGAAAAGCAGCGAGCGATCCTGATCCGAATAGCTGAAGGCGGCGATGTCCGTGGACTTCTGTGCGCTTTCCAGGCGCAACTCCCGTTTGTGCTCGCGCTCATGCAAATAGCTGAGCGACCCGTACGGCAGGATGTTGGCGAAAGGTCTGTAAACGGAGTTTCCAGACGGCGAAGAGCTGGTCGTCAGGGGATTGAGCTGATCGAGCGTCCCCGTGAACTCCGGGTTCGGCCGCAGGTAAGCTGTGATCTCCGCGGCGCGGGACTCATTGATATTGAGTCGGGCCGCTTTCAAGGTCGGATTCGCCGCCTCGAACTTCTCCTCAATCTGCTGCCAGGTAAAAGGCGTCTGGGCGAAGACTACTGCCGGCAGAAACCCCGCCACCAGAATCGCACGTATGCGCCGCAGGAAAAGCCGCGCTCTGTTTCCACGGACGGTAATTGGTGATGTCTTCATAGAGATGGAGGGAACCGCAATAGAGCGGAGCACGAGTTGTCTATATTGTTCTTAGCGCGATCCGGACAGAGGACGCCACTCATCTTCCGTTCAAGACCGCCGGTCTTTCGATAATCGTTCGGCTGATTTACGAATCGTTTGGACAGACGATCAGTCTTAGCGCCAGGATGTCATATCTTTCGGTCGAAGCACTTGGCGGCGTCACCGATTCGCCATAAGCTGAATTCAACACGAGGTTGGTGTGGCCATACGGCACCAAGGAAGGAGGGTGCGTGAACGAACCAACGCAGGAGAACCGAATCCGGCTGGTTTTGCTGGACGATCAAGCTCTGTTCCGGGCAAGCCTGGGCCGTCTTTTGGCCTCAGAGCCCGGTCTTGAGGTGGTGGCGGAGTGCGGCAACTCCGCCGAGGCGCTCGAGATTCTGAGCGCTTCGCCTGTAGATATCGTTCTTCTGGATTTTGACCGCGCCACCGAGGGCGGAGACGGGTTCATGTCGGTGGCCCGTCGCAATGGCTACCAGGGCCGCTTCTTGATCGTCGCCGGAGCGGCTGACGCGAGGAGATCGGCCATCGCCATAAAGCTGGGCGCATCGGGGATTTTCCTGAAGTCCGAGCCTCCCGATCGCCTTGTGCAGGCCATCACGCTTGTGACGAATGGCGCGGTCTGGCTCGACCAGAGGACTATTCGGCTCCTGGCCGATCAGTCGGTCGACCGGTTCTGGCAACTGGATGCCCGGGGATCGGCGAATCTCCTGACGGATCGAGAGCAAAAGGTGCTTCTGGGCATTCTCGCCGGCCTTACTAACAAGAAGATTGGGGAGAATCTTGGGCTTTCGGAAAGCTCCGTTAAGACGTCGGTGCAGCAGTTGTTCTCCAGAACCGGAGTGCGAACACGGAGCCGGCTTGTCCGGGCGGCGTTCGAAGGTTCGTTGGGGACTGCCACAGGTCTGATGCGGCCGAACCGAAATGCGACACCCCCTACGACGCCAATCTAACAGCTAATCTTTTGATTGACCGGCGCTCCATGTTCACAAGGCATTTCGGTATTGTTCGAGTGCCACGCGGACAAGCTGGCTGCGAGTTCGCACACCTGTCTTCGCAAACAGTTGCTGAATCGTGTTCTTGACGGCGCTTTCCGAGATCTCCAGTCGGGCTGCTATTTCCTTGTTGGCTAAGCCCTGCACCAACGACCGCAGGACCTCCGTCTCCCTACTGTTCAATGCGGCTCGTTCGCGATGCTCCGGTACATGCGCATCCCCGGTCCCCGGCGTACCCGCCGCATCCTCTTCGCTGACGTCCGCAATGATCGCCGCCAGCTTGGGGGTCGGCCCCTCCTTGTATGTCGAGAACCAGACGTCGGCGGTGAAGCTTTCACCGTTGCCTCGGTGACCCTGGCACTGCATCGACGCCCGAAACTGCGGTGCTTCTTCCCATCGGAGCGCATGGTGCAGTTCCGGCAGGAACGCTGCGATCGGATCGCCGATCAAATCTCCTCCTCGCGGAACCATCAGCTCAACAGCCGCACGATTGGCCAGTTCGATGACACCGCGCTCATCGACGGTCACAATGGCTGCCGGACTTGTCTCCACCAACGCCTTCAGCCTGGCCTGGGATTCCAGGCTCAGGCGCCGGTTTCGCACCAATTCTCCGACGAACAATCCGCATCCGGCGAGCGCCAGAGTCTCGAAAGTCAGACGAACGAATGACGGGTCCAGCGAACTGAATATCTCGGCGAGCACTGCGCAGACCACGCCGAGCAATGCCACAAACCACCGGGGCAGGAACGCCGCCGAAAACATGATGGGGAACAGGTAGAGAAAGCCCAGCGACACGTAAGGCTTTGTCCACCAGTCTACTACGGCGATCACCAGAATGATGACGCCGCTAATCGCCAGGACCGGAGTCCGGTTTTGATCGTGCCACAGCCGTTCTAAAGCCAGCATGGCTCTCGGAGAACCTCAATTGTCCCTCTTTTCTCCTCCCCTGGCGCAGCCCAATCAAAAGATCGCATTTGCACGCTTCGCAGACCATCTGAATCAGGTTGGCCGCGTGAGATAAGGTCCAATCAAAAGATTAGCCGCGAATCGCTACACTCTCGCGCATTGCTGCGCGGCTACTTCTTCTGATTCACCGCCCGCCAATCGCCGATGAACTCGCCCACAAGGTCCCCCACGTTGGTACGGGCTTGTTTCAGAAGAGGCGGGTCAAGGCACGTCAAATAGCCCGCGTCCCAAGTCTTCACCTCGCGCAGCCGCAGGTTCGGGTCTCGGGCGGACACCGCGTTTTGCAACAGCGCCACAGTTACCATCACAATGTACGGCGGACTGTTGTACGGCCTCCCTGCCGGATCGAAGGTCACGCCCGTCGGGTAGAACAATTGCTTGGCGTTTACGAAAATGTAGAGGGTAGGACTGCCCGGCTGCTGCGTCGCCTGACTCGGCGTCAGAACGGCGATCCCGGCCTGCCGGAGCTTCTGCTCCGCGTCGGTCTGGATGCTGCGCTCATCCAGTCCTTCCTGCCTCGCACCCTCGCTCAGGTGTTCAACCCGAACACAGACTCCGGTCAGCCCACGCAATGATTCCCTATGATTCTCACTGGCGCCGCGCGCCACTCCTCCCACTACCAGCAAAAAGATACTTAAAGCCGCAAATCCTGTTCGTGGTTTCATCCCTATAGTCTGCCACGATCCAAGAGCCTGGTGCCACCGCGACTTTCCATCTTTTCCAGGCTGTGGCAGGCCTTCAGACCCACCGCACGCCGGTCCGGCGGCAGAGGAGATCTTCCAATACCGGCGCGATTGGGAGTATATTGGCGGTAGCCGCAATGGCGGCCGTGCTGGTGCCCGGCGCCTTTCGTCGGCGTGACATTCAGAGCGAGCATGGTATCTTGCGCGCCATTAGGAAGTACTAATGAAAATTCGAATCTTGTTTTGCTGCACTGTCATGTGCGCTCTCGCCCTCGTTGCGAGTCAATGCAACAGCAGACCGGTCGCAACTACCTCTGCTTCGGAGATCCCTCACTTGCAGAAGCACGGGACGGCCACCCAACTGATTGTGGACGGCAAGCCGTTCCTGGCGCGGGCGGGAGAGTTGAGCAACAACGCCGCCACCAGCGTCGAGTACATGCAGCCGATATGGCCCAATTTCGTCGAGGCCAAACTCAACACCGTACTGGCGGGGGTTTCCTGGGCCCAGGTCGAACCTCAGGACGGCAAATTCGACTTCAGTGTGCTGGACGGCATCGTCCGGGATGCGCGGAGCCACAACCTGCGTCTCGTGCTCTTGTGGTTCGCAAGCTATAAGAACGGTTCGTCCAGCTACCCGCCAGACTGGCTCAAGAAGGATTTCGAGCGGTTCCCGCGCGTCCAGGTCGCCGGCGGTAAGAGCATCGAAATGCTCAGCCCCTTCAGCGATGCCAACCGGGATGCCGATGCTCGCGCCTTTGCCGCCCTCATGCGGCACGTGCGCGAAATCGATGGCCGCGAGCACACGGTCATCATGATCCAGGTGGAGAACGAGGTGGGAATGCCGTCGGACTCCCGCGACCGCTCGACGGTGGCCAATCAAGCCTTCGCTGGGCCGGTCCCCAAGGAGCTGATGGACTACCTTCAGGCGCACAAGGACACCCTGATTCCGGAACTTCGCCAGGTGTGGCAGGCGGCGGGCTTCAAAACCGCCGGGACCTGGGAAGAGGTGTTCGGCAAGAGCGTCGCGACGGATGAAATCTTCATGGGCTGGAACCTGGCACGCTATGTAGGCCGGGTGGCCGAGGCGGGCAAAGCCGAGTACCCGCTGCCCATGTACATGAACGTATGGACGTACGGATTTGAACCCGTGCGGGCCAGCGGCGCCCCTATGCCCGACCTGATGGACGTCTGGAGAGCCGGGGCGCCGCGAATCGACATGTACTCGCCCGACAATGCCACCAACTTCGTGGTGATGTTAGCCAAGTACACCCAATCCGGGAACCCTCTGTTCATACCCGAGGAGTCGCCTGGGGTGGAAGGCGCGGCCCGATCGCTTTACGCCTTCGGACGCCACGATGCCATCGGTTACTCGCGTATGAGCGGGGGAGTAGACAGGTTGGAGACTCCCGACAAGGATCTGATCGGCAGCTACGACCTGATCGCGCAACTGACGCCCCTGATTCTGGAACATCAGGGCACCGGCACGATGTCCGCCGTTCTGCTGGGCCCGAACGACCCGCCGCAGAAAGTGCAGGTGGGAAATTACACCCTGGAGGCCACGTTCTTGGGGTCCCGAAGAGTTGGGCCTAGCGCGACGGCGCCGGAACCCCCGCCCCACGCGGGAGCAATTTTCATTGCCACGGGGCCGGACGAGTACTTCGCGGCCGGCAACGGCCTGACCGTCACTTTTTCTCCCAACACGCCGGGGCCCCCGCTCGCCGGGCTGGCCAGCGTGGAAGAAGGCACTTTTGTGAACGGCCGCTGGGTTCCCGCGCGCCGGCTGGCCGGAGACGACACCATAGAAGGGGATAGCCTGCAACTGCGTTGGCCATTAGGGAGCAGGGTGCCCCTATGGGCGCAACGCAGGAGTGCGGAGGGCATCCAGCACTTCACCCTGTACCGCTACCGGTGAACCGATCCCGCCGGCATCAAGCGTTAGCGGGGAAGTCTTCTTCCGAACGACGCCGGTTGCGGCCCAGGTTCGAAGGCAGGTCCAGCATCGGGCCTCGCCACTCCAGCATCCGGTCCACGTCGGCGTGCATCCGGTACTTCTTTTGCACGTCGGCGATCTTGGCGCCCACCACGTCGATCTTGCTCAGATCGTATTGACCAAGGCCGGTCTGGTAGGCATAGTTGAGATAGCCGAGCCAACTGGCATCGATTCCCATGCACTCCAGGCCCACGCGGTCCACTGCCAGAAGGTCCGTCGAGGCCAGAGCGATGCGATGCCCCACTGGGATGCCCGACATAGGACCGTTGCCTTCCATGCCCTCGAACCCGTCCACCACCCCGATTCCCCAGTTGGAGACCATTCGCTGTATGGCCAGAAACATGTTGTAGTTGCCCGACCGGATGCCTACGTGAAACTTGCGCTTCTCGCTGTCCGCATAATTGTTATTCCCCAGGGCCGGAGCCAGCGGCGCTCCCATGACCAGGTTCTTGACCGCCATGGTCGCCACCACCATGTTGTGCGTCTTCAATACGGCCGCGGAAATGATGAAAGCATCGGGGTCTACGAATCGAGCTCCCAGCCGGATGGGGATCACATGCTCGTCGTAGTCGATGCCGTACATCAGCCCGTAGTGGTTCTGCTCCTCGTTGGTAACCTCAAACTTCGGGTTGAGGGCCTTGTACTCGGCGAAGACCTTGTCCCAGCCGTACTTGCTGACGGCCTGATTGCTTGGAATATCCCCGGAATCTCCGACCACCACGGGACCTTTGAAGCGCGGAGCCAGGTAGTCGAGGATGCCTCGCAGAGCATCGGGTTGGCTGGAACCCAGCAGCCTGTCAGCCGATTCGATACCGTTGAGTTTGATGAAAACGTACTTCCTGGCCTTGAGCGCGGGCCGGATCTGGTCGTCGATCGCCACCAGGGCATCGGAAATGTTCTTGCGCCGGCTGTCACCCTTGATCAGGGACACTTTGGCGCGGCGATCGGAAAACTTGAAATATTTGGCGGCATTCTCAGTGCCCATCCGGGGATCGTACTGTTTCCCCGGCGCGTGCGTAACCGGACTCGCCGCCGGCGTCGTCTGCTGCCCTTTCAGGGCCAGCCCCTGGGCGGCGGCAATCGCCCCCGCGCGGGCAAAAAAAGCTCTGCGTGAAACTGACATGGGCCAGTGATCTCCTCTCGGTCCTAAACAACCAGATCCTTAGTATACCGCGATATTCGGAGTTTCCGGTATGTTTTTCGCGAGCGCCGTGTTTGGCACTTGCGGTCGACCGGCTCACCGCCCCGGACGCTTGGGCGAGAATGGATACGAGGGCCAACTTGCATGCAGAATTACCACAACTTCATCAACGGCGAATTCGTTCCTTCGAGCGGCACGAATCGCATCGAAGTGACCAACCCTTCCACGGGCCGGACCATCTGCACCGTGCCGGACAGCAGCCCGGCGGATGTGGACGCGGCCGTCTCGGCGGCCGAAGAGGCCCAAGGCGGTTGGGCCAAGCGGCCGGCCATCGAGCGCGCCAAGGCGCTGCGCGCGATTGCCGCCAAGATCCGCGACCACGTCGAACCGCTGGCTCGCGCCATCACCGAAGAGCAGGGCAAGGTCCTGGGCCTGGCCCGCGTCGAGGTCGCCTTCACCGCCGACTATCTGGATTACATGGCCGAATGGGCGCGCCGCATCGAGGGAGAGATTCTCGAAAGCGACCGCCCCGGCGAGACCATCTTCCTGTTTCGCCACCCCATCGGCGTGATCGGCGGCATCCTCCCCTGGAATTTCCCGTTCTTTCTCATCGCCCGCAAGGCCGCTCCCGCCCTGGTCACCGGCAACACGATTGTGATCAAGCCCAGCGAGGAAACGCCCCGCAACGCCGTCCAATTCTGCGAGCTGGTGGCGGAAACCGATTTGCCGCCGGGCGTCATCAACGTCGTCCATGGGCGCGGCGCGTCAGCCGGCCGGGCTTTGGCTTCCTCGCCGCGCATCGGCATGATCAGTTTCACGGGCAGCGTGGAGACCGGTTCGGCGATCATGGCGGCCGCCGCCCCCAACATTACCAAGGTCAACCTCGAATTGGGCGGAAAGGCCCCCGCCATCGTCATGGCCGATGCCGACATTCCCCTGGCTGTCGAAGCCGTCAAGGCCTCCCGCGTCATCAACAGCGGCCAGGTCTGTAACTGCGCCGAACGCGTGTACGTCCAGCGCGGCGTCGCCGATCAGTTTGTGGACCGCCTGACCGCCGCCATGAAAGCCACTCGTTTCGGCGACCCGCTGGCCGATGAATCCGTCGATTACGGCCCGCTCATCAACCAGGCCGGCTTCCGCAAGGTCGATACCCTGGTTCGCGGCGCGGTGGCGGCCGGCGCTACCATCACCACCGGCGGCGGGCGCGGTCCCGGCGAGGGCGGCTATTTCTACCAGCCCACGGTTCTCGCCGGTTGCCGCCAGGAAATGGAGATTATCCGCCGCGAAGTGTTCGGCCCGGTAGTCCCTGTCGTGACCTTCCATGACCTGGAGGAAGCCATCGCCTGCGCCAACGATTCCGACTACGGGCTGACCTCGTCCATTTACACCCGCGACCTGAACGTCGCCCTCCAGGCCTGCCGTGAGATCCGTTTCGGCGAGACCTATATCAACCGCGAGAACTTTGAAGCCATGCAGGGCTTCCACGCCGGCTGGCGCAAGAGCGGCATCGGCGGCGCCGATGGCAAACACGGCCTGTATGAATTCACCGGGACGCATGTCGTCTACATCGCACGCGCGGGTTCATGAACCGCCCGCCGCGGCCGATATGTGAGATGTGTTCGAGTGGAATCCCGCCTATAGCGTAGACATTGGAAGCATCGACGCTCAACATCGAAGCCTCCTGGCGATTGGCCGCGAACTGTGCACTGCCGTGTCCACGGGTCAAAGCAGGGCCTTGACGTATAACATCGTGGACCGCCTGGCGCAATATACCGCCACGCACTTCGCGCACGAGGAGCGGCTGATGCGGGCACAGGGATACCCGGACACTGCGGCCCACCACGCCGAGCACGAAGCGCTGGCTGCCAGGGTGGCCGAGTTTCGGACCGATTTCAAAGCGGGCCGTGCAACCATGTCGATCGAACTGCTCCAGTCAATGGAGAGCTCGATCACCGGCCACTTCCAGAGCTCGGATCGCAAATACTCGACGTTTTTCGGCAAAAAAGCCGTCGCCTGAAGTGGAACAGGCGCATTCGCCAAAGCCGCCCTCGATGTTATTCTTGTGCATCGGGAGGCTGGATCAATATGGCAGCGTCAATTCTAAACCAAGAGAGTTGTGTGGTCCGCGCGACGAACAAGCAGAAGGGGCGTACGCGCTGGCTGGTCCCGGAAAAGGCGGCGGTACGCTATCTGCATTACGGCAGAATTATTCTCGATTCCGGCGACGCCCCGCTCGAATTCTCCACGGGCACGCATGAAACCGGCTTGATCTGCCTGGGCGGCCGCGCCGCCGTCGAGGTGGCAGCAAAGCGTTTCGAGCTGGGCCGCTATGACGCTTTGTACGTTCCGCGAGAGTCCGCGGTCCGCGTCACGCCTGCCGAGGCGGGATGCGACCTGGCGGAAATTTCGGCGCCGGTCACCGGCCAATACCCGCTGCAATTCGTCTCGTTCGCCGACGTCCGCGGCAACCCGACCCTGCATTTCCTGGCCGGCGGGCCGAGTACCGAGCGCGACCTCAACATTCTGATCGGCAAGAACGTGGAGGCCGGCAGAATCGTGGCGGGCGTCACCTTCAGCAAGCCCGGGAACTGGACCTCCTGGCCGCCGCATGAGCACGCCGCCATGCTCGAAGAGGCCTATCTGTATATCGATATGCCCGCGCCCTCCTGGGGCCTGCAACTCGTCTACACCGATCCACTGGCGCCCGAGCTGGTGGTTGCGGTGCGCGAAGGGGATGTCGTGGTGATGCCCGCGGGCTACCATCCCAACGTGGCGGCGCCCGGCGGCACGATCGGTTTCATGTGGATGATGGCGGCGCACCGCGAAGTGGCGGACCGCCAGTTCGGCGTGGTCAACGTGCAACCCGAGTACGCGGAGCGCGGGTCCGGCCTGGAAGCCGCGCACGGCAAGAAATGAGCATCGGAGGCCGGCCTAAACGCAATGCTGTTGTGAGCTTTCGGTAAGGCGGCGTATGGGGTGCTATATATAGCGGCCGGCATCTGAGCTTTTCCAGCATCCTTTCGTCCTTTGTTTGTCTCCTGTAAATACCCGCAAACGACGAAAGGACGAC
>JBEKTU010000081.1:0-23887 GCA_049515735.1 Bryobacteraceae bacterium
GGTGTGCTATCCGTCGCAAGCCACATCACCAAGATCATCGGTAAGCTGTGTGCGGGAAAACCGCACGCACAGTTTGAAAGGGGGTTACATGGAAACGGGCCAGCGGTAACGCTGGAACCGCGACATAATCTACCAATGAGTCGCTGCCTTCTTCTCATTCTTTGGTTGATTCTGGCGCCGTCGTGGGCTTGCGGGCGCGCGCTGCTGCTCATTTCTATCGACGGCCTCCGGCCCGACTACGTTCTCCAGGCCGATGCGCATGGCCTGAAGATTCCTCATTTGCGCGCCATCCTTCGGGAGGGCGCCCACGCGTCCGGCGTGCGCGGTGTGTTGCCCACCGTTACTTATCCGAGCCATACCACTATCGTGACCGGTGTTTGGCCGGCGAAGCATGGAATCTATTCCAACCACACGTTCGACCCTCTGGGGATAAACTTCGAGGGCTGGTACTGGTACAGCGAAGACATCGCCGCGCCCACCTTGTGGGAGGCCGCGGCGAAGGCCGGGCTAACCGTGGGGAGCGTTTCCTGGCCGGTAAGTGTCGACGCCAAGGGAATCCGTTATAACGTTCCGGAGTACTGGCGGGCGCCGAAATCGGCCGATGATCTCAAACTGCTGCGCGCGGTGAGCACACCGGGACTCGTAGCGGAGATCGCCCGAGAGGCGGGGCCATACATCGTGGATCAGGATGACGCCATTCCAGGCGACTGGGCGCGCACGCGGTATGCGGCCTGGATCCTGCGGCACGGGAAACCGCAATTGATGACCGTCCATCTGGCGGCACTGGATCACCTGGAGCACGCCACTGGCCCGTTCAGCCCCGAATCCAATAACACGCTGGAACAGATCGACGAAATGCTCGGGCAATTGGAGGAAGCGGCGCGCAGCGCTTTTCCGGACTACGCGGTTTGCATTGTTTCCGATCACGGCTTTTCCCGCATCGACCATAGCCTCAACCTGGCGAGAGCCTTCGCCGACGAAGGGTTGATCACGCTCGGACCGGGCAGCGGTTTCCGGGGAGCGCCGCTGGTGTTGGATTGGAAGGCGTCTGCGAACGTAGATGGCGGCTCGGCAGCCATTCTGTTGAAAGATCCAAAGGACCAGGCGACGCGCGCCAAAGTGGAGCAACTGCTGCGGCGGCTTGCCGCTGATCCGGCGAATGGCATTGCCGGCATTCTGGACCGGACGGCCATTGCGGCAATGGGCGGGAATCCGGAGGCCGCATTCTGGGTGGACATGCAAGCTAACTTCTCCGTCGTGAACGCGGCGGGAGCGCTGGTGATCGCGACCAAAGGAGGCACCCACGGTTATTCGCCGTCGCATCCGGAAATGCTCGCTTCGTTTTTCATGGCGGGGCCCGAAGTGGGCAAAGGTCTCACCCTCGGCGAGCTGGACATGCGCAGCATTGCTCCGACCATGGCGGCGTATCTAGGTTTCCCATTTCCGTCCGCCGATTTGAAGCCGCTCGCATTGGTTGGCGCGGCAGATGGTTTGAAATAGGCGGGGTGCGATGAAAGAGATGAAGAAACGATCTGTCGCACTGTCCTTCGCGGCCCTTTTGGCTTCACCGTTGTTGGCTGCCATTCAGGAACCAATCAAAGTCGAGGGCGGTTTGGTGAGCGGCACGCCGGGGTGGGCTTGGGGAGTCCGGCAGTACCGTGGAATCCCGTTTGCCGCGCCTCCGGTGGGGAATCGGCGTTGGCGTCCGCCACAGCCGGTGATCCCCTGGCAGGGCGTGCGCGCGGCCGACCAGTTCTCCCCAGCCTGCATGCAAGGGGGGCCCGGTTGGACGGCCGAACAGATCTTCGACCCCGGCCTCAGGCACAGGAGCGAAGACTGCCTCTATCTGAACGTGTGGACGCCGGCAGCCTCGGCCAGCGAGCGGCTGCCCGTGCTGGTGTGGATTTATGCCGGCGCCGGGATTATGGGATCGACGGCGCGGCCCTTGTACGACGGCAATGCCCTGGCGAAGAAGGGCGTGGTGGTAGTGAGCGCCAACTACCGGCTGGGCGTCTTTGGCTGGTTTGCGCATCCGGAGTTGACCAAGGAATCCGAACATCGCTCCTCCGGCAACTATGGGGCGCTGGACCAGCTTGCGGCGCTCCAGTGGGTGCAGCGGAATATCGCACAGTTCGGTGGCGACCCGAGCAAGGTCACGATGTTCGGGCAGTCGGCGGGATGCGGCGCCGTCAACTCGTTGGCCGCTTCCCCACTTGCCAAAGGCTTGGTCAGGGGAGGGATCGGTCAGTCTTGTGGCTCCTTTTTAGGCCGGATGACGACGCTCGCAGAGGCCGAAAACATAGGCGCGCAATTCGCCAAGGCAATCGGAAAGCCAACGCTGGCGGCGTTGCGAGCCATGCCCGCCCAGGATCTGCTGGAGGCTTCCATCGGGACGTCGGCCAGCAGCAGCGATCTCAACGCTTCACAGGCGCCGCTGACGCTCACCGTGCCCAGCATCAAGACTCCGGCGGCGGCGAGAGGCGCAATCGTGGATGGCTGGTTTCTGCCACAGGACATTTACACGATCTATTCGCAGGGAAAGCAGAACGACATTTCGTTGATCACTGGGGGGACCAACGATGAGGGTCCTCAGGGGGAGGCCTTGGGTAGCGGCGGCGCAACCCCTCCGAAAACTCTGGCCGCCTACACGGCGTGGGTCAAGCAGGTTTTCGGCGCCAGGGCGGACGCTCTCCTCAGACTCTATCCGGCGAAAACCGACGCCGAGGCAGCGCGAGCCTGTCACGACGTCCGCCGTGACATCGTTTTCGCCGCCCATCGCGCCTGGGCCCAGGCAACGACGGGAAAGTCGCCGGCCTACCTTTACAGGTTCAGTCACATCCCTCCGCACCCCGAGGGGAACGGCAACAATCCACCGGCCCCGGTGGGGGCGCTGCACTCCTCAGACGTCCTTTATGTCTTCAACAACCTGCGCATGAAGGATTACCCGTGGAGCGACATTGACCGGAAGATCGCGGACATGTTGTCGTCCTACTGGACGAACTTCGCCAAAAGCTCCAATCCCAATGGTCCGGAACTCCCCTCCTGGCCCGCTTACAATCCGAAGGACGAATATTTGATGAACTTTGGGGACACCTTCAGGCTGGAGCGGTTCAATTCAGCCGGCGTGGATCTGATCGCCGCCGCGGAGGAAGACCTTCGACGCGCTCACCGGTAGCGGTACAGCGTGAAGCGTTGGATGCCCTCACCCGTACCGCGCGCATCGTGTGCGCCCACCACACCCCCCGGTGGCCAACGCAGCGTTACACACTCCCCTTCCAAACCAGGCGCAGTAGAGTCCATGCTGCAAAGGGCGTCGTCGCCGGCGAGGCGACGCTGCGGAACCCAGCGGTCGTCGACAAAAGCGCCTTCCTCCACGGTGGCGGGCGCGGCGAACGGGGGCCCCGGTGTGTTGGGAGAGAACTTGACGAGTACGCCGTTGCCAGCCGCGAAGAACTCGTCAGGCCCCGTCGCAATGAAAATTGCCCCCGCGAGGGACGGGATTTCCGGCGGGTGAGGTCTTGGTTGCCCAGGCCTAGGCCTCATGGGATTGAAATACGAGGCCTCCAGCGTGTAATTTCCCACCTGGACCTTCTGCGGCGGGTCGTCCGGGCCCAGCAGGACGCCGGACATCGTGCCGTCCCCTTGGTGCTCCACAATCAAGGGTGTCAATTGCGCGATCAGGTCGTAGCTGCCGATCAGATCGTTGTCGAGAGTGGTTGGCCTTTCGATCCCCCCACTCATGCGCGAGAAACCGACCGCATCATGGTGTCCGAAGGCGTAGAACGCTCTGGCTGCGCCTTCCACCCCACCGGCCGTTTCAGGTATAAACAGCGGGTTCCCGGATTGGGTGTACTTGGCGCAAAACATCGCGAAGTTGCCGCTACAGTCCACCCCATAAATATCGATGCGCGGCGCCCCGGCTCTCCAGACGTCCATCAGGGCGGGCTTAGGGCTACCGCTCGCGCGTACGGGATCCGTAAATCCTACCAGCCACGTGTTCATGTACATCGGTATCGGGTATTCGGCTTTGCCCGCCTCGACCACCCGGCCGACGTAGCGCGCGTAGTTCCAGGCCATGAAGATGTCATCCGTCGCGGCACCCTTGCCGAACACCTCCTGCCAGGTCCCGGATGTTTTGAACCCGGCTGTCTCCCACACTTGGTGAAGGTCCGGAATGAGGGTATCCTTGTGCGCCTGAAGATAGTCCATCAGCTCCTTCGGCACCGGCGCCGCGTAAGCCTGATTGGCCGCGGGCGAGCGGTCGCGGGAGTCCATCGCCATTCCCACTTCGTTCTCCACCTGGATCATGATGACGGTGTGGTCGCGGCCGTCAATTTCGCGGACGTGGCGCATCAGGGCCGCGAAGGCGCGAGCATCGGCGTCCCGGCTGGCATCGCTAAAGGGGCTGAGCAGTTCGATGCCCCTGCCCCCTGCGGTCTGTGCGCCGGGTTGTCGGCAGGCTGATTGACTTGATGGGCAGTCCGCACCCCCTGCGATCTGGGCGCGCGGAAACCGCTCGAAATCCTTCTTCACCCAATCGGGCGGGTAGCTGGATGAACCGTTTTTCCAGGTTGCGAACCACAATAGCACGAGACGCAGCTTGTGGCTGCGTGCATCCCGGATGATGCCGTCCGGCACACTGAAGTCGAACTTCCCTTCCTGGGGTTCGATCTGGGCCCAGGAAACGCCTGCCAGGACGGTGTTGAGTTTGGACTCGACGAGCCTGGACCATCTGGGCTTCATGTACTCGACGCTGGTGGCGCCGTTGTTGTTCAATTCTCCCGCCAAAGCCAGGAACGGTTTGCCGTCGACGATCAATTGGGTGGCCGTACCGTGCTTCCGCAGGTGAGGGATTTCCGAAGCAGAGGCGGTTGCGGCCGATCTGCTTCCGCACCGACTCGCAACGAGGGCGAGAGCGCACGTGAGAGTACAGCAAAACCAAAGCCGGAGTTTCATGATTATCTCCTGATTCGGCGTGCGCGGTTCAAGCCGGCTTGTTCAGGTCGGAAAGCCAGTCCAACTGGAAGTTCGCATTCTGGTGCAGCTTGAAGGTCTTCCTCACCGACTCGGGTTTTTCGCCGCGGATGTCGATCTTGGACAGATCGAATTGCCCCAGCCCCATCTGGGCCGCGTACTGCATGTAGCCGACGGCATGAGCGGGGATGCCCATGGTTTCAAGGCTCACCCGGTCGACGGCCAGGTAGTCCGGCGACGCCAGCGCAACGTGCATGGGCACGGGGTCGCCGCTGGTCGGGCCATTGCCTTCCATGCCCTCGAAGCCGTCGATGACCGCGACACCCCAATTGGGCCGCATATGAAGGGCCGTGATGGCAAGGCTGTAGTTCATGGCGTGGTGGTTCTCGGTGACTCCGATCTGCTCGTGGTCAGGCGGCATGGCATGGTATGCGTGCTTGTCGCTCCAAACCGGGGTTTCGCCGGCCAGGCTGTGCAGCGGGGCGCCCATGACCATGTTTTTCACCGACCCCGTGGCCACCACCGCGTTATGAGTTTTCAACATCGCCGCGGAGATGACGAATGCATCCGGGTCCATCAGCCGGGCAGCCAGTCTGACAGGAGTCGGGCGGATGTTGCGGTCCACGATGGCAAACAGTTCGTACTTCTTTTCCCGGTTGAGGTCCACCAGGCTGACCTTCTTGTATTCGGGGATGACCTGAGCGTACTTATAGTTGGCGAAGCCCTCCAATGTGTCCCGGCTGCTGGCTTCGGCGATCACCACGGGACCTTTGAACCGCGGCGCCACGTAGTCCAGGATGCCGCGGATGGCATCCACGTGAGTCGCCGCGAGCTGGTTGGTAGTGGAGACATTATTAATCTTGATGAGGACGTACTTCTTCCGGGCCATGGCAGGCCGGATCTCCCGGTCCACTGCCACCAGCGCATCGAGGACGTTTTTGCGGCGCACATCGCCCTTAACCAGGCTGACAGGCGACCGGCTGGCGTACGGATAGATCGGGGCTAAAGGAACTGGAGCGGGATACTGCTGCTGAGCGCTCAAACGGAAGCCCTCCGACGCGACAGCTCCAACGGTTCCCGCCAGTTGGAAAAACTTTCTGCGTGAAAATTCGTTCATGGTTGACTCCTTGGTCAAAAACCGCTCGGCTTGACCCAGAAACTCTCTCGCCATTCGCCATCCGGGGCAACCATCTGCAGGTCCTTGTAGATGCCCCGTTGCGCCAGGTTGAATGCATTGGTGATGGCGGACATCGCCTCCATCACGACACTGTCCCGATCCGCGGCCACCACCACGGCCACATCGAATTTCGGCCCGTAGATCACGGAGACCTTCTCCGTCTTCCCCTGAATCCAGAACTCGCCCAGGCCGTTCGAATCCCGGATCATATTGGTGAATACGTCGTCGAACCGGACGCCCTTGAGCGGAAGCGGGTCGGGATATTTGGATTGCACGGAGATTCGCTCGCCGGTGGGAATCAGTTCCTTGGATAGGACCAGTTGGTCGCGCGCCCCCAGGTGGATCTTCCATTGGTCGGGCGGCGCATCGTTCACCCTGTAAATCGAGTGGAAACCGATGGCCACGGGCATCGGCTCGGCCGCAAGATTGTGCAGCACCGTCTCCACCTGAAGCACGCCCTCCTTGAGCCGGTAGGTGATCTCGATGGTATGAGCGAAGGGGAACTGCTCCATCAGGTCGGGATACTTCCAGTATTCCAGACGGCTGGTCACTTCGGCCGCCTGGCCGTCCGCCTTGCATGACACCACTTTCCACAAGGAGGATGTGGTCAAAAGGCCGTGGATCGGCTTCTTGTTGGCATCCAGGCGGACATTGCCCAGTTCCAGGTTGAACGCATATAGCTTGCCGTTTACGTAATACGAATTCTGGTCGATGCGGTTGGCCCAGGGCCAAAGCAGCGGGATTCCCGTTATGCCCGGTTTGGCCTTGAACTCGGCCAGGTTTGCAGGAGGCTTATTTAATACATCCTTGCCGTTCACCTTCATCTCGTAGGCCATGTTGCCGATGGACGGCACGATTCCGACTTCGGTGTGCCGGGCTGAATCGGCGAGCACCACCACATCCACTCCATCCCGCGTGGTTTGCCGGGCGGAGTAGTCCGCGGCGCCTGCGGCCACGGCGAAAACGACTTCCAACAGTACGATTGCTTTCATTTGCTTAGGATTTTAGCACCCCGCGCGGGATGGAAAATGAGATAAACGGCTCCAAAAGGGGGTGGTTAAACGCTATAATCGCTAGTGGAAGGAAGGAGTCTGTATGAATTCTGAGTCATCGCGTCGCAATTTCCTGGCTGCCGGGCTGGCTCTGCCCGCTGCCGGGCTGGCGAAGCCCGCTGCCACTCCGCTGCCTGCGCAAGCCTCTGCGCAGAAAGCCCCCGAGAAGGTGAAACTCACCTACCGGACATTGGGGAAGACCGGTCTGAAAGTAACGTCGTTGTCTTTCGGGTGCATGACCGCGTCGGACCCGACCGTGATCACGAGGGCGGCCGACCTGGGCGTCATCCACTTCGACTCGGCCCGCGGCTACCAGTCGGGAAACAACGAGCGGATGTTGGGCGGGGCCATAAAGGGCAAGCGACAGCAGTTGGTCATCTCCAGCAAGTCGATTGGCAAGACCTCGAAGGAAGTTCTGGCCGACCTGGACACCAGCCTGAAGGAACTGGGCACCGACTACCTCGACATCTGGTATATGCACAACCGGAGCACGCCCGAAGAGGTGCCGGACGAACTGTTCGAAGCCCAGCAAAGCGCCAAGAAGGCCGGGAAGATCCGGTTCGCCGGCGTCAGCACGCACTACAACATGGACAAAATGCTGGCGTTCCTGGTCAAGAAGGGGCAGACCGACGTGGTCCTCACCACCTACAACTTCGCCATGCGGAACGTGAACCAGGACAATGAACCAGTGCGCGCCGCGGACATGACCGCGGCTATTCAGACGGCTCGAAAGGCCGGCATGGGAATCGTGGCCATGAAGACTTTGGCCGGGGGGCTGAGCCGGGTCTCGCGGGGTGACAGGCTTTATGGGGCGGCGCAGAACGCGGTGAAAAAGACCTTCAGCACGGAGGGTGCGCCACTGGCGGCCATCAAGTGGGCCCTCAAGAACCCGGGCCTGGACACGGCCATCGTGTGTATGACCGATCACGAGCAACTCGACGAGAACCTCCGTGCCATGGCCGAGCCGTACTCGGACAAGGACGACAGGCTCCTCAACCAGTTGCTGGCCTACATCAGCCCGATGTACTGCCGCATGTGCGGGGCCTGCAGCGGCGTCTGCGAGAAGGGCGTTCCGGTGCCCGACGTGCTGCGCTACCTGACCTACGTGGAGGGCTACGGGCAGTTCGCCCTGGCTCGGGAGAAGTTCCTGGAGTTGCCGGAGCACGTCCGCGGCATCCGGTGCAGCGATTGCGGCTCCTGCTCGGTCCAATGTCCCCACGGCGTGCAGGTGCGCGACCGGGTGCTCCGCGCTCAGGAATTGTTGGCCTGAGACGCGGTCCGGGCGATCCTTTATGTTGAAAGCCGTCAAGCAGGCGCGGGCGGCGGTCGGACTGTTGAATCCCGATGAAGTCCGCCGCCGCGCGCGCCAGCCTGTCCGTATTGGCCTCGTGGCCTTCGATAGCGCCGGCTACGCCGCCATGGAAGATTTCCTGGCGCCGGCCGCCACGCCGCGCGAATCGCGGCTGAAGCTCCTCGATCAGGTTTATCGCGCCGGCGATCCGGGGGCACCTGACAAGGTGGACCTGGTTTTGTACCAGCAGGGAATCCCCTGCCCGCAAGACGCTTACCTCCTCAGATTCGACGACCCCGCGGCCACCGTCGCGGAAATCCTGCGCGACCACGACGATCTGGAGCTGGCGCTGGCGCGCTGGTTTGTGCCATTTCGAAAGCCGGTGGTGGAGCGCATCATCCACGCGGTGTCGCGGGAGAACGCCGTGTTCGCGGTGGCCACGGCGCTGCCCAACCTGGTTCCGAGCCTGGGCGAGATCCCCTGGGCGTTCGGCGAATTCGCCTCCGACACGGCATTCCTGACGGCCAACCAGGTGCGCATGGCATTTCTGATTGCCGCGGCGTGCGGCAAGGAAGTCGGGTATTCGCAGCGGGCCGCCGAGATCCTCTCCATTGCGGCCGGCGCGTTCGGATGGCGCGCTTTGGCGCGCGAACTGGCGGGCAAGATTCCGTTTGGCGGCGGCATTATTCCCAAGGGCGCCATCGCCTACGCCGGAACCTTCGTGATCGGCAAGGGCCTCGAGCATTACCACCACGCCGGCGCGCCCCACACGCGCGCGCAGCGCGAGGAAGTGTACCAGGCGGCCTTGGAGCGCGGGAAGGCGATCGTGGAAGGGTTGCGCGCCAGGCTGTAAACGTCCGCCCGCTGTCGCGCGTCGTACAATAAGGTAGAAAAATGCAGTGAAGGGGAAAGTTATGCGCCTGATACATCTTGCCGTCGCGCTGTTCCTCGCAGCGGCCGGTTTTGCGGATACCGTGACGCTCAGGAGCGGCCGGGTGATTCATGGCACGTACCTGGGCGGTACGGCCCGCCAGTTGAGGGTGGATACGGGAGACCGGATCGAGACCCTGGACGTGACGGATATCGTCCGCATCGAGTTCGGCGATTCCGCGCCCGCCGCATCGTCCGACGACGGGCGGCCGCGACTGCGGCGCGCGCAACCCAGCTCGCAGCCCACCATCTTGCGGCCGGATGACGACGCTGCGGCGGCGCCGGCGACGGCAGCGCCCACACCCGCTCCACGCGCCCCGGTTGAGCTTCCGGCGGGCACGAACCTGGTGGTGCGGATGATCGACGGCGTGGATTCCGATGCCGCCACCGTAGGGCAGACCTTCGCCGCCAGCATGGACCAGCCGGTGACGGTGGGTGGCGAGACGATCATCCCGCGCGGAGCGGACGTGGTGGTCAAGCTGGTGGATGCCCAGCAATCTGGCAAGCTGACCGGCCGCGCGGAGCTGACCCTCGATTTGATGTCCGTGAAGGTGAACGGCCAGGTAGTGGATATCCACACGCAGAGCATTTCGCGACAGAGCGATTCGCGCGGCCAGCAAACCGCCAAAGTAGCGGGCGGGACGGCGGCGGTGGGCGCGATCATCGGCGCCATCGCGGGCGGTGGCAAGGGCGCGGTGATCGGCGCGGGCGCTGGGGGCGCGGCCGGGGCTGGAGCCGAGGCGGTCACCCATGGCCAGCGCGTGAAGGTTCCGTCGGAGACCCGTTTGACCTTCGTTTTGAATACTGCTATTAACATATGACCAATCGTCTGGGGGCTGCTTTGCTGCTTTCCAGCATCGGACTCGCGGCGCAGGGCCTCGTCGAAGGCCGCGCCGGCAGCCCGGTGCGTGTCATCATCTACGAGGACCTGCAATGCCCGGATTGCGCCAACTTCCGGGTCATGATGGACCAGCAGATCCTTCCCAAATACGGCGACCGGGTGGAATTCGTCCACCGCGATTTTCCGCTGGCCAAGCACGCCTGGGCGCGGCGCGCGGCCATTGCGGCGCGCTTCTTCACCGAGAAGGACCCCCAGCTCGGCCTCGAATACCGGCGCCATACCATGGCGACCCGCGGCGAGACCACCCCGGACAACTTCAAGGACCGGGTAGCGGAATTCGCACGCCAGCACGGCATCCAGCCCGAAGAGGCGCTGGCGGCGCTGGACAATCCGCACTACGCCGAGCTGGTGGAGAAGGACTACCAGGAAGGCGTGGGCCGCGGGATAGTCCACACTCCCACCGCGCTGGTGAACGGCGCGCCGTTCATCGAAGTCTTTACGTTCGAGGAAATCTCGAAGGGAATCGACGACGCTCTTGCCCAAGCCAAGTAGCATCGTGACCGGCGCCAGCCGCGGCATCGGCCGCGCCATCGCGATGGAGCTGGCCAGGACCCACGACGTGATTGGGACGTACCGGGGCCGCCGCGACGCCGCCGAGCGGTTGCGCGATGAGACCGGGTGCGAGATCTTCCAGTGCGACCTGGCATCCCGCCAGGACCGCGAGGCGCTGATCGGCTTCGCGCGCGAGCGCTTTGCGAGCCTCGACCTGCTGGTGAACAATGCGGGGATGGGACCGCGCGAGCGCCGCGACATCCTGGAAGCCACCGAGGAGAGCTTCGACGAGCTGATGGCCGTCAATCTGAAAGGCCCGCATTTTCTAACCCAGCAGGCGGCGCGCTGGATGGCGGAGCGCGGCGATGGACGCATCGTGTTCGTGACGTCGATCTCCGCGTACGCGGTATCGGTGAATCGCGGTGAATACTGCATTTCGAAAGCGGGCTTGAGCATGTCGGCGGCGCTATACGCGCAGCGGCTGGCGGAAATCGGGGTGAGGGTTTTCGAGATCCGGCCGGGGATTATCCGCACGGACATGATCGCCAAAGTGGAAAAGGCCTACGAGGAGAAAATCGCCGGAGGACTGTTGCCGCAAGGCCGCATGGGGGAAGGAAGCGACGTGGCCAAGGCGGTGAGGGCCATCGCCGACGGGCTGCTGGATTACTCGACGGGGCAGATCCTGAACGTGGACGGCGGGTTCAGCTTAAGGAGCCTGTAGGGGGGTGGGTTGCGGGCAGCTCCCTAATTCAGTGACAGTTTCCTGCAACGCAGGAACCGCTCCCTCCGGGCCAAAAGCGCTAAACTGTACGGAGGCTGGCTGGGCGCCTCGGTCGGCTTGCTCAGTTGATAGCAGCTAGACCCAAGTGTAAGCCCGACGGTTCACGTAGGGTGCCGCGCCGCCAAAAGGGGGAACTCCATGCCCACCAGGGGAGGTTGCGGATTGAAAGTGGTTGAGGTCCTGTTGACCCTGGCGCTCGCCGGCGGTGCCGGTCCGCTTTCCGCATCGGACGACCAAGAGAAGGCGCTTCGGGTCGAATCGGACCCTCCCGGTGCGCACGTCATCATTAACGGGCGGGATCGTGGGACAACCCCGTTCGAGTGGAAACTGGGGCAATGGGCATTCGATACAAGAAAGAGCTCCGTGTTTTCAAAGCATCTGTCCGAGCCCCTAACTCTCCAAGTCACCAAGGACGGTTATCGTACGGAAACCCTCGAGATAACCAGAGGGCCGTTCACTTGGCACAGTTTGAACCGCCAGAACAGCTATGACTACTGGGTCATCAGCTCACCCACGTATAACGTGCGGCTTCGCCCGGCTTCCCGTGCCTTAACGAACGCAGATGTGATTCAGTTGGTGAAGAGCGGCCTTGAAGAGAATCTCATTATCGACAAGATTCAAACCTCATCGTGCGAGTTTCGGACGGATACCGACGATATTACCGATCTTCACAACGCAGGCGTCTCGGCCGCCGTCATTTCTGCAATGTTGCACGCGGTACCCCAAGACCAGAGCGGACCACCGACTAGCATTAAGCCCGGGAAGCAGTGAGAGGCCCACGCGGCCAATGAAAAACAAAAGACTCACCATCGCTGGAATGCAAATCTACTTCGATGACGCTGGAACAGCGCTGTTTGATGGGCGCGGGAGAGAGCGCGGCGCAGTCGAGTTGGAATTGGCCGAGTACCGGGACTTCATTGACCGCTGGCTCGATGCTTGCGAGGAGGTGCGTCCGCACAAGCTCACCCCGGAGGAACAGAAATTTCGGAAGGCCCTAAGCCGCATAGCTAAGAGCCTTAAGGCCATTCAACGCCGTTTCGACAGAAGCGCCACTGAAGCAGTAATGCGGGAAGCCATAAAGCGGCGGACCATTTTCCCGGATCTCACCTCCGCCCAAATTGAGGAGAGCATCGAAGATGTCATGGCCGCCCTATGAGCCGACCCGCCGGAACCGTGTCCTCGCGTTTGTCGCCAGAATGGCAGTCGATGCAGTAGGATGGTGGTAGAGAAACGCTCGTTCAGCAAGGGGCGTAACCAATGCCGCAATATTACGCGAATCAACCTGGTTCCGTGCTTCCGCCGAAGAGCGCTACTGCGCCCCCGGTCCTCGACAACTCAGAGACCATCGCTATGCTCCAACGGTGGGCGCGCGAAGATGCCACGGACGATCCGGCCGCCATCGCCCAGGCGGAAGATGAACTGGCCGAGTTCAAGGCTGCTCTCAACGCAAGTCGTCCGCCCGACAAGCCTGTCTTTCCGTGAGCCGTTATCTTCTGCTGGATTCAGGCCCGCTCGGAATCGTAACTCAGCCCAGGATCTCCGCCGAGGTCGTGACGATGAACCATTGGCTCATCGACTGCCTTTCGAACGGCGATACCGTGCTGGTGCCGGCCATCGTCTACTACGAAATACGACGCGAGTTGCTCCGCGCACGGAAGGCCTCGGGGCTCGCCCGTCTGGATGCCTTCGTACAGATTGACCCAAACCGGTATCTAGCCCTGAGCGATGAGGCATTGCGGCTAGCCGCGGAGCTTTGGGCACAAGCCCGCCAGCAAGGGCGCCCGACTTCGTCAGGGCTCGACCTCGACATCGATGTCATCCTTGCCGCCCAAGCGCTCGCTCTCGGCGTCGGAACGGAGGTCATTGTCGTCACCACGAACCCCCGTCATCTCCGCCAGTTTGTGGAGGCACGCCTTTGGAATGAGGTGACGCTACCCTGAATTGTTGGAAGGGCGGAAGTGATGCGAGCGACAGGGGGCATCACGGCTGGCAGGCGGAGAGCGAAGAACAAGCGGGTTGCCTGATCGCGGACGGACCGCTGCTACCAGACCACGTCCTCAGGCCAGGCTATCGGCCGTGGCAGCCTCGACGGGCACCGGGCCGTCGGTGCCGTGCGGAAGATCCTCGCAAACGGGCTTAAGCAAGCGGGACAGGTTCTGCTGAGCCATTAACAGCAGTTCGATCCCCTTGGCTGCGGACTGCCGGTCGCTTTGCAGTTCCGCGATCTTGCCGGTCAGTTGCGCGCTCCGTTCCAGTTCCGTGCCGAGTTGCGCCTTTAGTTCGGCGCACTCCATGGTGAGGCGGGCAACTTCTCCGCTAAGCTCCTGAATCTGTAACCTGTCAGCATCGAGTCGCGCCTCGTATGAAGCAACCTGCTGACCCGCCTGCTCAACAAAACGGTTTTTCTCTTCCTCTAACCTGGCCTCCAAATCCGCGCGCCGCTCCGTCATGGCGGCGGCCTCGGCACTCAGTTCGCGGGCTTTCTGCTCGGCCGCCGAAAGCTGGGCTGCCGCCTTCTCCGCTTCCGCTATGGCGAAGCCCAGTTGCCGCTGTTTCTCGTTCAGTTCCTGGCTACTCTGTTGAATACTCCGGTCCCGTTCCGCGACTTGCTCTCGCAGATTCTCTAAATCCGTGGTCGCTGCGGCCAGTGAAGACTCAGCGGTTCGCAGGTTGCCTCGCAACTTATCCATCTCCGCTTGTGAGGGCAGCCGGATCCTGCGGAACATCAACAGAATGCCGACGGAGGTGCCGATCAGGGCTCCACTCATCGTGCAAAGGATCGTGATAATCAACTCCAAGGGTCCCTCCCTTACCACCGGTTCCGGTGCGCCCGTCTCTCCATGAGGAGATAACCTGCGGGGCTCAGCAAATCAATGATAAGAGGTTTCCAAGCGTCAGACCAATCCCAATCGGTTAATCATAATGTGATATCCCTGGTAAGTAGCCGCCGCCGGCAGGCCATTCCAGAGCCGCTGGTCCGGCGCCTAAAGGTGGTACAGCATCAGGTAGACCACCACCCCGGTGACGCTCACGTAGAGCCAGATGGGGAGCGTCCAGCGGGCGATGCGGCGGTGCTTATCGTAGCGCGCGGATAAGCCGCGGCGGAGCGTGATAATCGCCAGCACCGGAACGGCAGCCGCCAACAGCGTGTGGGTTCCGAGGATGCCCAGGTATAGCGTCTTCATGGCGCCGGTCTTCTGAAACCGCACCGAGCCCACTTGATAGTGATAGACCAGGTAGCACACCAGGAACAGGCACGACACCACGAACGCGGTCTGCATGACTTGGCGGTGCTGCGCGATGCGCTTGCGGCGAATCAGCGTGTATCCCCACACCAATAACACGGCGGCGGTGGCGTTCAACACGGCATTCACGGAGGGCAGGATCGCAGTCATGATTTTTCGCGCTCCAGTTGGCGGATATCGTGGAGCAGACTGGGCATTAAGCCGTCGTCGGAGCCGAGGAGTTTGCAGGCGGGTGGCTGTCGCGACCGTCAAAGGGCCTGGGTGTTCGAGCGAAGATCGGGCCCAGGGGGACCGGCGCAGATCAGGCATAGGGGTTAGAATCCAGCGCCCGGCTGGAGTTCGTTGCTGAATTGCCGGGAATCGATGAATCCTTGGCGACAAGCAAAGACCTACTCGCACGCGTCTCAGGCAAGCATCACGCGCACAAGAGTTGCGCCGGTAGCCGCAACGCGCGCCTACGCCGCCGTTCGTCCGGCGAGGAACTCGTCTACGGACTCGTATGGAACAGCCCTGCCCAAACCCAGGAAAAACCTGTGAAGGCGATCCCGATCTTCAGGGCTCGGGTTCACGATATCGATCTCAACGTCGCGCGGGCGCCCGGCCGTGAGCGCAGTGCGGAGCAACCAACGCGTCTGATAGTCAGCTTCTCGCAGTGACAGCCCGATGATTACTACGCGGTCGCACCGCTGAATAGCCACCCTTGCCTTGGGCCACAGTTTCGCCATTGGGCTTCTCCTCCAGACATCCTTGGCGAACGCCGGAGGAACAATGATGGGTCGAAGGGTTCCGGAGCGTGAAATGTCATCGCTGCCGTCAGCGGGCCGCAGGCTGCCGAACCCAGTCCACCAAAACTCTCCCGAGACAGAATAGTGTATGGCCGCGGGCAGATAGAAAACTTCAGGCTCTCGCTTGAAGAGATCGGCGTGTTCGAGGCCGAGCCAGTTCAGTGAGCCGTGCAGCTTCAGGAGGGGCACGCCTTCCCTGACCTCCTGACAGCCCGGCTTGATCTTCGGTTCGCGTATGTATTCGCGAACCGTAGGGCCTGGGCCTCCATCGTAAGCACCGTCGAACGCAACACCATAGTCATCCGATGACGCCTTCTCGGCCTTCCAGAGCGCGTGGTCAACCAGGAGGTAGTAGTTGTAGCTGATTACTGTGTCTTGGGCCTTATCGACCTTTTCGGCGAGGGAGTCGTGGACCCGATCGCCTATCTGTATACACTCCCGCTGCGCTTGGAACAGCACTGCGACAATTAAGTCCTCGACTTTCCGGAGCGTATCCTTAGCGCGGTACAGGCGCAACTGTTCTGCATCTGGGAGGGGGGAGTCGCCCTGGCCACCCAGATTGGACACGTCGCACCAAGCGAATGTCAGGAGCTCCTCAACGTCAACGTCCTTCGGGTCCTCATATCCGTAAGCGTCGCGAATGAAATTCACAAGCCTGCTCCCTTGGTTTCCCGAGAGACGCAAGCGGTGGAGCGCTTCCTCCATGAAGTCCTTCACGAGTGGCATGCCGCAGTAGGCCGCCTTTGACGCACCGGCTCCAAAAATCCAGGCTGTCCGCACTCCCACAGTCCTCCTGCAAAGAGCATAGCGCTTGGCGCGGGCCACGAGACGTGTCCTGTCCCTTAGCCAGCCCACCAATGCTCCGACAGGCCTTGCGCGCAGTTCCTCCAAAGGGTCACATGGCACCGCAGAGCGCCCAGCGGGCGATGCGGCGGTGCCTGTCGTAGCGCGCGGATAGGCCGCCGCGGAGCGTGATGGGGGAAGGGGCGGGAAGGGGACAGGCGTATTTCTTGCCAGACCCGCAAAACGCGTGTGCCCCCTTCCCCTCCTTTCCTCCCTTCCTCTTCCTGTTTTCCTCACTGCGCGACATTGTAGTTACCGGTCTTCGAGGCGATCAGCTTGCCATCGACGTATAGGCCGAATGTGGTTGTGCGGGTCCGGCTGCCCGCCTGCGCAATCTGGAGGAATCCCCCGAAGGCTGCCAGTTCCGGGTGATTGCCGCCGTCGATTTTGAACGTGGTTCCAGGCGTAAATGTGCCCGTCGTCACGACCGTGGTGTTTACAGTCCAATTCGCCGGAGTGCTTGAAGTAGGCAGATAGCTGAGTGCCCACTTTGCGACGGGATCAACGGACGCATAAGGGACAATATTGCCGGGGAAAGGGGTGTCGATACAGCCGGTCGTAGGCGTGCAAGTACCAAAGCTGTATATTGCCTGTGAGTAGGGAGGTTCTCCGTACACCGAGAAGTTCCAATTCTGAGCCGCGGATGTGGGAACTGTCAGCGTTGCCGCGTAAACGCCTTGTTGCGTGTCGAAATGAATTACCGCCGTTGCAGCCTCAGCGGTCGCGACGAGATCAAATGGCTGAGCATTCGGCGCGATGTCGAGGCTCACGTTGAAGACGGCGGCAAAGGGCATCGCCGAGATGCTGACGGGCCGCATCGTGCCAGGGGGTGTATACGTTGAGGGAAGGTTATCGGTGGGCGGGTAAAGTCCCGCGATGGAGCCAGTCACGTTGCTGACGTTGTTTCCCGCTGCGACGCCGACCTGGGCAATGTTGCTCTGCCAGAGTCCCGAACGAAGATAGATCCGATCAGTCATGGCACCGTTCGGCTGAACGTTAAGCTGATAGACGCCCGGAAACCCAGGGGCCAAGCCCGCGAACAGCACCGTCGCCTGCGTGTCGCCAACGTAAACGTCAACTGGGTTCACAACCCAATTCAATGGCCCGGCTAAACTCCCTCCGCTGGCGGAGTCGGCCGCCGGGTCGGTTGCCCCAGGCCGGCCGCGTAGAGAATCAGGGGGGCCTGTCCGACCGTTGTGACCGGCTGGAACGAGCTATCGAATACGAGGGCGCTTCCCGTTCCGGCTCCATTCTGGGTGAACAGGCTAGGCGCTTCAGCCGAGACAAATTGCAGGTAGAACGGCGAGCTTGCGCCTGACCCGGACGTGACGACTACCGGCATCGCAAAGGTCGTGATCGGCACCTCAAAAGGAATCAGCGCGTTGATTTGAGTCGGTGAAACGTAAGAGAGAGGAGCCAGGTATGAGGCCGTCGGGATATACGCCAGCGTCGCGGAGCCGACAGTAACAGACACGCCGTTCAGTTGCGTCGGCAGGGGCACGGATTGTGCCGATGCCACCGAAGGAGCCAGATTGGTCCCGAATATGGCCATCCACGTTCCGGGCGATAGATTGCCCGCGTAGGAGGCACCGTTCAGAATAGCCGAAACGAGGGGAGCGCCGCCCAGGACGGTGGCCGTGTCGCTGGCGGTGGCGCTGACTGAACCGCCGCCCGATGCCGTTATCTGGTTCATGACCTGCGACGGCGCGTTACTGGCCACGTTCACAGTTACCGTGACCGGGGGATAACTCGCTCCGGCAGCCAGCGCGTCGCTGCGCGAGCAGGAAATAGTGGCGCTGGCGCACGTCCAGCCCGCTCCGGCCATCGACACCAACGTCAGGCCCGCCGGCAACTTCTCGGTCACCGTCACGGTGCCACTGGTTCCAAATCCCTGGTCGGACACGGTGACCGTATAAGCAGCGTTAGTCTGTCCCTCCACGAAGTTGCCCGTGTGTGTCTTGGAGATGGTCAGGACGGGCTGCTGCGCACTGCTCCTGCCGGGCAGCGCCAGCCACACAACCATGCAGAGTACGAAGAATCGAACGCCCTGGGTGACCGTACCGCCTCCCCAGAAAAAGGGTACACCCGCAAGGCTAGCGAGCTCAAGCGGCAGGCCGGAAGCCTGCCCCCGCCTAAAGGTGGTACAGCATCAGGTACACCACCACCCCGGTGACGCTCACGTAGAGCCAGATGGGGAGCGTCCAGCGGGCGATGCGGCGGTGCTTGTCGTAGCGCGCGGATAAGCCGCGGCGGAGCGTGATAATCGCCAGCACCGGAACGGCGGCCGCCAATAGCGTGTGGGTTCCGAGGATGCCCAGGTAGAGCGTCTTGATGGCGCCCGTCTTCTGAAACCGCACGCTGCCCACCTGATAGTGATAGACCAGGTAGCACACCAGGAACAGGCACGAAACCACGAACGCGGTCTGCATAACTTTGCGGTGCTGCGCGATGCGCTTGCGGCGAATCAGCGTGTATCCCCACACCAATAACACGGCGGCGGTGGCGTTCAGCACGGCATTCACGGAGGGCAGGACCGAGGTCACGGTTTTTCACGCTCCAGTTGGCGGATATCGTGGAGCAGACGAGGCATAAAGCCGTCGTCGGAGCCGATGGTTCTCATGCCGCGCTGCGGGTGGCCTTTTGCGCCGCCATCATGCCGGAGGCCAGAAAAAGCACCAGGCCAAATACGGCGGTGACCACCAGGCTCTCCATGCCGCCGGGAACAGCGTTGGGGAGCCGGAGCGTGTGATTCAACAGCGCGATGGAGTAGGTCAGCGGGTTCACCCACATGATGGCTTTCACCCATCCATGCGCGGTGGACATCGGGAAGAGCGATCCCGAGACCATCCACATCGGCACCAGCAGCAGGTTCATGATGGCGTGGAAGCCGGAGGTGGATTCCATTCTCCAGGCGATCACAAAACCCAGGCCGGTGAGCGTGAACGAAATCAGAAAAATAGCGGCGGCCACCGGAACCAGCTCCAGCAGGCGGATGCTCACCCCGGCCAGCGGCGCGAATACCAGAAAGATCAATCCTTGAATCCATGCCAGTGTAGCGGCGCCCAGTATCTTGCCCAATACCATGCTGGAGCGGGGCGCGGGCGACACCAGCATGGAAAGCAGAAAACCTTCCCTGCGATCTTCGATGATCGAGATGGTCGAGAAGATCGCGGAAAACATCACCGTCAGAACCAGCGCGCCGGAATAGAAGCGCGCCAGGTCGTTGGAGCCGTAGCCGATCAAGAGCCAGAAAACCAGGGGTGACGCCACCACGCCCAGCACGCGGCTCTTCTGGCGCCAGAAGCGCACCAACTCGCGCTGCCAGAGGGTGGCGGCGGGCAGGAAGAAATTACTCAATGGAAGCCCCCGTCTGGTCCACGAATACATCTTCGAGCGTGGGCTTGTGCAGGCCCACGGATTCTATAGCGCCCGGAAAAGCCTCCACCACCTCGGCGATGAAGCGATGGCCGTTCGAGATCTCTACGCGCACCTGGCCGTCCCTGACGACGGGGCGCAGGCCGAAGCGCTGCTCGATCTTCGAGGCCAGCAGCGCGGTATCGGCGGTCTGGAGCACCACAACATCGCCGCCGATGCGCGCCCGCAGCTCGGCGGGAGTGCCCTCGGCAACCATATTTCCCTGGTGCAGCAGCACCAGCCGGTCGCAGCGGCCGGCTTCCTCGAGAATATGGGTGGTCAGCAAGATGGTGACGCCCTCGCCCGAGCGCAGGCTCTCGATGTGCCGGGAAAGGTCGCGGCGCGCCGCGGGGTCGAGGCCGGTGGAGGCCTCGTCCATCAACAGCACTTGCGGCTCATGCAGCAGCGCCTTGGCAATTTCCACGCGGCGGCGGAGGCCGCCGGAAAGCGTCTCGACGAGGTCGCGGCGGCGGTCCGCCAGGCCCAGACGTTGCATGGCGCGCTCCATGCGCTCGGCGAGCACCGGGCCGCGCAGGCCGTGCAGATGGCCCTGGGCGCGCAGGTTCTCTTCCACAGTCAAGGCTTTATCGAGGCTCTGCGTCTGGAAGACCACGCCCACCTGGCGGCGCACCGCGGCGGGGTCGCGCTCCACGTCGTGCCCGGCAATCAGGGCGCGGCCCGCGGTGGGGACCATCATCGTGGAAAGGATGCGGAAGAGCGTGGATTTGCCGCCGCCGTTCGGCCCCAGCACGCCGAAGATTTCGCCCTTGCGCACTTCGAAACTGACGTTCGACAGCGCCATGCGGTCGCCGTAGCGATGGGTCAGATTCTGAACTTGGATCACAGACCGGGCCTATCTAAGAGCATAAGCCCGTAAATGAGCGGAAGGTAAAGCACGGACGTCATCAGAACGCCGCGCGCGCGGCTCAGAGTGCGCTCCAGCGTTACCCGCACGCCCGAATACAGGTAACACAAGCCGAGCAACAACGCACCTACGACATAGATGCGCCCCGACATCCCCAGGATGCCCGGAACCAGGCTCACGGGGATGAGAACCATCCCGTAGAGCAGAATTTGCCGGGCCGTCGAGCGGCAGTCCGGCTCGACCACCGGCAACATGCGTATGCCGGCGCGCGCGTAATCTTCCTTGTACATCCAGGCGATGGAATAGAAGTGCGGGAACTGCCACAGGAACAGGATCGCGAACAGGACGCACGATTGGGGTGTGAGGGTTCCCGCCGCGGCGGCATAGCCGATCACCGGGGGCATGGCCCCAGGGATGGCGCCAATGGTGGTGGACCACCACGTACGCTGCTTCAAAGGCGTGTAGATGAAGAGATAACTGATAAGGGTGAATGCGCCGATCAAGCCCGACAGCAGGTTCACGCCCAGCCATAGTTCCAGGAACCCGGCCACCGAGAGCGCCGCTCCGAAGGCCAGCGCGCGCGGCGCCAGAAGCCTTCCGGAGGGCAGCGGCCGGTGCGCCGTGCGCCGCATTTTGCCGTCGGCCGCGCGCTCGTACCACTGGTTGAGCGCCGCCGTGCCCGAGGCAATCAAGCCTGTCCCCACGATGGTATGGAGCAGCGAGAGCAAAGGGATGCTCTGGAGAAACGCCCACCAGTTGGCCGCGCCGGGCAGTCCGAAGAAATAGCCGATCCCCGTGCTCATGAGGATGAGCCAGGTGATTCGCGGCTTGGTGAGTTCGATGTAATCGCGCATGCCCTAATTAACAGATGCAACCCAAGCGGGGCCGGACGCGGCGTAAAATGAGCATTGCGCGATCATTTCCTACGTGCAGTCGTCCTGTTCGGCGCGGTGGCCGCGCTTCTCACCGAAGCCCTGAGCCCATTCCAGCTTCTGCGGCGGGCTCCGCTAACCGCCGTGTGGCTGGTGGTGGCCCTGGCTGCGGCGGTGCTCCTTTATTCCCGGCGGCCGAAGCTTCCGCGCATCTCCATCCGGCCGCTCGAAGCCGCAATTACCGGCGGCGTCGCCGTCATCGCCGGAATCGTTGGCCTCACGGCGATTCTAAGCCCGCCCAACAGCGCCGATGCCATGGCGTATCACATGCCGCGGGTGATCTACTGGGCGCAGTCCGGCAGTGTAGCGTTTTTCCCGACCTCGTACTTCAACCAGATCAGCCTGCAGCCGCTGGCAGAGTATCTGATGCTCCATACATACGTGCTTTCGGGGGGCGATCATTTTATAAACCTGGTAGCATTCGCCGCTTTCCTCGGCAGCATGGTCGGCGTTTCGGCCGCCGCGAGCGCGCTCGGCCTTGGCAGCAAGGGGCAGGCGTTTGCCGCGCTGGTCTGCGCCACTCTGCCGAACGGCATCCTCCAGGCATCCGGAGCCAAGAACGATTGGCTGCTGGCGCTTTGGCTGGTCTGCCTGGTCTATTTCCTGGCGCGCCGGGACCTGCCGTTTAGCGGCCTGGCAGCGGGGTTGGCCGTGGCTACCAAGGCCACCGCCTATCTGTTCGCGCCGCCGCTGGTCGCCGGCGTCCTGCTATGGACTTGGATGGAACACCGGCGCGTTCCATGGCTGCGCATGGCGGCCTTCCTGGCCGGCGGCGTGCTCCTCATCAACGCGCCGCAATATGTCCGCAACTTTCGCCTGAGTGGCTCACCCTTGGGCTATGACTCGGCGCACGGCGATGGCTTCTTCCGCTGGCGCAATGAGCATCCCGGATGGAAATCCACGGTGTCGAACCTGCTGCGCAATACCTCCGAGCAGCTTGGCGCGCGCAGCCCGCGCTGGAACCAGGCGGTGTTCGACGCCGTGGTGCGCATCCACCGCGCCCTGGGCATCGACCCGCAGGATCGCGGAACCACCTGGCCCTGGGCGGAGTATGTGCCGCCGATTAACGCCAAGAACCACGAAGCCAACGCCAACAACCGCTGGCATCTGCTGCTCATGGTCC
The DNA here is from genome assembly GCA_049515735.1 of Bryobacteraceae bacterium. Taxonomy (GTDB): domain Bacteria; phylum Acidobacteriota; class Terriglobia; order Bryobacterales; family Bryobacteraceae; genus Fen-178. The sequence continues at coordinate 22,806 of JBEKTU010000081.1, forward strand.
TCGCCGCGGCCTTCGTGGTTTTCAGGCCCAGCCGCCCCTGGACGCTTTACGCCGCCGCGTTGCTCGCGGCCTTCCTGCTTTTCTGCTTCTATCTCAAGTGGCAGCCATACCTGGCGCGCCTGGAGCTGCCGCTGTTCGTTCTGGCGTCGCCGCTCGCCGCGTATCTTCTGGTGCGGCTCCGCCCGGCGCTGCTAGCCGTGCTGATCTGTGCTTTTCTGGTGAACAACGCGCGCCCCGCGCTCTTCGAAAACTGGACGCGGCCCCTCAAAGGTCCGAACAGCCTTTGGGTCACCTCCCGCGACAGCAACTATTTCTCCGACATGGTGCAGTGGAACAAGGGCGCGTCGTATTTTCCGGCCGTCGAACTGACGGCGCGCTCCGGCTGCGAGACCGTGGGGATCGATATCAGCCAGAACCCGCTCGAATATCCCTTCCAGGCGCTCTTGCGCGAGCGCAACCCCGGAGTGCGCTTCATGCACACCGGCGTGGAGAACGCCTCCCTGCGCTACGCCCCCAAGGACCCGCCGCGGCCCTGCGCGGTGCTGTGCCTGGATTGCGCCGGGATTCAGAAGAAGATTGCGCTGTACGCGCCGCTTGGTCCGCCCATCGAGATTGGCCGCTTCCTGCTGTTCCTGCCCTCGCGTGAGCGCGTGGCCCGGTCCATGCGCTGATGCGCTCTTTCCATCGGCGCCGCGTGCGCGTACAATGAAAGTATGGCCCGAGGTTGGGAAAGCAAGTCGGTCGAGGCGCAGATCGACGAGGCCGAGTCCCATCGAAGCGCCGTTCCAGAGAACATACCCGCTCCTGAAACGCTAGAATTGATCCGCAAGAAGGAAACCATCCTTCTCTCCCGAATCAGAGTGGTCCGGGATCTGAAGTCCGCGCAGAATCCACGCTACAAGGCCCAGTTGAACAAGGCCCTGAAGGAGTTGGACGCGCAACTGGCAACTTTCGCTGGCAACTAGCGCATGTTTGCGGGTTTTCGAGCCTCAGCGTCCGCAAGTGACTGAAAACACAAGAGCGAGTTGTCGTTTTAGAGAATTTGTGGTGACACACTTTTTGCGGCAAGCCCGCTTATTTTT